>VBFY01000027.1 GCA_005889405.1 Chloroflexota bacterium | reverse complement strand
GCCCTTGTCGTAAGCGGCGGCACCGCCCTATTCGACGCCGCGTATCAGGCGACCGTTCCGCGACTCGTGCAAGCAGACCGATTACTTGGCGCGAACGCCCGATTAGAGACGAGCCAGGCGACGGCCAACTTCGCTGGGCCCGCGCTCGCCGGTTGGCTCATTGGTCTCATCGGCGCGGTCGCGACGATCATCGGCGATGCGCTGTCGTATCTCTGGTCTGCATTGATGGTGTCCCTGATCACCGTTGCTGACGAGCCGGCTCGCACGGCGCGGCCGAACCCGGTCCGCGACATTTTGGTCAGCTTCGTGATATGGCGGCGTTACCCCGCGCTCATCGCGATCGCCGCCTGCGTCGTGATCTCGAATGTGGGGAACATGGCGGTGCGCACGGCGCTTCTGCTCGTGACCTACCGAGCGTTCGGGCTCGGCCCGGAAGCCGCAGGGTGGATCTTGGGGACCGGGGGTCTCGCGAGCGTGCTTGGTGCAACGCTTGCTGGTCGCGCTAGCACGAAGCTTGGCATCGGGCCCTCGCTCGTCATCGCGACCACGATCGAAGGACTGGCGTGGGCAATCGCGCCGCTTGGCCTCGCAGGCGCGCCGTTCGTCGTGCTCGGCGTCGCGTCGGCTCTCTCCGGCGTGATGACACCGATATGGAACGTGAATGTTGTCACGCTACGTCAGAGGATCGTCGCAGGGAGCGAGCAGGGCCGCGTCGTAGCCGTCTCGCGCGCGTTCGCGACAGCCGGCGTCGCCATCGGAGCAGTCATGGGCGGCGCGTTGGCGACGATCCTCGAGGCGGCGCTCGGAGAACGGGTGGGACTAGTTGCCGCGATGACTGCGGGCGCGCTCGTCGCAAGCTTGTCGGCGATCCCCCTCATCGCAGGCGGCGTCGCGCGCATGCGTGCGTTGCAAGTTGTGGCTGAAACTCCGTAAGCCCCTGGGTGATGTTCCGACGCGCGCTCTCTACCGCCGTCTTTTGCCTGTTCGTGTTCGGTGCGACCCTCGCGGTCCAGGGGATCTGGTCGGCGCTGCTCGTGGCGAATCTGCAAACGACGCCGGCGCTGCCCTGGTCGGTCCCGGTCATGGCCGCGTTGCTCTGGGCGCTCTGGAGTTACGCGGGCGGGCGCGCGCACGCAGGCGGTCCGCGCGCGCTCCCTGCGCGCCGGACGGCCGCCGCGCGCGATCTTCACCCGGGCGCTCGCCGCTGGGATGCTGGGTCTCGGCGCGCTCGTGCTGCTCTGGACGATCGTCTTCGAGCTCATCTCCGTGCCGGTCGCTGCGCGCGCGGACCTCGGGGCATATCCGCTCCCCACCGTGATCGCCGTGGTGACGATGGCGAGTCTGGTCGGCGGGCTCGTTGAGGAGGCGGGCCTGCGCGGATACGTGCTCGTGCGGCTACAGCGCGAGGTGCCCGGACCGCTCGCGATCGTCATTGCCGCCCTTGTCATCTCGCCCGGACACGGCGCGACGCAGGGGTTCGTCTGGCCGGTCCTGCTCTGGTACTTCCTCGCGGATGTGATGTTCGGAACGCTTGCCCTCGTCGCCGACTCGATACGGCCGGGCATCGTCGTCCATGCGATCGGCCTCTTCATCTTCTTCGCATTCGTATGGCCGGCCGACGCAGCGCGCACCGTCATCTCGATCGATCGCGCCGACGCAAGCTTCTGGTTCTCGGTCGCTGCGTGCCTCGCGCTGTTTGCGGCCACCGCGGTACTTCTCATCAAGCTCGGTCGCGAATCGCGCGCCGCGCGATTGCGCGGACCCTGACTGGCCTTCGGGACCAGTTCGCAAATCCCAGACCTAGACGTGGTGTGATGGACCATGTGTCGCCCGTCGCGTATTGGATGTCATCTGCTGGCACCCGATGTTCTGTGAGCTTCTCACTCGACGAGAAGGCAACTGATACGACGAGCCGGTCAGTGATGGGGAGCCATCCCCGCGTGCGGCGCCGGATCGGCTTTCACATCCATCATCGCGAGCATCGCAAAGCCGCCCGTTCGCCACGCGCGGATGAGCAGCACACCGGCGAGCGCGAGGAACAGGACGTTGAGGACCGTCGTGTAGTTCAGGGACAGCGACGGCTCGACAACCAGCGCGTTGCGCTGGTGCGGGATGAGCCCGAGCGCGCCAAACAGCAGCTCGACGAGCAGGCCGGCGAGGGCCATCGCCGCATAGAAGGTCGCGAACAGGAACACGGTCATCCAGGTCCCGTAGTAGCGGCGCTTGATCGACAGGATCGGCAGGATGATCAGGTCGGCGAAGATGAAGCTGATGACGCCGCCAAAGCTGATGCCGTTGTTCCAGAGCACCGCGGCAAGCGGGACGTTCCCGATCGAGCACACGAAGCTCACCACCGAGACGATCGGTCCGACGAGCGGTCCCCAGAGAAGCGCGAGCTGCGGCTGGTCGCTAAGGAAGAAGAGCTTCCAGAAGGACTCCGGGATCCACGCCGCGAGCGCCCCGGCGATGAGCAGCCCGAGCACCACGTCGCGGATGACGGAAGCCCAATTCATGACGAAGAGGTGGCTGATCGCGGTGAACCCCTGGCCGGAGAGGATCTTCTGAATCAGCGTGCCCTCGCGGACGGACATGTCCATGGCAGCGTGTCCCTCCATCGATCCTGGAAGCCCCTTCTCGGCCTGGCGACGCGCGTCAACAACGCGCCGCCCCGTGAGCAAGAGGCGCAACAGCAGAGCGAGGACCATGATCATGATCGGCCCGCCCACGAACTCGGCGGCCGCGAACTGCCAGCCCATGAGGATCACGAGGATGATTCCGAGCTCGATCACCAGGTTGGTCGAGGCGATCTCGAACGTCATCGCGGCCGTGAAGTTCGCGCCCTTGTTGAACAGCGACCGCGCCAGCGCCACTGCGGCATACGAGCACGAGGAGCTCGCCGCGCCGAGCAGCGAGGCGACGGCGAGGGTGCGCGGCGAGTCATCGGGCAATAACCGGCTCATCTGTTCCTTCGAGACGACCGCCTCGACGACGGCGGAGAGGGTGAACCCGAGGACGAGCGCCCAGAGGATCTCCCAGGTCATCGCGAAGGAAATGGAAAGCGCATGCAGAACGGCGGTGAATAGATCCATCGGAAGATCTAGTGGGCTGCTGCGGCGTCACGCTCCGCGTCAAGCTGCGCGACGATCGCGGGGTAAGCATCCGAGAGGCAACAGCGACATGACGCGTACCAACGGCGCATCCCGTCGTCGATCACGGCGTCACCCGTGAGCGTCTGGACCGCGGTGGCGCTGGCGTCAACCTTCGCAGCCCATCTCACAGGGTCCGCTTTGAACGCGCTCAGGCACCCGCTCGAACAAAAGGCGTACATGCGGCCCTCGTGCTCCACGGTCCGACCCTCCGCCTGCGCGTCAGGGACGACGACGACCATGTCGCAGATCGGGTCGAGCATCCGCTCCGGCGCCTTTGCTCCGCTCACGCGCTCATCCTAGAGGCGCCGATTGCCGCTCGTGGCTCCCGCTTGATCGAGCATGATGTCGCGGCAGCTCGCCGTCGGATGGCGATGCGAAGCCGCGGTCACCGACCGCCAGCGCGACCGCACCGGGCCCGGCGTGGACTTGTAACGCAGGCAAGCCTCAGACGATCAGCGCCGCGGGTAGGCGAAGGCTACTTGGGCTTCGGAGTCGTGGGCTTCGTGGTCGTGCTCGAGCAGCAGGCGCCGCAGCAGTTCCCACATGCGCAGGCCATCAGGCAACCTCCAACCGTTGTTGTCCCGACTCTACGGGCCGTACGGCTGGCGGCTGCATACCATCACGGCGTGCAACTTCGCGTGCTGCCACACGGCGGGGAGCCGATCCAGTGCGACGCGAGCGGCTGTTGCCTGTGGACCGCACGCAGTTCGGTCGCGGCCGCGCGCCGGCGGCTGTACGAGGCGAGCCGCGGGGCCCTTCCCGCGTCGGCGCGGATAGAGAATGCCTGTCGCAGCCGGCGCTGCGTGAACCTCGATCACCTGCGGGTCACGACACCAGCCGCCAGTCGGACCCGATCGCCAAGCGTCGCACAGTGCCGGCGTGGTCACGACCTCACGCCCGGGAACGTCGTGCGGCACCGCGACGGGCGTGTCGCCTACTGCCGCCTTTGCCGCAACGAACGCCGGCGCGAGCGCTATCGCACCGATCCCGCGTTTGCTCGTCGTGAGATCACGCGCCAACGCGATCTGCGGCGTGCATCGCCAGGGCGCGTGACCAGACCTGGCGATGCGAGCCGAGCAGCGCACGCCGCCGCAGAATAGCCGCGCGGTCGTGTTCCTTGAAGACGACGTGCCTAAGCACTTGAAACCTGGTGTGCTGGACTGTCCGCGCAGTTCAGATGCCTGACGAGCCCCCGGCGCATGGTGTAGGACGGACCATGGTCTCCGAGCTTTGATACTCGCATCTAGAGCGATGGTTTCAGCGATCTTATGCTCAAAGCCGCAGACCATTGTGCGCGAACGCGCACTTAGTCCTCTACACCATTGCTCTTACGGGAGGCCTGTGTCGCAAGTTTCCGAGTAAAATGAGCCCTTCGCCGAGGTAGCTCAGTTGGTAGAGCAATGGTCTGAAGAATCGCGCGACGCGATTCGCGAATTGCACAGAAACTCGCGACTGAAACCGATCTCCAGCCTCGAAGAGCAATGGTCTCAGTGATCAATAGTCTTGAGTGCGGCGGGCAGGCCGCAAGTGAGGGAGAAGCGACTCGCCGCATGGGACTCTTGACCTTCAGCATCAACGTCACCCTGGACGGCTGCGTCGACCACCAGGAGGGAATCGCCGACGACGAGACACACGCCTTCTTCACCCGCCTCATGGACGAGGGCGGGGCGATGCTGTGGGGCCGCGTTACCTACGAGATGATGGAGAGCTACTGGCCGGCGGTCGCCCGCGGAGACGAGGAGGCGCCGCCGGCAATGCGCGAATGGGCGGTCAAGCTGGAGGCCAAGCCGAAGTACGTGGTGTCGTCGACGCGGAAGGACTTCCCGTGGACCAACAGCCATCACATCGCCGGCGACCTGCGCACGGGCGTGCAGAAGCTCAAGGACGCGACCCCGGCCGGCGTGCTTCTCGGTAGCGGCAAGCTCGCGACCGAGCTGGACCGGCTGGATCTGATCGACGAGTACAAGTTCCTCGTCCACCCCAGGATCGCCGGCCACGGCCCGACCCTGTACCAGAGCGGGCTGCCCAGCACGCGACGGCTCGAGCTGGTCTCGGCGAAGCCGCTCCGCAGCGGCGCGGTCGCCATGCACTACCGGCGCGCGCGCTGACTCAGCGCAGCCCCATCGCGCCCAGCTCGCGGGCCAGCGCGTCGTCGGGAGCCTTCTCGCCGCGCAACACGGCGTACCCGCTGCACGAACCCCGTCTTGAGCGGCGGCGCATGGTCTAGCTAGGGCAATGGTCTCAACCGTTGACGGCGTCGATTTAGAGCAATGGTTTCGGACCGATCGTGCTTGGTCGCGTAAACCATTACGCCAGTTGCGACACAAGGTGGTCTAGACCATAGGGCCATTTCGCGCGGCTCCCGCGCCACGAATCTCCAATAGAATGAGGCCCTCGCCGAGGTAGCTCAGTTGGTAGAGCAATGGTCTGAAGAATCACGCGCGACGCGAATGGCGAAATTGCTTAGAAACACGTGGCTGATACCGGAGTTGGGCCCCGAAGAGCAATGGTCTCAGCGGTCAATAGTCTTGGATGTGCGGCGGGCAGGTCGCACGTTTCACGCGTAGTTCGATCGATTGGCTGATCCAGAATCAGCCAACCGAAGCTTCGGAGCTACCACGGACTTACCGCGCAAGTCCGATAGAACGCCCGGAGCGAGCCCAACGCCGTCGGCGCGAATCAACTGAGCTTCTCAGAACCTCCGTTGCTGGCGAACCGGCGGCCGAGCGCAGAAGTGCCCGCGTCAGGCCTAGCTGTTCACGTTGTCTCGGCCGGTCCCACGTACTTCACAAGGTCATCGCCGGGCGGGCATGGGCCCTTGATACGCGCTCCAGACTGCATCTCTTCGAGCGCGTGAGCGACGATGCCAACACCGCGCGAGAGACAGAACAGACCCTTCGCCGCTGCCGGAGGTAGACCCAGCTCGCAGTACACGATCGCTGTCACGCCGTCCACGTTCAGCCCGAGCGTGCGGCCCTTCGCCTGAGCGAGCGCCACTTCCAGCGCGAGCCCCGCGCGGGCGAAGGAACCCTTGATCTCACCTGCAGCTATTGCCCCGTCGATGAGCCGCAGCATCGGACTCCGTCGCGGGTCCTCATCCTTGTGCAGCTGGTGGCCGAAGCCGGGGATCTTTTCATCGGACCGTAGCCGCTCGGCGATCAGCGTCGTCGCGACCGACGCCAGCGATGTGGCATCAACCGCGCTTCGGGCCGCGGCCTCGTATAGGAGCTCCATGCACTGCTCGCCGGCGCCGCCGTGGTCGTCGCCGAGCAGGTTGATACCGGTCGCGACGGCGCAGTTGAGTGGGACACCGCATGTCGCCGCCATCCGGGCAGCGGCGATCGACGGCGCGCGCGCCCCGTGATCGACGCCGGCGATCAGCGCGGCTTCGAGCAACCGCGCCTGCGGGTTCGAGAGCCGGAGATTGCCGACCATGAGACCGACGACCCCTGCATACGACATTGACTCGACGAGGTGCTCGATACGCTCGCCGCGGATCACTATCCGCCCTGGCTGGATATCGCTTATGGCGGTCTCCCACCAGGCGTGTCCGCCCTGACGGAAACGACTTAGCGCGCTTCGCTCGCGCCGACCCATACCGTTCCAAGCGCATCCCGGTCCATGTTCTTAGTGAACGACCGTTCCATGTCGCGCGTCGCGTTCTTCAGCAATTCCGCGAACTGATGGACCCGCACGTCAGTGAATCGCAGCGTCGGTCCGGAGATCGCGAGCGCAGCTACCGTGCGGTCGCCGGCGCGTATCGGCGCCGCTACTGAGGATGACCCCCGTTCGCGCTCTCCATGACTAATCGCAACTCCTGTTTGGCGGACGCGCTGGAGCTCGTGCATCAGCCACGCGCGATAGTTGGGATCTTTGTCGCTATGAGCGAGCGCCAGATCCATCAGCTCCGTCGGCGCGCCAGCTAAGAGCACCTTCGCCGAGGCACCACCCCACAGCGGCAACCGAGTGCCGACCGCCACCACGTACCGGATGCTCTGTGGCCCCTGCTTCTGAGCTGCGCAGACCCGCCACTGTCCCTCGAGCACGTAAAGGTTGACGGTTTCGCGGCTGCGCTCGCAGAGCTGTTCCATTGTCGCGTCGACGGCGACGGGCAACCGCCAGACGAGATCCACCGCTCGCGATAGCCGAATGAGCCGTGGGCCTAAACAGATCCGGCCGTCCGGCCGACTGTAGAGATACCCAGATCGCTCCAGGGTCTGGATCAGCCGCAACACTGTGGTCTTGGGTAGCTCGGCGATGTCGACCAGCTCGCGCGCTGTTCGCGCCGGGTGCTCTTCATCGAAGAGCGTAAGAAGTGAGAGGGCGCGTTGGACGCTTCGAACACCGTCTCGACTTACGACCGCGACCGTTGACTTCACTCCATGGTTCCCGCCGTACCGGCCATTGATCTCGCGCTGCCGCCGAGGTCGACGATGGAGCTGCTCGCCAAGCGCTCAAGCTCCGTTTCATCGAGGCCTAGGTCACGCAGCACGGTGGCGGTGTCAGCGCCCGCGTCTCGTCCCAGCCACCGTACGCTGCTCGGCGCCTCGACAAACTTCGGGACCACGCCGGGAACTAGGAGCTCACCGACCCCCTGCGGGCCGACCAGCCGAAGGATCATCTCGCGCGCCTGATACTGCGGATCCGCGACGACATCCGCGATGCTGTAGACCGGCGCGGCGGGCACCTCTGCGCGCACCAAGATCTCCCACAACTCACGGAGCTCGTGCCGGCGTGTCCACGACTCGATCAAGCGATCGAGCTCAGCAACATTGGCGCGTCGGCTTTGGTTGTCTGCAAAGCGCGGATCGTCAGCGAGCTCGGGTCGGTCGATCGCGGCGCAGAAGCGACGAAAGATCGAGTCTCCGTTCGCGCCGATCGTGATCCAGCGGTCGTCCCCGGTCGGATAAACGTTCGACGGTGCTGACCCGAGCAAGGCATTCCCTCGACGCTGACGGATGGGCCCCGCATACCCGTATTCGGGGAGGATCGACTCGAGCAGCGAGAAGACGGACTCGTACAGCGCGACATCGACGGTCTCGCCTTCACCGGTGACCTCGCGACGATGCAGCGCTGCGAGGGCCCCGATCGTCGCGTACAGGGCGGCCACCGCATCGCCGAGACTCACGCCGACCTTCAGCGGCGGACGATCTTCGAATCCGGTGATGAAGCGGAGGCCGCCCATGGCCTCGCCGGTGCTGCCGTACCCAGGCCGGTCCCGGTAGGGACCGTTCTGGCCAAAACCGGAGATACGAACCACGATCAGGCGCGGGTTCTCCTCGCGCAGCACCGTCGGGTCGAGATTCCAGGACTCCAGGCGTCCCGGGCGGAAATTCTCTACGAGAATGTCGACGGTTCCCGAAAGTTTGCGCACAAGCCGTTGTCCCTCGGGCGTGCGGAGATCGATGACGACTGACTCTTTGTTCCGCGACTGGACCATCGACCAAAGGGAGCCATCCTCCGTGACCAGGCCCCAGTTCCGGAGCGGATCGCCTCCCGGTGGCTCGACCTTGATGACGCGCGCACCCATGTCCGCGAGCAGCCGGGTGGCGAAGGGGCCGGCGATGAGCGAGCCGAGTTCGAGAACGCGCAGACCGCTCAGTTGACCTGTCGGCTCCCCCATGCCCGTAGTAAACCATCCTGTGGACTAATCCGTCCATGCAGTGGATTAATCAGCTATCGTCCCTCGGGAGATGGACAGAGGGGGAGCCTTCTCGGCGGACGCCTTCGTGGCTGGGACGTGGCAGAGCGACACCTCGGGTGGGGTCCAAAGGCGGCTTTCGCCGCACACGGGTCGCGAAGCTTCCATCGCGGCGGTTTGTGGAGAGGAGGAAGTCCTCGCCGCGCGCCGGTATGCGTCCACGTCGGCTCGCGAGATACGCAGTCAGCCTGCATACCGTCGAGCCGAGATGTTGGAACGCGCCGCGTCGCTCCTACTCGAGCGGCGGGAGGAGCTCGCTCGCCTGGAAACGACAGAACTGGGCAAGCCTATCAAGGACACGACGCACGAGGTCACGCGTGCAGCGGAGACGATGCAGATCGCGGCGGCGGAGGCGCGCCGGATCGCCGGGGAGGTCCTGCCGACCGACGGCTGGCCGAGTGGCCACGGCTCGAGCGCGATAACTATCCGCTTGCCGGTCGGTGTCGTCCTCGCGATCACCCCGTTCAACGCTCCGGTCAATCTGCTGGCGCACAAGGTCGCGGCCTCATTCGCGGCCGGCAACACGACGATCGTGAAGTCACCGCCACAAGCGCCCGGCGCGACGACCTTGTTCGTGCGGATTCTCTTGGACGCGGGTATGCCTGACGCGGCCCTACAGGTCCTCCACGGCGGAGCCGTGCTGGGTACGGCCTTGGTCGCCGCTCCCGAGGTGAGTGCCGTCGCGTTTACCGGCAGCGCCGCCGCTGGCCACAAAGTCGCGAGCACTGCAGCGGGCAAGCGTCTTGTCCTCGAGCTCGGGGGAAATGCCGCGACGATCGTGTGCTCTGACGCTGACCTGGCCGAGGCGGCCCGGGTGTGCGCCCGAACCGGATACAGCAACTCAGGACAGAGCTGCATCTCGGTGCAGCGCGTGTACGTCGAGTCGCCGCGCTTTGAGGAATTCGTCGGCCTTTTCCGTGCGCAGGTCGCCTCGCTGCGGGTCGGTGACCCACTCGACCCCGCGACCGACGTTGGAACGATGGTGGATGCTGAGGCTGCGAAGCGCGTCGCCGGGTGGATAGGAGAAGCCGTCTCCGCGGGTGCACGACTTGAAGCCGGGGGGATCATCCATGGTGCGACGCTGACCCCGGCAGTCGTCGCGGACCCGCCGCGCACCGCGAAGGTCGTGACCGATGAGGTGTTCGGCGCACTCGTCTCGGTCCTGCCATTCGATGACTTCGCCGGCGCGATCCGCGAGGCGAACTCGACGCCGTACGGGCTGCAGGGTGGCCTGTTCACCTATGACCTGCGACGCGTTGTTGAGGCCATCCGCGACTTCGATGTTGGCGGACTCGTGGTCAATGGTTCCTCGAATCATCGCTTGGATCACCTTCCGTTCGGCGGCATCAAAGACTCGGGTATCGGACGCGAGAGCCCCCGGTGGATGATCGAGGACTTCACGTACGTGAAGACGGTCCACTTGCGGGGCATGTCCATATGGGCGTGAGCCAAATGCAAGCCGCCGTCCTGAACGGTCCAGGACAGGTCGACGTCCAGGCCGTTCCGATCCCTGAGTGCGGGCCCGACGATGTCCTGCTTCGCATCGAAGCCGTGGGCCTTTGTGGCAGCGACTTCGCGATACATGCAGGTCACTGGAGGTTCCCCCGGCCGTTCGTGATCGGTCACGAGGGATACGGGCGGATCGTCGCGATCGGCAGCGCCGTCCGGGACCGGACGATCGGATCGCTCGTCGTCGTCGAGCCGAACATCGTCTGCGGCACTTGTCCTGTCTGCAGGAAGGGCGCGTCGTCGCTGTGTCAGCACAAGCACTCGCTCGGCGTGGGCACCGATGGTCTCTGTGCTCAGTTCGCACGGGTGCCCGGCGCTTTCGTATGGCCTCTGCCAGAAACGATCCAGCTGGAAGACGCGGTCTGCATTGAACCCCTTGCCGTGGCGCTCGCAGCCATCCGTGAGAGCGGCGCGCGATCAGGTGATGAAGTCACGGTTTTCGGCGCCGGCTCACAGGGGCTGCTGCTGACACTGGGTCTGGCCGCACTCGGCATTGCTCCGCACGTCGTCGACCCTCAGCCACAACGGCTTCAGCTCGCCCGCGACCTTGGTGCTCGGGCGGCGTCTGTCGAGGCGCCTGAAGGCTCATCCTCGGATGTGGTCTTCGAAACGTCCGGTGCGCCGGATGCATTGATGGCCGCGATCGCGACCACCGCTCCGGGTGCGACCGTCATGCTCATCGGCTTTAGTCATCAGCCGGTTCTCGTCGACACCGTGCGCATCGTTCGTCAGCGACTGCGCGTTCAGGGCTCGATCATTTACCAGCATCCCGTTGACTTCGCCTCCACCGTCGGCCTCGTGACCGACGGATCCCTTCATCCCGGACGCGTGATCAAGCGGACGTTCGCATTGACGGACGCGGATCAGGCGTTGCGTGCAGCTCCGACGTTGCCTGGAAAGACGTTGATCGCCGTCACCGCGCATGGGAGGACCGGATGACATCAGCGCTGACGCGTGATCAGCGTCCATCGTCGGGACAGTCGCCGTCGACCGGAGCCGAAGTTCTCGTCAAGCAACTGGAGAGCTACGGCGTCGAGGTCGTGTTCGGGCTGTGCGGCCACACGAACATAGCGGTCCTCGACGCTTTGTCTCGGAGCCGGATCCACTTCGTCACCACGCGCCACGAGCAGGGAACGGCGCACATGGCGGACGGCTACGCACGTATGACCGGCAAGCCCGGTGTCGTGCTCACGCATGCCGGGCCGGGGATGATGAATGCGATCACCGGCGCGGCGACAGCCGCGCTCGATTCCATCCCGCTCGTTGTCATTTCCGGGGATGTGCCGTCTTACTACCGCGGTCGAGGGCCTCACCAAGAGCTGAACCTGCAAGTCGACGGGGATCAGTGGGAGCTCTATCGGCCGTTCAGCAAACGCACCTGGCGCGTCGATCGTCCGGAGGATCTTCCGCGATACACCGAGCGCGCATTTTGGACGGCACAGAGCGGCCGTCCGGGGGCCGTCCTCTTGAGCGTCCCGATGGACATGTGGTCGCGTCCTCTCGACTCCGCACAGGCCGAACGCTATCCGCTCCCGGCGGAATTCTTCGGTGCCGCGCTGCAGGGTGGCGTCGCCGAGCAGATCGTGGCGCGCGTGGCCGCCGCGAAGCGACCACTGCTCTTCATTGGTGGTGGCGTTCGACGCCCCGACGTGCGCGCGGCGGTGCTCAACGTCGCCGAACGGCTCGGCGTGCCGATCGCGCACTCGCTGATGGCAAAAGGTGCCCTGCCGGACAGCCATCCGCTGGTCATGGGGATGACGGGGTTCTGGGGCACGCCACTTGCCAATACGTACGCACGCGAAGCAGACGTGATCCTTGCCCTCGGCACACGCTTCGCCGAGACCGACTCAAGCTCGTGGGATGAGCGCTTCACGTGGAATGCTCATACGACCGCGCTCATTCACATCGACATCGATCCGGCTGAGATCGGTCGCAATTTCCCGGTAGCGATCGGTGCGGTGGCCGACCTGCGTCACGCTGCGCCGCAGCTTGCCGCGGCAGCCGGTGCCTTGCCGGCCCGCGAGCACGCCGGGTTGCGTAAGCGGATCGCCAGCGCACGCAGCACGATCTGGGACGAGACCGCCGAACGCGGCCGCCTCGACGACTTCCCGCTCAAACCCGAACGAATCCTTGAGGACGTTCGGCGGACGGTTCCGGCCAACAGCGTGCTCGTGACCGACGTCGGCTGGAACAAGAACGGCGTCGCGCAGCGGTACCGGTTGCCGGATGAGGGCGTGTTCCTCACCCCAGGCGGTCTCGCGACGATGGGATTCGGCCCGGGGGCGGCAATCGGCGCAAAGATCGGCTCGCCTGACCGACCGGTCATCGCGCTCGTCGGAGATGGAGCGATGAGTAGCCAGCTCCCAGTACTACCGACTGCGGTGGAGCAGGGCACCTCTGTGGTGTGGGTGGTGATGAACAACGCTGCACACGGCACGATCGCCGATCTCCAAATGTCGCACTACGGAGTCAACCACGGCACGCTCTTCAAGCTGCCGGACGGCAAAGCCTATACGCCCGACTTCGCGGGGATCGCACGCGCCTGCGGCGCGTGGGCCAAACGGATCGAGAGCGCACCCGAGCTCGTTGGTGCGCTGCGCGATGCCATGCGCGCCGGTGGTCCCGCGCTCATCGACGTGCCAATGACGAACGACCCGGTCCCGACGCCCGGTCACTGGAACATCAACGACATCTATGAAGGGAGGTTCGATTGAAGATAAGGACGATCAATCCGTTTCGGGATGCCAACGCCTTCTGGCTTGGATTGGACGAGCCCGGGTACCGACGCAAGGTGTTCAAGATCGTCGACCGCGAACTCGTCGATTCCGAGTTCATGGTCGCCGGTCTGACCATCTTCGACCCAGGGGAGTCAAGCTCGGTCCACAACCACCCTGAGTCTGAGGAGATCAATTACATCGTTCGTGGGAGCGGAACGGTTCTATCCGAGGGCGAGGAAGAGGAGTTCGGGTCCAACTCCTTCATGTTCATCCCGAAAGGCGTCGTCCACCGTCACGTGAATACAGGCACCGAGCCACTCTGGCTGGTGTTCATCTATACGCCACCTGGCGACACACCGATGACATGACTTCGAGAGCGAACCGAATTAGCGGAAGGGGACGTGCAAATGGCGAGACTTAGGATCCTGGCGGGCCTGACCATCGCAGCCCTCGTCGCATTCGCGTGCGGGGGCACCCCTGGTACTGGCGCGACCGCCTCGCCCTCAGCGGTGGCGGCGACCGCGTCGCCGAATGCGGATCCGATCCGGGTGACTCTCATCGGATCCTTCACGGGACAGAACGCGGATCTTGGCAACTGGATGTGGAACGGCGTGAAGCTGGCGGTCGACGAAGCGAATGCAGCGGGTGGCGTGAATGGCCGCAAGATCGACCTGATCAAGTACGACGATCAAGGCCAGCCGACGATCGCCACTGATCTCGCGCAACGCGCGATCAGCGAGAAGACCGTGATGGTCTATGGGGCGAATCTCAGTACGCTCTCGCTGGCCATGATCCCGATCCTCACCGCTGCGAAGATCCCGCAGATCACCTCAGGACAGGCTCCGGCCCTGCTCCAGCAGAATTCGCCCTATATCTTCATCGACAGCACGACGAGCGTCGTTTTCGACCAGACGCTCGCGAAGTACGTCCTGAACACGATGAAGATTAATTCCATCGCGATGATCTCGAACAACGGGACCTACGGAAAAGGCGAGCACGACTCTTTCCTCGCCGAGCTCACCAAGGCGGGTGTCGCCCCGACCGCGGACAAGGTCATCGCCCCTGACGTGAAGGACTTCACGGCAGTGCTCACCGAGATCCGGGGCACGAACCCCAAGGTGCTCTTTATCGGCGCCGAAGAGGTGCAGAGCGGACTCATCGCCAAGCAGGCCCGCAGCCTTGGCATCTCAGCGACCTTCGTGGGCGCAGCGCCGATCGGCACCCCGACGTTCGTGCAGACTGCTGGCGTCGATGTGGCCGAAGGCAGCGTGATGACCTCGCCCTACCTGAGCAACGACACCAACGCGAAGACCAAGGCCTTCGCGGCCGCGTATCAGAAGGCGTTCAACTCGGAGGCCGAGTTCCACGGCGCGAAGGCGTATGACGGGATGAGCATCTTCATCCAGGCCATGAAGAAAACGCCGAGCGACCTAAGCGGCCCGAAGCTGATCGAGGCAGTTCGTTCGATTACCTATGACGGGCTGCTCGGGCAATTCAAGTACGACGAGGTCGGACTCGGGCTTCATGCGACACAGATCGGCATCCTCAAGGCCGGCAAGATCGTTGCGCAATAGCCGGCGTCGATCCCAGGCAAATTACGTGGGCCGCGGATCGTTCCGCGGCCCACGCGGCCTTCAGCCCCCGTGATCTACTTCCTTCAGACGCTCGTCGGGGGCCTCGGCATGGGCGCTGTATACGCGCTCGTCGCGATGGGCTTCTCCATCGTCTACCGCACGATGGGCCTGGTGAATTTCGCCCACGCCGACGTGGTCATGATCGGCGCGTTTCTCGCCGCGACGCTCTTCGTCACGATGCATCTGCCTTTCGCCGTGGCGATCACCCTGGCCGTTCTTCTGACGGCCGTGATCGGGTTGGGCATGGAGCGGATCCTTCGCCCGCTCGAGAGCAAGGATCTCAACTTGATGCTCATCGGCACGATCGGATTCGGCATCATGCTCCAGAGCGTCGCAATCGTGATCTGGGGTTCGTTCGGAATAGCCGTGCCGACGCCGATCCCCAATGTCCCGATCGATGTCGGCGGCGTGATCGTCACGACCTATCAGCTTTTCGTGTTGGCCGTATCGGGAATCGTGATGCTCCTCCTCTACGTTTTCCTGGACCGCACGAAGCTGGGAACCGCCATGCAGGCCGCCGCCATGGACCGCTCAGCCGCGACCGCGATGGGTGTGAACGTCGCGACCTCGAATGCCATTGCGTTCGCGATCGGATCGGCCATCGCGGCGGTTGCCGGTGCGCTCGTGGGGCCGCTCCTTTACGTCAACCCCACGCTGGGCGTCTACGTTGGCATTAAGGGATTCGCCGCGGCGATCCTCGGTGGCTTCGGTAGCATCCCGGGCGCGATCGTCGGCGGCCTAATCTTCGGCCTCATCGAGGCGTTCGCCGCGGGTCCGCTGTCCGCGTACTCCGAGCTGCTGACCTTCGTTGTGTTCGCCGTCGCGATGATGGTGCGCCAGACCGGCATCTTCGGTGAGCGGACGGTCGATCGCGCGTGATCCGCATCGGATTCGGCAAGCCGCTGCTCGTCGCTCTGCTGCTGCTGCTTCCAGTGGTCCTCGACTCGTACACGGTGCATGTCGCGATCCTCATCATGCTGTTCGCCATCGTGGCCGTCGGACTCAGTCTGGTGATGGGCTTCGGCGGGCAGGTGAATCTCGCTCAGGCAGCGTTCTTCGGGACCGGCGCGTACGTCTCTGCTCTGCTCTCCACGACCTACGGTTGGAATCCCTGGCTTGCGGCCCCCGTCGCTGTGCTGGCGACGTGTGGGGTCGCACTTGCGGTCGCGGTCCCCGCTCTGCGCGTGCAATCCCACTACCTCGGGATCGTGAGCCTCGGTCTCGCGGTGGCGTTCTCCAGCCTGCTTTCGAACAGTGACCTCACCGGTGGCGCGTCCGGGATCAGCAAGATACCGGCGCTGGTCTTTCCGGGACTCGACCTAAGTGGTCCCCGCGACTACTACTACCTGGTCGCGATAGCGCTGATCCTCGTCGTGGGGTTCGCATTGTTCGTCGCGAACACGACGCTGGGGCGCCGCTTCAAGGCCATGCGAGATGACGTGCTCGCCGCGGCCGCATCGGGTATCGAGGTCCGCTACTACCGGCTGATGGCGTTCCTGCTCGCCGGTCTGGTCGGCGGTGTTGCCGGCGTGCTCTACGCCCACAACGCGCGGTACGTGAGTCCCGACACCTTCGGCCTCGGTGTCATGTTCCTGCTGCTCGCGATGGTCATCATCGGTGGGCAGGACAGCATCTGGGGCGCCGTCGTCGGCGCCGTCCTGCTCATCACGGCTCGCAACCTTTTGACCGGTGTTCAGACATATCAGCAGCTGGTCTACGGCGGGCTGATCGTCGCGACCGTGGTGTTCGCGCCACGTGGACTTGCAGGAGCGGCCTCTGATATCCGGCGGCGATTCGACCTGCCCTGGCTGTCCATCCCGACACCGTGGAAGGCTGGCGCGGTGTCTGCTGCGCCCACCAGGCTGAAGGTCGTGCCGCCCTCGCCGGAAGGCGTCGCATTGCGTGTCGACTCGGTGAGCAAGCGATTCAAGGGCCTGCAAGCGCTCGACGGCGTCTCCCTCGAGGCGAGTGCGGGCGAGATCCATGGCGTCATCGGTCCGAACGGCTCTGGGAAAACGACGCTGTTCAACGTGATCTCAGGCATCTATCGGCCTAACGGCGGCCGTGTTTTCGTCTGGGGTCGGGACGTGACTGGGCAGCGCTCGTTTCGGATGTCTCGCCTTGGCGTGGCGCGAACGTTCCAGAACCTGCGGTTGTTCCGGCAGCTGACCGTGCTCGAGAACGTCATGGTCGCGCTCGACCGCGATCCTGCCCATGCGCACATTCGCTATCTGATCGCACCGTGGGTCGTCGTGCGCAATGAGAGGGAACGCAGAGCGCGGGCGCTCCGTTTGCTCCAAGACTTCGATCTCCACGAGGTCGCGGACGAGCTCGCCGTGAACCTGTCCTATGGACGCCAACGCCGGCTCGAGATCGCGCGGGCGTTGGCATCGGAGCCGACGATCCTCCTCTTGGATGAGCCGGCCGCGGGACTCAACGCCGCTGAGCAGGAGGGTCTCAAGGCGATGATCCGCAAGATCCGCGACGCCGGCGTCACCGTCATCGTGATCGAGCACAACATGAATCTCGTCATGAACGTCTGCGAGCGGCTCACCGTCTTCGGCCACGGCAAGGTCATCGCCGCGGGCACGCCGCGCGAAGTAGCGGCGAATCCAGTCGTGATCGAGGCCTATCTTGGTCAGGACGCTTCCGAGTCCGAGGCAGCCTTGTGACCTCGCCGAATATCGCGGGCTTGACGGTGCAAGACCTCTCGGTGCGCTATGGCCGCGTCCAGGCCGTGTCCGGGGTGAGCTTCTCAGTGGCTGATGGCGCGAGTCTCGGGATCATCGGAGCGAATGGAGCCGGCAAGAGCTCCACCCTGAAGGCGATCTTCCGGTTAGTCGATTCGACCGCCACATCGATGCACTTCAATGGCACATCTCTCCAGGCGACTCAGCCGCACCACGTCGTCTCTCTGGGTATGTCATACGTTCCCGAAGGGCGTCGGGTCTTCGCCGGCTTGACCGTCCGAAAGAATCTCATGCTGGGGGCATACCGATCGAACTGGCGGCACCTCGGAGACCGCATCGAGCGCGTGTATGAGCTCTTCCCCGCGCTCAAGAGGTTCGACAGCGCGCTGGCCGGCGCGCTCAGTGGCGGTCAGCAGCAGATGCTGGCCATCGGGCGCGCGTTGCTCAGCGAGCCGAAGCTACTTGTGCTGGACGAGCCATCGATGGGCCTTGCCCCGGTGCTCATCGACGACATCGCGACAACCCTTCGTCGCCTGCGCAGCCAAGGCGTGAGCATGCTTCTTGTAGAACAGAACGCGAAGCTCACGTTCGGCCTTACCGACCGCTGCATCGTGCTTGAGAACGGTAGGGTCGTGAAGGAGGGTCCGTCGTCGGTCCTTCGCGCTGATCCCGCCGTCCGACAGATCTATCTTGGGTTGTGATCGATGCATGATGTCTGTGCGACCGTTGGCACGGTGCGTTTGGTAGAGTGCCGTCGTGGGAGCGCTTGACGCAATCGACTGGCAATTGCTGAGCTTGATGGCCGACGCGGTGACGCCGGCCATCGCGGCTTTGGCCACTGCGGCCGGCATTTCGGAAGCTGACGCCGCGAAGCGCATCGACAGACTGCGCGAGAGCGGGGTGATCGCGAGCGTCCAGGCGCGGATCGCACCTGATCGTGTCGGACTTCCGATCACGGCCTTCTTCATCGTCCGCGTCGCTCAGACGGAGGACAGTTACCAGGCCATCGATCACCTGATCCGGGAATTCGACCAGGTGCAAGAGGCCCACGCGGTCAGCGGCCAGTACGACTGGATCATCAAGGTTCGGGCCGCGGATCCCGAAGACCTCCGCAACCTCCTCACTAGGCGGCTCGCGTTGCTGCCAGGATTTGTCCGGGCCGAGACCCTGATCGTCCTCAGCACCGCCATCGACGCGGTGAACGTCGAAGCCGTCTCGCACCCGAGGTAGCGATGGGTTGGACTGACCACGAAGAGGCCGACGCGAGTAGGCACATGGTCGCGGGTCGCGCTCGCGTGTTCGATCGCCCGATCGCCCTCGCCGGCTTCATGGGTGTCGGGAAGTCGACACTGGGCAAGCTGCTCGCAGACGCGCTTCATCGTGACTTCTTCGACACCGACCGTGAGATCGAACGGCGCAGTGGGCGCACGCCGAACGACTTTTTCGCTAACGGCGAAGAGGCAGAGTTCCGACGGATCGAAGCACAGGTGGTACGTGAGCTTGTGAGGCGAGGGCCGGTGGTCATTTCGCTCGGAGGCGGCGCGCTGCTCGACCCCACGTCTCGGAAACTCCTCCAGCACAAGACGGCTTTGGTCCATCTGCACGTTTCATGGACGCATCTTCGGGTGCATCTCTCAGAGATCGCAGAGGGTCGCCCGCTTCTCAAAGGGAAGTCCGTGCCCGAGATCCACAGGATGTACTTGGCTCGTCACCACACCTATCAGGGAGCCGCACTACGGATCACGGTCTCGCGCGTCTCGATCGACGAGGCGATGAGAACGATTCTGACTGCGCTCGACCTTGTGCGCGGACCAACGACCCTGACTGCGGCTCTACCGGCACGCGCTCGATTCGATGTCGCCTCTTGGGATCAGGCATGGTTGCGCCGGGTCGGCAAGGCGTGACGGCGCGGGTCGTCCGCAGTCGACGCGCGGCGCGCATGGCGGAACGAGTCTCGTTGTTTGCTCCGCCGGATCCTGAGTCTGCGCTCTGGTCTGCCTTCGGCTACGACACGATCTGTCTGTTTTGGGGCCTTCCGCTGAGGGCGTTTAGCGCACTCTCCGAGGCAGAACGTCAGGGAATGGTTCGAGTCTCCAATCGAATCGATGACATGTCCGTCACCGACAAGGAACCTGTGCTGCTTGAGATCACGCTCGCCTCGCCTATGAAGCGTCTGGCGATATTTCGCCGGCTGGCTCGCGCGCGCGCAGGCGGTCGGCCGATCGTCGGCAAGGTTCGCCTCCCGGGGCGGCGCGTGAAGAGATCTAACGTGATTGGTTTCGACGAAGGCGTCCAATCGATTTAGCAAGGGTCAATCCGGCGATTCCAGCTGTCGCCTCAGACCGCCGTCGCCTCAGAATCAGGGTTTTCCAGCTAGTCGATCTCGGCTCATGGTCTCTTGTGTGTTGGACATCGAACTACGCGAAGGGCCGCGAGCTGCGCGCTGACCGGAGACCAGCGGGTGCGAACTGAATGGTGTGATGGACTATTGCGCCGGCCTGAATGCGGGACGCCCCGCATGACCCACGGCATACCTGACATGTGACCGGTCGAGATTTGCCTATGTATGGAGCCCTCGCCAAGGCGACTCAGTTGGCAGACTTCGCCTATTCGAGCCAGGTGCGCTCGGTGACCGTTGCGAAGTTGAACTGTGATTCTCTAACCGCATCCCGCGCTCTGCGCAAAGTGAAGTCGCTGATGGGACGCGGAGGGCGTTCCAGATCAAACCAGCCCCACTCGATGATTTCACGTGGGTCGGGAGGGTGCGAGGGCAATGCAGCCAATAGTTCGGCTAGAAATACAAAATGGTGCATACCCCTGTCCGGCCGCCATTTGGGCTCCCAGTAGACACCGACGCAACGTTTGATCCGCGCATCGACGCCCAGTTCCTCGTGCACTTCGCGCAGTGCGCCCTCAAGAGCGGACTCGCCGACCTCGCAGTTGCCTCCCGGTATCTCCCAGTTCTTCCGGCCGTAGTTGTGATGCACGAAAAGAATCAGCCCGGACGGGCCGATGAGAACGACGGCAGCGCCGAGTGCATGGCCGGCTATCGGCCCTAATTCGTTGGTCACCGTGGGCCATCCATCATCGCCTCCGGCGACAGCCGCGTCCACGACCTGGGGCTTCATGAGCAATTACGACGACGGACCACTGCTCGCGTTGGCCCTTCGCCCAAACCGGGTGAGACATGGTCTAGGAAGGGCAATGGTCTAGGCGTTTGATACTGCCCCAGAGAGCAATGGTCTCGTCGACGTCCCGCTCAATCGCGCACACCCATTGCTCAGACCCGCGCGAATAGTCCTCTAGACCATTGCTCTATTTCGCGCGACTCCGGCGCCGCGCATCTCCAATAGAATGAGGCTCTCGCCGACGTAGCTCAGTTGGTAGAGCAATGGTCTGAAGAATCGCGCACACCGTGACTTGCGAAATTGCTCGACAACTCGCAGCTGATACCGATTTTCAGTCTCGAAGAGCAATGGTCTCGGTGGTCAATAGTCTTGGGAGTGCGGCGGGCAGGTCGCGCTCCTTCGCGGCGGGAGACGCTCTCCGGGCCCACGACCACCGCGTCGGGACGTCCTGACTCGCTGATCGAGTGCGAACCGCAACCAATCTGGGTGGCCCGGTCGCATCATGTCGGGCATGAGTTACCGGAAGGGCCAGGATCGCATGACAACTCTGCTCGAGGCACTTTGTGTGTCGCTCGGGTGCTGTTTGAAGCCGGACGAGCAGGCACGAATACAGCGGATGGCGATGGACGACGTCGACGCTTTCGTTGCCGCCTTCCATGCGGCCGAAGGTCTGCAAGAGCCCTACGACAAGGAGCACTGGCGCAACGTGCGATGGGTGGTCGCCAAGCGCTTTGCTCGGACAGGGGCGACCGGAGAATAGGCGCCTGAGTTCGGTGTCGCCCCGTGACGAGAATCATTGCAATGCTCAGCGTCTAATACGTTTTGGGGGTTCTTGACTTTCTTGACTTTTTGGTGGATTGTATGTGCCAGGAGGAGCTTGAGATGGCAGATTTCAATGCAACCGACGTAGCGCGCCTTGAAGCAGTTGCGACCGACTACGAGCGTCGGCGCCAGTCTGCAACTGCACGCCTCATTCGGCGTGTAATTCGGCGCGTGCAACCCTCCAACGATCCACAGCGTGAGGACGAGACGCTGACGACCACTGAAGCTGCCCAGCTCCTCGGGGTATCCGATCAGACCGTGCGGAACTGGACCGACCTCAAGTGGCTTCCGGCTTATCGCGCGCACCCGCTAGCACGTCGGAAGATCCCCGCGGCTGCCGTTCGACAGGTGCGCGAGTTCCGCGACCAACTACCGGGGATCCCTAACGAAAAGCGGATGAGTGATGAGGATGCCGTTGCCCTGGTTGCCAAGCAGCGGGCGCGGAAGCGCCAAGGTGCTGCAGTGGCTGGCCGTTCTCGATAGCAGCGTCTACGTTGCTGCGGTCCTAACGAATAGTCCCCGTTCGCCCAATCGCGAAACCGTCGAACTCGGACTCGCCGGGGTTTACATCCTCGCAACGTCTGAGTACATCAAGACTGAGGTCGAAGAAGCGCTCGCAGAAGCGGGCGTCATCGCAGACACGATCAACTCGACGCTGTCCCCGATCTGGCGCGTGGCACGATGGCTCGATCCGGTCGACGACTCACCGGTGTTCGCCGAGGCGGTGCGCGACGAGAATGATCGTCCAATCTTGCGCGCGGCATTGGGCGCCTACACGGTTCCGGATTTAGCACCGCTGCCGGACAAGTACCTGGTGAGCGAAAACACAAAGCACTTCGTGCCGAAGCGAAACCTCTATGGATTCGAGTGCATCACACCCGGCGGATTCCTGGCGGCAATTCGCAGGGTCGGAACGAAGGCCTGACGATCATCGTCCTCCGACTCGTTCTTCGCGAGACAATGGTTTCGGAGGAGCAATGGTCTCGGAGTTCTGAAACGCGAGCGCAGGGCAATGGTCTAGCCACACGCCGTGCTCAACCACTCAGACTATTGCGCGCCCACGTGGACATGGTCCTTAAACCATTGCTCGCGCAGACGTTCGATTCGCGTGCGAGTTTCCGAGTAAAATGAGGGTCTCGCCGAGGTAGCTCAGTTGGTAGAGCAATGGTCTGAAGAATCGCGAGCGGCGCGATTCTCAAAATTGCGCGAGAACTCACGACTGATACCGAAATTCTGGCTCGAAGAGCAATGGTCTCAGCGGTCAATAGTCTAGAAAGTGCGGCGGGCAGGTCGCGCTTCTGGCGCTCATCACGATGAACACCTGATCCAGAGTCTGTCCGCCCTCAGTCTGGTGTCCTAACCGCTTCTGAGCACGACAGGCGTGGCGGGCGGTGCCAAATCGACAGGTAGTCAGATAGCCGTTTGGCGCGAAAGGCAGGTCGACGCGTTACTGGCGACGGAGGAGACGTGAGAGCCCGCGCGGTCGATGGGCATCGACCATGGCCGCAAGGAGCGCGTCGTTTACCCAGCTCTTGACGTGGAGATCCGGCGAATCGGGGAACGGCCTCCAATCGCCAAGTAGGGGAGGCGCATCTGCGCGGCGCTCAATGATCGCGCGAGTCATTCGCACGAAGTCCGTTCCGACAGCCGCGACGACGACGTCCTCTCCGTGTTCGGTTTCGGTTCGCCAACGTGTCATTGTCGCAAGCCCGATTACGTCGGGCATCCTCTCCCGTAGCAGCCGCGGTACGACACGCTCGTAGAGTTCGGCCTTCGCGGCATCGCTCGCGAAGTGGGAATCATCGAGCGCCTCGACGTGGGTCAGCTTCGTGTCACGCCAGAACAGGAGAATCGCAAGCAGACCCTCGTCCGGGTCAGTCATCCTGCGAAAGAGTTCCTGCACCCATATCTGCGTGTCCTTCATGACATCGCCGGTCCACTGAATCGTCATGCGAGCGGAGTGGCGCGATTTCGTGGCGACTTGTCCTGGGGCATGCGCACATTGTCGCTCGTGCTGATCGCAAATCTCACTCGCCGGTGTCACGAACCGCCGCGCGACTCCCGTAGGAGAGTCACGTGGGCCGAAAGCGCTTCAGGGTGAGCGACGGCCCGCTGCGGCGCAGCTATGCCGAGCTCGAACCGTAGACCGGGAAATGTGTCCCACGTGATATCGAGGGCGCGTCCATCTCTGCAGACTCGTAGAACGAGCGTCGTCAGAGGTACGCTCCGCGCGTGGCAAGATCGATCTGGTTGCGCTGGGTGCTCGCGTGTGTTTTTGGCTCCGGTGTCACCGCTTAAGTTAGCTGTTCCGTCGCCGGCTGGGCTGACGCGATGGCACTCATGGGATTACTGGCCGGCGCATCGCAATCTCTCGCGCTTGTTGGGCGCGTCCGGCGACGATTGCTGTGGCTGCCGCTGACTACGCTCGTCGTATGGCTGGCGTTCCCTGTCGGCTACTTGCTGGGAATGCTCGGCTTCACTCTGATCGGCGCGCCGATTGCGTTTGTGTGGCCCGAAGTCGGGCGAAGCCCGGCCCTGATGCTGGTCGGGATTCCCGTCGGAGGCATTGCCGGCGGTGTCGTTGTCGGTGCGCTTCAATCGCCGCTCGTTCAGAATCGGCGCGATTGGCTTCGCCGCAGCTCCATCGGTGGCGTCCTGCTACTGCCTGCCACCCTCGCAGCGATCTACGGCCCGG
>VBFY01000026.1 GCA_005889405.1 Chloroflexota bacterium | reverse complement strand
GCTCGACCGCGCTCCTGCGCAGGGCGAGTGGACGCTGCGCGAAACACTCGCCCACGCGATCGGCGTCGAGCGCTCATACCGCGCGAACACGCAGCACGCTCTCGCACGTCGCGAGGACGAGCCCCTGAAGCTGCCGCCGGATCGGCGGCCGCAGCCGGACCCGGCGGACACCAGCGGCGGCGTGCTCGACATCCTCGCGGCGTTCGCGGCGCGACGGGCCGACACCGATGACGCGCTCGCGGGTCTCGATGTCGGAGTGGGGGCCGTACGACGTCTCGCATCAGGTCGACGTCCGCTTTCGGCTTCACCGCTTCGCGTCGCACATCGTCGAGCACACCGTGCAGTGCGAGAAGACGGCCCTGTCGCTCGGGATCACGCTCAATGACCCGCGCGCCGTCGTCAGGTCCATCGGTGCCGCGCGCGGCGCGCACGAACGGCGCTCGCCGCGCGCGGTGCTCGACGCGCTCGACGCGGCACTGCTCGCGAGGGCTAGCGCCGTTGGGGCCTAGTCGCGCGGTCGCGCGGCGGATACGCTTTGACACCGGGCGAGTGATGGAATTGGCAGTCATGCGAGTTTTAGGAGCTCGTGCTCGTAAGAGCGTGAGGGTTCGAGTCCCTCCTCGCCCACCGACCGAGTTAGCTACGACCAGCAGCCACTCGAGGGTCAACAGCCGGTAAACAGGACGCCGCCCCTCGCTCGTTCCCTCGCCTCGCAACAGGACCAGCGGTGGCCTGGCGGTACCGTTTTCTCAGTGTTAAAGCCATCCAGGGTCGCTAATCCTGAACAAATGCCGAGCCGCGTCTTGGTCGCGGACGACGACGCTCCGACCCGAGCCCTGATCGATCTGGCACTCCAGGAGGCGGGTTACGACTGCGTCCTGGCGGCCGACGGCAAAGCGGCGCTCGAGCAGGCGCGCGCCACACGTCCCGACCTGGTCGTCCTCGATGTCGGTATGCCGTTCCTGTCCGGCGATGACGTGCACCGTGAGCTACGCCGCGATCGGCGCACGCGCTACATCCCGGTGGTCTTCATCACGGCGAAACGCACGACCGCCGAGACGACCGCGCGCTTCCGCAACGGCGCCGACGACTTCGTCTCGAAGCCGTTCGACGTCGACGAGCTCGTGGCTCGCATCGCATCCGCGCTGCGGCGCGCGGCCGAGCTCCGCTCGCTGAATCCGCTCTCGGGCCTTCCGGGGAATCTCAGCATCGCGCACGAGATCGACGCGCGGCTCGCCGACAGCAGTGAGGCCGCATGCCTGTACGTCGACGTCGATCACTTCAAGGACTTCAACGACCGGCACGGGTTCACTCGCGGCGACCGCCTCATCGGGCACGTCGCCGAGCTGCTGAGTGAAGTCGTCGGCGAGACGAGCGAAGACACGTTCATCGGTCACGTCGGCGGCGACGACTTCGTCGTCCTCGTGCCTGGCGATCGCGCCGAGCGACTGGCGCGCGAGATCATCGCGCGCTTCGACGCGACGATCCCCGCGCTCTACGACGCGGAGGACCGCGCGCGCGGTTGGGTCGAGGCGCCGGATCGTCGGGGGCGCACACGACGCATCCCATTCGTCACCGTGTCGATCGGCGTCGTGCCACTCCGTCCGGATCGTTTCACCAGCGCGACCGAGGTCGCGCGCGCCGCGGCAGAGATGAAGGAGGTCGCGAAGCGCCGATCCGGCTCGGGCTACGCGCTCGACCGCCGCCGCGAGAGCGCGACTAGCGTCGCCTCGCCCACGCCTTGAATATCGACCGCACCGACAGGAACATCACGATCGCGACGAGCTGGCCCATCAGGATGGCGCGGTTCACATCGATCGCGGGGCGCCACGTCGCGTCGCCATCCTTGATGACCCACGCGCCGGCGGGCCGGGCCGAGAGGCCGAAGCCGCCCCCGCCGTTGCCCTCAATGTCACCGCCGGCACCGCCGCCACCCATCACCACCGCGGCCGGGATTACCGTGACGCCGTCCTGCTGGTAGGGCTCGCCATACACCCGTTTCACGGTGAGCGCGTCGCGCGCCTGATTGATCGTTTCGAGCGCATTCATCGCCAGACTCCCCTACGTGTTTCTCGGTCCGACGATACCCCTAGATCTCGAGCTCGAGTCCCTCACGCGCGACGACGACCTCGAGACCCGGCCGACGCTCGCTCGCCGTTCGCTGCGCGTCCCTCCCGATACGATCGAGCGCGTCGTCGCTGCGGTCGGGGTCGTGGTGGTAGAGCACGAGCCGGCCGACACGCGCCTTCACCGCGACGTCGATCGCCGCATCGACGGTCGAGTGACCCCACGTCGCCTTGAAGTCGCTGGGCAGGAATTGCGCGTCGTGGATCAGCGTGTTCGCGTCGGCCGATAGCGGGATCACGGGATTCGGCTTGCCCGAGAACGCATCCTCGGTGTCCGTTGCGTACACGAGCGAGCGCCCGTCGGCCTCGACGCGATACGCGAGCGCCGGCGAGGGATGGAAGAGGGTCGACGAGTGGACGCGGAACGGCCCGACGCGCTCGTCGGATCCGTCGGTCATCTCCTCGATGCTCAGCTGGACGGGCAGGTCGTCGATATCGACGGGGAAGAAGGGGTCGTCCATGCCCATGCCGAGCAGTTCCTTCATCGTGCGCGACTGTTTCGGTCCGATGATCCGCAGGCGGCTCTTCGGGTCGTACGCGGGACGAAAGAACGGGATGCCCTGGATGTGGTCCCAGTGGAGGTGCGAGATCAGCAGGTCGACGTCGAACGGACGCCTGCCGCCGCCGTTCATCATCGCGATGCCGAGCTCGCGCAGACCGGTCCCGGCGTCGAGGACCAGCAGAGCGCCGGTCGAGTCGCGCACCTCGACGCACGCGGTGTTGCCACCGTAGCGCACCGTTCTCGGGCCGGGCGTCGGGATCGAACCGCGCGTACCCCAGAAACGGACCTTCACGACGACCCCTTCGCTGCCGCTCGATCGCGCTCCGAGAGACCGGCCGCCTCCTGGATGGTCCCCATGCCCTCGTCACCCGGCTTCGGCCAGGTGTGTTTCAGCGCCGCGAGCGCGGCCTCGAGATGCGGCTTCGCGGCGTGCACGGCGGCCATGACCTTCGGGTCGAGGTGGTCACCGGTCATCTCGTCCATCAACTCCAGCGTCTTGTCAAGCGGATACGCCGGCTTGTAGTAGCGCGGCGCCGTCAGCGCGTCGAACACATCCGCCGCCGCCACGATGCGCGCGCCGAGCACGATCGCGTCCGCCGCAAGTCCTTTCGGATAGCCCTTGCCATCCATGCGCTCATGGTGCTGCGAGGCGATCACCGGCACGTCGCGCATGTCACGCGGGAACACCAGATGCGCAAGGAACTCGCCGGTCTTCTCGGCGTGCGCCTTCATGTACTCGAACTCGGCGTCGTCGAGCTTCCCCGGCTTCTGCAGGAACTTGTCGCGCACGGCGATCTTGCCGTAGTCGTGCAGCAGCGCGGCGGCGCGAAGCTTCTCGAGATCCTTGCCGCGCAGGCCCATCGCGCGTCCGATCACGTCGGCGTAGCGCGTGACGCGCTGGCTGTGCCCCGCGGTCTGCTGGTCGCGTGCGTCGACCGTCATCGCGAGCGTCTCGATCAGCGTCTGCCACAACTGCTTCTGCTCGGCCACGAGCTGCGCGTTCTCGACGGCGACGGCGGCCGAGGCTGCGAGCGACGCGAGCGTCTCCTCGTCGGCGGTGGTGAACGGACCACTGCCGTGCTTGTTGACGGCCTGGAACACGCCGATGACGCGGCCCTCCTGTCCGGTCATCGGATAAGTGAGGAGACTCTTCGTCTGGTAGCCACTTAGCTGGTCAGGCTCCGGATTGAAGCGCGCGTCGGCGTAGGCGTCCGGGATGTTGATGACGTCTCCGGTCTGCGCGACGCTGCCCGCGATCCCGGTCCCGAGCGGAATGCGGATCTCGCCGGTGCCCAGCGCGACGCGCGACCACAGCTCGCCGCGGTCGGCGTCGACGATGAAGATCGTCGCCCGGTCGGCCGCAAGCAGCTCCTGCGTCGCTTCGGCCATCAGGTGCAACAGCGAATCCAGATCGGTCACCGACATGAGCCGACGCGTCACGTCGAGGATCACCTCGAGCCGATGGCCGGCCGTCCTCCGCTCGCGGCTGCGTCGCTCGGCGGCGCGCCGATCGGCGGCGTCCGGTGGCGCTCCGGCCGCGGTGCGTCGCTCCGTGCTCCGGCGGTCGGCCGGCCTGCCGCTCACTCCGCCGACGTGATGTGCTCCGCGACCGGCGCGATGGTCTCCGCGATCTGCTCGAGAAGCATCTGATCGCGGCGTTCGAACGTGCCGTTGCGCTTGTTGAGGACTTGGATCACGGCGACCGGCTTTCCCTGGCTCCCCCACACCGGGACGACCAGCACGTTGAGCGTGCGGAACCCCGTGCGCATGTCGAACTTGCGGTCGAAGCGCGAGTCCGCGTACGCATCCGGAACGTTGATCGTCTCGCCGGTAAGGGCGGACTGACCCGCGAGGCCCTGGCCGATCGGCAGGCGGATCTCGGTCGTGGTGCGTTGAGCCACTCGGGCCCAGAGCTCATTCTTCTCTTGGTCAACGACGTAGAAGGTGCAGCGTTCGGCGTCGACCGCCTGCGAGCACAGCTCCACGAGGCCGCGGAGATACGCCTCGCGGTCACGCTGCACCGACAGGTGACCGAGCTTCACCAGGATGAGCGCGACCTTGTCGTCGAGCATGTCGATCAATGGGACCCGGCCACGGCGGCGCTCGCGACCCTGATCTGCGGCGCCGGCGCTGCGTTCGGGTTCGCGAGCGCGCCGATGCGGTTGATCTGGTAGCACGCGACCGGCTCCGCGCGGCCCTTCACCTGGATGGCGCCGAGATCGACGTAATCGACGTCGCTCCCCAGCTCGCTGAGCGTCTCGGCGCTGCATGCGACCTGGTCGCGACGCGCGATGTCGGCCGACGTGAGACGCGAGGCGACGTTGGCGGTGTCACCGATCACGGTGTACTCCATCCGCCCCAGCGCGCCGAGGAAGCCGGCGACGACGTGACCGGTGTTGATGCCGAAGCCGAATGACACATCAGGCCCGCCCTTTGCGCGCTCGGCCTGGATCCACTTCTGCATCTCCAACGCGCATTCCACGGCCTTGCGCGCCTCGTCGGCGACTTCGATCGGCGCACCCCAGATGACCATGATGTTGTCACCGTTGTACTTGTTCACGCTGCCTTCATAGCGGTTCACGATGGTCACCATACCGTCGAAATAGCGATTGAGGTGCCCAAGCAGGATCGCCGGCGTCATGCCCTCCGAGATCGTCGTGAACCCGCGGATGTCGCCGAAGAGCACCGTCACGCGCCGGTCCTCGCCGCCCAGGGCAAGCTGGCCAGTCTCCTCTCGGTCCATGATCGTGCGCGCGACCGCCGGCGTGACGAAGCGGCCGAACGTGTTCTGCGTCCGTGACACCGCGAGCTGCTCCTCGAACAGGAGGTAGCCGAGCCCGATCACCCACCAGAACGCGGACGGTAGGACGTAGCCGATCGACGGCACCTCCACCGGTCCGTTCCCGACCTCGCCCTGTGTCTGCAGCGAGAACAGGACGTAAGCGCCGGCGATGTACGCGGCGAGAACGCCGAGCGCACCGAGAAAGCCCCAGAGCCGCCAGCGCACGACGAGGAGCATGCCGCCGAGCGTCACGAGCAGCAGCTGCAGCAGCGTCGTGACGAAGTCCTGCTTCAGCACGGGGTAGCGGTTGGTGAATATCGACTGCGCGGTGTTCGCCCAGATCTCCACGCCGAACATCTTCCGCCCGACGCTGTTCGGCACCGGATAGTCGTCAGGCACCGCGGAGACGGAATGGAAGCCGACGAACACCGTCCGGCCGAGGATGAGCTCACGCGGCACCGCGCCGGCGATGACGTCCTTCATCGAGACGACGCAGAACTCGAGCGGGTTGGTGCAGAAGCCGAGCTTCTGTTGCTCGGTCGTCGACGTGGCCGGCCGCGACGCGTAGTACACGGCCATGCCGCCGCGCTCGTTGAGCGGCAGCACGCGTTCCCCGAGCGGCGCGGGAATGACGAGGCGGTCGCCGGTGAAGGTCGCCTTCGTGACATCCGCACGGACCTGTCGTGCCGCGGCGAGGAGCGGCAGCGCGTAGTACGTCGTCCCGTCCGGGCCTTCGATGCGCATCTGCGCGTCACGCACGTGTCCATCGGGATCGGCGGTGACGTTCACCGAGCCGAGGCCCGCCGCGACCGAGCTCAGCTGCGCGATCGGAAGCTGCACGACTCCGAACTTCGTCGAGTGGTCCGTCAGCATGCCGTCGCCCGCTCCCTGCATCGCGAGGATGACGTTGCCCGCGTCCTTGATCGCCGACGCGAGCAGCGCGTCGTCCTCGGGGCTCGGCGAGCGGTCGTAGAAGCTCACATCCAGCGCGATGACGGTCGGGTTCTGCGCCCGGAGCGCGCGGATGAGATCCGCGTACGCGCGACGTGGCAACGGATATACGTCGTACTTGGTGATGGTGAGGTCGTCGACGGCGACGATCGTGATCTGGTTCTTCACTTGAGCGGGCGAGATATCGATGGCCTTGTCGTAGATCGCGGTCTGCAGTGTGGTGTCGAAGAGCTGGGTCACCAGTGCGAGTGCGCCGAACAGCACCGCGAGCACCGCAAGGGCGGCGACGACCGCGCGCTGACGCCGTTGGCGCTTCGAAAACAAACTTCCCGCCACCTCTTCTGCCCGCCGCGGCGGGTCGGCTCAGATTATGGGGTTGCGGGCACGTGCGAGCACGGTTTGCAGCACACGTATCGCTCGCGCGTAATCGGCGAGTGCGAGACGTTCCATCGGCGTGTGATCGTACCGGGAGTCGCCGGGACCATACGCGACCATCGGACAGCCCCATGCGGGCGCGAGGATGTTCATGTCGCTCGTGCCGCTTTTCACCTTGAACGTCGCTTTGCCTCCCGCATCCGCGATCGCGCCGACGAACGCGCGCGCAAGTGGTGTGGTGCGCGAGGTGCGCGCGGGCTCTTCGGCCCCGGTGCGCTCGATCTCGATCGTCGCAGCGCCATCGTGCGCCGCCGCGATGGCACGAAGATCTGCGTCGAGCTCGGCGGTCGTGATGCCAGGCGGGATGCGGTAGCCGACACGGAGCTCAGCTCGTTCGACGAGTCCGTCACTCGTTCCGCCGCTCATGCCCTCGAGACGACAGTCGAGCTTCGCGAACCCCTCAGCCTCCTTCGTGCGTTTCTCGGCGGACGCACGCAGGCGCGACCACAGCGCGAGCGCCTCTTCAGTGCACGTGAGGCCGGGCGCGGCGCCGTGACGTGCCGGACGCGACAGCGCGACGCGCAGCGCGAGACGCCCCTTGTACGCGACCGTGACCGCGTCCCAACCGGATGGCTCGCCGATGACGCACCAGTCCGGCGCAGCGAGCGTCGCGCGGTAACGCGCGCCCGCGCTGGTCGGCGATTCCTCCTCGACCGCACCGACGACCGTGACGCGCACGTCAGCGACGCGGTTCGTCGCGGCGGCGACGAAGGCGGCGAGTGGTCCCTTCGCGTCGACCGCACCGCGTCCGACGAGCTCGCCCTCCTCGACGCGCACTGCGATCTCGCCGGGGACCGTATCGATGTGGCCGAGGAGCACGACGTGCATGGACCCCTCGCCGATCTCGCCGACCGCATTGCCTGCGTCGTCGACGGATGCGCGAAAGCCGCGCTCGGCCATCCGCGCGACGAGCCACTCGACCGCTTCGCCCTCGCGACGGCTGGTGCTCGGGATCGCGACGAGCCCGCGGACCAGCTCGATGTCGGGCTCTATGCGAGCACCTTGGCGGTCGCGACGAGCACGCGGTCGATCTGCGAAGCGCTGATGACGAGCGGCGGCAGGTAGCGCACCACCGTCGGGCCCGCGCCAAGCGCGAGGATTCCCTGATCCTGCAGCGCCCGGAGCGTCGGGCCGGCGTTCTCCTTCAGCTCGACACCGGCGAGCAGGCCGAGCCCGCGGACCTCGCGCACCCGGTCGCTGTGAATGCCACGCAGCCCATCCAGCAGCTGCGCGCCGCGCTCGCGCGCGCGTGTGGCGAGGTCGAGGCGGCGCATCTCACCGATCGCGGCGATGGCCGCGGCACACGCGAGCGGATTCCCGCCGAACGTCGACGAATGCGAGCGCTTCGGGAGATCTCCCAACGCGCGCGAGAACGCGATCGCGCCCATCGGCAGTCCGCCGGCGATCGATTTGGCGAGGCAGAGGATGTCCGGGACGACGTCGTACTGCTCGAGGGCGAACATCGTCCCCGTCCGGCAGAAGCCGGTCTGCACCTCGTCGAAGACGAGCAGCGCGCCACGCTCGCGGCAGACGCGCGCAGCCTCCGCGATGAACTCGCGCGTCGCAGGTCGCACGCCTCCCTCGCCCTGCACGAGCTCGACGATGAAGGCGGCGGTATCGGTGGTGATCGCCGCGCCGAGCGCCTCGGGCCTGTTGAACGGAACGTGCGAGAAGCCCGGCACGAGCGGCCCGAAGACGTCGCGGTATTCGGGACCCCAGGTCGCGGACAGCGCGCCCATCGTCTTGCCGTGAAAACCGCGCATCGTCGCGACCACGCCGCTTCGCTTCGTCGCGGCGCGCGCGAACTTGAGCGCGCCCTCCACGGCCTCGGTGCCGCTGTTGCAGAGGAACATCCGATCGAGCGACGCCGGCAGCAGCGAGGCGAGGACGTCGTACAGCTCCGCGCGGCGGTCGTTGTAGAAGAGCTCCGTGCACGAGGCGAGCGTCCGCGCCTGCGAAGCGATCGCATCCGCCACCGCCACGTTACCGTGCCCGAGATTCGCCGAGCCCTGGCCGCCGACGCAGTCGATGTACTCGCGGCCATCTTCGTCGTAGAGGAGCGCTCCGTCGCCGCGCACGATCGAGAGCTGACGTTTGGTATAGAGGCCCGAGGTGTGCGCGTCCTCGCGTCCGACGGACGAGCGCCGCTCCACCGTCATCCCTGGATCACCGTGCGGATCTGAGGATCGCCCGACGCGCTGCGGATGACGACCTCGCCCACGCCGCCCTCGATGGCCTCGCGCGCCGCGAGGATCTTTTTCTTCATGCGACCCTGCGCCAGCTTCTCAGCCTCATCGAGCGTCGTCTCGGCGACGAGCGACGACGGATCGTTCGGATCACTTAGCAGACCGGGCACGTTCGTGAGTATGAGCAGCGCGTCGGCGTCGATCGCGACCGCGATCCGCGCCGCGACACGATCGCCGTCGACGTTGACGGCTTCGTTCTCCGTCGACAGCGCGAGAGGAGCGACGACGGGCACGCGACCGGGTCCGATGAACTGCGTGAGCAGCGGCAGGTTCACCGCCTCCACGGTGCCGGTGTAGTCGTCGCGCAGCAGCAGGGTCTTGCCGTCCTTCACCGAGCGCACGTCTTTGCGCTTCGCGATGAGCAGGCGGCCCGAGATACCCGAGAGGCCGACCGCATCGATGCCGCGCTGCTGGAGCTTCTCGACGTAGAGGAAGTTCTCCACGCCGAGGGCGGCCATCGCGAACACCTCGAGCGTGCGCCGATCGGTGCGGCGACTGGTGTGGCCCGATGGCGAGGTGATCGTCTCCTGCGGCACATCGAGTGCGGCCGCGAGGCGGTCGGTCTCCGCCGACGCCCCGTGCACCAGGACGATCTCGTCGAGACGCGCGACCTCGGCCACGAGGGTCGCGACCGCGTCACGGTCCACGCCCTTCGAGCCACCGGCCTTCACGACGGCGCGCAGGGTCATGGATGCAGTCCCACGAAGCCGAGCCCGGCGTCCTCCGCCACGCCGCGCGCGACGTTCATCGCCTGCACGCCGTTGCCCGCTGCGCCCTTCACCAGGTTGTCGATCGCGCAGAGCGCGACGACTCGCTCGCCGCGCGGATCGACCGCGAATCCGACGTCCGCGAAGTTCGTGCCTGCGAGCAGCTTCGGCTCGGGGTAACGGAAGATCCCGGCCCGCTCCTTCACGATGCGCACGAACGGCTCGCTCGCGTACCGCTCCCGGTAGATCTTCCAAAGGTCCTTGTCCTCGAGGGGACTCTTCACGTAGGCGTGGGCGGTCGCGAGGACGCCGCGCACGAGCTCGACCGCGGTGACCGAGAGATCGACGCGCGGCCGCGCGCCGCCGAGCGCGAGCTCCTGCTCGATCTCCGCGGTGTGGCGGTGCCCGACCGGCCGGAAGGAGCGCACCACGCCAACGCGCTCCGGATGGTGAGAGTCCTCAGACGGCTCGCGCCCACCCTCGCTGGAGCCCACCTTGCATTCGACGACGACCGGACGCGTGCGGTCGACGACGTCCGCTGCGAAGAGCGGCAGCAGCGCGAGGATCGCAGCGGTGGCGTTGCAACCGGCGCCGGTCACCCGCTTCGCGCCGGCGATGCGGGCGCGGTGTAGCTCCGGAATGCCGTAGACCCAGCGGCCGAGCGCGTGAGGATGCGGATGCGGCTCGCCGTACCACCGCTGGTAGTCGGCCGGGTCCGTGAGTCGATGGTCGCTCGACAGATCGATGATCAGCTCGGCTCGGCCGTCGAATTCATCGGCGCGGTGCGTGCCGTTCGGCAAGCTGAGAAAGAGCACGTCGCACCGGGTCACATCCTCGTATCTGACGAACTGCAGATCCGTTCGCTTGCGGAGGTTCGGATGTGCCGTCGTCACCGGCTTGCCCGCGAGCGACTCGCTGCCGGCGACGATCGCGTCGACCTCGGGATGGCCAAGCAGCAGACGCAGCAGCTCGCCGCCGGCATAGCCACCGGCGCCGACGATGCCCGCCCTCACCTCGGAGCCACGGACAGCACGTAGTCGATGACCTTCGCCGCGATGTTCACGCCGGTCGTTTCGATGGAATTTCGGAATTCCATGGTGTAGTTGACCTCGTTCACGAGCAGACCCTCGGCTCCCTCGAGCACGTCGATCGCGACGACGCCGCCGCCGACCGCTCGGGCCGCCCGCACGCACACCTCGTTGAGCTCCGGCGTGACGACGCACTTCGTCGCCTTGCCGCCGCGGGCGGTGTTGGTGATCCAGTGGTCGGAATAACGGTAGATCGCGGCGATCGTCTCATCGCCGACGACGAACGCGCGGATGTCGCGTCCCGGTTTCGGCACGTACTCCTGGACGTAATAGATGGAGTGCATATACGTCCCGAGCACATCCTTGTGCTCGAGGATCGCCTCCGCCGCCTCGCGGTCGTTCACCTTCGAGATGAGACGGCCCCAGCTTCCGACGAGCGGTTTCATCACCACGGGGTAACCCAGCTCCTCCGCAGCGACGAGAGCGGACTCCGGGGTGAACGCGACGCGGGTCCGCGGCGACGGCACCCCATCGCGGATGAGGCGCATCGTCGTGAGTAGCTTGTTGCCACAGATGTCCGCGACCTCGAAGGTGTTCACGGTGGGGATGCCCCAGATGCCGAACACCCAGAGCGAGTACAGCGCGCGGCTGTGCTGGATGCAGCGCTCGAGCACGACGTCGACGCCGATGTCCGGCTTCCGCTCGAGCTCGAAGACGATCTCGCGGTCATCGAGCACCTTGGTCGGAACGTGCCGCGACTCGAGCTCCTCCAGAAGCATCTTTTCCTCCACGCGAACGCGCGAGAGGAGTACGCCGACGGTCGGGCTATTCACCCCAGTCTTCTTCGGCCTCCGGCGCGAGCGCGAGCGCGAGCGGCTTCGTCTCGGTCACCTCGAGCTCCGCGCCGCAGTCGGGGCACGAGACGATCTCACCCTTCACGGCAGCGTTCCCGACGGTCACCTCGGCGTCGCACTCGGGACACTTGGCCACGGAATCCCTCCCGCCTGATCGGCAGGAGCAGCCTAAACGCTAGTCGGCCCCCGACGCACCCTCGCGTCTTGCGCGCGAGCGCGCCTTGTCTTCGTACATGCGCTCGTCGGCGACGGCGAGCAGCGCGTCGTCGGTGCGGCCGTCCTCCGGGAACCATGCGATCCCGAAAGAGACGCTCGGCAGCGGGTGGTCGCGACCCGCCCAGTGATAGGTCTCCTCACGCAGACGCGACTCGACGCGACTCACGAGGGCCTGCGCGGGCAGCAGGCCGGTGCGGGGAAGGAGAAGGACGAACTCGTCGCCGCCGAAGCGCGCGACGACATCCTCGGCGCGGGCCGACTCGCGCATGAGGTGTGCGACCTTCGTCAGGACCTCGTTGCCGGCGAGGTGGCCGGCGGTGTCGTTCACGTTCTTAAGGCCATCCACATCGAACAGCACGACGGCGAAGATGTCGCCGTGACGAGCGGCACCGGCCAGCTCACTGTCGAGGCGCTCCATGAGGCTGCGACGATTCAGCACGCCGGTGAGGTCGTCGTCGCGCGCGAGCCGGTGTGTCTCCGCGAGCAGGCGCGCGTTCGCGATCGCGATCGCCGCCTGGGCCGCGTACAGGCGGACCAGTCGCTGCGTGTCGCTCGAGAAGCGACGCGGCGTCGCCGAGTACATCGCGAGGGTCCCGACGAGCTCGCCGTGCGCGATGAGCGGAACGGCGATGGCCGACGCGATCGTCGCGTGGAGCGGCTTCGTACTCTTAGGGTGGTCGGCGTAGTGCGGAGCGACCACCATGTCGCGCGTCTCGACCGCCGCGAGCGAAATGCCGGCGAGCGGCTCGCCGACCGAGTCGCGCAGGCCGAGATCCGGGTTTGGGCGCAGCGCGCGGATGACAAAGCCGTCGCCGGGCGCCGCGAGGGCGAGCATCGCCCCGTGTGTGCGAGACAGCTGCGTCGCTTGCTCGACGACGAGGTTCACGAGGTCGTCGAGAGAGCGCTCGCCCGCAGCGGCGAGACCGACCTCATACAAGGCCTCGAACTGCACCGCGCGACGGCGCTCGGTCTCGCTGAGGCGCCAGTTCGTGTACAACGCCAGACCGGCACGAAGGGCGAGGATGACCATCGTCGCGGCGACCGCAGAGTCGACGAACAGCTCGACGCCCGAGTTGCTCAGGTTCGCGACGACGACCAGCCCGGCGGCGAATGCCGCGGTCATCGCGGGAAGCGCCAGCCGCGAAAGCTCGACCACGTCGCGTGAGAACAGTCGTCTCGGTGCGGACCGACGGTCTTCGATCCAGGTCCCGGCCGACACGCCGATCGCAAGCATGCCGAGCATCCAGAGGAGGTCGAGCGGAGTGCCCGCTTGGAATTGACCCCACAGGAAGACTGGCAGGCTGAGCGTGAACGCGAGCGCATTCAGCGCGACGCCGATGACGAGGATCGCGAACGCGCGACGCGGCTGCTCCATCGGCGAGCCCCAGAGGGCCGACAGCGCAGCGCCCGTCGCGCCAGACCACAGCACCGCATAGAGAAGGACGACCGTCGTGACGAACGGCTCCTGCTTCATCTCGCTCGCGAGCGCGCTGGAGAGGAGCAGCGCGATCGCGGCGAGAAGCAGCAGAACCACCGCCCCGGAGTCGAGTAGCAAGGCGTAGATCGCGAGACGCTGACCACGCAGCATCGCAATGAAGCCGAAGATCAGGAGGGCAGCCGCGCTCAGGTGCGCGATGTCGTCGAGGCCCGGCGTCGGGATCGGGACGTCCGCGATGACAAATGCGCTGCGCACCAGCATGCCGATCGTCCACGCGCCGCTGGCGAGTGTGACGAAGACCCATGGGAGGCGCTCGCGTCCGGGCGTCGTCTGCGCCGCCCGTAACGCCGCGAGCATTGCGCCCAGGCCGAGCGCCAGCCACGCGACCGAGACGAGCGCGCCACGCGGCCAGCCCGCGGGCGCAAGCGGCTCGAGTCCGTACACGGCGAGGATGGCCCCGAGGCCGACGAGCGCGGCTCGCCACGAGCGGAGCGCGAGGGCACGGCTGAGGGGAGTGAGATCGCTCACGAAGAGAAGGTTAGCCAGCGGTGTTGCGTGCGAAAGGCCCGCTTGTCCCACCCTGTCTGCCGCTATCCGAGCCTCACGTACTACCTCTGTGGGACCAAATCCGACAGGTCTACGACCGAGTTCACCCCTTCGGGCGAGATCGGATGGAGGCGGAGCGATCGCTCTTACTTCGGCGGGGCCAGCGGCGCGCTCAAACGTAAGTACTGGAGCTCTCGGCTCGCGAGCTCCACCCCATCGAGCGGATCGACGTTCTTGGGATCGTCCTGGATCGAGATCTGGACCACGACGTTCGCCAGCGCGTACAGCACGCGTACGTTGGTCACGCTGATCTGCGCGCCGCTCGGATCCCTGATGACGCCATCGATCGACATCGCACGCGAGCTGTCGCCGAAGGTCTGGCGCACGGAGATCGGCCGATACCCAAAGGCGAGCATCGCGTCTCCTCGGCCAGAGACGACCGCCTGCGGGCCCGCCTTATCGGGGAACAACAGGACGATGCACTCGATGTCCGTGGTCTTCCCGCCAGCCTTCTGCACCGTGAACGTCCGGAAATACGCAGCGATGAAGAGGTGCTGATCGAGGAGCGCGACGAGCGCGCCGGGGTCCGCGGTGGCGAGCGCGTCGTCCAGATCTTGGGCCGTGAGCGCGCCTTCCGTCGTGATCCGCGTCCCGGCCGGTAGCTCGGTGACTGGCAGGACCAGATTCTTCACCGGTCCGGCAAAGCGAATCGGCCCGGCCGAAGCCGTTGGCTGCGGTGCGGAAGCCGCGCACGAGGCCAGCACCGCGGCGACCAGCAGTGGGCCCAGAGCTCGCCCGATTACCAGCTCTCCCCTTAACGCATCGTCTGTCCGGAGAAGCATGCGTCCCTCTGGGTTCGGCTGGCGCGCGGCCCGTCCCCCGAAAGAGTGACGACCGCCTAGCTTGCGTGACCGTTAGACCTGTGGCGTTCCCTCTCCGCGACGAAGGCTCGCCCTCTCCCAGGGGCGGGCCTTCGTGTTAGATCGCCGCCAGTCTGGACGAGCGTTCCGTTGCCGAGAACGGCGGAGCGTCGGCTCAGGGGCTGCGAGCACCGGGTACCCCGTCCCACCCGACTGAGCCACACGCCGTGTCGCGCCTGATCATGAGTGCGACGCTCCGCGTCACCAGGGGTGTAGACCCCGCGCATTGAGGTTCGATTAAGGGCTCAATTGACGATTCCAGCCACCGTCTGTGAGCCTGAAGCGATCGGCGACGCGAAATCGTCGCGCAACCGCCCTGTGATGTTTACGGCAATCGCACCGAACCGGCACCACGGATGCTCGGTGCGCGGCCACACGGCGGACTGCCGGTCGTCAAAGTCCGAAAAACAGGAAGAGGCTTGCTGTGAAGGCTGCTGTCCGCGTCATCGTCGCCGCACTCCTTCTCGTCGCCGTCGTACCGTCCACGGCCTCGGCCGACACCGGGGTCACGTTCGAACAGCGCGTGGCGTTCGCAGGCTTCGAGACCAACGCGTGCACCGGCGAAGAGTTCTACGCGACCGGCTATTTCCACATCAAGACGCATCAGAGCGTGTCGCTTGACGGTCGCCTGAACACGACGACGGAGTTCAACTTCGAGGACATCAAAGGTATCGCGCTCGTCACCGGGGCGGCGTACATCGAGGCGGCCGAGACGTCCAGCTCATGGCAGCGCGATTTCGATTTCGTACCGCAGTCGAGCACATACGAAGACGACGTGGTGATGAACCGTCTCGGGGAGAACGGCACCTTTGTGCTCGGGGACGACCTCTACCAGAAGGTCCTGATGCACTACACGGTCAATGCGAACGGCACCCTTACGGCCAACCAGTTCGACATCGACTTAAGGTGTCGGTGAGCGCGGCGCTGTCTAGCGGTGTGGGAGTTCAGGACATCGGCGACAGTCCCGCGAGGGATGTGTCAAGACATCGGAGACACCACGCTGAGGGGGTCTCCGGATGGACGTCGGGCCGTATTTGGTCGAGGCGCATCTGCGCGAGGGTCGTTCGGTCGCCGAGCTCGCGCGCGTGCACGGGGTGCACCGCAGCTGGCTGTACAAGCTGCTCGGGCGATACCGCACTGAAGGTGAGGCGGGCCTTGCGCCACGATCTCGGCGTCCGCACCGCTCACCGACCGCGCTGCAACCCGAAGTCACCCAGGAGATCGTCCACCTGCGCGCGGATCTCTTGGCCCAGGGACTCGACGCCGGCGCGCTGACGATCCAGTGGCATCTGGAGCGTCGTCTGGGCCGCGCCCCCTCAGTGAGCTCGATCGTGCGCGTGCTGCGCCGGCGCGGCCTGGTGGTGCCCCAGCCGCACAAGCGCCCGCGCTCATCGCTGCACCGCTTCGCGGCCGCACTGCCCAATCAGCTGTGGCAGACCGACGCCACGCACTGGTCGCTGGCCGGTGAGCGGAGCGTCGAGATCCTGAACATGATCGACGACCACTCGCGTCTGGTGGTCGCCGCGGTCCCCTTCGACACGGTGAAGGCCGCCGATGCGGCGGCGGTGTTCCACGGCGCGGCGCAGCGCTGCGGCTATCCGGCGGCGCTGCTCAGCGACAACGCCGCGGTGTTCAGCGGCGGCTCCCGTCAGGGCAAGGTGCTGCTGGAGTCGGAGCTCGAGCGCCTGGGGATCGTCTGCAAGCACGCCGCGCCCTATCACCCGCAGACCTGCGGCAAGGTCGAGCGTCTGCATCAGACGCTGAAGCGCTGGCTCGCGAAGCAGCCGGCCGCGGCGACGCTGGACGAGCTAGCGGCGCAGCTGAACCGCTTCCGGCTCCATTACAACGTCCACCGCCCACACCGCGCGCTCGGTCGGCGCACGCCGCAGGAGGTCTTCGACGCCAAGGTCAAGGCCGGACCGGGATCAGCGCTGCCGGCGGTCCACTACCGGGTGCGCTACGACACCGTCGACCGCAACGGCAAGGTCACCCTTCGCTACGACTCGCGGCTGCACCACATCGGGCTCGGCGCGCGGCACCGCGGCAAAGCGATCGTGCTGTTGGTCGCGGACCGCGTCGTCCGGATCGTCGATGCCGACGGGGAGCTGCTGCGGGAGCTGATCCTCGATCCGACGCGCGACTACCAGCGGCAGTCGGCGTGAGCTCTACGATGCGCGCGAATCGGTCTCCGATGTCTCGACACATCGTCGCCGATGTCTCGACACACCACACTGTGAGCCAGGAGGGATTCGAACCCACGACCAAGGGATTAAGAGTCCCCTGCTCTACCGCTGAGCTACTGGCCCGTTCAAATGGTAGTCGCGTAGCCGCTGGCTGCGCTCATCTGCTCGGCGTGCGCGCTTCGCGCAGGCCGCACTAACGACCAGCAGGTCGTTGTGGACGATGTGGATATGTGGAGAACTGCGCGACGGATCAGCCGCGCGCGTGCGATCCTCGTCCGCTCTTCGGTTCGCTGATTCCCTTGATGGTCTCGCCGACCTCACTCGCGTTCCCGCGTCGAGCCAGCTGCGCGGTCACAAGGATGCCGACGAGATGTCCGTCTTCTACGACGGGTAGACGCCGGACCTGGCGGTCAGCCATGACCTTCTCGGCTTCATCCGCGCTCGAATCTGGCGAGAGCGTGACCGGATCGGCGCTCATTGCCGTGGACACGGGCGTCACTTTGGGGTCCTTGCCCGCCGCCACGACGCGTACGACGATGTCGCGGTCGGTGACGATGCCGACCAGCATTCCCCCATCCGAGACGACCGGGATCGCGCCGCAGTCCTGTTGCTTCATGAGCGTCGCCGCCTGCGACGTGCTGTCCTCGGGCCGAACGACCGCAGGGTTCGGGGTCATCAGATCCTTGACCTTCATTTTCGCGCGCACCTCCGACCACTCGGCCGGCAGCAGGAACTAGGCCGCGCCGATCTTGAAGATCTTGGTTCCGCAGACCGGGCAGGAGCCCTGCGTGGCGGGCCGCCCGTTCTTCATCGTGATCGGTTTCGCGTCCTTGATCTCGCGCGAGGCCTTGCACTTGACGCAATAGCCGTTCGCCACGACCTCACCTCCACGACGGTCTCGGACCGAGGCATCGTACCCTAGGCCCCCCGACCCCCTAGAGCCACAAAACCCCGCCTTTCGGCGGGGTCTCGTGGTGAGGAAGGGAAGGGTTGGGATTTCTTGAGTTGTCGCTTGTTGCGAGAGCAAGTGGCGTGCCAGCACCACGAGCAAGGAGGTGAGCGAGTGCGCGCCGAGATCCTTTCTATCGGTACCGAGCTCCTCCTCGGTCAGATCGTCGACACGAACGCGCAATACCTCGCCAGCCGCCTCGCCGATCTCGGCATCGACTGCCTGTACATCTCGACTGTCGGTGATAACCCCGCGCGCTGCCGGGAAACGCTGGAGCGAGCGCTTGGTCGCTCGGACCTCGTCATCTCTACCGGCGGTCTTGGACCGACCGAGGACGATCTCACCCGCGAGACCATCGCCGCCGTCCTCGAGGAGGAGCCCGTCGTGGATGTGACCCTCGAACGCGAGCTGCGCGAATGGTTCGCTGGCCGCGGTATTCAGATGCCGGAGCGCAACCGCAAGCAGGCCTGGCTCATTCCGTCAGCGCGCGCGCTGCCGAATCCGAACGGCACGGCGCCCGGTTGGGATGTGCGCAAGGGCGACAAGCGGATCGTCGCGATGCCTGGTGTGCCGCGCGAGATGACTTACATGTGGGAACACCACGTCGAGCCGACGCTCGCCGCGGGCGCGGTGCTGCGGTCGCGAACACTCAAGCTGCTCGGCATCGGCGAGTCGCTGGCAGAAGAGGCCCTGGGTGAGCTCGTCCGTTCGACAGCGCCAACGGTCGTGACGAAGGCGAAGAACGACGGTGTTCACGTGCGGATCACCGATAAGGACGCCGATGCCGCGACGATGGACGGACGCATCGCGGGCATGGAGGCGTTGGTGCGCGAGCGACTCGGTCGGTACGTGTGGGGGGCCGATGACGAGACGCTCGGAGCGGTCATCGGACATGGCCTGAGCCAGCGCGGCTGGCAGCTCGCGACGGCCGAGTCGCTGTCAGGCGGCGATGTGGCGCGCGCGCTCGCCGAGTCGCCGGAATCGGCCTCCTGGTACGCCCGGGGCTTCGTGCGTCCGATGGCGAAGGCCGACGAGCTCACCCGTCTGCTCGATGATCTCCGGCCGGCGCCTGAGGTGCGTCTCGTGGTGCCTTACGGCGAACAGAGTGCGGAGCTGCGGATCTGGACGCCCGACCGTCCGCGCAGCGCGACGATCCGTTTCGGATCGCCCGTCGAGGGACGCCGCCGCGCGCTGCTCGCTGCCCTCGACCTGCTCCGCCGGGCGATCCAAGACTGATGAGGAGATAGCGGAGAAGGCGAAGGCCGTTTTCGAGCGAGAGAGGTCTCCCGCTCCGCATGTCAACCGAGGAGAGCCGCGCCAGGCTCAGTCGCGGTCGCCGCGCTCTTCCGACGCCTTGTTATCGCCGTTCTTGTTCTTCGCGTTCTTCTTCGCCCGCTCCGCCGCCGCGCGCGCCTGCTCCGCATTGCGACGCACGACCTCGGCGGCTCGGGCCGCGCGCGGCTGCGGGCTGGCGCGCGGCGCCGCCGCGAGCGTCGTCTGCGAGGCGAGGTCCTCGGCGACCCCGGCAGCCGTCTCCGCGATGCGCTGCACGCCGGAGAGGCCGGGCGCGAGCGTCGGCGCGGCTACGACCTGGAGGATCCGCGACGCGCGCACCGTGGCGGGATCCGCCGACAACTTGGTGGCGAGCAGCTGCACGCGTGAGCGCTGTTCGTTGAAGCGATCGTCCAGCTGGGCGGCGAGCGCAACCACTTCGGGTTGCAGCTCCTCGAGCTCGGCCAATTCAGCGGCCGCCTCGGCGATCTGCTGCGAGTACGTGCTCGACGCGACGAGCGCGTCTTCGTCTCGGCCGTTCGTCGCGAGCGCTTCAGCCTCCGCGAGGCGATGCTCGGCGATCGAAAGCTGAACGGAGGCACGATCGTTCGCGCTGAGCGCGAAGGTGAGACGAAGATCTTCTCCCGCGAGCTTGAGCGAATAGAGGGGATCGTCGGGAAGCGTGTCCGCGCCCGCAACCGTCGCGCCGGCGATGGTCGCGATGCAAAGCGCGCCGATCGCGATCACGCGCACCGCATACGGCGCCGGCTTGGCGAGCACCTCGAAGGCGACCAAGGCGCGATCCGCGAACGTGGGGCGGCGCGGTCGCAGAGAACCGAGCACGCGGCTCCGCATCCGTTCGCGCGCGAGGGCGTCGAGTCCGCTCTGCGCGTTCATATGTATACGAAGCGCAACGCGCACGGCCTCGCGAAGTTTCGCGTCGTGAATCGACGCCAGTTCCCGCTCCCCACGTGCGACGTTCTCGATGAGGCGATCCAGCTTCTCTGGGCGGCTTGCTCCCACCACGGTCGTCTAACGCCTTGCTTGTCTGCCCGTTATCTCGGGTAGTCACCCGCACGGGGGAGCTTTCGTCGCGGCGCGGTCGCGTGTGGCCGGCGCTAAAAAACGCGCGCGATCATGGCGTCGGCGTCGCGGCCACAGGTCCACCCCACACCGGCGCGTAGTGGCTGAAGTACGTGTCCAGATGCAAGACCTTTCCGCCGTCGTACACCGTGCGCGTGCGGACCACGTCGCGTCCCGCGACCTTTGAGCCGGGAATGAACGCGGGATCCGCGGGCTGATCTGCAGGCACGTCCACGAAGTTGCTCTGCACCGGTGCACTGAAGCTCACGGTGCGGCCGGTGGGCACGCTCCACACATCGAAGCTCACGCTGTTGAGGTCGTTCCACGACCACAGGAAGACGGGCGCCTCGGTGTCGTTCTTCCACTTGAAGTCCACGCCCGGTTCGAACACCGCTGCGTCGAGGCCAAGCGGATAGCGGTCGATGAGATAACCGTGCGCGTGTCGCTCGACGATCTCGTACCCAAGCCTCGAGACTGCGTTGAACATCGTCGTCGACACTTGGCAGAGGCCCCCGCCGATGACGTTCTCGTCGGAGCGGTTATTGATGATCGCGCCGGCGTACGCGTAGCCGCGCTCGACCGTCACCGGCCCGAGCAGCTCCCAAAACGAGAAGGTCTGGCCCGGAAGGATCACGATCCCGTCGAACTGCGACGACCCCGTCGAGATGTTCGCGTGCCGCGAGGGATTCGATGGGTAGTAGGTCGTGTACTCGGACGTGCGCGAGATCTTTGGCAGCCACGAATTCGCCTGCTCGGTCGAGAATGCCGGCGTGTCGATGGCCGCGGGCACCGCGACGTTGCGCGTGCCGACGGCCGCACTAAGGAGGTCCGTCGTGAGCTGCGCGATGAGCTTGTCCTGTGAGACGCGGATGCCGGTGGCTCCGGGTACGACCGACGCGATGCCGTCGGGATTCACCGCGTAGCGCGCGCTGAACGCCGGACGATCGAGCTTGGCGGCAACCGCGGTCACCCAGTCCTTCAAACGATCCTGTTTCAGTGACACGACGTACCGGTAGCGCGCGGCCGGAGCGAGCGCGTCGACCGGAAGAGCCGGTAGATCGCCTGGCCGCGCCGCGACGCGCTCGATCGAGAGCAGTGTCGACAGAGCCGCAGCGTCTTCGGCGATCCGTCGATCCTCGACGGTCACCTCGAGCGGCGTCACGACCGCGGTGGCGCGGGCAACGGCGTCGCGATAGCCTGACTCGTCCACGGCGGGGTAGATCGCGCGAACATGCAGGTCGATCTCACGGTCATCGAGGGTCGGCGCCGCAAGCACCGAGTCGGTCGCCGCGACGCGGTCGAGCTCGCGGCCGAGGACTGGATCGGTGAACGTCAGGCCCTTCGCGCTCAGCGTGATCTCACCGGAGACCGCGCGGCGATCGACAGCGGCGGCAACACTGGCGACCCACCGGTCGAGTGCGTCGCCCTGTGCCCGCAGCGCTAGCGGGATCTGCGCCTCGCCGCGCAGCGCGTCGACCCAGGCGTTGGCGCGCTCCATGAACGAACCCGTCTTGCCGTAAGCGACCGCAGTCGCGATGGCGGTGTCGACGTCCGGTGACACGGCGAGGTCTCCGTTGGTCGTGCGCCAGGTCTGGCCGTCGTACACCGCGACCACGGCGCGCTCGGCCCATGGTCGCGTGAGCTCGCTGTCGAGTCGATCGCGGATTGATGCGGCTTCCAGCGAGCCGACGTGCACGCCCGCGACGGTCACGCCGGGAAGCGCTCGCTCCGCGTACAGGTAAGGAGCCGCGAACACGATCGCCGCAGCAGCGGCCACGATCGAGAGCGGGAGCAGCACGAACCTCAGCGAGAGGCTTCGTCGCGCGCCGCGATCACGGTCTCTGGCGGCTACTGCCATGCCGGGAAGCCTCTCGATCTGGTGCCCCACCAGCACCCTGAATTCATTCTGAAGAGACGAACGAAAGGGTCGCTTCGTTCCTTTCAATCCGCGTCAGATTTGTAACCAGCAACTCGTACGCAATTTGTGGTCCAGATGACAGTTGTGTCACAAAAACACAAAAAGAAGGCCCGGCACCCCAGGGGAGCAGGGAGTGCCGGGCCATCAAGGCGGACTGGCCAGCGGGCGGGCCGGCCAGAGCCTGTCTTAGGGAGTTATGAGCACCCGGTGGTTTCCCCGCAGTTCTCGCACTTGTGGCAGGTGCCGCTTCGCACCGTGAGCCAACCACAGCGAGGACACGGCGGTGCATCGGGTGTCGAATTGAGCCGCATCCCCCGAGCGGGGGACGGGCTCGCGATGGTGAAGTTCTCGGTGATCGGCGGTGGCGTGATCGAGACGATCTGCTCGAGACGCTCTTGCTGCGCGATCGGGTCGGCGATGATCTCGCTCGTCCGCGTGAGACCCATGTACGTCTTCTCGTCGGCGCTGAGGAAGCGGTGACCGAGCCAGCGGAAGACGTAGTCGACGATCGACTTCGCCATCCCGATCTCGGGATTGCCGGTCCAGCCCGAGGGCTCGAAGCGCATGTACCCGAACTTCTCGACCAGATGCGAAAGCGGAACTCCGTACTGGAAGAGAAGTGAGACGCTCGTCGCGAACGCGTCCATCATCCCGGACAGGGTCGAGCCCTCTTTTGCCATCGTGACGAAGAGCTCACCCGGCGTACCGTCGCCGAACTTTCCGACGGTGATGTAGCCCTCATGCCCCTCGATCGAAAACTTGTGCGTCAGCGAGTCGCGCGTATCCGGAAGCCGACGCCGCTGCGGCCGGTTCACCTCGACGATCCGCTCGACCGTGACGACCGACTCCGCGACCTTCTTGGTGTTGCTCGCGTCGGCGTTCACCGACAGCGGCTGGACCTTCTTGCTGCCGTCTCGGTAGATCGCGATCGCCTTCACGCCGTGCTTCCAGGCCTCGAGGTACGCGTCGGCGACGTCCTCGACGGTCGCGGTCTCCGGCAGGTTCACGGTCTTGCTGATGGCGCCGGAGATGAAGGGCTGGACCGCGCCCATCATCTTGATGTGGCCCATGTGGCTGATCGAGCGCTGGCCGTTCTGCGGCTTGAACGCGCAGTCGAACACGTCGAGGTGCTCGTCCTTCAGACCCGGCGCCCCCTCGATCGTGCCCAGCTGCTCGATGTACGTGGTGATCGCTGACCCGGCGGTCTCGGTGTATCCCAGACGCCGCAGCGCGGCGGGGACTGTGCCATTGACGAGCTTCAGCATCCCGCCACCGACGAGCCGCTTGTACTTCACGAGCGCGATGTCCGGCTCAACGCCGGTCGTGTCGCAATCCATCATGAAACTAATCGTCCCCGTGGGTGCGAGGACGCTGGCCTGCGCGTTCCGGTATCCGGTGGTCTTACCGAGAGAGACCGCGTCGTCCCACGCTTGACGCGCGGCGGAGAGCAGCGTCGGCGGCACGAGGTCGGCGATGATCCGGTACGCCGCCGCGCGATGCTTCTCCATGACGCGGTCGTGCGCGCTCTTGTTCTTCGGGTACGCCTCGTACGGCCCTACTGCGGCGGCCAGCCGTGCCGACTGCGCGTAGGCCTCGCCGGTCATGAGCGCCGTGATCGACGCCGCGTAGGCGCGACCCTCGTTCGAGTCGTACGCGAGACCGCGCTGCATGAGCAGTGCACCGAGGTTCGCGTAACCGAGTCCGAGCTGGCGATGGCTCTTCGCGTTCGCTGTGATCGCCGGCGTCGGATAGTCCGACGAACCCACGAGGATCTCCTGCGCGGTGAACACGACGTCGACGGCGCGGGCGAAACGCGCGACGTCAAACTCGCCGTCGGCGTGCAGGAACCGCATGAGGTTGAGCGAGGCGAGGTTGCAGGCGGAGTCGTCGATGCTCATGTATTCACTGCACGGATTCGAACCGTTGATGCGACCCGACACTGGGCTCGTGTGCCAGTCGTTGATCGTGGTGTCGAACTGCATGCCCGGATCACCGCACTGCCACGTCGCTTCCGAGATCTCGCGCAGCAGCGCGCGCGCGTTCACGGTCTCCAGCACCTGGCCGTCGGTGCGCGCGGTGAGATTCCACGGCTCCCCGGCGACCACGCTCTTCATGAAATCGTCGGTGGCGCGCACGGAGTTGTTGGCGTTCTGGAACTGGATCGAGTGCCACGCCTCGCCATTGAGGCTCATGTCGTAGCCCATTTCCCCGAGAGCCCAGGCCTTCTTCTCTTCCTTCGCCTTGCACCAGATGAACTCATGGATGTCGGGGTGGTCGCTGTCGAGCACGACCATCTTTGCCGCGCGCCGCGTGGTCCCACCGGACTTGATGGATCCGGCCACTGAATCCGCGCCGCGCATGAACGACACTGGCCCCGACGCCCAGCCACCACCTGAGAGCTGCTCCTTGCTCGAGCGAATGCGCGACACGTTGATGCCCGAACCTGAGCCGCCCTTGAAAATGACGCCTTCGTTCTTGAACCAATCGAGGATCGAATGCATGTCGTCCTCGACTGCGAGGATGTAGCATGCCGCCGCTTGTTGGACGGCTCCGTCAACGCCGATGTTGAACCACACGGGTGAGTTGAACGACGCGTGCTGATTGACCATGAGGTGCTTCAGCTCGTGATTGAAGATCTGCGCGTCGTTGTCGCTCGCGAAGTAATCGCCCTCGATCCCCCATGTGGTGATCCGGTCGACGACGCGGTCGACCATCTGCTTCACGCTCCACTCGCGCTCCGGCGAGGTGAGCTTGCCGCGGAAGTACTTCGAGGCGACAACGTTCGTCGCGGTCGCGGACCAGAACTTCGGGACCTCGACGCCTCGTTGCTCGAAGACGTTGCCGCCGTCGCCCGGGATCACCGCATCGCGGAGCTCCCATTCGATCTCGTCGTACGGGTGTACGCCCTCGTGGGTGAAGTAGCGCTCGAGGCGGAGGCCTTTGCGTGGCGCCGGCGCGGAGACGGACGGCTGCGGTAGCGCGGTGATGGCCATGAGAACCCCCCTTAACGGGCCGAGACGGCCGGTACGCGGTGTGACGCGGTAAGAAGGAGGAGGACGACCACCTGAGCGCTTTGGGTCCCCAGGGCGCGCATCAGGACGGTCATGCAGCCCTCCTTCTCTCAATCCCCTACACCTTGTGGCGGTCCGCCCTGGCGCCACAACCTGTGGGGTGGTTGAACCTACGCCCGTGAAATGGGCGTGTCAAGACTGAAGTGTCATCAGCGAATTGCAAGCACGTGTCGAAGCCGTTGCCCGCTGGGCCGCTACCGAGAGTGGACGCTCCCGGAAATATCCGCCACTGCGGTCATAGGTCGGAGTACGTAACCGGAGCGACGTATCGCGTGGATCTCCACGCCACCACCGGCCATCGCGATCTTGCGACGCAGGCGGGCCACGAGGACTTCCGTCACGTTCGAGCTCACGTCGCGCTCTTGATCTGGTCTCCGATCGAGCACCGTTCGTGATGTGAGACCGGGGTACGCGCGGGCGAGCTCGATGAGCACAGCGCGCTCGCCGTTCGTCAGCTCGAGCTGGCGTTCGGCAAGCCATGCGTCACCGGTCGCAAGCGCGATGCGAAGTGGACCGATGCGCCGGACGGTCTGGCGATCCGCGCCACGACGCAGGATCGCGCGGACGCGCGCGATGAGCTCAGTTGGATCGCACGTGCGCGCGACGACATCGTCGGCGCCAAGCTCGAAGAGCGCGAGCTTGGTCGTCACATCCGATTCGGCCGAGAGCACGAGCACCGGCACGTCTCCTACGGACGGCAACTCGCGGATGCGTCGGCACGCTTCGGTGCCTCCGCCGTTCTCCAGCGCGAGGTCGAGGATGACGACATCCGGCGCGACCTCCTCGACCCGGCGCACGGCATCTCGTTCGCTGCGCGCTTCGTGGACGGTGAAGCCCGCGCGCGCGAGATGGCTCCGCAGCGCAGCGGCGACCTGAGGATCGTCCTCGACGAGCAGCGCCGTGCCGGGTACCTGCATCGCCTACCTCCCCCGACGCTGTAACAACGCGAGGAAGATGCGGACGACGCTGAACGAAGGCTTAATCCGGGCTGACATTTGGTGTGCGAAGGCCGTCCCGGGCGGGATCAGCCCGGTGTCAGGCGGGGGTCGCCACCCCTGCGCTCTGGTGCGCCTCGACAAGGGCGCGGACGCCACGCCGCAGGTCGTCCTCGGAGATGTTGAGGGCCGGGATGAAGCGCACTGCCTGATCGTGCGCGCCGCAGGTGATCAGCAACACATCGCGCTCGAGCGCTCCGGCGATCGCGGCCTTCGCAGTGGCCTTCGCATCGAACTCGACCGCGACCATCGCACCGAACCGTCGGATCTCGCGAACGCGCGGATCCGATCGCAGCGGCGCGAGCTCCTTCACCATCAGCTCGCCCAGGCGCTCCGCGCGGGCGACCAGTCCTTCGTCTCGGATGATCTCGAACGTGGCGAGACCCGCCGCGCATGACACAGGATTGCCGCCGAAGGTCGAGCCGTGCGTCCCCGAGATCCACTTCTCCTGCATCGCGCGCGAGGTCACGATCGCCCCGAGCGGCAAGCCGCCGCCGAGCGCCTTCGCGAGGACGAGGATGTCGGGATCGACACCGTGCTTCTGCGTCGCGAACCACGCGCCGGTGCGGCCGAATCCGGTCTGCACCTCGTCCATCACGAGCAGCGCGCCGATGCGGGTCGCGATCTCACGCAGCGCCATCAGGAACGAGCTCGGCGGCGCGACATAGCCGCCCTCGCCAAGCACGGGCTCGATGAGGATCGCCGCGACATGCTCCGGCGGCACTTCATGCTCGAACATCGTCTCGAGCTCCGCGAGGCAGTGTTCCGCGCAAACCTCCATGTCGTGGGCGGGCTTGATCGGACACGTCATCGCGTACGGATACGGTGCGATGTAGACCTCGGGCAACATCGCGCCGTAGCCGAGGCGATACGAGGCCTTCGAGGTCGTGACGGTGAGCGCGCCGGCGGTGCGTCCGTGGAAGCTGCCGCGGAACGCGATGATCGCCTGGCGCTTCGTGTACTGACGCGAGAGCTTGATCGACGCTTCGACCGCCTCCGCGCCGGAGTTCCCGAAGAACACGGTATCGAGGCCGCGCGGCGTCACCGTTCCCAGAGCCTCGGCGAGCGCGACATTCGACTCGTATGTCGCGACGCCGGTCGAGATGTGCAGGAGCTTCGCGGCCTGCTCGCTGATCGCTCGGACGACCTTCGGATGCGCGTGCCCGACGTTCGTGACCGCGATGCCACAGGTGAGATCGAGAACGCGGCGACCATCCTTGGTGATGAGCCAGCTTCCCTCTCCGCGGTCGAGCGGCAGCCAGGTGTATCGGCCCGGGAGCGGTGAAAGGACGCGCTTCGCGCGACGCTCGAGGTCTGAGCTCACTGAGCGAGTCTAGAGGCTATGCACCGTATGCACGACGCTCAGCCCGGTCTGCGTTCGTCCGATTCCGAAGCGACGAGGATCTGCAGCGTCTTGCGATCCTCGCCTATCACGCGCACGCGATAGCCGGGCAGGCCGGCACGAAGCAGATGCGCGAGGCGATCCGCGCCAGTGAAGCTGACGCGTACCTTCAAGACCGAGTGTCGGTAGTACTCCGTCTTCAGCTGGCCCACTCCGCGCACACGCCGCAGCGCGAGCTCGAAGCGGTGCCAGTCATCGGGCGTCGGGAGCGGTGTCACTACGAGATCAGTCTCACCCGGACCGGGTGGCGTTCGCGTGGACGGGATCGCGGGCTCGATGCGCTCGTCGATCGGCGGGATCGGCGACGGCCATTCCATCGAGCCCGGATCTTGCGCAGACTTCGGCGCCGGAGCGGGCGTCGCCGCACGCGAACGCTCCTCGCGCGGCCGCTCTTCGCTGCGGCGCGGCGGCAGTGGAGCGTCGAGACGGGACGGCGGTGGAGGCGCTTTCTGGGGCGGCGCGGGGGGCACGGTCGGCGGCGGCTCGGGGCGTGCGCCGATGCGCGCCGCGAGGTCGACGGGCGCTTCCTGGTCCTTGGACTTCTTGTCCTTCTTCGCCACCTCTGAATTGTGTACGCTGGGGCCGCAAGCGGGGAGAGGCGAGGAAGAAAGGCGGTCCACGTTGGCCGAAGGCCGCGTGAATAGCTCGAACGACGTCGTCGCCGCCCTGTCTTTGCGGGTGGCCGAGCTCTCCAAGCGCGTCGCGCACCTTCAGTCCGACCTTGAGGCCGCCCAGCGCCGGGTGGGTATCTACGAGGAGTACGACGCCACCGCCCAGGAGGCGCTCGCGAACGCCCTGCGCGCCGCATACGAGATCCGGGAGCGCGCGGAGACGACGGCATCCCAGATCCTCGAGCAGGCCCGCGAAGAACGTCGGATGCTCCTCAAAGAGATCGAGCGTCTGCGCGAGGAACACGATCAGCTGCAGGACGACATCGCTCAGCAGCGCCGCGGCACTATCGCGCCGCTCGTACGCCACGCCGCGATCGACTCGAGCGCTCCCGAGCTGCGCGCCGCGGCGTCCGATGCGCTGCGTGGTCTCTTCGAAGAGCTGATCGTCGAATACCGTCGCACACCGTCCACGCCGTTCGAGCAGAACGCGCCGGCCGCGGCTCCACACGCTGCACCTCGCATCGAGGAACCCTGGCCGACGGTCGACGAGGCCGTCGCGGCCGCCTCCCAGGTCGCTGAAGCACCAACGCCACAAGAGCCGTTCGAGGACGACGAGGCGGTGGTCGAGGAAGCGCACGAGGTCGAAGATCACGAGGCGTTCGCGGTCCTCGAAGACGAAGAGATCTTCCCCGTCGTCGACCATGCCGCGCTGGCGCAGCAGGCGGAAGAAGAACGGATCGCGGGCGAAGCGCGACGCATCGAGGCAGAGCGCGAGGCGGCGGAGATGCGCGCTGCGGAAGAACGGCGCGCGGCCGACGAGGAAGCACGCCTCAGGGAAGAAGCACGCGTTGCGGAGGAAGCACGCGTTGCGGAGGAAGCACGCGTCGCGGAAGAGCGGCGCGCGGCGGAGGAGGCGCGGCTCGCGGAAGCGGAGCGCGTCGCCGCCGAAATGCGCGCAGCGGAAGCACGCGCGGCGGAAGATCGTCGCCTCGCCGAAGAGCGGCGCGCCGAAGAAGAGCGACGCGCGGCGGAGGAACTCGCCGCAGCCGAACGGGCCGCGGCCGATCGTCGCGCGGCGGAAGAGCGCGCGGACGAGGAGCGCGCCGCCGCGGAACGTGCCGCCGAGCAGCGCCGCGCGGCCGCCGAAGCGCGAGAGCTCGACGAACGACGCGCCGCCGAGGATCGCGCCGCGGCGGAGCGCGCCGCGGAGGAGCGGCGTCTCGCTCAAGAGCGGCGCGCAGAAGAAGAGCAGCGTGCCGCGGCCGAGTACGCGGCGCTCGAGCGCGCGATCCAGGAACGCCAGGTCGCGATGGAGCGGCGCGCGCAAGAAGAACAGCGCGCCAGCGACGAAAGCGCCGCCGCCGAGCGCGCGGCCGCGGAACGCGCCGCGGTCGAGCAAGCCGCGGCAGCGCGTCGCGCGGAAGAAGAGCGCGTCGCGGTGGAGCGTCGCGCCGCCGAAGAGCGCGCGGCCGCGGAGCGACGAGCGGAAGACGAACGACGCGCCGACGAAGAGCGCCGCGCCGCGGCTGAGCGCCGCACCGCAGAAGAACGACGGGCCGCTGAAGAACGGGCCGCGATGGATCGCGCGATCCAGGAGCGCCGTGCGGCCGAAGAGCGGCGAGCACAGGAGGAGCTTCGCGCCGCAGCGGAGCAGGCCGCCGCCGAGCGCGCGCGCCTGGAGCGGACCGAGGCGGAGCGCGCCGCGGCACAGCGTCGCGCCGAAGCAGAGCGAGCGCTCGCGGAGAGCGCGGCCGCGCAACGCGCCGCGGAACAGGCGATGGCCGAGCGTGCCGCCGCCGAACGCGCCGCTGCCGAGCATGCCGCCACTCAGCGAGCCGCGGCCGAGCGTGCCGCCGCCGAGCGAGCCATGGCGGAGCAGGCAGCGGCCGAAAAGATGGCTGCCGAGCTCCAGGCCGAGCGCGAGCGACGCGCCGCCGCGGCGCGCGCTGCGGCCGCCGCGCAGCCGGTCCCGCCGCCCCTCCGAGCCCTCGAGGGCCGCGAAATACCTCCGGCGAGGCTGGATGCCGGAGCCCCCTTGACCGACCTTCAACTGGTGCTTTCGCCGGTCCGGTCCTTCGCCCGCCTGGTCGAGGTCGAGCGGCGTATCCAGTCGCTACCAACCGTGCGGTCTCTGTACGTCCGCGACTTCCGAGGCGGCATAGCGACACTCACCGTGGCGCTGCGTTCTCCTATGACGACGGAGGAGTTCGCCAGTGGGCTGGGCGTGATCGACGAGCCGCAACTGCGTCTCGTGTCCGGTACACGCAACGTGCTCGAGTTCCGGATCGAGGGCGAAGCGTCCATCGCCTAGGCGACGCGGAAGGGGAAGGTTTGAGCAGCAGGTCCAGCGCCGACTTCTGGTCGGCGCGCCTTGCGCACCTCGCGGCGCTCGGTCACGTCGACGGCATCGCCATTGTCCTGCCGGGCCAGTCGGGTCTCTCCACCTACGTGTCGCACAACATCCCCCAGAGCAGCTGGGATGGTCCCGCGGGCGAGGCCCTTGTCCGCGTCGTGCAGACGGGCTCGACCGAGCGGGTCCAGAACGGCACTCTGCAACTTGCCGACGGGCGCGAAGCGCAGACCCTGCTTGCGGCGCCGATCGTCTGGCGTGATCAGATCGCGGGCGCGCTTGCGGCGTTCGTCGCGGGCCGCGACATCCGCGACGACGACATGCCGACGCTCACGCGGCTCGCCGAGCTCGCGGGCATCGAGCTCGCCGAGGCGAACGCGCTCTGGCGCAGCAGCAAGACGACTCAGGAGATCCAGGCGCGCCTCGATCAGGCCGAAGACGATCGGAAACAGGCGATGGTCCTCTTCGAGCTCTCGCGGCTCGCGACGCTCGGCACGGACGTGCAGAGCGATCTCGATGGCGCGGCGATGATGCTCGCGGGTGCGCTCGGTCACGACGCCGTCGGGATCTGGGCGCTCTCGGAGCACAAGCTGCGCCTGCGCGCGGGGACGGGCTACGACACGGGAACGTCGGAGGCGCCGGTGGACGAAGCGGACACCGTGCTCGCGACGGTCCTGCGTGAAAAGCGCGCCGCGCGGGGCTCGCTCAGCGAGCTGCGGACCACGCCGGCATGGATGCCGCCACGGAGCGCGAACTTCCTCGTGACGCCCATCGGCGCGCTCGGCGTACTCGTGACCGCGCGCGCGTCGGGTCCGTACTCGGAAGAGGACGAGGACTTCAGCGCCAGTGTCGGCGAATACCTCGTGGGACTACTGGCGCGATCGACATCGACCGACGTCGTCGACCAGGGCGTCTCGGCCGAGCGACGGAAGATCGCACAGGAGCTACACGATGGCCTCGCGCAGGAGCTCACCGGTGTTGTGCTTGCGCTCGAGGGTTGCCAGCGCGCGCTCGATAAAGATCCCGCGCTCCTTGGGCCCCAGCTCGCGAAGGCGTCGCGCGACGCTCGGGCGACGCTCATGGACGTCCGCCAGTACATGACCGCTCTGCGTCAGAGCGAGACGGGCGGCCTGAACCTACCCGTGACCCTCGGTCGGCTCGTCGACGACCTGCGACGGCAGACCGGCCTGCACGTGCAGATGGAAGAGAGCGGCCAATCGCGCGCCCTCGATGCGGCGGTGGAGCGCGCGATCATCCGCATCGTCGGCGAGGCGCTGCGCAACGTCGCGCAGCACGCAGGTGCGACCACCGCGAAGGTCGCCCTCCTGTACGACCAGGACGGCGTCGTCGTGACCGTCGAGGACGACGGCAAGGGTTTCGACGTCGACGAGACGTTCCGGGGCGCCGAGGACCGCGGACACTTTGGCGTCGTCGGCATGCGTGAGCGCGCAGAGGCCGCGGGCGGACAGCTCGTCGTCCGCAGCGAGCCGGGCAAGGGCAGCATCGTGCGCTCGAGCATCCCGTACACCTCCGAGTCGATGCGCGTGGCATCCGACGCGAATTACGGACGCCGCTCCACCGACGTCGTGGACCGCACCGAGGCCCCCGACGGCACGACGCAGCCGGTCGGCTTCTTCGCCCGGCTGTTCGGGCGATGAACGAGAAGCGCCGCATCCGCATCCTCATCGTCGACGACCACGCCGTCGTGCGCAGCGGACTCCGCACCATCCTCGAGACCGAGCCGGACATCGAGATCGTCGGCGAGGCTGGTGACGGCCACGCAGCCCTCGAGCTCGCGCAGGAGCTGTTGCCAGACGTCGTGCTGATGGACATCAACATGGGCGATTGGGACGGCGTCACTGCGACGCGCCGCGTGCGCAACTACGTCCCGTCGGCCCGGGTCATCGTGCTCACGAACTATGACGAGGACGATCTCGTCTTCTCGTCGATCCGCGCCGGCGCGTCAGGTTACCTGCTCAAGGAGGTCACGGCAACGCAGCTGACGAACTCGATCCGCACCGTCGCCGACGGCTTCTCGCTCATCTACCCATCGGTCGCCCGGCGCGTGCTCGACGAGTTCGGCCAGCTACGCGCGAATACGACTTCGGATACGGACGTCTACTCCGACCTCACGCCGCGGGAGCGCGAGGTGCTGCGTCTGGTCGCGAGCGGCCGCGCGAACAAAGAGATCGGCGCTCAGCTCGGCATCAGCGAGCGGACCGTGAAGACGCACATCTCGAACATCTTCAGCAAGCTCGAGCTCACCGATCGCACGCAGGCAGCGCTGTTCGTCCACAACCGCGGGCTGCTCGAGAAGGACTCCGCCCGCTAACGCGACGCGGTGTCGATGGTCGCTGTCGCGTGGGCCGTCGCGCTCTGTGCCGTCAGCGTGTAGGTGCCGAGCGCTGCTGTCGACCCGAAAGTGCCGCGGTACATCCCGGTCCCATCGGTGCGCACCGTGAAGGCGAGGTCGTAGCTCCTACCGGCGATCGCGATCCGCACGTCGGTGTTCGGCGCAAACGCGCCGAGCGTCCAGCTGAGGTTGCCGCTGCCGTCGAGCGTCGTGCCCACCTGAGCAGTCGGCGTGAGGGCGAGGTCGCCTGTGAAGCGCGCGATGAATTCGTCGAGGCCTTCGCCGGCGTGTGCCCGGTACGCGTCCTCGAAGCGCGCGCCGCTTCCGACTTCGGCCAACATCGCGAACATCGGTCGGTGGCCGAGCTGCGTTTCGATCGCGCTGACAGCCTCGGCCGAGACGGCGTAGAGACCGACCCCGAGCTTTACGTAGACCTTGTGCCACTCCGCGAGGGTCGTAACCGTGTCGAGCGTGTGCGGAGCGTTCGCCAGGAGCGAGCGCGCCGCGAGCTGCGCGTCGGCGTCGATGCCGGCGCCCGCCTGGATCTTTGCGGCGAGCCCTTCTTCGAACCACGCGGGGAGCGTCGCGCTCTGACCGACGATCTCGCGCGTGGCGAGGTGCGTGAGCTCGTGCGCGAGAAGGCTCGAGAGGTTCGCGCCGGGTGTGGACTGCCAGCTCACCGCGATGGTCAGCGTCTGCGCGTCGAACACGCCGCCGTACGAGGCGGCGACGCTCGCCGCGGTCTCCGGCGAGTACCCGAACAGGTCCTGCGTGCCGCGCGCGAAGCTCGCGCGCGTCGCGAACACGAGGATGCGGGGCTTCGCGGTGAACGGGCGGTCGAAGACCTGCTCGATGCGGGCGATCGCGGCGTCGACGCTGGCGGCGAGGCGCGCGACCTCTGGAGCCGGGATACCAGACTCGACGCGGACGTCAGCGCGCACGGTGAGGACCGTCGACAGAGGGACGGTGGTCTCGCGGCGCACGCTCGTGCCCACCGGCACGTTCACGCAGAACTGAGGAATGAAGCCGGTGGTCGGGGCGCAGGTCGGGCTGTCATTCGCGCTCGCGTCGGAGCGGAAGACGAACACCAGGGCGAGTAGTGCCAGCGCGCCTACGCCCGTGACCTTGAGAAGGATCTTCATCGCGCATCCTCGTTTCGGTAACCCCGCTAACTCTTTGAGTCCGGAGGCTTTGCGTCCCCGCCTCGCGACGGGTTTGCCGTTTCGCTCGGGTCGGCCTCGACCTTTCGGTCTTGGCGTGCAGTCAATCTAGGCGCGTCTGCGGCACGGAGCGAGGGGCAACCTAGTCCCGCTGGCCTCGTCGTTCGGACCACTCCGCGTGCAGGGTCGACGGAGCTTCTCACCCGCTCGGGGGAGAGCCGTCCGCCCACGCTGCCCGCCAACGCCGACGCGTGAGCGCCGCGGCGCCCACGAGCGCCACGAGTCCGACGACGAACAGAGGCATCTTGGTCGGAGCGCCTACGTACTGCGCGGCCACGTTGTGCGTCCCGGCGGGGATCAGGGCGCCGAGGTAGGCCGGCGACAACATGAACGTGGCGACCGAAGACCCGTCCACCATCACACGCCAGCCCGGGTCATAGGTCACCTTGATGAGCAGGGTGCCCACGCTGTCACAGGACGTGGCCAGATCGAGCCGCTCCGCAGCAACGTGGACGTCGGACACGGCGTTCATCGTGCAGTCCGATGCGGGGACGTCGCCCTGCGGCGCGAGCGCTGGGTAATCCCATTCCGTGAAGCCACGCTGCGAGCGAGCGACGTCGAGCAGCCAGGGTCGGTTCGCGCGCACGAGATCGCCTGACGACGCGACGGCCTGTCGGCGGGAGACCGTGACGTATTCGCCGTAACCGCTCGTCGGCGCCTGATAGAGCGTGTAGCGCCCGGTCTTCAGTAATGGAATGAGGAAGGACGGGACGGGTAGCGTCGCGGGTGCGACGACGTATCGCACGTTGAAGAGGTCGTAATCCTCGGCTCGCCGGTAGTTGAAGTCCCAGAGCATGTCGCTCGAGAGCGACAGTGAGTTGTACGGCGGCGAGACCGTGTCGATCGCGTCGAAAGTGAGCACGTCGCTGAATCGCACGGAGTTGAAAGGGATCGCAAAGTTCATCGTGGGTCCAAAGTCCGAGCGCAGCCCGGCAAAGACGCGCCCGGCCGGCAGCGTGCGCAGCTGATCGACGATCGACTTCGCGTCTCTATCGGTGTCGATGGCCGCTTGGGTCTGCTGCATCCAGTCGAGGTTCTGCAAGTAGAAGGCGTAGCGCTCCCGCATCGCCGGCACGAGGGCGAGCAGCGCGACCGCGGCGAGCGCGAAGGGCACCCAGGAACGCACGGACCATCTCGCCGCGAGATCCCAGAGCCAGCCTGCCCCGAGGCCGATGAGCAGAATCCCCGCGAGGTGAACCGAGCCGCTGAACCGGTGGATGAAGAGTGTCTGGTGCAGCGGAAGCACGTCAACGAGGCCGCCCAGCGTCGGCCGGCCGAAATACAGGACAAGCCAGACGGCGAAGAGAAGCAACGATGCGAAGGCGAGGCGCGTCCGCTGGAACGCCGTGCTCACGGTGCCCACGCCGACGAAGAACGTGAGGATCGGAAGGCGCCCGCCGTCGAACAACTCCCCCGAGACGAGGTAGCGGAGCACCCGCTCCTCCCCGAGGCCGTCGTACTTCTCCGGCTGCAGGTACGGGCTGACGTTCAGGTACGCGGCGGTCTGCAGGTACGGCAGCCACATATACGACGTGACGACGAGCACGAAGAGCCCGACGCCACCCATGCCGAGCACCTGGCGGCGCCAGGACGCGCGACGGAGCGACACGAAGAACAGCACGCCGATGCTGATCGCGAGCATGTACGCGTACAGCAGGTGCACGAGGACGAGCGCGGAGAGGGCGACGATCGCGAGCAGATGGCCACGGCCGCGCGTGATGACCGTGTGCGCGGCGGCAAGGCCAATGAACGACAGGTGCATCGCCCAGAGCTGCGTGTAGGTTCCGAAGCCGCGCCAGATGTACGACTCGTAGTCGAGACCGTAAAGGAATGGCGTCGCCAGCAGCGACGAGGCGGCCGCGGCGAGCGCCGCCTGCGCGAAGCTGAAGCCCATGCGCCGCATCGACCAGAGGACGGTGAACGGGAAGAGCACGAGCAGGAGGTAGCGCACGACATTGAAGAGCGTGAAGGGGTCCACCAGACCGAAGAGCGCGCGATGGAACACGACGACGGCGAGGTGCGCGAGGTTCTGGTAATGGACGAAGCTCGCGAAGCCGAGCTCGAGCTGGGGTGTCCAGAAGTCGAGTGGATTGGCTCCGCGCGCGAGCGCATCGGACGCGCGCTGAACGAAGAGGAAGTGGAACGCGTCGTCGTTGTTGCTCGGTACGGGGACGACGACCTCAGGGAGCAGCGTGATCGCGTCGAAGAGCACGACGATGATGACGATGGCGAGGAGGAGGAGCTGCTGACGGTCGAGCCCGCGGAGCCGCGAGGGGGTCAGCGTGTGGGCGAAGGCCGGGCCGGTGAGCCGGTCGGGGCGACAAGGCGCGAGTCGAGGCGCTGCGCCGTCGCGAACTCGCTCGTCGCGTCGGCGTTCTGGCCGAGCGAGCGGAGCGCGATGCCTAGGTTGTAATGCGCGAGGGCGTTGTTCGGATCGACCTTAATGAGGCTGCGCAGGAGGCTCGCCGACTCGATGGAGTCACCGACCGCCTGTCGGACCAACGCGAGGTTGTACAGCGCGGAGGGCATCGTGTTGTCGCTCTGGAGCGCGAGGCGGTACCACGCCTCCGCGGCGACGAGGTGGTTCTTGGTGTGCTCGATCTGGCCAAGGTTGAAGAGGGCGAACTTGTTCGTCGGGTCCTTGGACAGAGCTTGGAAGTACAAGGAGATGGCTTCGTCGAGCCTGCCCGCCGTATGCGCCGCGAGACCTTGGCTCAGCGCATCGCTGCCGACCGAACCACCGGGCGGGGGCGTGGTCGCGTTGCTACCCAGCCCGCAGCTGATGAGCACGAGCGCGAGGAGCAGAGGCGCGAGACCGCGAACGAGCCTTCCCATTTCCTCGCCGGATGGTAGCCGAGCAGGTCGGTGCTGAACTCGGACTTTCGGGGGGGTCATCACGGCCTACCGTCGACCTACGGCCGTGTGGGTGACGGCGAGGCCGACGGCCTCGCGGTGGGCGACGGCGCGACCGAAGGAACTGGGCTTGCGGAAGGCGGCGGCGCGGTGAGCTGCGTCGTCGCTTGGTCGGCGATGAGCGTCGCGAGCTCGCTCATTCGCGAGACGACAGCGTAGAAGCGCGGTGCGAGCAGAACCGGCGACGGCGAGGCCGTCTGCCGTGAGACCGGCGCCTGATCGAAGCGCGTCTCGGTCGTTGTGCTGTACGCCTCTGCCTCGGCCGCCGCCATGCCCGTGATCTGACCCAGCGATTGGAAGGCACTGTGCCGGAGGGTGCGCAGATCCGTGATTGCCTTTGTCGCGATCTGGTCGGCCTGCGCCGCCGAAATGGCGAGGTTCAGTGCGCGCACCTTTGTGATCTGCTGCGCGGATTGCTCGTAGGCGCGCTCGACGTCGCGCTCGACGGCGGTCTGCTGGACCTTCATCTGTGCGGGGTTCGCCGTCGCGATCGGCTCGTTCGAGTGAGCCACCGCGCCGACGATGAAGATCAGAACAACCACGATGACCGCGGCGATGACCGCGAGGACGATCCGCACGGTGCCGATCGGGATGCGGACGCCCATATCCTCACGTGCCGCTCGCCGGGTCACTTCGCCGTCCGATCCAGCGAGCGCTGCGCCGCGATGGCCAGGCCGATGGGCGAGCCCGGTGTCACGCGCTCGATCGCGAGCACCTTGTCACGGCGGATGTACATGACGTCGACCGGTTGATGGAGCTCGTTCCCGCGCTTCAGCAGGCCGACCGGGAGGTCTGTCGTGACCTTCGAGGCGTCGTTGATGTAGTAGACGTCGCGCAGGACGATCGTTCCGGAGAACGGCGTGTCCTCCAGATGACCGAAGTAGGCCTGTCCGTCGAGGAGAAAGACCGCTGAGATCCGCTCTGTACCGACGAATGGCAGGCTCTGCGGGTCGACCGCCGCGCCAAGCAGCGCGCCAAGCGCGATCGCGCCCGCAGCGACGAGAACGCGTACCAGCGTCACTTGCTGAGCTCTCGGTCCATGAACTGCGCGACCTGCGAGTCCTGACGCAGATCCTCCACGAAGAGGATCGCGGACTTGGGAATCAGCACGAACGGCAGCGGCTGATGGAGCTCGCTGCCCCGCCGGATGATGCGTGACTCCGGCGTCTGGCCCTCTTCAGCGGTCGGCTGCTGAGTGATGTAGAAGGCGTTTTCCACCTTCACATACGGGCCGAGCCGGTCAAGGTAATGACCGAAATAGGTCTGGCCGTTCGCCAGGAACACCGCCTGATAGCGCGCGCCGAATGAAGGGAGCGTGAAGTCCCACAAGCGCGCGAGGAGGAACGTCGCGACGACGATCGAAAGCGCGAGGGCGATAAGTCCAACGCGAGCTGAGCGGCGCGTCAGTGCTCTAGTGCCGCCAGACATCGACGCGCCACGTCTCCGCGGCCGGGTTGCCATTGGCGAACGCGCACACCCGGACCGTCACCGTGTCGTTCGCCGACACCCACGCGGACCAGGACATGCTCAGTGTCTCCGTACCGCCGGCGACGGCGCTCGGCGAGGCGTCGACCGAGTCGCCGGCGCGCGCACCCGTGACCGTAACGGTGAGGTTCGAGCACGTTGCCTGGTTGGTGAGCGGGAAGTCCAGCGAGGCCGTGTTCGAGTAGTGGGCGGTTATTGGCGTCGCGGCGGTGCCGTTCGTGCCCGCGATCGTAAGCGTCTTGCCCTGGGCCAGTGTGGTGTTGCCATTCAGGCTCACGTTTCCAGTGCCCGTACCGAAGGTTCCTGCGCCGACCTGGGAGAACGTCACACCGGAAGCAGTCGTGATATTACCGTTCAGCGTCACAGCTCCGGTACCCGTCGTGAAGGCGTTCGTGCCGGTCACCGTCGTCGCACCGTTCAGGCTGACCGCGCCGGTGCCGGTGCTGAACGTACCCGCGCCGACCTGCGAGAAGGTCACGCCCGTCGCGGTGGTGATGTTGCCATTGATCGTGACGGCACCGGTACCCGTCGTGAAGGCGTTCGTGCCGGTGACCGTCGTCGCACCGTTCAGGCTGACCGCGCCGGTGCCGGTGCTCAAGTTCGTCGCACCGGTCTGGGTGATGTTCGTGACGATGTTGCCGTTGAACGATAGGTTGCCAGTACCAGTCGCGAACGTGTTCGTGCCGCTGATGGTGACCGCGCCGTTCAGTGTGACCGCGCCGGTGCCGGTGCTGAACGTCGTCGCGCCCGTCTGCGCGATGTTGGTGACGATGCTGCCGTTCAGCGAGATATTGCCGGTGCCGGTCGCGAAGGTGTTAGTGCCGCTGATCGTCGTCGGACCATTCAACGAGACCGCGCCCGAACCGGTGCTGAAGGTATTGGTGCCGCTGATCGTCGTGTTCCCGTTCAGGGTCACGGCGCCGGTGCCAGTCGAGAACGTGTGTGCGCCGGTCTGACTGAAGCTCAGCGCGATCGTCTCGCCCGTGCTGCCGTTGAGGCTGTACACGGTCGAGCCGTTGATCTGGAACTCGAGGAAGTTGCCTGCGTAGCCTGTTGCGGCATTCGCGTAGTAGCCGTTGCCCACCGTGCCGAGCGCGACGCGGACAGCCTTGCTCGTCGTGTCCTCGGTACCGGTCGGGATCCCGGTCGCAAAGCTCGCCGCTGTACCGTTGTTCGCGCCCAGAGTCGTGCCCGAGACGTTCAAGAGCGTGCCGCTCGAGGCAGCATTCGCGGTGAGCCGGATCGCGCCGAGGGCCTGGGTATATACCGCAGACCCGAGGTCGGCGTTGATGACCGCGCCGGTCGTGAGGCTGGTGGCGCTTATGCCGAGGACCGTGCCCGCCGTTGTGTTGTTCGCGGAGAGATTCACAAGCTTGCCGGTGAAGTTGCCGCTGCTCTGGATGTTCACTGCGTTGCCGCTGAAAGCCGACGTGCCTGTGTCGACGTTAAGCGCAGTACCTGTCGTGAGGCCATTGCCCGTGGCGACCCCCACGGAGGTGCCGGTCGTGGTCGCATTGTTCGCCGCGACCTGGCCACTGAAGGTCTTGTTACCGGACGCGCTCTCGTTGCCCGTCGTGTGCAGGAAGCCAGAGCCGTCGATTGTGGCGGCTGTGCCCGCACCGCCCGGCTGGGTCACCACGAAGCCGTTCGTGAAGCTGAGCGAAGACGGAGTCGTCGCGGTGGTCGTGCCATCGGTAACGGATCCGACCGTGCCAGTCGCACCAGTCGCACCAGTCGCACCAGTCGCACCAGTCGCGCCAGTCGCACCAGTCGCACCAGTTGAGCCCGTCGCACCGGTCGCACCCGCGGGACCCGTCGTACCCGTTGCACCGGTGGGTCCGGTCGATCCGGTCGCACCATCGACACCGTTGGTGCCGTTCGTCCCAGCAGCACCAGTCGCGCCTGTGGCACCAGTGGCACCCGTCGCACCGGTAGGACCTGTCGGACCAACTGGACCGATCGGACCCTGAGCACCGGTC
>VBFY01000025.1 GCA_005889405.1 Chloroflexota bacterium | reverse complement strand
TGCGATATGCCATCGGCTCGGTGATCGCCTTCGCGCCCGTCTTTTTCGCGAATCTGGTGTTCACCTTCTCGTTCAAGGACAGCGACGCCGCGGATCTCGCCTTCGGTGCGAACCTCGTCGGCGCGATGGTCGGTGGCGTCCTCGAATGGAGCGCGCTCGTGACTGGATACCAGGCCCTGCTGATGGTGGTGGCCGTCATCTACGTTCTGGCTTGGATCGCGCGGCCTCGCAGCGTCTTCAGCGGCGAGCCCGCGATGGTGGTGCCGCCGCTCACGACCGCGCCTCAGCAGGGGTCGCGATAACTGGAGCCGCTGCTCGTTGGTCCCGGTAATTGCGCCCGGGGTGGTGATGGACGGAACTCGCAGGTTGTGGTCATGTCCGAGGTCGCGACATTGTGCGAGGCTGGTAGCAGCCGATGAGCAAACGAGGGTATCCCGCGAGCGAAATGGGACCTCAGTTACTCGCGCACGTCGAGCAAGAATTGCTCGAGGATCTGCACAGCTACGGGATGACGACCGACACCCTGGTCTTCGATTGGTCGAACCCCTGCGAGGAAGGGCACGTCACGCGCTATCTCGACGGGCAGCTTGAGGACATGTCCGGTGTCTCTGTGGTCGACCTGAGTGGACGCGTTCAAGCGCGCGGCTGGATCGACTTCGTCCATGGGGCGGCCGAGGCGCCTCTCTTCGTCTTCTGGCTATATCTGGACGTTCGGCACGGCGATGGATGGCGCAGGGCGAAGGATGACCCTGGCCTGCCGGCGCACGTTTGGACGCGCCTGCCCGATCGTAGTAAGCAACTGTGCGCGACGAGTGACCGATACGACGCCCGCTGGAGCAAGGATCCCCTTGTCACGGCTTGGCGCGAAGCACACCGCCTTGTTGAGTGAACGCGCTCCCGCTTCGGTTCACGTCGCGCGACCTGACATCGCGGAGACCAACACAACAAGCAGCGGGGGCTAGCCGCGTCCGATGGCGGGCACGGTCAACGCCCTGGTGAGTCGCCGCCGCGGCCACTTTCGGATGGAGTCCGGTTATCACAGTGCGTGGTGGCACGAGCTCGAGTCGCTCTTCGACCATCCGGTCCAGCTGCGTCCGTTCGTATCGGAGCTGGCAGTGCGTCTTTCTTCGCATCGTCCGGAGGCGGTGTGCGGCCCGGAGAGTGGCGGCGCGAAGCTCGCCCGACTGATCGCGAGCGAGCTCGGCGTCCAGTGCCTGGTCGCCGAACGATTCGAGACGCGCGCGAGCGGGATGTTCCCGGTCGCGTACCGGATCCCGGCGATCCTGCGACGGAGCGCCAGCGAAAGATCCGTCGCCATCGTCGACGACGCGATCAGCGCCGGTTCTGCGGTGCGCGGCGCCCACGCGGATCTCGTCGCGTGCGGTGCGCGGCCGGTCGCCATCGGCGCGCTCATCGTGTTCGGCGACGCAGCCGCACGCTTCGCGGCGGACGCAGGGCTCGCGCTCGAGGGGATCGAGCGGCTGCCGCTCGAGCTGTGGCTGCCAGGGGACTGCCCGTTGTGCGCGGCCGGCGTCGCGCTCGAGACGATCGCCGCTGGCTGATCACCGCCGACGCAGGAGCGAAAGGCCCTGACCGCTCGCGATCTCGTCGAAGCCGAGCCGCTCGACCGAATCGACCTCGGCGAGATGCTTCGCGAGATCGCGGTTCACGCTCGGCGCGGCGTAATCGAGGATGACGTACTGGGCATCGCACACGTCGAGGCCGACGAGGTTGTAGTTGAAGCGCCGCTGCGGGAGCTGCGTGGTGAAGAAGTCGCGTGACGAGACCGCCGCATCGGCTGGTATCGCACGCACCGCGGCGAGGAACGGCTCGTAGCGCGACTCGCGAGCGAGGATCGGCTCGCCCGACGGCGCACGGTTCGGCTCGCCGCGGAGGAACGCGTTCGCGAAATCCAACGAGAACGGCAGTCCTCCGAACGAGAACGCGAAGAAGAGGCTGCTGGCGAGGACGCCAACCGTGACCCGCCGACGCCAGCGTTCGCCCAGCGCCGCGACGCCAAGGATCGACGCGCCGAGCGCGAATGGGATGAGCGGAGCGCCGTACTGGTTGTGGAGGGTGTGCTCGCCGCCGTAGTCGGACAGCATCAGGTACCCGAGCGGCGGCAGCGACGGGATCAGCGCCCACTTCGATCGCAGCGCGAGTCCGAGACCGGGTCCGAAGAGGCTCAGGACGAAGACGATCTTCGAGCCGATCTCGCCCTTCACAAGAACGGAGAGCACGCGCAGCGGGTCGAGCAACAGCGTTCGCGCGATCTCGCCCTCATCGCTGCCGAGGCTCGCGTAACGGCCGAGGTACTGATACGGCGCGCCGGTGGCGAACGCGGGAATGATCACCTGCAGCGTCGCGACGAACGCGACGATGCTGCCGACGATCACGATCGCGCTCGCGCGCCAGCGGCCCTGGAACGCGAGCGCGACACCGAACCCGACGCCGATGAGCGCCACCTCCTCCTTGGCGAGCAACGCGAGCATGAGGCAGAGGACCATTGGCACGGTCCGACGCGTCGCGAGGAAGTACATCGCGAAACCGAGCGGCGCAACGGCGAGCGTGATCTCGTGGAAGTCGTACAGAGCGATGAACGAGAGCGGCGCGCTCAGGACGTACGCGGCGACCCAAACGAGACGCTGCTCGCTGCTCGGAAGGAAGCGGCGCGCGAGGAGATAGATCGGCCACACGCCGAGCGCGAGCGCGATCGTCTGCACAACGATGAGCGTCTCGGGATGCGGGAAGAGGACATACGCAGGGACGAGCAGCAACAGCGCTGGTGAGAAGTGGTCGCCGAAGAACGAGTGCGGCTCGCAGCGCGCGAGGCTGATCGTCGACTCCATGAAGCGGCCATGCACCGTGTTCCAGAGGACCTGATCGAACACCGCGAGGTCGGACGCCGTCGAGTGGAACGACCAATGGCGCAGCAGCGCCAGCGCGCCGAACAGGATCGTCGCCAGCAGCGCAGCGGCGAGCGCGACGCGGCCTTCGTAGCGGGCGAGGAATTCCGAGCGCAGGCCCGCCACCACGCTGAGAACTTACCTCAGCCGGCGGGGTTCATGACCCCTTCGAAGAACGCGATGCGAGAGTGTGAGTTCGCATGGCGGATCGGCCGGAGCGGCTTGTATTCGGGCGAGTCGTACCACTCGAGCGCGCGTGCGAGCGAGGGGAACTCGAGGATCACCGTGCGCGTAGCGGGCCACTCGCCCTCGCGGACCTCCGTCTTGCCCCCGCGCACGAGGTAGCGGCCGCCGTACTTCGCGATCGTCGCGGGGACCTGTTTCGAGTACGCCTGATACCCTTCCGCGTTGGTCACGTCGACGATCGCGATCACATAACCCGCCATGCGTACACCTCTCTCATGGTCGCCGGAGCGCCGGCGCCTGGATCATCACCGCGATGCCGACCGCGATCGCGAAGAACATCGCGATGGATGACGCGACGATGATCGCGCGCTGGCTCCTCGGTGGCCGGCCGCGGCCCGCCGATCGCCGTCCGGCGTTGTCGTGCCACGGCACGAACGCGAGCCAGCTGATGCCGACGTACGCGGCCGTCAGGACGGCAACCCACAGGCCGATCCCGAGGATCCGCGCGCCGAGCCGTTCCGTCCACGCGAGCCACGCGGCATGCTGATCGACGAATGTGACGACGCCGCCGACGACCGGCAGGGTCATGAGCCAGGCCCACACGGCCTCGCCGTCGGCGCGCAACCGGTCCGCCGCTCGGATCCGCGCGACGACCCCTACGACGAAGCCGAGCATCGCGACGACGCGCCACGTGACCAGCGTGAGGACGCGGTCGCGACGGCGCTCGCGCCATCCCTCCTCGCCGTATTCGGGGAAGAAGCGCGACTGCTGCCGGGCGCCGGGCGACTCGAGCTCCTGCGCCAAGCGCGAGAGGAACTCCTCGCGGTTCGAGAAGTACCCACCGTGGTCGAGGATGACGTTCATCCAGTTCGTGACCTCGAGCTGTTCGTCCGGTCGGCGGATGCCCTCGGGTGTGCGCAATCGACCGCCCGACACCGGATCGTATGCGGACCAGACGTTGATCCAGTGCACGCTCGCGGGAAGCGGTTCCCGCAGGCGACAGGTGCGCGCGGGCACGAGGCGTCTGTCCCACGCGTTGTTGAGTGCTGCCCCCAACGTCACGAACGTTTTCACCCGCGCGAGGTCCGCCGGCAGCACGGAGCCAGAGCACAGGGCGTCGTAGGCGACGACGGTCCCCTGCGAATGCGCGACGACCGCGATGCGCTCGCACCTGCGCTTCTCGACGAGGAAGTGGATCGCGGCCGCGACGCTGCCCCGGATGTGCACGGCCTGGATGTCGTCCCACATGAAGGTGTAGAAGTCACCGATCTGGTCGAGGAAGAAGCTCCGGAGCCCCATGACGGCCTGCTCGACCGGGCCCGGGATCTGCGCCAGCACGAAGAGGCCGAGGATCAGCGGGATCGAGAGGATCGCTGCCGCGACGTAGCCAAGGAACAGCAGGAACGACGAAACGAACTCGATGATGTCCTTCGGTGACCGTACGTTGCGGAACGAGGTGACCACGAGCTCGGCGAGACGCAGGCACCGCACGACGGCGGACTTCAGTCCCCACCAGGTCATCTCGTCGAGATTCGGCGCGCTGAGTCGCGCGGCCCACCACGCTTCGGCGAGGATCCAGGTCTGCGCGGGATGCCCTTCCGCCGCGGGGAGCTCGAGCGAGAAACGCGCCGGCCGCTCCGCGAGCTCGCCGTAGGTCAGATCCGACGACGCGACGCAGAGGTCACGGTCGCGCCGTTGGTGCCACTCCTGAAGCCAGTGGAGGAGCGGACCGCCGAACTCGCGGACCGTGGAGCTCTCGGACTGCTGGCCGATTCCGTGGACGAAGACGACACCAACACGCGTCGCGTCGCCCGTCTTCGCGATGAGGTGCTGCTCGACCGCCTGGCGCTCCTGCATCAGGCGACCCGCACGCCGCGCTGGTAGACGGCCCAGACGCGCCAGAGGGCACGCGGATCCGAGAGCGGATCGCCGTGGACGAGGACGAGGTCGGCGGGCTGGCCTTCGTCGAGATGGCCGGCGTGTTCGACGCCGTAGAGCGCCCCGCCGTTGCGCGTCGCCGAGGCTAGAGCCTCGTACGGCTCGAGACCAGCCGCGACGAGCAGCTCGACCTCCCAGGCCAGATGCCCGGCGCGCACCGAGCCGCCGCCGAAGTCGGAGCCGGTCGCGATCGTCACCCCCGCGCGCTTCGCCGCAGCGATCGATGCGTACGCGCCCTCCTTGCGCTTCGCGATGCGATCACGCCCCTCCGAAGCCGTGAAGCGATCGATCGTCGTGGTGCGCGCGAACGTCTCCCACGACGCGAACACCGAGAGCGTGGAGACAAGCGTGACGCCGTTGCGCTTCATCGTGCGGCAGGTGTCGTCGTCGAGCTCCATGCCGTGTTCGATCGAATCGACGCCGGCTTCCGCGGCAACGCGAGCACCGGCGAGGTAGCCCGAGTGCGCCGCCACACGCGCGCCGCGCGCGTGCACCGCCTGCACCGCGGCGCGAACGTCCGCGACCTCGAACGGCGAATCCTTCACACCGCCGGGCGCGTCCATGTAGAGCTTCACGAGGTCGGTGCCGAGATCGAGCTGCGCGAGGGCAGCGTCCTTCAGCTGCGGACCGTCGACCGTCACCCACATCGCGGGGTAGCCGGTCTTGCCGATCCAGGTTCCGGCGACGCGAACGTACGGCGAACCGGCCTTGCCCCGCAGCTCCTCGCGGACGGCGATCGAAAGCGGAACGCCGTCGTGCATCGGCGCGCCGACGTCGCGTGCCCAGAGGATGCCGGCATGCGTGAGGCGTTTGGCGTTGTCGCGCGCGACCTGCCGCAGCACTCCGGGCGGGTCGTCGCCGCGCGCGATCCAGTGGCTGCCGCCCTGCATCGTGAGGTGGCTATGGCAGTCGACCATCGCCGGCACGATCGTGGCGCCACCCGCGTCGACCACCTCGGCATCCGTGGTGTCAGCGGCGTCGTTGGGCCGGATCCACGAGATCCTGCCGTCTTCGATGGCGACGCTGATGCCGGCGCGAAGCGAGTCCGACGTTCCGTCGGCGAGCGCCGCATCGTGGAGCACGACCCGTGTCATCGCGGCGATGTTAGGCAGTCCAGTCCAAGACGACCTTGCCGCACTGGCCGGAGCGCACGACCTCGAATGCCTGCGCGAAGTCCTTCGCCGCGAAGCGGTGCGTGATCACGGCGGTGATGTCGAGACCGCTCTGCAGCATCGAGCCCATGCGGTACCAGGTCTCGAACATCTCGCGGCCGTAGATCCCCTTCAGGGTGAGGCCGCGGAAGATCACCTGGTTCCAATCGATCGGGATCTCCTGATCCGGGATGCCGAGAAGCGCGACGCGGCCGCCGTGGTTCATGAACGCGAGCATCGAGCGAAGCGCCGCGGGGCTGCCGGACATCTCGAGCCCGATGTCGAATCCCTCGAGCATTCCGAGCTCTTTCATCACCGCGTCGAGCGTCGTGTTCGTGAAGTCCACCGCCAACGTCGCGCCAAGCCGGCGCGCGAGAGCGAGCCGGTAGTGGTTGCGGTCGGTGACGACGACGTAGCGTGCGCCGACGAACCGGCAGACCGCCGCGGCCATCACGCCGATCGGGCCCGCGCCGGTGATGAGGACATCTTCGCCAGCGAGCTCGAACGACAAGGCGCTGTGCACGGCGTTGCCAAGCGGGTCGAGGCAGGCGCCGATCTCGTCGGGCATCCTAGGCGGCAGGACGTACGCGTTGGACGCCGGAACGCTGATGTACTCGGCGAATGCGCCAGGCCGCTGCACGCCGATACCGACCGCGTTGCGGCACAGATGACGCCGCCCGGCGCGGCAGTTGCGGCAATGCCCGCAGGTCACATGGCCCTCGACCGCGACGCGCTGGCCTACTACGAAACCGCTCACCTCGCTGCCGATCTCGGTGACCGAGCCCTCGAACTCGTGACCGATGACGAGCGGGACCGGGATCGTCTTCTGCGCCCACGCGTCCCAATTCCAGATGTGAAGATCGGTGCCGCAGATCGACGTGTAGTGGACGCGCACGAGGAGATCGTTGGGGCCGATCGTGGGACGCGGGGCGTCCTCGAGCCAGATCCCCGGCTCGCGGCGGCTCTTCACGAGCGCGCGCATCAGATCACTCCGAGGGCGCGACCGACCTTCGCGAACGCGGTGACCGCGCGATCGACGTGTTCGGGCGTGTGCGCGGCCGAGAGCTGCACGCGGATGCGCGCCTGATCGCGTGGCACGACCGGGAAGGAGAACGCGATGACGTAGATGCCCTCGGCGAGCAGCTGGTCCGCCATGGCGCTCGCGACCTTCGCGTCGCCGAGCATCACCGGCACGATCGGGTGCTCGCCCGCGACGAGCCTGAAGCCGTTCGCGGTCATGCCCTTGCGGAAGCGCGCCGCGTTCGCGAAGAGCCGCGCGCGCAGGTCGTTGGCCGATTCGATGAGGTCGAGCACGGCGATGGACGTCGCGGCGATGACCGGCGCGAGCGTGTTCGAGAAGAGGTAGGGCCGGCTGCGCTGGCGCAGCAGCTCGACGATCTCTCGGCGCCCACTGGTGTACCCGCCGGATGCGCCGCCGAGCGCCTTGCCGAGGGTGCCGGTGAGGATGTCGACTCGCCCGACGACGCCGCGTGCCTCGTGCGAGCCGCGACCGTTCGCACCCATGAAGCCGACCGCATGCGAGTCGTCGACCATCACGAGCGCCCTGTACCGCTCGGCGAGCTCGCAGATCGCGCCGAGGTCCGCAACGATTCCGTCCATCGAGAACACGCCGTCCGTCGCGATGAGCTTGAAGCGCGAGGACGCCGCGTCCTTCAGCTGGCGCTCGACGTCGGCCATGTCGTTGTTCGCGTATCGGAAGCGTTTCGCTTTTGAGAGACGAACGCCGTCGATGATGCTCGCGTGATTGAGCGCGTCGCTGATCACGGCGTCCTCTTCACCGAGGAGCGTTTCGAATAGACCGCCGTTCGCGTCGAAGCAGGAGCCGTAAAGGATCGTGTCCTCAGTTCCGAGAAAGCGCGTCAGGCGATCCTCGAGCTCCTTGTGGATGTCCTGCGTGCCGCAGATGAAGCGCACCGACGACATGCCATACCCCCAGCGGTCGAGCGCGGCGTGCGCGGCGGCGAGGACCCGGGGATCGTCGGAGAGTCCGAGGTAGTTGTTCGCACAGAAGTTGATCACCTCGAGATCCGGTCGGACGGCGATCTCGGCCCCCTGCGGCGAGCTGATGACGCGCTCCTTCTTGTAGAGACCGTTCTCGCGAATGGAGGCGATCTGCTCGCGGAGCGACACCAGAAAGCGCTGATCCATGGGCGCCAGCATCATGGCACCGGGACGCGAAGACCGTTATTTGAGGTCGAGCACCTTCTTGATCGCGTTGATGAGCTCGATCGGGCCGAACGGCTTCAGCAGGTAATCGGACGCGCCGACGGCGCGCCCTTCGGCCTGGTCGGCGGCCCGGTCGTGGGCGCTGAGCATCACGACCGGCACGTCGCGCGTCTGGGGATCACCCTTCAGCGTGCGGCAGACGTCGAAGCCGTTGGGCTTGAAGCCTTCGAACGTGACGTCGAGTAGCACAAGATCGGGCTTTGCGGTCTTCACCAGCTCCGGGACCGTGCCGGGGTCTCCGGTCTCCACGACACGCCAACCCTGGCTCGACAGCGTGATGCGCACGAGCTCACGCATGTGATTCGAGTCGTCGGCAACCAGAACGGTGAGCACCTCGGCGGACGATAGCAGTGCGACCAAGCGAGTCGGGGTCGCGCGGGTCTTTAGCTCCTGTCGACGCGACCGCCGTGGATCGAGGCGGTCTTGATGACCTCCGCGACCGAACCGTGCCAGGTCTGCAGGAAGTCGTGCGCGTCGAGCACGTCGTCCTCCGTCAACGCGGGTGCATTCTCGTGTTCGCGCTCGACGATGGCGACGCTCGACTCGCCGCACACGGTGCACGCGAGCTTGACCACGAGCGCCTGTGGCTCCGCGGTGATACCGCGCACCGCGCAGCTCGCGAGGCGCGCACCGCAGGCCGGGCACTCCATGCTGCGGATCCGTTCCAGGATCGCCCCGATCCAGTCCACGCACGTCAGGACTGCACATCCGACGCCACCGCGAGCCCCGCTCGGTCGAACGGCGACCGAGCGCGCCGGCGCAAGCCTTATGGGTCGTTCGGGAACGCACCGATGAGCGCGCCGGAGATCCGCGCGTCGGCGACGAGCTCTTCCCACACGCGCTCGAGACTTGCGGCATCCGGTCCCGGCTCGCCGCGACGGCGTGCGACGAGCGCCGTCGCGCACGCGCGGAGCGAAAGCGCGGCCACGATAACGCCGTCCGAACCGCGTCCCACGCTCTCGGCGCCCCGCGCGTCGCGGTGCGCCGCGACGTATTCGTCCACGTCGTCCGGTGGCACCCCGAAGAGCGGAGTGCCGTCGGCGAGCAGGATCGAGACGATGTCGTACGGCGTCATGGTATGACTGGAGACCCCGCGGCCCGCGACATATAGGACGTCGTGGAGGCGCAGCGTGATGCGGCCCTCCGGCGCTAGGGCGCCGGCGCGGGCCAGGATCCGCGTGGCGACGGTCAGCTCGGTCGCAGGCTGTTCGCGGATGAGCACCCCTGTAGCGTCGCACGCCGTGGAACCGGCAGGCCAGCTGGCTCGTCCTAGTGGCATGCGTCCGACGCTCCTCGCGCTCGCGCTGCTGGTCACCTCCGTGTGCGGCGGAGGCGCCTCGAACCGCGGCGCCGACATCGCGGGCATCGTGACGAGCGTGAGCGGTCGCGCCGACGGGGTGACCGTCCTCGTCGAGTCGGATCCTTCCACGCCATCGACGGGGTCGAAGGCCTCGGTCGCGGTGACGAGCGGCACGAAGATCACGCGAAGAGCGCAGGGTGGCGACGTTGTGGCGACTGCCCGCGAGCTGACTCCCGGCGTGATGGTCGAGGTGTGGTTCGACGGTCCGGCCGCGATGTCCTATCCCGTCCAGGCGAAGGCGCTTACGGTGGTGATCGTCCGCTAAGACCCGGCGAACCGTTTCCGCAGGGCCGCCATCGTGCCGTCGATCGTGCGGTGGTGCCCGATGATGAAGCGCGAAACGAAACGGAAGAACCCGTTGTAGATCTCGCCGTTCTCGGTGATCGTGAGCGTGCTCCCGTCCGGCGACGACGCGATGTCGCAGGTCCACGTGCCGCCGAAGTCCTTTTCGCCGACCACGCGACGCACCAGCAGCTTCGGCGGAACGGATTCGATCGTCTCGAACTTCACGTCCCCCACGCCGCGTGACGACAGCAGCGCCGGATCGTTGATCGCGGCCCAGACCTCCTCTGGCGGGCGCCGGAATGTCGCGGTCCGGCTTGCGACGTGGCCGACCGGGAGCGATCTCCCGACGAGAGTGATCGCGACGACGGCCACGATGAGAACGACGACGATGCCGACGACGATCTCCACGGCGAGCGAAAGCCTAGCGCGGGTCTCCACGGGTGGCAGAGAATCGGTCCGTGACCCGCGCCCTCGTCATCGGCGGAACGGTCTTCGTCGGCCCGAGTGTCGTGCGCGAACTGACCGCAGGCGGGCACGACGTCGCGATCTTCCACCGCGGCGAGCACGAGACCGATCTTCCGGCCGAGGTGCGGCACATCCACGGCGATCGCGCGAGCATCGGCGATCATCGCGACGCGTTCCGATCGTTCGAGCCGCAGGTCGTGGTGGACATGCGGTCGATGACCGAGCGCGACGCGCGCGCGGTCGTCGACGCGGTGCGCGGTATCGCGGACCGGATCGTCGCCGTGAGCAGCATGGACGTCTATCGCGCGTATGGTCGGCTGCAAGGCACGGAGCCCGGTCCACCGATGGAGCCGCCGTTCGATGAGGACTCGCCGCTACGAGAGAAGCTGTACCCGTATCGCGACCACACGCCGCCTTCGATCGGACAGCGACCCGACTGGCTCGGCGAGTACGACAAGATCCTGGTCGAGCGGACCGTCCTCGGACAGACCGACATCGCCGGCACCGTCGTGCGCTTCCCGATGGTCCACGGCGAGCGCGACGAACAGCGTCGTTTCTACTCGCTGTGGAAGCGGATGGTCGATGACCGACCAGCGATCCTCATGAGCGCGAAGTCGGCGGCTTTCCGGGCTTCGCGCACCCACGTCGACAATGCGGCGCACGCGGTCGTCGTCGCGGCGACCGATGACCGCGCGCGTGGACGCGTCTACAACGTCGGTGAACCCGAGGCGCTCACCTGGACCCACTGGGCGCGTCTGGTCGCGTCACAGCTGAGATGGACCGGCGAGCTGGTGGTGGCACCATCCGGGCAGATGCCGACGCGGCTCCGCGACAGCCGGCCCGACACCTGGGATCACCACCTCGTCGCTGAGACCACGCGGATCCGGCAGGAGCTGGGATACCGGGAGCTCGTCGGCCGCGACGAGGGGCTTGCGCGCGCTCTCGCGTGGTACGCCGAGTCGCCGCCGGCGGATCCGGCCGCTGCCGCGAGTCTCGATTACACGGCGGAGGACGAGGCGCTTGTCACGATTCGCGGCTCGGCGGTGCTTTGAAGGAAGAGATGGAAGTGGCGGACCGTCTGCGCCTCACGGCCAGTCCGGGGCCAGGCATACCGCCGGCCTTCGAAGCGCTGTTCCGAAGGGAGTACGCAAGAGTGGTCGCGATCGCTCACCGTGTCGTGGCGGATGCCGATGAGGCCGAGGACGTCGCACAGGACGTGTTCGTCTCCTTCTATCGGAAACACCCGGCCGACGCGCACTACGCCGCGCCGTGGCTCTACGCCGCGGCCGCGCACAGCGCGCTGAACGTTCTTCGCTCGCGTGAGCGGCGCGGGACGCGCGACGCCGTCGAGGCGATCCGCCGCGATGCGCAGACGCCGGATCCGGCACAGGCCGCCGAGACGGCCGAGACGAGGTCCGAGGTGCGAGCCGCGCTCGCGCGGCTCCCGGATCGAAGCGCCGCGCTGCTGGCCCTTCGCTACAGCGGACTCAGCTACGAGGAGATCGCCGCCGCGCTCGGGCTGCGGCAGTCGAGCATTGGCACGCTGCTCCGGCGCGCGGAGGACGCGTTCCGTAGGGAGGTCACCACATGAGTGACATCGAGGACATGCTTTCCGTGACCGAGCCAAAAGTGGATACGGAGCGCGCGCTCGCGCGACTGCGTGCTCGGGTCGAAGGCGAGCACATCGCGCCGGTGACACGCAGCGGATCGGCGCCGCGTCGCATCGGCGTGAACATCTGGCTGCGTGGCCTCGCGGCCGCGGCGACGGTCGCGCTCGTCGCGACGCTGCTGACCGTGAGCGGCCTCGCAGAGACGATCCTCACGATCTTCGAGCCGAAGCTGCTCGTCGCCGTCCCGATCACGGTCACCGACCTGAACGGCGCGGCCAGCTTCGGCGCCTACGGGACGCTGACGTGGACGGAGCAGCCGAAGCCGTATGACGTTCCCGACGTCCGTACCGCAGCGCACGACAGCGGCATGACAGTGCTGGTCCCCGGCAACCTGCCCGCGGGCGTCGGTGCGCCGCACTACGGCGTGATGAACAAGACAACGGCGACCTATACGTTCAGTGCGGACAAGACCCGGCAGGCCGCGGCCGCGCTGCAGCGCACGCCGCCGCCGATGCCGGCGAACATCGACGGAAGCAAGCTCTTCATCACCGGCGGACCCGCGGTCGTCGCGTATTACAGCGACTCCACGAACACCACCGGTGCGACCGGTGCGACCGGCGCAAGTCCCTTCGCCGGCATGCCGACGCTCATCGTCGCGCAGGGCAGACCGCCGGTCGTGCAGTCCGACGGCGTGACCGTCGAGCAGCTGCAGAGCTATCTCCTCGCGCAGCCCGGCATCTCGCCGCAGCTCGCGGCACAGATCCGCGCGATCAAGGACCCGTCGAGCACGCTCCCGGTCCCGATCCCCGTCGACATGGCGACCTCGAAGAAGGTCACGGTGCAGGGCGTGGAAGGGATCTTCGTCGGCGACTCGACCGGCCTCGGAAGCGCAGTGATCTGGCAAAAGGACGGCATCGTCTACGGCGTCGCCGGCACACTCACGGAACAGCAGGTCCTGGCGGTGGCAAACTCGCTGCATTGATCGACGCGCCCGCGATACGCACGCAGGAGCTGGCGAAGCGATACGGCAGCATCACCGCGCTCGCCGGTCTGACGATGACCATTCCGCGCGGCGACATCTTTGGGTTCCTCGGACCGAACGGCGCGGGCAAGACGACCGCGGTGAAGCTGCTGCTCGGCCTCACCCCACCGACGGCGGGTCACGCCGAGGTCCTCGGGGCGGCGATCGGCGATCGCGACGCGCTCCGCCGCGTCGGCTACCTGCCCGAGCTGTTCCGTTATCAATCGTGGCTGACCGCGCGCGAAGTGCTCGCACTGCACTGCGAGCTCGCGGGGATCGACCGCACCGCATGGCAGCGCGAAATCGAGGACGCGCTTGCGATCGTCGGGCTCGCCGACCGCGGATCGGGCCGCGTCGGCACGTTCTCGAAGGGAATGCAGCAGCGGCTCGGCCTCGGCGTCGCGCTGCTCGGCGCGCCTGACCTCGTCGTCCTCGACGAGCCGACGAGCGCGCTCGATCCGGTCGGCCGGCACGACGTCCGCGAGATCATCCGTGGGCTCGGCGAGCGCGGCACGACCGTCTTCCTCAACTCGCATCTCCTCAGCGAGGTGGAGCAGGTCTGCCACCGGGTCGCGATCGTCGATCGCGGCCGCGTGGTCGCGGAAGGCACCCTCGACGAGCTTCTCGGCGGTGACACGGTGCGGATACGCGTGACCGACCTCGATCGCGGAGCAAAGACGGGCCTCTCGCGCTTCGGGCAGCTCGACGACGAGGGCGACTGGCTGGTCATACGCGGGATCGATACCGAGCGCGTGCCCGAGCTCGTCGCCGACGTCGTGCGGCTCGGGGGCCGGGTGCATGCGGTCGAGCCTCGTCATGAGTCGCTCGAGGACCGCTTCCTCCGACTTCTCGGCCAGCCGAACTGATGCTGGCCGTCACCATCGCCCGACTTCAGCTGCAGGAGCTGCTGCGCCGCCGATTGTTCCTCGTGCTCCTGCTTCTCACCGTGGTCGTGATCGCGCTCACGACCTGGGGCTTCTCGCGGATCCCGAGTCTCGGTGAAGGACAGGCGCGCCCGATCTCGCCGGTCGAGCGCGCCGCCGTCGCGTCGCAGCTGCTCATCCTGGTGATGTTCATGTTCAGCTTCGTGCTCGCGTTCTCGGCCGTCTTCGCCGCAGCGCCCGCGATCTCGGCCGAGGTCGAGTCCGGCACGACACTCGCGATGCTCGCGCGTCCGATCACGCGGCTCGAATACGTCGCGGGCAAGTGGCTCGGCCTCGTCGCGACCGTCCTCATCTATGCGATCCCCGCCGCGTCCATCCAGATGGTGCTCGTGCAGATCGTCGTGGATTATTCCCCGCCGCACCCGCTCGAGTTCCTCGCGTTCGTGATCGGTGAGGCGGTCGTCGTCCTCACGCTATCGCTCCTCTTCTCGACCCGCTTCGCCGGCATGGTCGGCGGCGTCAGCGGTCTGATCCTCTGGGGTCTCGCGTGGATGGGCGGCATCGTCGGCAGCGTCGGGCTCTTCTTCGACAATCCGGCGCTCACGCACGTCGGCACCGCGTCGAAGCTCGTCCTGCCGACCGATGGACTGTGGCGTGGCGCGGTGTGGAGCCTCGAGCCTGCATCGTTCATCGCTGCGACGCGTGCGGCCGGAAGGGCGGCCGCAGCGGTTCCGTTCTTCGCCGCGGACCCGCCCGCCGCTCTCTACCTCGTGTGGTGCGTCATCTGGATCCTCTTCGTGCTCGCCCTCGCGGTCTGGAGCTTCACGCGAAAAGAGCTGTGACACGGGAAACCTGATCCTCGTCAAGCACGCGATGCCCCAGGTCGACGTCGACACGCCGCCACACGAGTGGCGTCTCGGGCCGGCGGGCGTCGCCGGAGCGAGCGCGCTCGCGCCACACATCGCCCGCTACGCGCCGAGCAGGGTCGTCGCGAGCCTCGAGCCGAAGGCCACCGAGACCGGCTCGATCATCGCCGAGCGACTGCACGTGCCCTTCACGACGGCGGAGGACCTGCATGAGCACGATCGACGCGCCATCCGTTTCCTCGGGGCCGATGACTTCGCAGCGCGCATGCGCGACCTCTTCGCGCAACCGGACTCCGCCGTCTTCGGGAGCGAGTCGGCCAGTGCCGCGCTCACGCGCTTCACGGCCGCGGTCGGTCGCATCACGAGCGACGAGCCCGACGATGTCGTCATCGTGAGCCACGGGACAGTGATCTCCCTGTACGTCGGTGCGCGCGCCGACGTGAGCGCCGCGGAGCTCTGGGCAACACTCGGCTTTCCGTCGTACGTGACGCTCGAGCTCCCGAGTCACCGGATCATCGAGATCGTCGCCGCGCTCTAGGATTCGAGTCGTGACCGACGCGATGTTCCGGCGCACAGCGGGCTGGTGCGCATACGGGATCGCGGCGCTGTCGTTGCTCTACGCGGCGGTCTTCCTCGGTCTCGTGCGACCCGATCCGACGAACACGACGGCCTCCGCACTCGCGAATGGCTTCATCGGCATTTCGGGGATCCTCGCGACGTTCGCGGTGATCGCGGTCGGCGACAAGGTCGACGGCGCCGCCGGCCGCTGGCTGCGCGTCGTCGGGGTCGGCTGGGCGCTGCTCTCCGCGGCGCACGGCGTGTTCTCGTCGGTCTCCGACGCGCAGGGTCTCGCAACGGTCGATGTCTCGGCGACCGACCCGCGCGGCTTCGCGACGTTCGGGCTCGCCGGGGTGTGGTCGATCGTGCTCGGTCTGGCGATCCGATCGGGGACATCGTTCCCTCGAGCACTGGGCCTGGTCGCGCTTCTCAACGGGGTCGACCTGGTCGTGCTGTTCCTCGCGACGGCGACCGGCGCCGGAACGCTCGTGCTCGTCACCGGTGGCCTCGCGTCGGTGATCCTCGGCCCGCTGCAGTGGGCGTGGATCGGACGTGCGATGATCGAAGCATGAACACCATCAAGATCGTCGGGCTCCTCACGCTCCTCACGCTGATCCTCATCGCCGCCGCACGCGTGTTCTTCGGTCCCGGTGCGGTGCTGCCCGCGCTGCTCATCTCGCTCGTCCTGAACTTCGGCACCTGGTGGTTCAGCGACCGCATCGCGCTCTCGTTCGCGGGCGCGAAGCCGGTCACCGGAGCCGAGGCGCCGGAGCTCTACCGGATCGTCGGCCGCGTCGCCGAGACCGCGGGTCTCCCGACGCCACGCATCTTCGTCATCGATCAGCCCGCGCCGAACGCGTTCGCCACCGGCCGCGACCCGCAGCACGCGGTCGTCGCGGTGACGCGCGGGATCCTCGACATCGTGACCGAACGGGAACTCACCGGCGTGCTGGCGCACGAGCTCGGGCACGTTCGCAACCGAGACACGTTCGTGATGGCCGTCGTCGCATCGGTCGCCGGCGCGATCAGCTACATGGCGCAGATGGCGCAGTGGTCGATGTGGTTCGGCGGCGGCGATCGCGACGATCGCGACTCGGGCTCGCTCGGGATGATCGGGATGATCCTCGGGATCATCCTGCTGCCGCTCGCGGCGATGCTCGTCCAGCTCGCCGTCAGCCGTTCGCGCGAGTACGGCGCCGACGATGAGGGCGCCGCGCTCACGCACGATCCACTGGCGCTCGCGTCGGCGCTGCGAAAGCTCGAGACGTACGGCAAGAAGATCCCGCTGCCGGTGAACCCCTCCGTCGCGCCGCTCTTCATCGTGCAGCCACTCTTGCCCGGCGGACTCGGCGGACTGTTCTCGACGCATCCGCCGATCGAGGAGCGGATCGCGCGGCTCGAGAAGTTGGCGGGCGCGGAGCTACCGGCGCGGTTCTAGGGTCGCGGAGTCGAGCCCGGCGGGAGGTAGTCGCCGGCGTCTCGCACGGCTTGTCCATCCTGGTCGAGCACCGCGCGGTCCCCGAGTGGGTCCTTGAGCCCTACGAGGACCGGGACCGTGAACGCCACCGCGGGATAGGTGCCGGGGTCCTGTCGGACGGCGACCATGACCGTGACGGACGTCGCGTCTTCGCGCACGGTCCGCTCCGCGATATCCACGCCGTACCCGATGATGACGTTGACCACGATCTTGCGAGGGTCACCGGTGCGCTGAAAGCTGTTGATCCTCGCGGTGTGGACGGTCGCGAGACTGCTCACGAACAGCGCGAGGGTGAGGACGATCAGGCCGACCACGCTGGCGGCGATGACGAATCGCTGCGGCGTCATTCCCCGACGATCGTGGTCTTCCCGTTCCCGAGGATCGACCAATGCGTCATGTCTTTCCCCGGCCGCGCGCCGTGCCAGTGTTTGGTGTTCGCGGGGATCAACGCGACGTCGCCGGCTGACACGTCGTGCCGTTCTTCGTCGGTCGCGACAAGGCCCTCGCCCTCGGTGATCACGAGTATCTGGTCGGTGGTGTGGACATGTGGCTTGTTCACGGCACCGCGTTTGAAGCTCACTTCCGAGAGGCGCAGGTCGCGGCTCTCCTCGCCGACGGCGGTCTGGTAGTCGACCTCGCCGACGAAGATCGGATTCTCGGACCGCTCGCGTCCGGCCTTTGTGACGCGTACGACTCGCATGCCTCGATTCTGGCTCAAACTGGGGCGCGGTGACCGCTCTGGTGCTCATTCACGCTTACCCGCTCAGCGGCGCGATGTGGGCACACGAGGTCCGCGCGCTCCGCGACGTGGCCGACCCGATCCTCGCACCGTCGCTGCCCGGATTCGGCGGCACCGCCGTGCCGCGCGGTGACGCCTCGATGGACGACTACGCCGACAGCATCGTCGCGGTGATGGACGCGGCCAGGATCGAGCGTGCCGCGGTCGCCGGCATGTCGATGGGCGGCTATATCGCGTTCGCGATGTGGCGCCGCCATCGCGACCGCATCGAACGCCTCTTTCTCGCCGACACGCGCGCCGAGGCCGACACCGAGGACGCGCGCGAGAAGCGTCTGCGTCTCGCGGCGTTGATCCGCGAGCGCGGCGTCGAGGCGCTGTTGAAGACGCCGCCCCCGTGGCTGCGCAAGGGGTCGCCGCACTGGGACCCGCTCCTGAAGATGATCCGCGGGCAAACGCCCGACGGGGTCGCCCAGGGAAGCATCGCGATGGCCCATCGCCCCGACAGCACGCCGGACCTGCCGACGATCGACGTTCCGACCGCGGTCGTCGTCGGCGAGGACGACGAGATCACGCCCCTCCCGTTGGCGCAGGCGATGAGCGAGGCGATCCCGAACGCCACACTCAGCATCATTCCCGGCGCCGGACATATCGCGAACATCGAGGCGCCGACGGCCTTCGAGACAGCGCTGCGCGTATGGCTGCGACGGACGGCGTGATCGTCCGCGCGACGGACGTCGCGCGCGTGTATCCCACCGGAGCCTCGGCGGTGTCCGCGCTCGACGGTGTGACGCTCGAGGTACGGCGCGGTGAGTTCCTCGCGGTGATGGGGCCTTCGGGCTCGGGCAAATCGACGCTGCTGAACATCCTCGCCGGCCTCGAGCGTCCGACGCGCGGCGCGGTGGTCGTCGACGGGGCGGATCTGTCGGCGATGGACGAGGTGGCGCTCGCCACCTATCGGCGCGAGAAGGTCGGAATGATCTTCCAAGCCTTCAACCTGCTCCCCCGTTACCGCGTCGTCGAGAACGTCGCGCTGCCTCTCGTGTTCGCCGGCGTCCCGCGCGAACGGCGCCTCGAGCGCGCACGCGCGGTCCTGGACCGCTTGGGCATGGGCCCGCGCGCGGATCATCGACCGAGCCAGCTCTCGGGCGGCGAGATGCAGCGTACCGCCATCGCGCGCGCGCTCGTAACGGATCCGGCGCTGCTCCTGGCCGACGAGCCGACCGGCAACCTCGACTCCGCGAACGGCGAGGCGCTGCTCGCCGTCATCACCGAGCTACACGCGCGCGGGCAGACGGTCGTTCTCGTCACGCACGACGCGGTCATCGCGTCGCACGCACAGCGCATCGTCCGCATGCGGGACGGCCGGATCGTGAATTGAGGACCTCCGACCTCTTCGCGCTCGCCCTCGGCAACTACTCGCGCTCGCGGCTGCGCTCGACGCTCACCACGCTGGGCGTCGCGATCGGCACGGCACTCGTGGTGCTCCTCATCGCGCTTGCGACCGGCGCCGAGGACAACGTGAAGCGATCGATCTTCTCGATCGGCGATCTGCGCCTCGTCACCGTGCAGCCCTTCCAGCCCGGCGCCACGGGTCTCTCCGCGGTGCCGCGCACGATCGGCGACGACTTCGTGGCGAAGTTCAAGGCGATCCCGCACGCCGAGTCGGTCTACCGCCAGTACGACGCGCCGCTCGGAACGCTGCTCGAAGGCGGAGAGGACGCGGCGATCCGCCCGCAGGGGATCGAGGCCGGCGCGCCGGTCGACCGCGGCGATCTCCTCGCCGGCCGTCACCTCGAGCCGAACGAGCACGCGGTCGCGGTGATCCCGGGCAACCTCGCGCGCTTCGTGGCGGCGACGCCCGACGCGGTGATCGGCAGGAAGGTGACGCTCCGGCTGGGCGGCGCGGTGAAGCTCGGCAGCACGCGAATCAGCGGCAGCGGCACGCCGCGCGACTACGTCGTGACCGTCGTCGGTGTCTTCGACGAGCAGGCGTCGCAGACCTCGGTCCGGATCCCGCTCGACGATGCGCTGCTCGCGGGCGCCGAGAACCGCGGGCTCACGCCCGATGCCGTGCGCCAGATCACGGGCTACAGCGGCGTGGCGATCGAGTCGGAGGACTCGCAGTACGTTGCCGACGTCGTGAAGGCCGTCCAGGAGCTCGGCTTCAGCGCCTTCTCGCTCAAGCAGGTCATCGAGCAGATCGACAAGGGCTTCGGGGTCTTCCGCGGCATCCTCGCCGGGATCGGCGGCGTCGCGCTGCTCGTTGCGGCCATCGGCATCGCGAACACCATGGTCATGGCGGTGCTCGAGCGCACGCGCGAGATCGGGATCATGAAGGCCGTTGGCGCGTCACCGCGCGACATTCGCGCGATCTTCCTGTCCGAGGCGGCGCTCGTCGGCGCGTTCGGCGGGATCATCGGCCTCGTGCTCGGGATCCTCGGCGGCCGCGCGATCGAGCTCGTGATCCGGAGCCTGAATCCGCAGTCGAACCCGGCGCCGATCTTCGTCGTCGACCTGCCGCTCGCGCTCGGCGCAATGGGACTCGCGTTGCTGGTCAGCCTCGTGGCGGGATTCCTGCCGTCGCGGCGCGCGATGCGGATGTCCGCGCTCAGCGCGCTCCGGTATGAGTAGCGACGACCGCATGAGCGTCACGGCGAGCAGACGACGCTGACGAGGCGCTCGACGAAGACGTCGATGTTCGGGAAGCCCGGGGGGTCGGCACCGGCGACCCAGTATTCGTCGCCAGAGCACTCGAAGCGGCTGCTGATCGCGCCGCTCGCGCGCTGGACGTGCTGGACGAGGATCCTCGCGACCTGACGTTCGTCGATGACGGTGTAGTTACGGTCGACGGTGCTGAGCGGGTACGCCGTCACAAAGAGGTGCCGACCGGACCCGAAATCAGCCCAGATCGATGCTTCGTTGAAGGGAAGCTGCGCACGCTGTCCCGTGATCCCGAGCGTGCCGAGGGCGGCAATCACCTTCACCTCGCGGGCATTGAGTGGTGGCTGAGTTCCCTCAGGGCTCGAGGACTGAATTGGTGGGCTCGAGGACTGAATTGACGGTGGCGTCGTCTCTAGCTCGGCGACCGCCGGGCGGCGCTCCTGGAGCACGCCGCCGATGACCAGGGCGACGGCAACCAATACGGTCACGGCGAGAACGACGAACCGGACGGGGATGCGTCGAAGGCGCAGCGTCCGGCCCTGCTAGAACGGCCCCGCGAGCTCCGGCGGCGCGAATATGTATGTCGGCTGCTGCCACCACTGATCGACCGCCTCGCCGCGGGCCTGGTGCAGCAGTGCGGCGATCGTGTCCGGGGGCTGCCCGTCCGCTGCGGCGACGACGACGATCTTGCCCTCGTTCATCGCGCTTGCGTAGCGCTTGCGCACGTCGCGCGGGATGATGCCGCCCGGCAGCATGCGGCGTAGGCGGTAACGAAGACCGCCCCAACCCTTCCCTGGCAACCAGGCGCGACCACCCGCGACAAGGTCCGCGCGGTGCGAATCGCTCGCGAGCACCGCGATGTCCTGCTCGCGCACGCCGGACTCGCGCAGCAGGGTCACGGCTTGGACCGCCGCGTCATCGTCGGAGAACGCGGCCGCGGCGACCATACCGCCGGAGACCGCCTCGAGATACGACGTCGTGGCCATGCCCGGAATCCTAGGTGAGCGCGCTCAGGCTCGCCACGCGAGGACCGGTATGCGCATCTCATCGGCGGTCATCCCGCCGTGCGATCCACGGTGCCGGATCGTCTGTCCGTCTACTTTCACGATCGAGGCGGAGAGGTCACCGTCGAGCAGCACCACGACCTCACCGATCCGCCGTCGCGCCACCGTCGGATCGCCGCGCCCGAACAGTCCCGCGTCGATGAGCTCGTCGCGATCGAGCAGCGTGACCTTGCCCGGCCACCGGCGTTCAATGTGCTCGCGCACTTTCGCGGCATGGTCGGTATGCAGGAACACCAGCCGCGGCTCGCCGGCGGGCGGATTGCGGAGGAGAGCGCGCAGCTCTTCGTCGCCGACGATGTCGAGCATCTTGTCTGGATCCGTCGTCGCGTGGCCGTGGTCGGCGGTGAGAAGGACGAGCGTGTCGCCGGCCGCGCGTCCTGCGAGCGCGTGCTTTACAGCCACGTCGAAGATGGTGGCCTCTATCGCGGCCTCCTCGCTGCGCGGACCATAGAGATGCGAGACCGTGTCGATGCCGGACCAGTACGCGTAGACGTACGAGGGCCGCGGCGCATCCACGAGTCCCGCGTGCAGGCGCACGCCCATCGTCGACGGAACGACATATCCGACGAAGTTCGCCTCGGCGGCGTGCATCCGCGTCATCGCCTCGGACCGAAAGATCTCCGGCTCGATCACGTACGAGGGGATGCCGCGCTGGTGCAGGCGCGCGTGGATCGACGGAACCTTGACGTGGCGGAGCGGATCGACGGCGGGATCGTCGAAGTACGAACCACGCCGCGTGATCGCGGGGCCCCACCGAAGCATCGCGGTCACCTGCGCGAACTCCTCGAGCCAGATGAAGTACGCGATGTTGCCGTGCTCGAGCGGCGTCCGCGCGGTGTTCAGCGTCGTGATCGCGGCCGCAGTGGTAGATGGAAAGACGGTCGTCGCTTCGATGAGCTGGGCCCCCTTGCGCCGGCGCGCGCGCTCGCGCAACTCGGCGAGGAACGGCGTGTCTCCGCGGTCGCAGAACATCTCGAGCTGCCACCAGCCGAGGCCATCGGCGAGGATCACGACGACCTGCTTCACGCCCTCGCGCAGGGCCGGGTCGAGCCCGGTGAGCGGCGGCGCGTCGCCGGCTTCGCGCGCGCCGAGGACGTCGAGGACGGTGGCGGGAACGTTCAGGAGCCCGCCGCCGTCGTAATCGGGCATCACGAAACCACGCGCGCGAAGACGCTCGAGAAGCGGATGCGGCATCGGTGGACGATACTGCCCCGCGATGCGCACGGTCATCGAGATCGACGGCCTGTTCGACGGCACCAGCTCGATGTCCGACGCGACGATCGTCGTCGCTGACGGCGAGATCGCGTGGGTCGGCAAGCGGTCGCGCGCGCCGAAGACACCGAAAGGCGAGAAATCGCGCACGGTCAAAACCCCGGGCAGCTTCGCGGTGCCCGGGCTCATCAATTGTCACAGCCACCTCACGCTCGACGGCAGCGCGAACTTCGAAGCCGAGACGCGGGAGTGCGAAGCGGCGGCGGCGCTGAAGGCATTTCGCAACGCACGCCTCACGCTGCGCAGCGGTGTGACCACGGTCCGCGACCTCGGCGCGAACGGGTCTATGGTCATCGAGCTCGCGCGCCGGATCGAGCGCGGCGCGCTCGAGGGTCCGCGCATCATCGCCGCCGCGCGGGGCATCACGATCACCGGTGGTCACGGCATGGAGGTCGGCCGCATCGCCGACGGACCGGACGCCGTGCGCGCCGCGACGCGCGAGCAGGTCGCGGTCGGTGCGACGGTCATCAAGCTGTTCTCCACCGGTGGCGTTCTCGGCGAGGGCGCCGGGCCCGAGCTCGCCGCGTACACGCCGGAAGAGACGCGCGCCGCGGTCGACGAGGCGCACCGCGCCGGCGTGCGGATCACCACGCACGCGCATGGCGCGGAGGGCATGCGCATCGCGGCGGAGTGCGGCATCGACTCGATCGAGCACGCGACGCTGCTCGACCAGCAGACGATCCGCCTGATCAAAGAGAAGGACGTCGCGCTGGTGCCGACGTTCTCCGCGCTGCGCCGCATCATCGACAACGGCAGCGCGCTCTCGGAGCGCGTGATGGAACGCGCGCGCCTGGTCGCGACGAAGCATCAGGAGGGGATCCGTTCCGCGCACAAGGCCGGCGTCCGGATCGCCGCCGGCACGGACGCTGGCACGCCATTCAACACGCACGAGCGTTTCGCGCTGGAGCTCGTCTACCTCGCGGAGGCCGGTCTCTCGAAGACCGAGGCACTCATCGCGGCCACGAGCCTCGCCGCGGACGTCGTCGGCAGCGCGAAGGCCGGACGCATCGCCGCGGGCGCGTGGGCCGACCTGCTCTTCGTGGATGGCGATCCGCTGAAGGACCTCGCGGTGTTGCAGCGACCGAAGGCGGTGTGGGTCGGCGGGGCGGCGGCTCCCTAGACCGCCTCGCCCGAGTCCTCGCGTCGCACGCCGACGGCACCTGAGCGCTCGAGGATCGCGCGAGCTTGATCGGCGCCCGCTTCGCTTTCACAGACGACGGAGACGAGCGTCTCGCCGGCCTCGACGGCATCCTCGAATTCCGCGTACTCGTCCTTCTTGAAGAGACGCGCGCGACCGGCGAGCCAGCCTATCGCGGTGAACGCGACGATCAGGACGAGGCCGCCGAGGGCGATGCTGGCCGGGTTCTGACGGATCGACTCACCGCCGAACAAGATGAACGCCGCCGTCAGGAGCGCGCCGAGCATCGCGCCGACGAGAGCGCCCTGCGGGCTGAAGGATCCCGCCACCTCGCGCGCGTTGCGAACGTTGTCGTCCACGATGCCGACGCGATCGGCTGGAAATCCCGAACGCTCCAGGGAGCCGATCGCCGCGCGTGCAGCCGAGCCGCTGGCGAAGACGCCAACGACGGTAACAGCTCCCGCGAGCGTTCGCGTGTCGACGACCTCGTCAGTGTCGCGGATCCGCGCCATAGGGCGCCCTCCCCGCACAGGGCGTGCCTACGCCGCTAGACCTTCTCCAACCTACCGCGCGCTCGCTCGAGCTCGCGACGAAGAGAGCTCTCATCCGACAGCGGAGCGGAGCAGCTGGTCCCGACGCAAACGTAGGCTGCCGTCCGGTCGCGCGGGAATCCGAGCTGCTCGAGGCGGCCGCCGTCCTCGTCGGGAATGATGCGCTGGACGCTCCGAGTCGGATCGTCTACCGAACGCGCGGCCCGCCACAATGCGGTCGCCTTGGCGTCGTCCTTCGGACCGACGACCGTGATCGAGAGCGGTTCCGCGAGCGCGCGGGCGACCGCGTTCGCGTACGACGAGGCGAACTGTCCCCACGCGCGATACGTGCCCACGAACGACCGCAGCGCGCGCACCGCGGTCTCTCGCCAGTGTTCGTCGCCGGTGAGCGCCGCAAGACGCAGGAGCCCATCAGCGGCCAACGCGTTGTCTTCGATCGGCTTCTCACGGAGCGCGACGCGCCCGGGCTCGGCGCGCTCCGGCGCGTCGAAGAACCCGCCGTCCGCGGCGTCCTCGAGTCGCTCGCGCATCGTGGTCGCGGCCTGGATGGCGCCGGCGAGCGCGGGGCGATGCTTCCCCGTCTCGTACTCGTCCAGTGCGGCTTGAAGGAACGCGGCCCAGTCGCCGAGCAGATCGGCGACGCGAGGTCCGTCGCCCCGGTCGAAGTGCATCAGCTGACCTCCGGGACGCGCGAGCATGCGCGCGGCGATCGCGCGAACGACCTGATGCGCGCGCTCCTCGATCGCGTCGTCGCCGAGCGCATCCGCGGCCGCGACGTATGCCGACACCGCGAGCGCGTTCCAGTTCGTGTAGATCGTCCTGTCGACGAACGGCGCGCCGTGTTTTGCGCGGCCCGCCTCGTCGAGCTCGTAGTAGACCTCGTCGGCATCCTGCGATCCGGCGAAGGCCTTCACGTCGTCGCGCCAGAGGACCGTATCCATCCAGCGCACCACGTCGCGGACCACTCGGTCGTAGCCCGCCTCCGGGAACGTGCGATGCGCCTCCGCGTAGACCGCGAGCAGCTCGGCGTTGTCCTCGAGCATCTTCTCGTAATGCGGGACATTCCATTCACGCGTTGTCGCGTAACGGAAGAAGCCGCCCTCGATCGTGTCGTGCATGCCGCTCGCGGCCATCGCGCCGAGCGTCTTGTGCAGCATGTGCGCGAGGTCCGGGTAGCCGTGGCGTCGGTATTCATCGAGCAGGAAGCGAAGGAGGCGGACCTGCGGGAACTTGGGCGCCCGGCCGAAGCCGCCGAACTGCGGGTCGTACTGTCCGCGGACCAGCGCGCCGACGGTGTCGACGATGTCCGCCGACAGCTCGCCGCTCTTCGGCTTGCGCGCCGCGGCCTCGTGCTCGCGCAGCTCAGCGACGCGACCGGCGATCTCCTCGCGTTTGGTGGACCACACCTCGTCGACGCCGTTCAGCGCCTGCCACATCTGCTCGGGCGCGATGTACGTGCCGCCGTGGATGATCTCGCCCTCCGGCGTGAGGAAGACGGTGCTGGGCCAGCCGCCCATGTTGTAGCGGCGGTTCACGTCGGGGCGCTCGTCGTTGTCGACGCGCACCGGGACGTAGCGGTCGTTGATGACCTGGATGATGTCGGGGACGCTGTAGCTGGTCTCGTCCATGACGTGACACCAGTGGCACCACACCGCGCTGATCGCGAGCAGCACGGGCTTGTTCGTCTCGCGCGCCTCGCCGAACGCGGCATCACCCCACGAGCGCCACCGGATCTCGTTCGCACGGTTGGGCCTCGGCGAGAAGCGGAACTCGCTCACTCCGGTATTTCGTCCAGCTCGATCTTGTTGCCGAACGGATCGAACACGTAGCAGCGGCGCCAACCCGGGATCGGCGTCGCCTCCTCGAAGCGGGCGCCGCGCTCGCGCAAACGGTTGCGCATGCCCTCGAGGTCGTCGACGCGGAGGGCGAAGTGGCGGCGGGGGTGCAGCCCGAGGTCCCGATCGGCCGAAAGATGGACGTGCCCGGGAGGCGCCGAGTACCAAATGCCATGACGGTCCGACAGCGTTTCCGGGCGCCGGAGCTCGTCCAGACCAAGGCCTTTTCCGTAGAAATCACGTGCCTTTGCTTCCTCGCCGGGCGGGTAAAAGACCTGCGCGTGGTGGAGCGAAATGGGCACGAAATCGAGTCTAAGTCGGCTATCATGTGGTCAGACCGAACGCCAAAAGGGGACGCACTGAATGGCCATCGAGCAGCAGGAGACCGGTATCCAGACCGAGCAGCCGGTCGTCACGATGACGGCGCGCGCGACTGACAAGCTCAAAGAAGTCATCGCGAAACAGGGCCGCGCCGACCTCGCGCTGCGTGTGTATGTCACACCGGGCGGTTGCTCCGGCTTTTCCTACGGCATGACGTTCGCCGAGGGCCGCGAGCAGGACGACACGCTCGTCGAGACCGACGGCGTCCGCATCGTCGTCGACCCGATGAGCGCGATGTACCTCAAGGGATCCGAGATCGACTTCGTTGACGCGCTCATGGGCGGCGGCTTCGCGCTCCGCAACCCGAACGCGGTTTCGAGCTGCGGCTGTGGGCAGTCGTTCAAGACGGCCGACCAGAGCGGCACCGCGAAGGCCTGCCACCACTAGCCCCTCGCGCGCACCTGACCTTTCGAGGACGGCATCTGCCGTCCTCTTTTCTTTTCGCTAGGGTCCACCTGTGAAGAGAGCGCTGGTCGTGATCGACATGATCGAGGACTTCGCGCACGAGGGCGGCGCGCTGTACTGCGGACCCTCGATGGGTCGCATCATCCCGGTCATCCAGCGCGAGCTCGAGCGCGCGCGCGTCGCCGGCGAACCGATCATCTATCTCACCGACAACCACGTGCCCGACGACGCGGAGTTCAAGATGTTCCCGCCGCACGCCATCGTCGGGACGAAAGGCGCGGAGATCATTCCCGAGCTCGCGCCCGAGGAGGCCGATGATGTGATCCCGAAGCGCCGGTTCTCCGGCTTCTTCGGCACCGACCTCGACATCACGCTGCGCGAACGCGACGTCGACACGCTGCGACTCGTCGGCGACTGCACCAACATCTGCGTCCTCTACACCGCCGCGGACGCGCGCAATCTCGGTTACGCGGTCGAGGTGGTCCGCGACGGCGTGACGTCGTTCGACGAGGAGGCGCACCACGATGCGCTGCGCGAGCTCGAGAAGACCCTGGGCGCGAAGATCGTCTAGCCAGGCGGGGTCATCTCCTCCGCCTCGAGCGCCTCGATGATCAAGCGCCGGAGGCGAAGATCGTCGTCGCGCGAGATCGCCCGGATCAGCAGGTAGAGCAGCACGAAGAGGCCCACCCAGCCGACTATCCAGAGCTGGTCGAAGCTTACCGGCGCGCCCGGGGAGGGACGGAGCGCGAGCGGCACACCTACTAACAGCGCGATCGCCAGCCACAGCAGGACGAGAACGCGGTCGCCCATCGACTCACCGAGGCGCAGGTGGATCGCCGTCACGCCGTCGCGGGTCTCGAACCGAGCCGAGGCTTCTGTAAGCATGCCTGGCCGCGACATTGAGTGACGCCATCGGACCGAGAAGCCGCTTGGGCTGACACTTCCCCGCACCGGACGCTCTCGCTGCGAGCTGAACCATTGGCGCGGAGACATCCAGTTCAGGTTGAGAGCATTCAGCCGCTCAGCGCACTGCTCCGGTGAGAGACGCGTCAGAAGGTCCAATCTTGCCTGCCAAAACGGATTGACGTAGCGCGCAAGGGCCGACGGTCGACCCGGGTACTCAGCGATCGCGCTCAATACGTCAGGCACGCGTACTCGCCCATAGGCCCACCATCCGATGAGCGGGACAAGGGCGGTGGCCACCGCCCACAACCAGGGTTTGGCGACGCCTGCGCGCTGGGAATCGCGAAAGACCACGAGACCGGTCAAGAGGATGCCCGCGGTCGTCGCGGCGCTCGACACGTCGAGGTAAGAGCCAGATGTCGGGACGAAGAATCGTACGAAGAGCGCGAGGAAGCCGGGTCCGAACCACCACGCGAAGAGCCGAGCCAAAATCTCGTCGGCCGTGAGGCCTTCGAAGTCGACAAAGCTGCGAAGGAACACCTAGGCCTGCGTCGGCTCCAGCTGGAGAGCGGTCGTGAATGCCGCGTTCTTGACGAAGATGCTCACGACCGTCGTCACTTCGAAGAGCTGCTCGTTCGTGAGCCCGAGGCTGCGCAGCACCTCGGCGCGGTAGAGGATCGACAGCTTTCCGTCGTTCACCACGCTCGTGGCGTACGCGACGAGCTCCTTGTTCAGGCGGGAGACCTCGCCCTCGTGGACGGTCGCGATCTCGCGGTCGAGCACGATCTTCGTATACCTCGGATCGTTCGCCATGTAGAGGAAGTACCGGGGAATGCTCCCGAGCTTTTGCCGCACCTCGACGAGCACCCCTGAAGATGGGTCCTGCGCGCGCATCGGAGCGTTGTCGTTGAAGGCGGCGACCACCTTCTCGAAGGCGTTGATGCTCGTGACGTGCGCGACGGTCGCGGCGAGCTCGACGATCTGTCCGCTATCGAGACCGTACTCGAGCTGAAGGACGCGCGTGTGTTCGTAGAGCTCGTATGGCGCGGATCTCGCGGCCGCGACCGCGAGGCCGATCATGTGGTTCTGCAGGTTGAGGAGCCCGCGCTTGGCCATGATGTGGGCGAGCTCCTGGTGCTCTCCGATGAGGATCGACGGCCGCAGGCCAAGGGCCCGGGTCGCCGCGGACATGCGGGGCGACTTCGAGATCTCGCGGATCATCGCGTCGACCTTCTTGACCATGTCGTTGTGCTGGGATTCCTCGGGCAGCTTGATCGTGGCCATAGGTTCCTCCCGGGCGACTCGCGTGCGCGAGTCTAGAGCCGCTCCTCCGCACGACCAGCGTCAGTCGCGTTTCGGCGGGCGTACTATGCTCCGTACGCGTATGGCGGACAGTACGGGGAGCCTCCGTCCGGTGCCGGCGGTCGAGAAGACCGCGCGCATCCTGCGCGCGCTCGCCGAGGGTGGACGGCCGCAGGGCATCTCGGAGCTCGCACGAGCGCTCAAGGTCTCCAAGGGCACCCTGCGCGACATCCTCCTCACCCTCGACTCGCACGGCTTCGTCGTGCGCGACCCCGACACCCGCTTCCGTCTCGGTCCGCAGCTGCGCGCGCTGGCGGACGCGAGCTCTCCCGATCTGCGCGCCCTCGCGCAGCCATACCTGGTGAGCCTCATGGAGACGTTCGGCGAGACCGCGATCCTGGGAGTGCCGCACGACGGCAAGCTCGAGATCGCCGCGCGCGCCGAGCCGACGTCGGGGTTGCACATGAGCGCTCCGCTCGGGCGCCGGCTGCCGCTCGACGCTGGCGCGCACGGCAAGGTGCTGCTGCACGGCGAGGCGATCGGCTACGACGACCAGGAGCTCTTCCGCGGCGTGCGCGCGGTCGCGGCGGCCGTGACCGATGCGCGCGGCCGACGCGTCGCCGCGGTGATGGTCGTTGGGTTCAAGGAGCGTGTCGACCTCCGAACGCTGCGGCGCATCGGCGAGCGCTGCGCGACCGCGGCGGTTGCGATGTCGCGTCGCATCGGCGCGCCGGCGCGCGACGAGGCGGTGAGCGCGTGACGAAGGCACTCATCACGCTGCGCGTCAACGGGGAGGCGCACACCGTCGCCGCCGAGCCCCACCACACGCTGCTCGAGGTGCTGCGGGAGGAGCTCGGACTCACGGGAACCAAACACGGGTGCGAGCTCGGCGAGTGCGGCGCGTGCACCGTGCTCGTCGACGGCGTGCCGGTGCTCTCGTGTCTCACGCTCCCGCAGCAGATCGGGATGGCGGATGTGACGACGGTCGAGGGTCTCGCGAATGGCCCGGAGCTGCATCCGCTCCAGACCGCGTTCGCCGAGGAAGGCGCGGCGCAGTGCGGCTACTGCACGCCGGGGATGCTGCTCTCCGCGAAGGCGCTGCTCGACGCGCATCCCCGGCCGACGCGCGAGCAGATGGCGGAGGCGATAAGCGGCAATCTCTGCCGCTGCACCGGCTACACCTCGATCTACGAGGCGATCGAGAAAGCGGCGGCACGAGCGTGAGTGAATTCTCCGTGCTCGGGCGTCGGCTGCCCAAGGTCAACTCGTGGGCGCACCTGACCGGGACGGCACGCTACGCGGACGACATCTTCCTGCCGCGCATGCTCTACGGACGCCTGCTGCGCTCGACGCAACCGCATGCGCGCATCAGGCGTCTCGATATCTCGCGCGCGCTCGCGCATCCGGGCGTGGTCGCGATCGTCACCGGCGCCGACATGCCGGAGAAGATGGGGATCATGCCGTCCACGCAGGACGAGACCGCGCTCGCCGTGGACAAGGTGCGCTACGTCGGCGAGCCCGTCGCGGCGGTCGCGGCGCTCGACGAGGACACCGCGTACGAAGCGCTCTCCCTCATCGACATCGACTACGAGCCGCTCGAGCCGATCTTCACCATCGAGGAGGCGCTGGGTCGCGAGGACACGAAGATCCACGAGGACTCACGGCGTGCGAATGTCTTCAAGGAGGTCCATCTCGCGTTCGGCGACCTCGAGGGCGGTTTCGCCGCGGCCGATCTCATCCGCGATGACTGGTCATT
>VBFY01000034.1 GCA_005889405.1 Chloroflexota bacterium | reverse complement strand
CGGCCAGATGCTCGACCGCGCGTCGGCGCGCGTCGCCGGACCGCTGCGGATCTCGAGCGTCTCGGTGCCGAGCTTCGCCATGTCATCGACCGGCACCTCGACGCGGAGCTCGAGCTGCTTGGTGTGCCCGGCGTCGACGATCTTCACCGGACGCGGGCCGTCCGCGTTGAAGCCGCCGAGGAAACGCGCGACCTCGTCGAGCGGTCGCTGCGTCGCGGAGAGCCCGATGCGCTGCAGCGGATGACCGGCGAGCTCCTCGAGCCGCTCGAGCGACAGCGCGAGATGCGCGCCGCGCTTCGTCGCGACCATCGCATGGATCTCGTCGACGATCACGGTGCGGACGCTTCGGAGGCTCTCGCGCGCGGAGCTCGACAGCACGAGGTAAAGCGATTCCGGCGTCGTGATGAAGATGTCGGCGGGCGTCTTGGTGAACCGGAGCCGGTCCCGCGCCGGCGTGTCGCCGGTCCGCGTCGCGACGCTCGGTTCGCGAAGGGGGGTGCCGAGGCGCTCGGCCACATGGCGGATGCCGACAAGAGGACCGCGGAGGTTGCGCTCGACGTCGATGGCGAGGGCTTTGAGCGGAGAGACGTACACAACGCGGCATCCCGCGGGATCCGCGTAAAGCAGCTGGTCGATGGCTGAGAGGAACGCGGCGAGTGTCTTCCCCGACCCGGTCGGCGCGAGCACAAGCGTGCTCTCACCCGACGCGATCGCTGGCCAGGCGAGGTCTTGCGCCCGTGTCGGCGCCGCGAACGAGCTCTCGAACCAGTCGCGCGTGGGTTGATGAAAGGTCGCGAGCACGCTGCTCCCCATCACGGAGAGAGTACTAGCGCGGGATGGTCTTGAGATCGACCCGCGGGGCAGAGGCGTCGGGCGTAGCGCAGGTCACAGTCATCCATAGGGTCGTCGCCTCGATGCGATCTCCCACTGGAATGGCCCGGCCGGTGCCGGCTTCGATCGCGACCGCGATGGTGGGCGGACGCACCGTCCTCGGATCGGGAGCCGGACCTTGGACGAGGATCCATTGGACCGCGGGACCCCAGACGCAGGCGCGCTGCCGCGTCTGATCGATGTTGCTGAGGATGCTCTGTTGCGGCGCGGCGATGACAAGAGGTGCCGCACTCGGCCTCGGCGCGGTAACGGATGCGCGCGGGAGCTCGTCGATGTCGAGCGGCGAGAGCACGAGAGTGAGGAACAAGCCAACGGCGACCGCCGCGGTCCCAAGCGAAGCAGCAAGAACATGCCGGCGCCGCGATGGCTCCGACGTAGCGCCTTCGATGTCCTCGATCACGTCAGCGCAGCCTGTTCGCGAGCTCCGCGAGCTGCGCCACGGTGAGCGTGCGCGACGACATCTCGAAGACGGTGTCGTTCTCGATCCAGCGGATCGCGCTCGTGCCGTTGATCGTATACGTCGCCTCCGCAGCGTGGCCGCGCACCCGTAGCGGCGGGTCCATCACGAGCGGCGACGAATACGGCAGCATTTCGTTGAGCGGAAGCGGCGCGACCGTGACGAGATCTCCGGTCGCGCGAAGGCGATAGGTCGTAGCGACCGCGTCGTTCCGGACAAGACCGGTCTGGCCCAGCGAAGTGATGCGGAACGTCTCGACCGCATCGTCGCCCGACAGCACGAGCGTCCGATCCGGAACGGGCTTGGTATTGAAGGTCGGTCGAGCCAGGGTCGGAAGTGCCGGCGCCGAGAGGGTCAGGATCGGCGTCTGGCTGGCGCGCTGGCCGGGCGCGAAGGCCAGCGCGGTGAAGAACGCGAGAGCGACGCCGACGGCGACGACGGTCACGGCGGTCATCCGCACGCTCGAGCCGCCTGGGCGCTCGGGCCGGCCGGCATCGAGGTCGTAGATCACGTGAGAAGTATCGCGCGGCTAGGTAGCGGCTCCGAGCTGCTTCGCGAGCCAATCCAAGGCGTGGTCGGCGACCTCCTCCCAGCCCGGTTGTCGGCAGATCCAGTGCGTCCGACCAGGAAACGCGCGGTAGTCCGTGACCGCGGTCGACCGCGCGTACTTCCGGAAGTTCGCGAGGACCATTCGCGTTTCGACGGTGCGGTCGAGCTCACCGGCGATCATGAGGAGCGGCGCGCGCAGATGGTTGCGGTAGTTCACCTTCGTCACATCGGTGAGCTGCGCGAGGAGGGCCTGGAAGAAGAGACGGCCGGACGTCGGAATGACGTGCTGGTCATAGGCCGCGCGCTGCTCAGGTTCGCTCAGCGTGTGGACCCAACCCCACTGGAAGTTCTTGTACGGCATCCAGCGCACTTTTTCCCAACTGCCCCATCCGAGGATCACCGGGAGGCTTGCGCGCACCGCGTTCACGCCGGGAAGCACGCCCTTCGGCGGCGCCGGGTCGATCGCGACCCCGGCCGCGCCGACGCCGCGGTCGAGGAGCAGCTGCACGAAGAGACCGCCGAACGAATGACCGACGAGGATCGGAGGCTGACCCAGCTCACGGATGATGGCCGCGTAGTTGTCGACGATCTCGCCGATGCCGAGCCTCCCGAAGCGCGGATCCGGCGCGTGCTGGAGCTCATCGACGGTGTGATCGAGGAATGGCCACGCCGGCGCGACTGTCTTGTATCCGCGCGCCTCGAAGCGCTGCTTCCATGGGTCCCACGACTCGGCCGACATGAATGCGCCGTGGATGAAGACGACCGTCGGCACGCTAGTCGTGGTCGGAGATCCCGACCGCACGGCCATATGCCCACGCGCTGATCTCCGGTGGCTCGATGCCGTTAGCGCCCAGGATGGTCGTGGCCTGAGTGCGGTGTTCGTTGCCGTGGTGCACCAACTGCGCGAGCACTGTGCCGACGGTCGAGTGGTCAGCGCCGACCGGGATCTGGCGGTCGGGATCGTCGGACGCGGCTATGACGAGCACGCGCGCGCCGGTCGCGGCCGCGATAGCGGCGAGCTCGTCGAGCTTATGCCGCTCGTCGCGCCGGATGCGCTCGCCATGGAGCTCACCCGTGATCAGCCACACGTACCACTGCTCACCGCCGACGAGATGCTGCAGCGTTCCATACAGCGTCCCGTACGTCCCCGGAGCTTGTTCGTCCAGCCGCGCCGGATCCAGAGCGCTGCAGAAGTCGAGGAGCGCGCCGTTCGCCCACGTGTTGTGACGGAGGATGTGATCGAGCGCGGTCTTCATGTCTGGAGGATCGGACTGCCGCGCTTGATGAATCTGCCGCGGCCCTTGCGGCCGAGAAACTTGTCCTTATCGACAATGACTTCGCCGCGAGACATGACGACGACCGGCTTGCCTTTCACCTTGCGCCCTTCGTAGGGGTTGTAGTCGACGCGCATGTGGTGCGTCTTCGCCGAGATGGTGTGCGTCGCGCGCGGGTCCCAGACGACGATGTCCGCGTCACTACCGACGGCGATCGTTCCCTTCTTCGGGAACATTCCCATGAGCTTTGCGGGCGTCGTCGATGTCAGGTCGACCCACCGATTGAGCGTGATCCTGTTCTGGACCACGCCCCCGTCGTACGTGAGGTACATCCGCGTCTCGACGCCGGGCGCGCCGTTGGGGATCTTCGAGAAGTCGCCGATGCCGAGCTCCTTCTGTTTCGGCTGACCCTGGAAACCCTCTTTCATGCAGAACGGACAGTGATCGGTGCTGATCACCTGGAGGTCGTTCCGCGCGAGACCCTTCCAGAGCTCGTCCTGATGCCACTTCTCGCGCAGCGGTGGTGACATCACGTACTTCGCGCCATCGAAACCGGGCTCGTCGTAGTTGTCGACCGAGAGGAAGAGGTACTGCGGGCACGTCTCCGCGTACGCGGGCAGACCGCGGTCGCGGAAGAGGCGCACTTGCTCGAGCGCGTTCGTGGCGGAGAGGTGGACGATGTACAGGGGCACGCCGCCCGCCATCTCGGCCAGGCGGAACGCGCGGCCTGTCGCTTCGCCTTCGGCCTCGGGTGGACGCGTGAGCGCGTGCCACTTCGGGGCGGTGTTCTTCTTCGCGAGCGCGCGCTTCACGAGCACGTCGATGACGCCGCCGTTCTCGGCGTGCATGCAAATGAGACCGCCGATCTCGGCAGCGCGGACCAGGGCCTTGAAGATCGATGCGTCGTCGACCATGAAGACCCCCGGATAGGCCATGAAGAGCTTGAAGGAGGAGACGCCCTCCTTGACCATCGTCTCCATTTCGCGAAGCACCTTGTCGGACACGTCGCGCACGATCATGTGGAGCCCGTAGTCGATGACCGCTTTGCCGCGCGCCTTCTTCAGCCACGCGTCGCGCGCCTTTTCGAGCGGCTCGCCCATGCCCTGCACCGCGAAGTCGACGATCGTCGTCGTGCCGCCGAACGCGGCCGCGCGCGTGCCCGTCTCGAAGTCGTCGGAGGCGAACGTGCCGCCGAACGGGAGCTCCATGTGCGTGTGGACGTCGATGCCGCCCGGGATCACGTACTTGCCGGTCGCGTTGATCCTCTTCGCGCCGGCCGCCTTCAGATCCTTGCCGATCATCGCGATCTTTTCGCCGTCGACCAGCACGTCGGCCTTGTAGTTGTCGGACGCAGTCACGATGGTCCCGCCGGTGATGAGCGTCTTCATCAGACCCTCCCCTGTGCCGGCGGAATCCTAGCGCGGCGTGCGATGAGGCCGGGAACCGGATGTCCCCGGCCTCATCCCCGATCTAGTCCTTGGACCCGTTCTCGCGGCGTTCGGCGAGCTGTCCCATCAGCTTCGCGAGGTCGATGCCAAGCAGCGACTTCGCGATCGCGGTGCCTTCGGCCGCCGTGCGCACAACTGTGTCGGTCAGCTTCGATGCACCACTCGGGTCGATGATCGTGATCTGGTCGATGTTGCCGAGCGGTGCAGCCGCTTCGCGGACGATCGGTGGAACGAGCGGAAGCGTTTGTAGGAGGATCGCCGCCTCATCGAACTTGCGATACGCATCGGCGAGCAGATCCTTCGCTTTCGCCTCAGCTTCGCCGCGCGCGAGAATGGCCGCACCTTCGGCGGCTCCGGTGAGCTCGGTGACCTGCGCTGCCGCGTGTCCGCGTGCGATCACAGCGGCACCTTCAGCCTCTCCCGTTAGCTGGATGTGACGTGCCTCCGCCTCCGCGGCGAGGATCGCGGCCTGACGCTCGCCTTCCGCGCGGACGACGGCCGCGAGCCGCTCGGCCTCGGCCGGTTTGATCGTGGTCGCCAGGAGCTCCTTCTCGCGTCGTGCCGCCTCGAGCTCCGCAAGCTCCGTCTGCTGTTGGACTACGGCCTGCGACGCCTCCGCCTTCGCCAGCGGGCCTGACTGTTCGGCATCGGCCTGCGCCTTCGCGGTCACCTTGAGCGCCTCCGCGCGCGCGATCTCCCGATCGCGCTCGGCTTGGATGATCACGCGTTGCGCCTCGTTCTCCTTGACCGCGGCCTCCTGCGAGGCGTTCGCCTTCGCGATCCGCGCGTCGCGTTGCACGCTCGCGAGATTCTTCTCGCCGATCTGCTCGATGTATCCCTTCGTGTCCCGGATGCTCGTGATGGTCAGCGCGTCGATGTGGATGCCGCTCGCCTCGAGGTCGCCGCGAGCCGCTTCGGACACCGCCTGCTGGAACCGATCGCGGTCGGTGATGAGCTCTTCGATGGTGAGCGTGCCGGCGATCGAGCGAAGCGATCCCTCGAGGACGTTCTTCACCATCGTCTCGATCTGACTTTCGGGTTCGCCGATGAATCGCTCGGCGGCCGCGCGCAGCCGCTCCGGCTCGCGCGCGATCTTGAACATGGCCTGGCCGGTGATGAGGACGCCGACGCCCTGCTTGCTCACGGCGGCGTTCTCGTTCGTGAGTCCGATCTCGACCTGCCGCGCCGTGAGCTGGAGCCGGCCGACCTTGTTGATGAGCGGCCAGACGAACGTGCCCGCTCCGACCACGACCTTGACGCCGTGATCGTCGGAGCTCGTCACATTGCCGCTCGCGTCACGGACCTTGCTGCCGTGCGCGCCGGAGATGACGAGCGCTTCGTTCGCACCGGCGACGCGGTAGCGTCCGCCGGCGAACAGCGCGATGAGCACGAGAATGCCGATCGCTGCGATGACGAGCTCGATGATGCTGAAAGTCACTGTGATCCCTTCTTTCTTTCGCGTAGCCCGATCCGCGGGCTACGGCGGCGGAAGAGAACGGACCGTGACGGCCATGCCGTGTACCGCGACGATCTCGACCTCGCGTCCGCGTGCGATACCAACGTCCGCGGTCGCGGGAAGGATCTGGATCGCACCGTCATAGGTGAGTCGGACCGTGCCACGCGCGCCCGCGCCGATGCTGACCGTCACGACGGCGTGACGTCCGATGAGCTCGCGCAGCGAGGTCGGCCGGCGGCCCTCGGCGCGACCCAGCGCGAAGAAGATCCCCAGGGCGGTCGACGCACCCGCGACGCCGAACCCGAAGGCGATCAGCAGCTGTCCGAACGCATCCTGCTCCAGCGCGGCGCCGAGCAGACCGCCGATCCCGAACATCGCGAGGAAACCGAGGAGGATCGGCGTAGCGGTCGCGTCATCGCGCCGCAAAAAAGGAACATGGACCCGGAGCAATCGTGTCGGGATGCGCAGCCTGCGACCCACACCGAGGCCGGAGAGGATCAGGAGCGTGGTCCCGAGCAATGCCGAGCTGGTGAAGACCAGCTCCAGGTCATTAGCGCTCATGGCTCGGATCGCCAGCTTTCTCGGAATGCGGTCTTGCACCGCTACTTCCAAGGTCGAGCGTACCGCGGCGCGAGCAAGTCTTACGCGGTAATGGAAAGGCTCTTCCGCGAGATGGACGCGCGCTCAGCGCCGATCTACACGCGGGTGCTAGCGCAGCGAATCGGCCAGGGCGACGAGCTCAGGAACGCTGCGGTTCGCTGACTCCAAGCGATACGACACGCCGTGCTCCGTCCAGTTGACGACGGTCAGTCCCTCGACCGACGCGATGCCCATCGTGCCGCGGATCGCGACGACTGCGCGCAGCGACGCCGGCGGTGGTTCGTTCGCGAGCCAGTCCGGGAACGCGGACAGCTGTACATCGGTCACGCCGGACGGGAGCGCGAGCGCGGAAAGCTGAGGACGCGGCGCGAGCAGCGCACCCGTTGCCCTCGGGATCGCCGTCGGTGCGGGTGCGGGCTCATTCCCACTCCGCTGCTGCGAGAGCAGCGCGGCGGCCGCGAGCGCGGTCCCGATGAGGATGAGCACGATGCGCTGCCAGACCGCGGCGCGTGACTCTTTGCGATCGAGATCGATGAGTACGGTGTGGCGGTCAGTACCCGACGTAGACGACTCTCATTTCGGTGAAGAAATCGAACGCGGCGGTGCCGCATTCACGATCGCCTAGGCCTGAATCCTTCACGCCGCCGAACGGGACCTGCGCCTCGCCGCCCACAGTCGGGATGTTGACGTGCACCATCCCAGCTTCCGAGTCCTCGGCATAGCGAAAGGCCGTACTCAGGTCGCGGGTATAGATCGAGGAGGACAGTCCGTAGCCGACGGCGTTCGCGGCGGCGATGGCGCTCTCGTAGTCGTTCGCCGGGATGATGCTCACCACCGGTCCGAAGATCTCCTCCTGCGCGACGCTCATGTTCGGGTCGACGTCGGCGAAGATCGTCGGCTCGACGAAGTAGCCCGCCTTCAGGTCCGGTTTCGTCGGTGCGCTGCCATCGCGGACGACGCGGACCTCGAGAAGGCGGCGGAGAGCGTCGCGGGCGGCGCGTTCGGCGCGAGCGGACAGCGCTGCACCGCGACGAGTCGCGCGATAGTCGTGCGCTCGCGCCTCGTCGACTTCACCGAGCTGCTCGCGGCGAAGGCCGATACATGGCGCGCGGGCGACGGCCTCGCGGATGGCGTCCGGCTGGGGCCGATCGTCGACGACTTGCAGCTGCGAAAGGTGCGCGACCGCATCGCGGCGGGGAAGAAGGAGGGCGCGCGC
>VBFY01000022.1 GCA_005889405.1 Chloroflexota bacterium | reverse complement strand
GCCGCGGCCGCCAGCACCATCAGCTTCGTGCCACCGGTGGTCGTCTCGATGCGCTCGCGCAGCGTTCGCGTTCCGACCGGGCGAAAGCCGATCGCGGGAACGAAGATCAGCGGGGTGGTCAGCGTTTGACCGACCTCTCCCTAGCCAGCCTCAATGCGACCGGATCGTAAGACGACCTTCCTCTCTACGCGAAAGACTGATCACGTCGGAGTAGCGCAGATAGGTCTCGATCGATGCGACCACGACTTTCATTTCGAGTCCGACGAGGTCGATGCCGGCGACGGATACCCGAGCCCAGCCGTCGATGACGATGCCCTTGTCGAGCACACGGTCCAGCACGTCGATGAACGTGCCGCTATCTCCCGGCGCGTGCAGGACGGCCACTACTGCGTAGGACGGAGCCGAGCTCCCCTCTCCTCCATGGGTTTAGTGTGCGCGCAAGTTGTCTGCCCCCACTGACGCGGTTACCGGATCGGGGACTGTGTTACTGAATCTTTAGGTTCGCGCGATCAGCTTGTCCCGCGCGACCTGGCCGAGCTGCACGAGGTACTGCATCACCTCGCGGCGGCCGAACTTCGACTTGCCAAGCTCGCGGTCGCGGAACACGTATGGGATCTCGACGGCCTTCTTGTAATGGGCGCGCGCCATGACCTCGAACCCGATCTTGAACCCGATCGGATTGAGCGTCACGCCGTCGAGCGCCGACCTGCGTATCGCGAAGAAGCCGGAGGTGCAGTCACGGATCGGGACGAGCACGTTCCCGATCAGGCACGCCGCGCGCGAGACGACGCGCCGCTTCAGCGGCCAGTCTTCCGTGCCACCGCCGGCGACATAGCGGCTGCCGACCGCGAGATCCGCGCCCTGCTCGATCGCGAGCGCGAGTCGCGGCACCGCTTCCGGTGGATGCGAGAGGTCCGCGTCCATGACGACCAGAACGTCGCCGCGTGCCTGCGCGAATCCCGCGAGCACGGCCGAAGCGAGCCCGGCCTTCCCGGGCCGGCGCACGACGCGAACAGGGTGAACGTCGGCGTACGACTCGGCGAGGTCCGCGGTGCCATCGGGCGAGCCGTCGTCGACGATGATCAGCTCCCACGTGCTCACGGCGAGCGCGGCCGCGAGACGCGGCACGAGATGGCGCAGCGAACCGACTTCGTTGTACGTGGGAACGACGACGGAGATGAACGTCCGGCTAGTCTAGGTCGGTGCGCGTCACCTTCGATGCGCGCCATCTGCAAACGGTGGCCCGTGTTCGCGGTATCGGTCGCTACACACGCAATCTGCTCGCTGCCTTCGCGCGCCTCGCGCCTGACGATGTCGAATGGACGCTCCTGCGCCTTGGCAATTTCGCGCCCGCGGATCCATCGCCGCTCCCGCCGCATCGCGATCTCAACACGATCCGCCTGCGGCGGCCGGAGCTCTCAATGCTCGCGGTCGATCCGATCTTGCTGTCGGCAGAGCTCGCGGTCGCGCGTCCGCGCGTGTATCACTCGACGCAGCTCGCACTTCCCGCGGTGCGCGCGTGCCGGGCGGTGATCACGATCCACGACCTCGCGCCGCTGCGCTGGCCGGAGCATTACCTCCGGCTGCCGCATGCGCGGCTCGGTCACGCGTGGGAGTACGCGCTCGCGCGACGGGCCGACGCGATCATCGCGGTCTCCGAAGCGACCCGGCGTGACGTCGTCGATCTCCTGCGCGTGCCGGCAGAACGCGTGACGGTGATCCCAGAGGCCGTTGACACCGAGTTCGCCGCGCCGTCAGCCGACGAAGGCCGACGGGTCGCGAAAACTTTTGGCGTGCCTGGGCGGTACGTTCTGTATGTCGGCCAGTTCGATCCCCGGAAGAACATGGACGGTCTCCTCACGGCGTTCGCCCGAGGCGCCGCGATCGACGCCGAGCTGCGCCTGGTCATCGCCGGTGACCTCGGTAACCTCGCCTCCTTCCTCACGCGCGCGCTCGAGCGAACGCGCGCGCCGCGCGGGCGGATCGTCGTGACGGGCCGCGTGGACGATCCGACGCTGGCGGCCCTCTACGCCGGAGCGGAGTGTCTCCTCCACGCCGCTCTCCTCGAGGGCTTCGGTCTGACTCCCCTCGAATCGCTCGCGGCCGGGACGCCGGTGGTCGGTTACCGGGCCGGCGCGGTCCAGGAAGTCGTCGGCGCTGCCGGCGTGCTTGTCGACCCGGCCGACCCGGATGCGCTCGGCGACGCGCTCGTCGCCTATCTCGCGGATCACGCGCAGCAGCGCGAGCTGCGCGCGAAAGCGCGTCCACGGGCCGCCGCATTCTCGTGGGACCGCGCGGCCGCCGACACGCTCGCGGTCTACCGGCGCGTCGCCTAGCCCGTACACTTAGGTCTCCCGTGGCACGTCGTATCCCACTTCCACGTCTCACGCAGCGTCAGCGCATGGCGCGGTGGCAGCGCGAGCGTCGCCAGCAGACGATCATCGTCACGCTCTTCTCGGCGATCCTCTTCTTCGTGCTTGGTCTCGTCGCCTGGGCCGGGTCCACGCGTTACTACGACGCCAACCTCAAGCCCGCGATGATGTTCGACGGCCATGCCGTGTCGCTGCGCGAATACCAACGCGAGCTCGCCTACCAGTACGTGCGCTTCTACGTCGACTTCGGCGTGCCGGCCGGCTACGAGAACGATCCGCAGGTGCTCACGCAGAAGGCCGAGTACGAAGGCGTCGCGCTTGACGCGCTCATCGAGGAGGCCATCCTCGACGACGCAGCGCGCGCGGACGGTATCACCTACGACCGGGCGGCGATCGACGCGAAGTACAACGAGGACTTCGGCGAGTACCACCCGCGGCACATCCTCATCACGCCCAAGGGCGACGACAAGGATCTCGCGGACCAGGTCGCGCTCGCGAAGGCGCGCGCGATCGCCGACCAGCTGAAGCAGGACCCGAACAACCAAGTCCTGTGGAACCAGCTGGCGGCCACCAACTCGGACGACTCCAGCAACGCGCAGTCGGGCGGCGATCTCGGCTGGGTGAGCAAGGGGCAGTTCGTCAAGGAGTTCGAAGACGCTGCGAAGGCGCTTCAGATGGGCCAGGTATCCGATCCGGTCAAGAGTCAGTTCGGGTACCACATCCTCCAGGTGCTCGAGAAGCGCGGGCCCGAGGAGAACGACTTCGTGAAGCGCGCGGTGTCGTACAAGATCCCGATCGACGAGATCCGAGCGCGCGCGCGCTACGAGCTGCTGCGCGAGGAGTACACGAAGCGCGCGAAGGAGCAGAACACGCAGTCGCCCACGCAGCAGGTGCACGTGGCGTGGATCCAGGTCGCGACGCCGTACCCGAGCGCCGGCGGCGACTTCCAGACGTACGCGGATCAGCTGAAGAAGGTCGGGGAGATCCAGAAGGCGTTCGATGCGGGAACGGACTTCGCGGCCATCGCGAAGCAGTTCTCGGAGGACAGCGCGACGAAGGACAAGGGCGGCGAGCTCGGCTGGTACGCGCACGGCATGCTGACGGGGATCGACCTCGAGACCGAGATCTTCGCGCTGGATGTCGGACTCCGGACGGTCCAGCACAGCGATCGGTCGAACACGGTCTGGTACAAGATCCTCGAGAAGGATCCGGCGCGCGCGCTCGACGACGATCAGAAGAAGAAGATCTCGGACAACGCCTACACCTATTGGCTCCAGCAGCAGAAGAAGGAGCACGGCGTCCAGAAGCTGGTGCCAGGGCACGAGCTCGACGGCTGATCTTCCCGGCGCGCTCGAGAAGCTCCTCGCGCGCTTTCCCGGCGGCGTCGACGTCATCCCCGCGAGCGCACTCGACCGCCACTCGTTCTCGACTCTGCGCACCGTCGTACTCGTCCTCGACACGCCGCCCGATCTCGCGCTGCTGCGCAAGCACTACCCGTCCGCACATCCGCTGACCGCCGTGAGCGACGCCGACGAGCATCCCCTGACGCTCGACGCGCTCGCCGCGGCCGACGCGCGCCTCGTCGTCTTCCCGCCGGTCGATCCCTACGTCGATCTCGCGTCCGTTGCGGCGATCAGTCGCATCGCCGAACGGCTTCGTGCGCCCGACGGTTGCCCCTGGGACCGCGAGCAGACGCATGCTTCGCTGCGTCCCCATCTGCTCGAAGAGGCGTACGAGGCGCTGGAAGCGCTCGACTCCGGCGATCTCGAGCGGCTGCGCGACGAGCTCGGTGATCTCCTGTTCCAGGTCGCGATCCACGCGCAGCTCGCCCACGAAGAGGGTGCCTTCGATGTCGCGGACGTCGCGCAGCGCCTGGGCGAGAAGCTCGTGCGCCGTCATCCGCACGTCTTCGAAGGCGTCGCGATCGAGGGCGGCGACCTGCTCGGCCAGTGGGAGCGCATCAAGCGTGAGGAGCGCGCCGAGCGGCCGGAGCGCGCGAACGGCGAGCAGAGCGTGCTGGGTGGCGTGCCGAAGGATCTCCCCGCGCTGTTCGCGGCCGAGCGGCTGCAGGAGCGCGCGGCGCGCGTGCGGATGGTGCCGCCGCGGATCGAGCTGCCGGTCGACGTGGACGATCCCGAATTTCTCGGCGAGCTGCTCTTCGATCTCGTCGGCGCGGCGCGCGAGCAGGGCTTCGATGCGGAGACCGCTCTGCGCGAGGCGAATGAGCGCTTCATGCGCCACGTCGCGCGCGTCGAAGCGCGCGCTGCGGCGGACGGTCGCGCGCTGGAGTCGTACTCTGCCGACGAGATGCGGCGGATGTGGGAAGAGACGACGGAGTGAGCAAATTCAAGCGGCCCGACGGTCGCGCAAACGACGCGCTGCGTCCGATCACGATCGAGGTCGGCGTCTCGAAGTTCGCCGAGGGCTCGGCACGCGTCTCTTTCGGCGACACCCAGGTGCTCTGCCTCGCGACACTGCAGGACAGCGTTCCGCGTCACCTCGAGGGGAAGGAGCAAGGCTGGGTGACCGCGGAGTACGCGATGCTGCCACGCTCGACGCCCGAGCGTAGCCAGCGCGAGAGCATCGCCGGGCGTCCCGGCGGACGGACGTTCGAGATCCAGCGGCTCGTGGGGCGGGCGCTGCGCACCGCCGTCGACCTCAAGGCGCTCGGTTCGCGCAGCGTGATCGTCGACTGCGAAGTCATCCAGGCGGATGGCGGCACGCGGACCGCGGCGATCACCGGTGGATACGTCGCGCTCGCGCACGCGGTGCGCAGGATCACGCCGTCGCCGCTGCGCCGCAATGTCGCTGCGGTTTCCGCGGGGTTCGTGCGCGGCGAGCTCATGCTCGATCTCGCGTACGCCGAGGACTCGATCGCGGACGCCGACGTGAACATCGTCGCGAACTCCGACGGCCAGCTCATCGAGGTCCAGGGGACGGCGGAGGGGAAGCCGTTCACCAAGGCCGACTTCGATCAGGTACTCGACCTCGCGCTCCGCGGTATCGCGCAGCTCATCGAGGCGCAGCGCGTCGCGCTGCGTTGACCGAGCGCCTGCTCATCGGGAGCGGGAATCCCGGGAAGCAGCGTGAATATCGAGAGCTCCTCGCCGGCCTCGACCTCGATCTGGTGGTACCGGCCGACCTCGTTCCCGTTCCGAGCGAGCCGGAGGAAACGGGCGCGACCTTCGCGGCGAACGCGTCGCACAAAGCGCGCGCGTACGCGGCCGTGAGCCGATTGCGCACGGTCGCGGACGACTCGGGGCTCGAGGTCGACGCGCTGCGCGGCGCGCCTGGGCTGCGGAGCCGCCGCTTCTTCGGCGAAGAGGCTACGCCGGCCGAACGCAACGCGAAGCTGCTCGCGCTGCTCGAAGGAGTGGAGGCGCGCGGGGCGCGTTTCGTGTGCGTCGTGGCGCTCGCGTCGCCCGACGGACACGTCGAGCTTTTCGACGGCGAGGTGCGCGGCGAGATCGCGCTCGCGCCGAAGGGCGAGCACGGCTTCGGCTACGACCCGCTGTTCGTGATCGCCGGCGATGGCCGCACGATGGCCGAGCTCCCGGCAGAGGAGAAGCACCGGATCTCGCACCGCGGCCTTGCCGTGGCGAAGCTCCGCGTGCATCTTGGTGGGAAGCCGCGTTGAGAGAGAGAGAGGGAGAGAACAAGAGCGTTGATATCTCCCCGCCGGATGGTGAATTATTCACCACCGGTCCGCACCTGCAGGCGATGCCGATTGGGACGCTATGGCTGCGATAGGTGACGGAGCCACGAGATGATGCGCCCCCGCGTGATCCATCACAGCGAGTACCTCGCGCTGGCGCTGCTGCTGATCGGCGCGGCGATCTGGCAAAAGGATCAGATCACGGCGTGGTTCTGGTTCTGGCTCTTTGCGCCCGACATGTTCGGCTATCTGCCGGCGTTCCTCTTCGGGAAGCCGCCGGCGAAGGGACATCTGCCGCCGCGCGCGGTGTGGCTCTACAACTTCTGGCACAACTACACGCTGCCCGGCGTGCTCTGGATCGCGCTCCTGCTGCTCTTCGCAGGAAATCCGTGGCCGCTTCTCGGGTGGATGCTCCACATCAGCCTCGATCGGCTTATGGGTTTCGGTTTGCGGGGCGACGACGGCGGCCAGGCGCTGATCTAGCGCGGTCAGGGCGCCTTTGTGACGCTCTTCGTGACGGTCTGCCCGGTGTTCGTCGTGACGGTGAAGGTGTACGTGTCCGGAGGCCACGACGTTCCGAGCCGGCTCCAGTACACGCCGTACTGATCGACGATCTGGAAGCGACTGCTGTTCGTGAAGCCCGTCGCCGCTCCGCTGATCGAGAGCGTCACCACCGAATTCGGAGCGAAGCCGTAGAGCACGAAGGTCGGGCCATTCGCGCCGGTGCCGGCGGCGCTATCGGGAGCGAAGGCGATACCCGGCGCCGTCGCCAACGCGCGGATGCGCGCGCCGACCCCTGCCGCGAAGTCCGATGTGGTGCGCCGCGGCATCGCCTGGTAGGCCTGATCGAAGGTATACCCGGCGCCGAGCAGCCGCAGGATCTCGATCTCGCCCGCGATCCCCATCTCGTCACGCAACACCTGCACGATCTGCTGCGCCTCGGCGTACTGATAGTCGACAGCCGGACGCTGGCGCGTGTTCCAGGACGCTTGCGACGTCAGCTCGGAGACCGTGAAGAGCCGCGAATTCACCGCCATCGATACCGCTTCGAACTGGTTGACCACGCGCCACCACTCTGACCCCGCGATCGTGAACTCCTCCAGGCGCGCCGAACCTTCGTTGAGCCAGGCTGGGACGACGGCGTCACCCGCGATCTCATCGATGATCATGTGCGTCAGCTCGTGCCGCCCGACCGTTAGGGGCAGGCTGTCGTTGCTGCGCGCCCAATCGATGGCGACCTTGCCCTGGAAGTAGACGCCCGCGGTCTCGAAGCGGCTTTCGATCGACGGCGCCGAGACGAAGATCGGCGCGATGCCGAGGATCGTCGTCTGCGCGGTGGCGTAGCTGCTGTCGGTCGCCATGACGTACACCTGCGGTCTGGCGGAAAAGCTCTTTGCGTAGTCCTGCTGGATACGCGAAACGTCGGCGTTGATCTGGGTGCTGATCGTCGCCGCATCGAATCTCGTCAGCGTGGTCTCGGCGTAAATGTCCGCCAAACCGGTCGTTCGCACCAGGAAGGACAGCCCGCCCACGGTGACGGGTGTCGGCGCTTGGACCGTCAGCTGGAGGGTCTCCGAAGCACCGCTCGCGGTCGCGGTGATCGTACCGACGCCGGCCGACGCACCCGCGGTGAAGATGCCGCTCGCGCCGACGCCGCCGAGCACAGGCGGCACGACGCTCCAGGTCGGCACGACCTGTGGCATCGCCTCGTCGAACTGGTCTTTCACCGTCGCGACGAGCTGAGCGGTCTCGTCGGTCCCGAGCCGCAGCGTGGCCGGTGCGAGCGTGACCACGGTCGGCGAGGGCACGGTGCTGACGGTCGCGGGGAAGCCCTCGTAGATCATCGTGCCGTCGCCGCCCTCGAAGTTGAGCTCGGTCACGATGGCGGCGATGGTCCCGCCCTGCGCGTCGACCACGACGCCGTACTGCGTGTCGTCGGAGAGACCCAAAACGTTACGCGGATCGACGCGGAGCGCCACGCCACGGCCGAACGGACCGATCGATTGACGCGCGATCAACGCGCCATCTGAGAAGCGGTACCACCGCAGCGTCGCGCTCGTCGCGCCTGTGGACTGCACCACGATCGGTGTGCTCCACCCACGCGCGCCGCCCAGGGTGCGCGTGACATTCGGCAGGTAGGCCCGGTTCCCCTGGCCGGGCATCCCGATGTATCCCATCGCCGCGGCACCAGCGAGCGTGGCATCGAGGACGGCCAGCGCACCGCCACTCACGACCGCCGAGTACTCGCCCACGGTGAGGACCGGGTAGGCCTCAGGATCGAGGTACCACGTCAGGCCGGCCTTGATCGGCGCGGGCGCGGCGATCGCGAACGGATTCCCACCGCCGAGCCGTTGGAACGTGATCGTCGGCGTCACGTCACCCGCGCCGCCGTTCTGGATGAGCAGTCCGTTCGCGTACGTTCTCGGCGCGACGCCGTCGCGACGCAGATATGGCAGGAACACGTCGCCGAATGACGGCTGGGGGACTCCGTTGTAGCTGAAGCCTCTGGGAGCCGTCGTCGTGGGAGCATCGTCGTGCGCATTCGCGATCACGCCGATCGGCTGCGTCGACGTGAGTACGACCGAGTAGTAGCGGCCGGCGCGGAGCAGAGCCTCGACCGACGGATCGATGAACCGCGACCGACCCGGCGCGATCGTCCGGTTGAGCGTCGCGATGGACGCGCCGTCGTAGCTCACGAACCGTGCTGTCACCGCGGCGTCGACCGTGCCGAAGTTCTGCATGACGAACGTCGTCACCCAGCGCACGTTGCACGTCGCCTCGGTCTGCGGAACAGCCGAACACGGCGCGGGCTCCGGCTTGGCGACGAACGGCAGATAGACCGTCGTCGCGCCGCTGGTCAGTCCGTTGTACGAGAGCGCTTCGGCGCGCGCGGGCGTGCCGAGACCCTGATGTTCGTTGACGACGGAGACGACCTCCGAGCCGAACGACTTCACGACCACGGAGAACTGAGCGTCGGGCGGGAGGTCGCTGTCGTTGTTCGGGTAGTCGGCGAAGCTCGTCGCCGGAGCGAGATCGCTCACCTTCCGGCACGCGACGAGGCCACCGTCAGAGAAGCGGTAGAACGACACCTCGAGCGTGGCTTTCTTCACGCCGACGTTCTGAACGATGAATGGCGTGACCCAACCCGACGGCCCGCCGAGCATCTTCGTGATGTTCGGTAGGAAGACGGTCGTCGTTGGCGTTCCCGGCGTGCCGCACGCGATCGCCGATGCGCTCCGTGAGTCCGCGACTGCCGTCACCGCGGCAGCCGGTCGCGCGCTCGCGTCGAGCGTCAGCATCAGCACACAGGCAAGCACGGCCGTCACCTTCCTCACGGCCGCGAGTATCGACGAGCGTCGAGCGGCGTTGGTCTCTGTGCGGTCCCTACTTCTGGTCGAGAAGCCTGCGCAGATCGGCCAGATCGCGCGTGTATTCGTCATCGGGGATCTTCGGCTCGTTCTGCAGGTCGATGCGCATGAAGCGCGGCGGATGACCCGGCTCGCCGTCGTCCAGATAGCGCGGCACGACGTGCGTGTGCAGATGAGGCAGTGAATTGCCGAGCATCTCGAAGTTCATCTTGATGGGCTTGTAGAGCATTTCGATCGCGCGGCCGACGCGGAGCACCTCATCGAAGTATTCGCTCGCCTCGTCTCTGCTCAGTTCCGTCGGATCGGAAACATGGCGACCGCGCCAGATCACGACGCAGTAGCCACGCTGTCCGACTTCGTTGCGGACCAGGAACGCATCGGAGACCCGACCGGCCGCGATGCGGACGTTCCCATGTACCTCGTCGGGCCGTCCCTCGGCGCACATCGGGCAATCCTTGCCGCGGACGCGCTCGCTCCAGTCCGCCGGCCACGCGCGCTTCACCGCGCGTCCCGCGCGAACGCGACGATCTGCCCGAGGCCCGGGACGTAGCCATCCGTCGTGTCGACGACAAGACGCGGCGTGCCGATGTCGATCTGGTTCGCCGAATCGTCGCCGTTCCACTCGTCCAGCACCGCGCCGTCGAGGTGCACGCGGTGCCTGCCACGCGCGGCGCGCTCCGCGAAGCGCTCTCGCGCGCTTGGCGTACGGCACACGATCACGACCGTCGGCGCGAGCGCGGCCAAGGTTCGCAGGGGTTGGTCCGAAATGCCGCAGCGGAAGTTGCTCTCCAGGACAAGGCCCTGGCCGCCGGCGAGCACGCGCTCCGCGACGGTAAACAACACGCTGTACGCGGCGACGCCGAGTTTACGTGACCAATCGCGGTCACCTGTCTCGAACGGCGCCGCGAGCGCCTCCTTGATGTCGTCCTTGGTGATGACCGGCAGCGCGAGCGATCGGCCGATCTCGCGCGCGAGCGTCGTCTTGCCTGTGGCCGGCGCGCCACCGACGATCACGAGGCTGCGGCTCATCGGCCCAACGGTATCGCGCCACCGTCGTACACGAGCCGATCATCAACGACGCGGGCGACCTCCCACAGTCGATGCGGCTCACGTTTCGCAGCCGCAAGCAGGTGCACGACGTCCCAGCCATCGACCGCGAACCGATCCGACAGCAGGCGCCGATGGCAGCGCCACCACAGCGTCTCCGCGCACATGAACGCCGTGGGCTTCTCGCTGGCGATGGCATCCAGGCGCGCGTAGTCGGCGGCAAACTCGGCGCTGTCCATGTGATCCGCGTAGCCGCGGAACGCGTCGACCCTCAGTGCGACGTGTCGCGAATCCAGGGCCGCGTCACGGCGACCGCCAAGACCGCGAAGGTGCACGTAGTCGATGCGCGCCTGCGCGAGCGACGCCGCGAGCGGGGCCTGACCGAACTGCGGATGGCGGCGCGAACCCGGCGCGCTGCGGATGTCCGCCAGCACCTTCACGTCCGTCGCGCGGAGGACGTGGATGAATTCCTCGATCGGCCGCGTGCCGTGGCCGATGCTGTAGATGCTCGTCATGCACTCAGTGTGAAAGACTCGCCTCGATGAAGGTCGCGTGGCTCCACGTCGCGCCGGTCAAAGGACTTCGGATCGAAGAGCGCGAAAGCATCGAGCTCGGCCTGCATGGCGTCGAGGACGATCGCCGCTTCTGCGTCGTTGACGAGACCGGTCGGCTTTTGAATGGAAAGCGGCTCGCGCCGCTGGCCACCATCTCCGCTCGTTTCGATGCGGAGACCGGCCACCTTCACCTGCGCATGCCGAACGGATCGTCGGTCGGCGGCACCGTCGCGGTCGGTGCGCCGATCACGGTGACCATCTACGGCCACGCCGCTCCCGGTTACCTCGTTGAGGGTCCCTGGGCGGCCGCTGTCAGCGATGAGCTCGGCCGTTCGGTGCGTCTCGTGCGCTTTGACGGTCCTGGGAACGGCCACGATCGCGCCGATGACGCGGCCGGAGCGACCCTGCTCTCGAGCGGATCGCTCGAGCGATTGCAACAGGAGGCGGGGTCCGCAGAGCCCGTGGACCCGCGACGCTTCCGCATGCTGATCGGGGTTGCGGGCGCGAGCGCGCACGAAGAGGATTCATGGATCGGCCGTCGTGTCCGCGTCGGAGATGCCGTCGTCGTTCCCGCGGGCAACGTCGGCCGCTGCGTCGTCACGACGCGCGATCCAGAGACGGCAGAGCCGACCCTAGACACGCTGGCGCTGCTCGCACGCTACCGCCGCGACCTCGACACCACGGAGCCGCTCGCATTCGGTGTCTGGGCACACGTCGAGCGTGCGGGATCGGTGCGCATCGGCGACCTCGTGGAGGTCGATCCGTGAGCGACATCACCGTGCGCGCGGTATCGCCCGACCAACACGAAGCGGTGATGCACTACTTCGACATGGTCGCGTACGCGGACAACCCGAATTGGTCCAAGTGTTACTGCGCTGAGCGTCTCGTCGATGACTACGAGTCGCGGACAAAGCAACAGAACCGCGCTTTCCGTTCTGAACTCATCCTTTCCGCCAAAGCGAACGGCCTCGTCGCCTACCGACTCGGTCGTGTGGTCGGCTGGTGTCATGCGGCGCCGAAGACCGAGCTGCTCAACGTCGAAGGCGAGAAGGATCCGAAGGTCGGCGCGATCGTGTGTTTCGTCGTCGCGCCCGACCAGCGGCGCCAGGGCGTTGCGACGACACTGCTCGAAGCGGCGCTGGAGCGTCTGCGGAAGCGCGGTATGACCGCGGTCGAGGCCTATCCGATCCTCGGCGAGATCGACCCGACGCGCTGGAGCCAGATCAATTACGTCGGTCCGCTCTCGATGTATCAAAAGGCGGGTTTCGAGGTCGTCAAGACGAGCGGTGGCTCTGGCGTCGTTCGACGCACCCTGTAATCTCGATCCGATGAACGCCCGCATCGTCGGTCTCCATCTTCACGAG
>VBFY01000021.1 GCA_005889405.1 Chloroflexota bacterium | reverse complement strand
GACACCTCCTGCTGGTAGTCGAACGAAGAAACGGTCGAAGTCGTTAGGCCGCCGGGCGTACAGTTCGTCGCCTGGCGTGAGGAAGTGGCGTATTTGGGCGGCCCGCGCCGCAGCCGCGACGTTCGTACTAGGACTTCTGTCGTACGCCGGCGTGTCCTATCGCGTAGCCGACGGCCTGACGAAGCCGACGCGGCAGCCCCTCGATCCGCCGGCCGCGAGCGTCGCCGCGACGTATGAGGACGTCTCCTTTAAGAGCACCGACGGGCTGACGCTCAAGGGCTGGTGGTTCCCTGTGCCGTCCGCCGACCGTGCGGTCGTCATCGTGCACGGCCGCGGCGCGAACCGGATCAAATCGTCGTTCGACCCGCAGAAGATCGCGCAGTTCCTTCTCGCGAGTCGGTATTCAGTCCTTCTGTTCGATCTGCGCGGGCACGGCGAGAGCGAAGGACTTCGCTACTCGCTCGGCGAGTACGAGCCGCGCGACGTGGTCGCCGCGATCGACTTCGCGCAGCGCAAGGCGGGCATCGATCGGAAGCGCGTCGCGATCATCGGCGAGTCGATGGGCGGCGGCAGCGCGATCATGACCGTGCAGGCTGATCCGACGATCGGACCTGTTATCACCGACTCCGCGTTCGCCGACGGCACCACCGTCGTGAGCGAAGTCGCGCCGAACTACACCGGACTCCCCGGTTGGTTCACGCCCGGCATCGTGCTGATGGCGCGGATCTTCTTCGATCTCGATCTCTCGGTCATCAAGCCGGCCGAGGTCGTCCGCGATCATCCCGAGCGCGCCTGGCTCTTCATCCAGTGCGAGAACGACACGACCGTGTTCCGCCATCACGGCGTCGAGCTCAAGGCCGCGAGCGCGAATCCTGGGACCGAGCTCTGGCTCGTGCCGGGCTGCGAGCACGTGAAGGCCTTCGACACGCACACGGTCGAGTGGGAGCAGCACGTCCTCGCGTTCCTCGGCCGCGAGATCCGCTGAACGTTCTCCGGCTGATCGCCGAAGCCTGCCTTCCGCCTGCTGTCGGATTCGGTCTCACGCTCTACCTGATGAGCGGTGGTGGTGGACTCGCGGAGCTCTTCGCAATCCTCGCGACCGTCACGGCGCAAGCAGGGCTCCTGATCGGAGAGTTCGCGGCATCGCCCGTTCTCCGTGGGCTGCCGTACCGCGAGCGGATTGTGCGGGGACTGAAGATCGCGATCCCGTTCGCCGCGACCGCCGTCGCCGGTGGTCTGATCCTCATCTACGTCGGGCTCGGCTACCGCACGACACCGATCCCGACCGATTTCTGGGTCGGTCCGGCGATCGTTCTCCTTGTCATGCTCGGCGGGTCCGTGCTGCTGACGCCGGCGATCGTGCTCGACGCCGATCCGAGCGCGGCATTCCTTCGTGCGGTGAGAAGCGGGTGGCGTCCGGTGGCGGCCGTGGCGCTCGGAGCGCTGTACGTTGCCGCGCTTGTGGGCGCGGTCTGGCTCGGGCCGGATCAGCTGCTCTCGAACGGAGTCGTCTCCGAAGCGACGAGCGCGATGACGCGCGCTGTCGCCGGCTGGGTCGCCGTTTCCGTGCTCGCCCTGCCCTTTTGGTGGCTGGTGACACAGCTCTACGTCGCGCCTTCCACCGGCTAATCCGCTAGCCTTTTCTCATCCGAAGTCTCCTGAGGCACCGCAACGCGTCGGTGCTGCCCATCCTCATCCTGTTCATCGCCACCGTCATCGGCGGCTGGGTGAACACGATCGACCTGCACGGACGCGTGGTCGACGACTTCACCGACAACGGGATCATCAACGCCTCGGTCACGCACGGCTCGCGCGTCGTCGGTACCGACGTGAACGGGAGCTTCGACTTCCCGAACCTCCCGCGCCAGTCCCGGATGCGGGTCGACGCGAACGCGTACCTGCGAACGAGCGTGCCCACCACCCAGGACGAGATTCGCATGACGCCGACGTCGTGGACGGCGCTCATCGTCGAGGCCGGCAGTCCGGATAAGCACATCCAGAAGGCCGACATCCGTCAGGGCACGACCGTACTCGCGACCTCGACCGAGGCCGTCAACACCATCGTCTCGCCGCACCCGGGGAAGAACGCCAAGGTGATGGTCTGCGCCGACGGCTATCAGGCGAAGGAGGTCACCGTGGTGGGCGTCCTCCAGACGGTCGAGCTCACGCCCGGCAGCCCGGGTTGCCCACCGCTCCCGACACCGTCGCCATCGCCGTCACCCAGCCCGTCCGCGAGCGGCTCGCCGGCCGCCTCACCGGGCGCCTCACCGTCGCCGACGCCCAGCCCGACGCCCTAGCGCGGGGGACTCGTATCGTGTCCCGGCGATGAGGTGGCTCCTGATCGCGCTGACCCTGTGCGGAAGCGTCGCGTTCGTCGACGCGTCCGCTCCGGTCGCACGCGCGGCTCAACCGACAGCGTCATGCACCTCGAGCGTGGGCCCCGGCATCGCGCCGCCCTCGAACCCGCCCTCGGGCATTCCCGGATTCCATGCGGCCTGGTATGGCCAGTCCGGTTATCCGACGCTCTGCCCTGGTGAACGATCCACCGCGACCGTCGCCTACTACAACTCCGGCTCCTTCGGCTGGGTGCGCGGCCGCATGGGCGAGATGGCGTTCCTCGGCACGTCCGACCCAACTCCCGGTCACGATCAGCCGAGCCTGCTCGGCGGCGACGGACAACAGGGATCGCCGGCGACCGGATGGCCGCGATACAACCGCGTCGCGGCGCAGCCCGCGGACTACGTCGGACCGGGGCAGGTCGCGTGGTTCCAGTTCACGATCCTCGCGCCGAACGCGCCCGGGACATACCTCCTGTACATCCGGCCGCTCGTCGAAGGCGCGACCTGGATGGAGGACTACGGCGTGTACTGGCAGGTGACGGTGAAGCAGGCGGACTCCGTCGGCTCGATCGCGGTCGCGCCGACCGCCGCTGCGTCGGTGGAGGTCGGTTCCTCACGCGCGTACACCGCGACGCTCACGGGCTCCGGCTGCGTCGACCTCGCGTTCATCGACGACGCGTCGTATCCCGCGACTTCGGATGGGGGCGGTCTCGCCGACGCGGACGCCAACGGCCGAGCCGACCTGTCGACCGCGGCGGCATTCACGCTCGTCAACGGCGCGTTCAACGGCACGAGCTACGTCGACTGCGTGATGCCGTCGGCCGATCAGACCGTCACGTTCGTGGTGAGCTCCACGACACCGAATGCGACCCTCCGTCCCCTGGTCTTCCGCGACGCGAACGGCAACAACGCCCTCGACGTCAGCCTGGCCTTCGTGCCGACCGAGCCGTGGGGGTTGGGTGGCACGGTGCGCTTCATCCCGCCCGAAGCGACCACCGGCGCGCACACCGTCACCGTCTTCGCGGTCAGCACGGCCGAGCACTACTTCACCGACGCCGGCGCCGCGGCGACTTACCGGTACGACAGCAACGACACGTTCCAGCGTTCCGGCGTCGCGATCGGCCTCACCCAGTTCGAGCAGCTCATCTCGCGCGGTGACACGATCGCGGTGAGCTACCAGGCCGATCCGGCCGACCCGTCGACGTTCAACATCCAGCTCGATCTCGGGCGCGACGCGCCCACGGTGGACGCCACCATCGACAGCTGGGACGGCGGACCGACGCAGGACGACGTGGGCCTCCGGATCACGGAGCCGGCGACGAACGCCGACGGCATCGCGTACAGCATCCAGCGCGCGGCGACCTTCAGCGTCGGTCCGACATGCGACCCAGGAGCGGCGTATGGCGAGATCACGCTGAGCCAGATCCCCAGTGGCAGTAACGCGACGACCTACGTCGACCGCGACCTCGCCGTCGGTGCGTACTGCTACCGCGTCGGCGCGACGGATCCCGTGTCGGGAACGGTCGCCTTCGGATACAGCCAGCGCGTCGTCGTCAACAATCCGCCGCTGGCGGTGGCGCCACCGCGCGCGCTGGACGCGCGCGTGACGACGAGCGCGGGCTCGCTCGCGCTGCTCGATACGGGTGACGTGATCAAGATCGCGTTCGGCAAGGAGATGCGGTCGCCCGCCGGCAGCCAGATGCGCGTGCAGGACATCGACGGAACGATCGCGGACATCCGGTGCCTGCCGGCGGAACAGGCGTGCACGCTGAACTCGGCGGCCGAGACGCTGGGTGGCGTCGCGTATCCCGCCAACACGGTGCTCACGATCACGATGCGCACCGACGCGCCCGTCGTCGCCGCCGGCACGAACCCCGGGCTTCAGCTCAACGTGACCGTCACGAGCGGCAACTTCGCCGACATCGCGGGCAACACGTGGGACGTCTCCGGCTCGGACGACGTCGTGCTCGGCGCGCCCGACTAACGCGACGCGTCGTTAGCCGCGGTCCGCCCGACGCAAGGGCACCCGGGGCCGGATCAACGCGCGAAAGCGACGACAGCCTCGGCCAGCTCCTTCGGTCGATCGAGCGCCACGTTGTGTCCAGCATCGAGCTCGATGAGACGACCATCCGCGACCGTCTTTACCATGCGCTGCGCGACATCAGCCGATAGCACGTTCGAGCGCGTGCCACGCACGACCAGGGTCGGAGAACGGATCACGCGCAGCGCCTCCCACAGGTCGCCACGACGCGCGCCGGTCATGATCGACGCTAGCGCGTCGCGACTCGAGCGCCACGCGAGGCCGCCCTCCTCGTCGCGGAACAGCCAGCGCAACCGGTTCGCGTAGACCTCGTCGGTGTAACCGGGTGACGTCCGCCGCAGGTAGGCGAGCGCCTCATCGGTGTTCGCGAAGCGCTCCGGGCGCTCGAGCGAGAGACGACGCGCGCGCTCCGCCCCTTCGGGCAGGGGCTCGGGTCCGGCATCGACCACGACGACCCGATCAACGCGGTCCGGGTGCGTTGCGGCGAGCCGGATCGCATGCGTACCGCCCATCGAGTGCCCGACTACTACTGCGCGTTCGATCGCGAGCGCATCGAGCACCGCGACGGCATCGGCGACGAACTCCTGCGGTGCGTAGTCGCCGGTTGGCTGTCCGCTCTCGCCGTGACCTCGCGCGTCCGTCGCGATGAGATGCAGCCGCCCCGCGACCGCGTCGGCAAAGAAGTCCCAGTAGCGGGCGTAGTTGCCGATCCCGTGGAGCAACAGCGTCGTCGGAGAATCGCCCGGCCATTGCCACGCGCGGATGCCGGTCACACCACGACTAAAGGCATGCAACGTTGGCGGGAGCGTCACTGGCGCTTCTCGGTGCGCTGGCGCACGTGCTCGCCGTTCAGGGCTATTTCCGTCTAAGCCTGCGGCGCCACCGCGTCATGAGTCAGCGTCTTGGTCCGGTCGACGCCTCGCTCGCGCTCGGCCGCGATCTGTACGAGGACGACGTTCTCATGCGTCTCGAGCGCGTCGCGGAGCAGATCGCGCGCCTTCGTCGACAACGTCACGCCGTCGCGCCGCGCCAGCCACGCCAGCGCGTCATAGGGCGGACGCCTAAGGAGGACACGCACGCGCGCGTGTTTCGCCACATCAGGGTCAGTGTGCCAGTAGTGACGCACCGTTTCGTCACGCGCGCCTGCGCCCCGCACCACGGTTCGCGGGGCATACTCGTCCGCGTGATCGCCGACCTCGGCGCGCTCATCGAACGACGCGAGCTGCTCGGCGACTTCGCGTGGCGCCAGCTCCGCTCGCGCTACAAGGGCTCGGTCCTCGGGTTCGGCTGGAACTTCCTCATCCCACTGCTGCAGCTCGTCGTGTTCTGGATCCTCTTCGGCGTGCTCCTCGGCACGCGGCCGCGCACCGAGACGGGGGAGCAGTCGTACGCGGTGTTCCTCTTCGTCGGTCTCCTGCCCTGGACGTTCTTCGCGAACTCGCTTCAGTCCGGCGCCGCGGCGATCGTCTCGAACGCGACGATCGTGAAGAAGGTGCGGCTCCCACTGCAGCTGCTCCCTGCGGCGAGCGTGCTGTCGTCGCTCGCGAACTTCGCGCTCAGCCTCGTCGTCCTCTTTGTCGTGCTCGCGGTGTTCGGGCCACGCCATGTCGAGGGACTCATCTGGCTGCCGATCCTCGTCGCGGTGCAGATCGTGATGAACCTCGGCCTCGCGTACCTGCTCGCCGCGCTCGACGTCCACTACCGCGACATCGAGCACATCCTCGGCATCGTGCTGCTCGCGTGGTACTTCCTCACGCCGGTGCTGTTCCCGATCGCGCTTCTCGTCGATCGTCAGCGCGAGCTCTTCCTGCTCGAGCTCAATCCGATGACCGGCGTCGTCGTCGGCTATCAGCGCGCGCTCCTCGATGGACTGCCGCCGGACTGGTGGACGCTCGGCTACTCCGCGGTCGTCGCGCTCGTGCTGTTCGTCGTCGGCTTCGCGTACTTCCGCCGCACCAAGGACGATTTCGAGAGCTACCTCTGATCCGCATCGCGCTGCTCGCGGCGAGTCTCGCGGCGCTGGGTCTGCTCGTCGCGCTCGGCGTCCTACGCGAGCTCGACCGCGCGCTGCTCGACTTCGTTCAGTCGGCGAATTCGCCCTCGCTCAACCTGTTCGGCTCCGCCGTGGGACTCCTCGGTCAGGCGGAGGTCACCGGCGGCATCGCCCTCGGGCTCGCGGTGGCGCGCCTGCGTCGCCGCCAGCGAGACGCCTGGGTCCCGCTCCTGCTCGCCGTCGTGCTCGCCGCTGAGGTCGTCATCAAGACGGTCGTGGCCCAGCCGATCCCGCCCAAGGAGCTGTCCCGCAGCATCGAGCTCCTGCCGTTCGCCCACGTCGCCTTCGCCGGGGCGTTCCCGAGCGGCCACGTCGCTCGAGCGACCTTCCTGCTCGGCGTGGCCCGCGTCCCCACCTGGCTTGCGCTCTCGCTGGTGGCGCTCATGATGGTCAGCCGTGTCTATCTGGCCGAGCACTGGCCGAGCGACGTCCTGGGCGGCCTGCTTCTGGGCCTCCTGGTCGCCCAGGTCGCCACGGTCGCAGAGCGGCGGTTCCGCCGTCACTAGGGCCGCTTACCCCCGTTTAGCCCCATACATGCCCCCTGGAGTGGCTTCCTGAGGTACCTGCTCGTCGTGGCGTTCGTGGTCGCGACGCTGTCCGGCGGCGCCCAGCCGGCGGCCGCCGCGACCGCCTACCTCGACGGCTTCATCACCTCCAGCTCGACCGGCGCGCCGCTCGCCAACGTTTGCGTGACCCTCGGACCGCCGACCCTCTGCACGACGGCGACCGACGCGGACGGCTACTACAAGATCGACGGCTTCGTGCCCGGGCCCACGTTCTGGGTCGTCTACTACAACAAAGAGGGGTACGCGCGTCTCGAGGCCCACAACGTCCAGATCGACGCGAACAACACGCGTCTCAACTGGGCGCTCAACCCCGGCACCGCGACCTGCGCGCGGCCCGAGCAGCCGAACACGACCGTCTACCTACCGAACATCACTAAGACGCTCGGCGGTCCAACGGGCTGGTACACGCCGTTCATCGTGCAGAACACAAACCGCTTCACGATCACATCGCTGCAGGTCGACTTCTACAGCTTCTCGACCGGCATCCTCGTCGCGCGTCGCGACATCTGCGCGCTCAAGCCGGGTCAGTCGTTCGCCGATGTGCCGAACAACGACAACGATCTCTCCGGCGACAGCCAGTACGCGGTGGTCGTGAAGAGCTATATGACGGACATCGTCGCCGTCGTGAACGAGCATCAGGGCGTCGGCGACCGCACCGAGGCCGGCTCGTACGTCGGTGCCAGCTCGGGCGCGACGAAGGTCTCGCTGCCGAACATCGTGCGCCGCTTCTACGGCTTCGTGACGCCGATCATCATCCAGAATGTCGGCACCGCGGGCACGACGGCGACCGCGTCGTTCATCTCGTTCGACGGCACCAAGACCGCCAGCATCACGCGACAGATCGAACCGGGCCGGTCGCAGTTCATCGACCCGAACTCGGAGATCGACCTCATCGACCAGACCCAGTACGCCGTCACGGTCAGCGCGAGCCAGCCTCTCAGCGTCATCGTGAACACGCACAACGACGCGCCGACCGTCGGCGCGCCGGTCATGTACTCCGCGAATGGGATCGTGGGCGGCGCCGACACGATCTACGGACCGTACGCGGTGAAGAACGTCGTCGGTATCGGGAAGGGCCTCTCGACGATCGTCGTGCAGAACACCGGCACGGCGAGCGTGACGCCTTCGCTCACGTTCACGCCGCTCGCGGGCAGCGGGACAACGACGTTCAACGGACCCGCGGTCGCGGCCGGCGCGGCGTGGGTGTTCGACCCGCGCTTCATCAACGGCGACACGACGCAGATCCTTTGCGGTGCGGCCGCGACCACGGGCTGCCTCGCGAACGGCGAGTACTCGTTCGTCGGGAGCGGCGGCGTCGGCGGGAAGATCGCGGCCGTCGTGAACGTCATCGGCGATACGACGGCGGCTGGTTACTCCGCGAGCACGCAGCCCGCGACGCGCCTCTTCCTCCCGAACGTGACGCGGCGTCTCGGCGGCACGGACGGTTGGTCGACGCCGCTGGTCCTCCAGAGCGTGACCGCCACGAGCCTCCACCTCTCGTGGTACAAGTTCGCCGACGGCTCGCTCGCGGCGTCGCAGGACGTGCCGATCACGCCGAAGCAGTCGCTCCGCATCGATCCGCGTGACATCCTCGGCCTCGCGAACGAGACGCAGTACGCGGTCGTCGTCGACGCCACGGGTGGGACTGCGACGGGCATCGTCGTCGAGCTGAACTTCCAGGGCGGCGACGGCGCGATGATCTACGAGGGCTTCGCCCGCTAGCTGAGGCGCGAGCCATGACTCCCGACAAGCTCGATACGGTCATCAAGGTGAGCTTCGCCACAACGATCCTCGGCGTTACGTACTCCCAGTTCGTGCCCGAGTCCAGCAGCGCCGTCGTGCTGTTCGTCTGGCTCGCGGGAATGGCGGGCGTTGCTGTCGCGGGCTTCTGGCGAGCGCGGCTCGTTCGAAATGCTCGGATGCCGCCCATCGCAGTGAGCGGCGGGGCCGTGCACCCTGCGACCCCACCGATGGGTCAGGCGCGGCGCTCGGAGACGCTGCGCGATCTCGGGCTGATCGCGTTCCTCATCGGGCTCCTCGCGAAGCGTTACCGGTTCTTCGCCGTACTCGTTGCGTGTTTCGCCGTCCCGGTCGGGACCATCGGCGCGTTCGTCCTCTGGCCACCATCGTTCTGGGTGCTGCTCGCGCTCGGCTTCGGTTGGCTCTTGGTCCGTCGCTGGGGGCGCGCGCATCCTCGTCCGCACGCCTGACGTACGCCAATTGGTGACGGGCTCGACTCCCTAGGATGGCCGCGCATGGCCGCGATCCGCGCCGAACATCTCGAGAAGCGCTACCGACTCCGGACCGGTCGCGCCCCGACGCTGAAGGAGCTCGTTCTCCGACAGATCCCGTCCGCCGAGGCCGTCTACGCGCTGAAGGACGTGAGCTTCAGCGTCGACCGTGGACAGTGCTTCGGCGTCGTCGGCGCGAACGGCTCCGGGAAGTCGACGCTCCTGAAGCTCATCGCGGGCACCGCGAAGCCGACGACCGGCACGATCGACGTCGAGGGGCGCGTCTCCGCCCTCCTCGAGCTCGGCGCGGGCTTCCACCCCGACTTCACCGGACGCGAGAACGCGTACCTGAACGGCTCGCTGCTCGGGCTCTCGCGGCGCCAGACCGAGGCGGCGATGCCGAAGATCGAGAGCTTCGCGCAGCTCGGCCGCTTCTTCGACGCGCCGATCAAGACGTACTCCAGCGGCATGGCGGCGCGGCTCGGCTTCGCGGTCGCGGTGCACGTCGATCCCGATGTGCTGCTCGTCGACGAGGTGCTCGCCGTCGGTGACGAGTACTTCCAGCACAAGTGCTACGCGAAGATCGCCGAGTTCCGCGGGGCGGGGAAGACGATCGTGCTCGTGTCGCACGACATCGGTCTCATCCAGCGCCTCTGCGACCGCGCGATCTGGCTCGATCAGGGACGCGTCGCAGCGAGTGGCACGGTCCGCGACGTCGCGACCGCGTACCACCTCGAGGTCGGCGAGCGCGAGCTGCGCGAGCGCGCGCTGCGCGGCGAGGTCGGCGGTCGCACCGGATCGGGCGAGGTCGAGATCGTGTCCGCGCAGGTCATCGACAACACCGGCGCGCTGAAGACGCTGCTCGAGATCGGCGACCGCGCCTCGTTCGAGATCCGCTACCGCAACAAGTCCGGTCTGAGCGATGCGGTCTTCGGCGTGTACGTCTATCGCGACGACGGCACCGGCATCTACGGCACGAACACGATGCTCGACGACGTCGCCGTGCCCCTGCGAGAGGAGGGCGTCGTTCGCTTCGCGATGGACTCGCTCGCGCTGTTGCCCGGCGCGTACGACGTGGACGTTGCCGCGACGGACCGCTCCGACCGGCATTACGACTATCACCAGAAGGCAATCAACTTCCGCGTCGTCGGCTCGTCGCGGGAGGTCGGCATCGCGCGCCTCCCGCACCGCTGGGAGTTCGAGTAGTCGCGACTTGACGGCTTTGGTTCAAGTAAGGAATAATGGTGAAAGTAAGGAGTATCCTGAATGGTAAGAGCTCGGATCTCTTCAAAGGGACAAGTGACGTTACCAGTCGAGGTGCGGCGCCGCTACAAGCTAGAAGCCGGTGATGAGATCGCCTTTCAGATGGAAGTCGGTGGCCTTCGCATTCTCCCGCTGAAGAAGCGCCGGCTCTCAGAGCTGCGAGGCATCCTGCCGGCGACGAAACCGTATATCGGCCGCGATGCCATACGCGACGAGGTCGGTCGCAAGCTTGGGGAGGATCTCGAACGCAAGATACGACGCCGCTGAAGGCAGCGTGGCTCGATGCCAACGTCATTGTCCGTCTTCTGACGGATCAGCCCCGTGATCTCGCCGCCAAGGCGCAGGCGCTGATGCGTCGCGCGGAACGCGGCGAACTCGTCCTCAGGCTGTCCGTCGTCGTAGTCGCTGAGGTGGTCTGGGTGCTCAGTCGTCGTTACTCACACACCAAGGAACAGATTGCCGGAAGCATCCAACTAGTGATTACTGCTGACGGGATCGACGTCGAGGCTGCTGACGACGTCTTGGATGCATTACAGATGATGGTCGACCAGAATGTCGACTTCGTCGACGCGTATCTCGCTGCGGTCGCGAAGCGTCGTCATGAGAGCGTCGCGACGTTCGATTCGGATTTCCGCAAATTGGGCGCTCATGTAGTGGCGATTTAGATGAGAAGGGCAACGATCACTCAGCTGTCGCTTGAGACAGACCGGATATTGAACGTTGTCATTCGCACGCGTCGGCCGATCCTCATTACTCGGTACGGTCGACCTGTGGCCTTGCTATTGCGAGTCGTTCCGGCGACGGCACATACCGCACGCCGGCGAGCGCGTTCTCCGCGATGACCTCGCCGCCGCCCGTTGACCTCGACGCGATCCTCGAGGAAGTTCGCGCGCGCGTGCGCAAGAAGCGCGAGAGCGGCGAGTACGGCGCGGACCTGGACGCCGCGCTCACGCTCCCGCTGCCGGGTGGGCGGCCGATCTTCAGCGAGGAGCTGAAGGATCCGTTCCAGGCGCTCCCCGAGGTCCTCGATGAGGACATCACGTATGACCCGAAGAGCCGCAAGCGGTACGTCGGCCCGGTGATCACGGTCGCGCGACGCACGCTCATCGGGCTTCTTCGTTGGTGGCTGGCCGCGATCACCGAGCGGCAGGAACGCGTGAACCAGCTCGTGGCACGCGCGCTCTTCGATCTGCGCGACCGCCCGACGCCCGGCCTCGAGAAGCGCCTGCGCAAGCTCGAGCTCTGGCACGAAGACTTCGTCGCGGCGAATCTCCACTCCGTCTACTTCCAGGCGCGCTTCGGTGGCGACGAGCCGGTGATCCGCCGGCAGTCGGAGGCGTTCGCCGAGCTCTTCGCGGGCCGCAAACGCGTCGTCGATCTCGGCTGTGGCCGTGGCATCTTCCTGGGTCTCATGCGCGACAAGGGCGTCGGCGCGTACGGCGTCGATCTCGACCCGCGCATGGTCGAGCAGTGCGCTGAGCGCGGGCTCGAATGCATCGAGGCCGATGCGCTCGGCCATCTCCGCTCGCTGCCCGACCGCGCGATCGATGGGATATACGCGCGCCACATCGCCGAGCACGTGCTGCCCGGCGAGCTCGTCTCGATGCTCCGCGAGGCTCGTCGCGTGCTCATGCCCGGCGCACCGCTCGTGTTCGTCACACCCAACGTCGCGACATTGACGGTCGGCGCGCATTCGTTCTGGCTCGATCCGTCGCACGTGCGCCCGATCCCGCCCGAGCTCTTCCGCTTCTATCTCGAGGTCGAGGGTTTTATCGACGTCGACGTACGCACCTTTGAGCCGAGCGAGAAGCGCCTCTCGGAGAAGATCACCGACGCGACCGTGCGCGAGAACGTGAAGCTGCTCAACGAAACGCTCTTCGGCGACCGTGACTACGCCGTCATCGGGCGCGCGCCCGCATGACCGCGGTCCACCAGTTCCATCCGGTGCTCGCGCCCGGCGACGCGATGAGCAATCACGTCTTCGCCCTGCGGGATCGCCTGCGCGCATGGGGCTACGCGTCCGAGGCCTTCGCGGTGCAGGCAAAGGCGGGGGTGGAGAACGAGACGCTCTCGTACCGCCGGCTGTTCCGGACGGTTCGCCCCGAGGACACGCTGATCCTGCACTTCTCGATGGGCAACGAGGTATTCGACCAGCTGGTGAAGATCCCGGCGCGCCGCGTGCTCGTCTATCACAACATCACGCCGCCGGAGTTCTTCAGCGGGATCAACGATCACGCCGCCGCGTTCGCGCGCCTCGGTCTGCGGCAGCTCGAGCAGATCGCGCCTGCCATCGACCTCGCGATCGGCGTCTCGGCTTTCAATCGCCAGGACCTCGACGACATGGGCTTCCGCAAAACGGCCCACGTGCCGATCCTCATCGACTGGAAGCTCTACGACACGCCGCCGGACCCCGCGGTGCTCGCGCGCTGGAGCGTGTTCGGTCGGAAGCTGCTGTTCGTCGGCCGCATCTCGCCGAACAAGCGCCACGACGACCTGCTGCGGATGTTCGCCTACTACCGCGCCGTCATCGACCGCGAGGCGCAGCTTCTGCTCGTCGGCTCCTGGGGCGATCACCGCGAGTACTACGCGCGCCTGCGCGAACTCCAGCGCGCGCTGGCGCTCGAAACCGCGGTCACGTTCACGGGTGGCGTGAGCCTCGCCGCGCTGGTCGCGTACTACCGGGAGGCCGATGCGTTCGTCTCGCTGTCGGAGCACGAGGGCTTCGGCGTGCCACTTCTCGAAGCGATGCGCTTCGACCTGCCGGTGGTCGCGTACGACGCGGCCGCCGTCGGCGAGACCGTGGGCGGCGCCGGCGTGCTGCTCCATGAGCGTGATCTCGCGCAGGCGGCCGAGGCCGCGGCTTTGGTGAGCGAGAACGCCGCGCTGCGCACGAAGCTCGCGGCCGCCGGACGAAAGCGCGTCACCGACTTCGACGCTGAGAAGATCGCGCTGCGCACGCGCGAGGTCTTGGGCCTATGAGCGAGCGGCTCCGCATCGCCGACCAGATCGTCCCGACGCTGGCATACGGCGACGCGATCGGCAACGACGCGTTCGAGCTGCAGCGGCTCTTCTGGCGGCGCGGCGTGCAGTCCGAGATCTTCGTCGACGACGCGAAACCCGAGGTGCGCGCGTTCGCCCGCTCGTGGCGCGACCTGCGGCGCGAGCGCAGCAGCGCCGGGCTGACGCTCCTCCACGTGTCGATGGGCAACGACGCCATCGACGAGATCGCGAAGCTCCCGGGCCGCAAGGCCGTCGTCTACCACAACATCACGCCGGCGCGGTACTTCAGTGGCATCAACCCCGCCGCCGAGAAGTACGCCGCGATCGGGCGGCGCCAGCTCAAGGATCTCGCGTCGCAGGCCGAGCTCGGCATCGCCGACAGCGAATTCAACCGCCGCGAGCTCGAGGAGCTCGGATACGCCCGCACGGCGGTCGTTCCGATCATCGTCGACTGGTCGGCGTTCGACGTCGAGCCCGACGCGGCGGTGATGAAGGCGCTCTCCGAGGAGCGGACCTCGATCGTTGCGGTCGGCCAGCTCCTGCCGCACAAGGGTATCCACGACGTCATCGCGGCATTCGCGCGCTACCGCGAGCGCGACCGCGGCGCGCGCCTCTACCTCGTCGGATCCACGGCGATGTCGTCGGACTACATCGGGCGCCTGCGCGCCGACGTCGAGCGTCTCGGGCTGCGCGACGCGGTCACGTTCACTGGCAGCGTGCCGATCGAGTCGCTCGTCGCCTACTACCGTGGCGCGACCGCTCTGCTCACGCTCTCGGAGCACGAGGGCTTCTGCGTGCCGCTTCTCGAGGCGATGCGCAGCGACCTGCCGATCGTCGCGCACGCCGCGGGCGCGATCCCCGACACGCTCGGCGACGCCGGCATCCTGTTGAACGACAAGACGCCCGAGGCCGTCGCGGCGGCGCTCGAGCGCGTCGTGGGCGACCGCGAGCTGCGTAAGGGTCTCATCGCGAAGGGCCGCGCGCGCCTCGCGGAGTTCACGCCCGACCGTGTCGCGGAGCGCCTGCGCGACGCGCTCGCGATGGCCGGCTGGGATCTGCCCGAACGCCGCACGCGGAAGGTCGTCGTGCTCTCGAGCGACCAGCGCTGTGGCATCCACCACTACGCGCTCTCGCTCGCCGACGGCCTGCGGACCGGCGGCCACGACGTCACGTTCGTGGGCGTCCGTCACCTGAACGCGAAGGATCTCGGCGCGAAGGTCCGCCACATCGCGAACGACAGCGAGGCTGTCATCGTCGAACACGAGCACGGCATCTTCTCGGACGTGCCATTCGTCCGCGCGCTCCTCTCGTTCTGGCGACGGAAGATCCCGGTCGTGCTCTCGATGCACGAGCTCGAGCCCGAGAAATTCCATCACTTCCGCATGATCTCGAGCGCGCTCCATTACCGGCCGCGGTACGGCAGAGTGCTCGAGTTCTTCCGCGCGCCGTGGGTCACCCTTCGCATCGCGAACTGGTTCCTGCGTTACCGCGCGGTGCTCGCGATCACCGGAGCGATCCCGATCCATCTCGCGACGCACTCGGAGCGCTCGGACCGCTGGATCACCCTCCTGAGCAACGACGCACGGAAGAACGAACGGTTCCCGCTGGTGCTCGTGCCGCTCGAGGACACGACGCTGCCGAAGAACGACGCCGAAAAGCGCGCGCTGCGAGAGCGGCTCGGTCTTCCGGTCGACAAGTTCATCTTCGTTTCGCCAGGCTTCTTCTTCCGCCGCAAGCGCTTCACGCAGGTCATCGCGGCCGCGCCGCGCGACAGCGTCGTCGTACTGTCCGGCACGCGCTCGGGCAACGAGCCGGAGTACTTCGATGAGGTGATGGACTACATCAAGGAGCGCGCCTTCACGAACGTCGTCATGAACACGGATTACGAGACGATGGGGCAATACGTCGCCGCCGCCGACTGCGTCGTCCTGTACTACGAGGATGTCTTCCAGAGCGCGGTCGCTGCACAGGCGATCTGGGCCGGGCTGCCCTGCATCTTCTCCGAGGCGCGCGGATTCGAGGTCTATCACGGCGCTGGGCTCGTCGCGCGTGACAGCGGCGAGCTCGCGGAGCACATGCGCGAGATCCAGAAGCCCGAGACCTACGCGCGTCTGCGCGCCCGGGTGCGCTACCTGCAGCGGATGCTGGCGCCCGAGCGCAACGCGGACCGCTACCTGACGCGGATCCCTTGAGCGACATCCTCGTCGTCGTCCAGCGCTTCGGGGACGAGGTCGTCGGCGGCTCCGAGGGCCACGCGCGCGTCGTCGCGTCGCGTCTCGCGCGGTCGCACAACGTGGAGATCGCGACGACTACCGCGGCGGACTACTGGACGTGGGCGCCCTACTACCCGGCCGGGACGAGCGAGCTCGACGGACTGCGCGTGCATCGCTTTCCGGTGGCGGAGGGGCGCGATCCGGAGTTCAAGGCGTTCGAATCGAAGGTGCTGAACGGCGAGCACACGCTCGCCGATGAGGACGAGTGGCTCCGCCGTCAGGGGCCGCATTGCCCGGAGCTGCTCGACTTCCTTCACTGGCAAGGGAACGACTACGACGCGGTGCTTTTCTACACGTACATCTACGAGCCGACCGCGCGCGGCGTGCCGATCGTGCCGGAACGCGCTGCGCTCATCTCGACCGCGCACGATGAGGCGCCGCTGCGCCTCGCGCCATATCGCGCGCTGTTCCAGCTGCCGCGCGCGTTCGGGTTCCTCACGCCCGAGGAACGCGACCTCGTCCACCGCACGTTCCGCAACGAGCACATCCCGCACGAGACGCTCGGCCTCGGACTCGATGCGCCCGGCGCCTACGACATCGCCGCCTTCCGTGCGGCGCACCAGCTCGAGGGCCCGCTCGTCCTCTATCTCGGCCAGGTCAGCGAGGGCAAAGGCTGCGACGACCTGCTCGCGGCCTGGACCGCGTATCGCGCACGTCCGCGCTCGCGGCCCGCGACGCTCGTGCTGGCCGGCACGCTACGCATGGAGGTGCCCGATCGGCGCGATGTCGTCGTGCTGGGACGCATCCCCGAGAGCGAGAAGTACGCCGCGCTCGCCGCCGCCGACGCGCTCGTGCTCCCGTCACGGTTCGAGAGCCTCGGCATCGTGCTGCTCGAGTCCTGGCAGGTCGGAACGCCGGTGCTCGTGCGCGCGGACAACCCCGTCACCGTGGGCCAGGTCGCGCGCTCCGGCGGCGGGCTCGCGTACCGCGATGCCGACGGATTCGGCGACGCGATGGGTCGCGTCATGGCGTCGCGCGAGGCGCTGGGCGTGGCCGGTCGCACGTGGGTGGAGCGCGAATCGTCGTGGGAGGCGTTCGATGCGCGCCTCGCGCAGCTCGTCGCGCTGACCGCACCATGAACCCGAGCCTGATGCTCGTCGTGCAGCGCTACGGCGACATCGCCGGCGGCGGCGCCGAGCCGCACGCCCGCGCGGTGGCGCAGCGGCTGCGACCGTACTTCAACGTCGAGGTCGCGACGACGACCGCGCGCGACTACTGGACGTGGTCGAACGAGTTCACGGCGGGCCTGACCGCGGTCGAAGGCATCCCGGTGCACCGCTTCGCGGTCGAGCGAGGTCGCTCGCGCGACTTCCGCCTCCGTGAGCGACGTGCGTTCTCCGCGACGCACACACTCGCGGACGAGCGCGCGTTCGTCGAGGCGCAGGGGCCGGTCGTGCCCGATCTGCTCGAGCACGTCCATCGGCGGGGCCGCGAGGTCGATCATGTGCTGTTCTTCACCTACATCTATTACCCGACGGTGCTCGGCCTCCCGCTTGCGCCGGAGCGCGCGGTCCTCGTCCCGACCGCTCACGACGAGCCCGCGATCCGCCTCGCGGTCTACAAACCGGTGTTCTGTGCGCCGCGGGCGATCGCGTTCAGCACCGTCGAGGAGCGCGCGATGGTGCACCGCCTCTTCCAGAACGAGCGAGTGCCGAACGAGATCGTCGGCGTGGGCGTCGACGTGCCCGCGGACCGTGCCGCCGAACGTTTTCGCCAGCGTTATGCGATCGAGGGTCCGTACTTCCTGTATGTCGGCCGCATCGTCGAGAGCAAGCAGTGCGGCCAGCTGTTCGATGCGTTCGCGCGCTGGCAGGACTCGCGCGGCACGCGCGCGACCCTCGTCCTCATGGGTCACCGCGAGATGCCCGTGCCCGAACGCGCCGACATCCGGCTCCTCGGACGCACCTCCGACGAGGACAAGTTCGACGCGCTCGCGGGCTGCGTCGCGCTCGTGCAGCCGAGCCTGCTCGAGTCACTCTCGATGATCGCGCTCGAGGCCTGGGGCTGCGGCCGCCCGGTGATCTGCGACGCGCGCTCGCCGGTCGTGTGGGGGATGACCTATCGCGCCGGCGCCGGCCTCGCGTATCGCAGCGCGGCCGAGTTCGCGGAGATCGGCGAGATGCTCATTGCTCGACCGCAGCTCGCGTCGCGTCTCGGAGCGTCGGGCCAGTCGTTCGTCGCGCGGACATACACCTGGCCCCGCGTGGTCGAGACGTATCTCGACCTATTCGCCGAGGTGCGCGCGCGGAACGCTTGAATGCATGCACGAACGCATGCATACTTTCCCGCATATGGCTGGCAAAACGAAAGTCGATCTTCAGATCCGCGGCTTGCCGGCAGGCCTCCAGGGGCGGATCCGCGCGAAGGCCGCCCGCAAGGGCGTGTCGATGAGTAAGTACGTGATCCAGATCCTGGAAGACAACATCGATGAGCCGAACACGATCAACGACTGGCTCGACGAAGTGACCTCACTGCCACCCGTGCCCCGATACAAGCCGGGCATGGGGGCGGCGGCCGTACGCAGGATCCGCGATGCGATCGACCGTGCGTAGGCGCACCTGATCGTCCTGGACGCGTCCGCCGCGGTCGAGCTGCTGATCGCCCGATCGCGCGCCGCCACTTCAGTAGCCGCTGTCCTCAGGAACGAGGTGCCGCGCGTGCCCGTGCACTTCGACGCCGAAGTGTTCGGCGCGATCCGAGGGCTGACGCAGCGGCGAGAGATCGTCATCGATGACGCCCTCGCCGCCCTATTCCGACTGCGGACTCTCCGCCTGCAGCGGGTCGCGATCGTGCCTCTGGTCGCCGAGGCGTTCGCCGTACGCGATCGCTTCGCCGCGTACGACGCGTTCTATGCGATCGTTGCGAGACTGAGCAGTGCCACGCTGGTGACCTGTGATCGTGCTCTCGCGCGCGCCGCCAACGGGTACTGCCAGGTCGACTACGTCGCGCTGAGTTAGGGCTACTGCGGCGTGGGCGAAGCCCACACGCCAAGCAGATGGGGGCAGCAAGGCCGCCCCATTACTTCGTCATCTGGAAGTCGATGCGCGCGTGACCGCTCAGCATCCGCGACACCGAATGCTGCTCCGGGTATCCGGCCTTCACGAAGAAGATCTCGTAGAACCCCTCATGCGCGAAGACCGAACCCAGATCGAGCAGGTACCACCCGTCCCGGTCGGTACGGCTCCAGCAGATGGCCCCTGGTTTTCCGGGCGTGATGCACACCTGCTCGACCGGCGCGCCGCTCACCGCGTCGGTGACGCGTCCGATCATCGCGAAGTTGCTCGCGTTGGCGAAGAGCTGCTCCGACTTCTTGTCCTCGAGTCGTGTGACGTAGTCGCCGGTGGCCTTGTCGCAGGCGACACCGTTCGCGAGATCCTGCTTCCAGGTCGCGAGGTTCGACACGTCGGTCGGGGTGAGACCTGTGACGCGCGTGGGCTCGGGGCACCCCGCCGTCGGTGTCGCGGTCGGTGCGGGCTGGCTCTGCGAGCACGCCGAGAGCGCGAGCGCGAGGACCAGGGCGAGCACGAGCCCTCGGGACATCTCCCAATATGCTGAGGCCGTGAGGGACAAAAGGGGAGACGGCGAGCGCGACTGGGGAAACATCGACTGGTCCAACCTCGATCTCTCGGTATTCCGTCCGCGCCGGGGGAATGTGCGCCGACCGCCGGCCTCGCGCGGCGTCGTCATCACGATCGTCATCCTGCTGCTCCTCCTCGTGCCGGTGCTGCTCCTTCCGCTGAACGAGTTTCTCACCGATCTGCTGTGGTTCCGCAGCCTCGGTCTCGAGGACGTATATCTCCGCCGCTACACCGCGGGGTTCTGGGCGTTCGTCGCGTTCTTCCTGATCTTCGTCGTGATCGCGCTGCCGAACCTGTATCTCGCGCTCCGTCCGCAGGTCCCGCGCGTCGTGGTCGAGCAGGCCACGCGATCCTCCGCGCTCGCACAGACGCTGCGTCTCCTCTGGGTGCCCGCGATCCCCGCGTTCTTCTTCGGACTCGCGGGTGGCGATCAGTGGGACCAGCTGCTCCGCTGGCTCAACGCGGTGCCCTTCGGCGTGAGCGATCCACTCTTCGGAAAAGATGTCGGCTTCTACTTCTTCACGTTGCCGGTCCTCGAGTTCCTGCGCGGCTGGGGCATCGCCGCCCTCCTCGTGATCGCCGCGGGTGTCGTCGCGATCTACGCGGTGCGCGGTGTGATCAGCGTTGCGACGAGCACGATCACGCGTGCGGACCTTGGCGTCGCCGGCCGGACGGCGCTCGCCCTCGCTCGACCGGCGCGCGCGCATCTCTCCGTACTCGGCGGTCTCTTCCTCTTGCTCATCGCCACGGGATACGTGCTCGATCAGTACGACCTGCTCTTCCGCACCGAGCGGGTGCTCACCGGCGCCGGGTTCGCGAGCGTCAACGCGCGCGTCCCCGCGCTGACGATCCTGTCGTTCATCGTCGGCATCGCCGCGCTGGCGTGCTTCGCGAACGCATTCGCGCGAACGGTGTGGGTGCTGGCGGGCTCGATCGTGCTGTGGTTCGCCGCGACCGTGCTTGTTGGCGGCGTGTACCCGGCGGTCGTGCAGAACTACGTCGTGGCACCCGACGAGCTGAACAAGGAGCGTGCGTACATCGAGCGGAACATCGCGGCGACGCGCGCCGCGTACTCGCTCGACAAGATCGAAGAGTCGCTGTTCAATGTGGCCGACACGCCGAGCCAGTCGGAGGCGACTCGCGAGTTCGCCGACTCGCTCTCGGTGCGGCTCTGGGATTACCACCGCCTGCTGTCGGACTTCGATCAGCTGCAGGCGCTGCGCCCGTACTACGACTTCACCGACGTCGACGTCGACCGCTACGCCATCGGCGGTCGCGAGGTGCCCATCATGCTGTCGGCGCGCGAGCTCAACACCGCGTCCCTGTTGCAGCAGACGTGGGTGAACCGCCACCTGCAGTTCACGCACGGCTTCGGCGCGGTGATGACGCCGGTCGGCGGGGTCGCCGCCGAGGGCCGTCCGCAGTTCCTGGTGAAGGACATCCCACCGCAGGGCGAGCCGAAGATCGACGAGCCGCGCATCTACTACGGCGAGCTGACCAACGACTACGTGATCGTGAACAGCGCGGCCGAGGAGTTCGACTACCCGCAGGAGG
>VBFY01000043.1 GCA_005889405.1 Chloroflexota bacterium | reverse complement strand
CTTGATCGCCGGCTCATCCCACTTCGCCCAGCGCTCCTCCTGATAGTTGTTCCACGAGACTCCGATCGTGCAGCCCGCGGCGGTCGTACCGCCTCCGCCGCATGCCGAAACGATCAAAGTGAAACCTGCCGCGAGCACCGCTAAGCACCTACGCATCGGATAACCTCTCCTCACGTTTAGCGCGACCCCGCACGAATGGATTCGCGGCGCCACGCTAGCACTTCTGCTCCTCGACATTCGAGCAGAGACTTGTGGTCTGACCGCCGCCTCCGCAGGATTCGCGTGACCATCAACGCCATGGGCCGCCGCCGGTCGCGCACCATAGCCGCAATCGCGCTTTTGAGCGTGTGCGCCCTCGTCTTCGGATCGTCCGACGTGGTACCTCCCAAAGCGCCGTCCGCGCTGGGCGCGCCGCGATTCGTCGACGAGGCGGCCAGTGCGGGAATCGACCACGTCTATGGCGGCGGCTTCGGGCACGCCGTCGGCGGTGGGGCGGCCGTCCTCGACTGCGACGGCGACGGGAAGCCTGATCTCTATCTCTCGGGTGGGAGCGGATCCGCCGCGCTGTACCGGAACGACAGCCAGGTCGGCGGCGCGCTTCGGTTCACGCACCTCATCGGTGCGGCAACGGATCTCATAGGCGTGAACGGCGCGTACCCGATCGATATCGACGGCGACGGGATCACGGACATTGTCGTCCTGCGAAACGGTGAGAACGTTCTCCTTCGTGGCCGCGGCGGCTGCCGTTTCGAGCGCGCGAACGAGAGGTGGGGCTTGGATCTCACCGCGTCGGCCACGACGGCGTTCAGTGCGACCTGGGAGGGCGCGGCGATGCTACCGACCCTTGCGTTCGGGAACTATGTCGATCCCGCCAGCAACGACCCGCACCATCTCTGTTTCGACAACGAGATGGTTCGGCCAACGGCCAACACGCAGGTCTACGCACCCCCGATCCCGCTCACTCCGAGTTGGTGCGCTCTCTCGATGTTGTTCAGTGACTGGAACCGCTCCGGCCGGAGCGATCTTCGCGTGAGCAACGACGAGCAGTACTACCTGCCGAGTGACGGCCAGGAACAGCTCTGGCGCGTCGCACCGCGTGAGGCGCCGTCGCTCTATACGGCGGACGACGGATGGGTGACGGTGCAGATACAGGGGATGGGTATCGCGAGCTACGACCTCACCGGGGACGGCTACCCCGAAGTCTTTCTCACGAGCCAGGCCGACAATCGACTGCAGACGCTCACGCTTGGTCCCTCCCACCCGACGTATCGCGACATCGGTCGCAGGCGCGGAGTGAACGCGGCCCAGCCCTTCACCGGCGGCGACACGCGGCCATCCACCGCTTGGCACGATGAGTTCGCGGACGTCAACAACGACAGCTTCATCGATCTCTTCATCGCGAAGGGCAACGTCACGGAACAAGCGGACTACGCCCAGATCGACCCGAGCAACCTCCTCCTCGGACAAGCGGATGGCACCTTCCGCGAGGCGGCCGATGCCGCGGGCATCCTCAACTTCTACCGCGGCCGCGGCGCGGCGCTCGCGGACTTCAACCTCGACGGGATGCTCGATCTCATCGTCGTCAACTACGGTGGTCCGGTCCGCCTGTGGCGGAACGTCGGCACCGGCGACGCAGCGCATCCGCGCGCGATGGGCAATTGGCTCGCGCTCCGCGTCTTGCAATCAGCGCCGAACGTGGATGCGATCGGCGCGTGGGTGGAGGTGCGCATCGGCGATCGCATCCTTCGACGCGAGCTCACGGTCGGTGGCGGTCACGCCGGCGGCCAGCTCGGCTGGGTCCACTTCGGGATCGGGGACGCGACCGGTGCCGACATCCGCATCGCGTGGCCAGGCGGCGAGACCGGCCCGTGGCTGCACGCCGCCGCGAACCAGTTCGTGACGGCGAGGCGTGGCAGCAGCGATGCTCGTCCGTGGTCGCCGAACGGAGGCTGACTCCGAGCGTCGACGGACTTCGGTTAGGGTGACCCCCGGAGGAAGAGGACACGCGAGTGGCGGGCCACGTCAACGTGAACCGACGGATGCCAACGGGTGCGCGTGCGCGCGCCCTCGGGGCCGCTCTCGTTGTCCTCGTCGTGGTGACCGGTGCGACCCTCGCGACGACGCGTCCATGGGAGCGAGCCGCCACCTGCGCCCAGACCCGGGACGATCCGAACTGGTCCGTCGCGCGCCGCTGGGACGAGGCGCTTCTCGACGCGATCCGACGCGCCCTTCCGAATCCGCCGGTGCATGCACGCAACCTGTTCCATCTCTCGGTCGCCATGTGGGATGCGTGGGCCGCGTACGACGCCACCGCGTCGGGTTACGTCTTCAAAGAAAAGCTCCACGCGGGAGACGTGAGCGCGGCGCGGAATGAGGCGATCAGCTATGCCGCATACCACGTCCTTACCGCCCGCTTCATCAAGGCGGTCGGCGCCGACAAGTCGCTGGGCGAGTTCGATGACCTCATGGACGCGCTCTGCTTCCCGATCGCGAGCACCGCGACCGACGGCGATTCACCGGCCGCCGTCGGAAATCGGATCGCGAAAGCGCTCCTCGACTCCGCCAAGGCGGACGGGTCGAACGAGGCGAACGGGTACGCGGACCCCGACTACAGACCGGTCAACCCTCCGCTCATCGTCGCGAGACCGGGCATCACGCTGAGTGATCCGAATCGCTGGCAGCCGCTCCAGATCGAGCACATGGTCAGCCAGAACGGCATCGCCGTGACCAACGGCGTTCAGCAGGCCATCGGTCCGCACTGGGGACATGTCACGCCGTTCGCGCTTCCCGCCGCCGGCGCATCCAGCACGCCGATCGATCCCGGTCCACCACCGCGCCTGGGCGACCCGAACACCGATGCGCTCTATAAGTCTCAGGCCGTCGAGGTGCTCCGTGACAGCGCCCTGCTGGACGCGTCGAGTGCCCGACCGATCGACATTTCGCCGCGCACGCTCGGCGCGAACGGGATCGGATCGAACGACGGTCATGGCCATCCGCTGAATCCCGTCACGGGTCAGCCGTACGCCGCGGACACCGCGCGGCAGGGCGATTTCTACCGCGCGCTCGTTGAGTTCTGGGCCGACGGGCCCGCATCCGAGACGCCGCCTGGCCACTGGAACGTGATCGCGAACGCGGCGTCGGATCAGATCGCGCCGAACCTGCGCGTCGGTGGGAGCGGACCCGTCGTCGACCGCCTGCAGTGGGACGTCAAGCTCTACCTCGCGCTCAACGGCGCGGTCCACGACGCGGCGATCGCGGCATGGGGCCTGAAGGGTCGGTATGACGGCATCAGACCCATCTCGATGATCCGCTACATGGCGAGCCTTGGGCAGTCGAGTGATCCGTCGGGTGCCGCATACAACAAGGAGGGTCTGCCGCTCGTGCCCGGACTCATCGAGCTCGTCACCGATACGAGGATCGGTTCGCCGATGGCCGGGCTCGCCGGCCACGAAGGTGAGATCGCGGTGCGCGCGTGGCAGGGGAACCCAGCGGATCCCAAGACACAGAGCGCGCCGGTCACGTGGATCCTCGGAACGTCGTGGATCCCCTACCAGCTGCCGACCTTCGTGACGCCGTCGTTCCAAGGCTACATCTCGGGACACAGCACCTTCAGCCGCGCGGCCGCGGAGGTCCTCACCGCGATCACCGGCAGTGAGTACTTCCCGGGTGGCCTTTCCGAGTGGACCGTCAAGCGCGGCTCGCTGCGGGTCGAGGCGGGGCCGAGCGCCGACATCGTGCTCCGCTGGGCCACGTACTACGACGCCGCGGACCAGGCCGGTCAATCGCGTCTTTATGGCGGGATCCACGTGCAAGCGGACGATTTCACCGGACGCATCGTTGGCTCGACCTGCGGCAAGGATGCCTGGGCCCTCGCGCGCCGTTACTACGCCGGCCTCGTTCGCAACTAGAAGATGCGACGCGTCTTTCTCGGCGTGGATTGCGGCACGCAATCGACCAAGGTCGTGCTGCGCGACGGCGTGACCGGCGGTGTCGTCGCGGTCGGTCGCGCGCCGCACGAGCTCATCGAACGCGACGACGGCACGCGCGAGCAGGACCCCGCGTGGTGGATCGATGCGCTGCGGATCGCCGTACGCGACGCGACGCGCGGTGAGCGGTTCGACATCGGCGGCATCGGGGTATCCGGACAGCAACACGGGCTCGTGTGCTTGGACCAGAGCGATCGACCGGTTCGAGCGGCGAAGCTCTGGAACGACACGACGACCGCGCGTGAATGCGCCGAGCTCACGCGAACGCTCGGTGGCGAGAGCCGGGTCCTCGAGCTCACGGGTAATCTGCTTCTTCCCGGTTACACCGGGCCGAAGATCGCGTGGCTCGCGACACACGAGCCGGACGCGTATGCGCGCACCGTGCGAATGTGCCTCCCGCACGACTATCTGAATCTCTGGCTGACGGGCGAGTTCGTCACCGAGGCCGGGGACGCGTCGGGCACCGCGTACTTCGACGTCCGCGCCCGCCACTACAGCGACGCCGTCCTCGCCGCGATCGATGCGACCCGCGACTGGACCCGCACGCTGCCGCCGATCGCAGTTTCGCTGAGTGTCGTGGGCACGCTGCGCGGTGAGGCCGCGGAGTTGCTCGGTCTCGGTGCCGGTGTCTCGGTGAGCGCCGGCGGCGGTGACAACATGATGTCCGCGATCGGTTGCGACGTTGTGACCCCGGGCCCGGTGGCGGTGAGCCTCGGGACGTCGGGCACCGCGTTCGCCTACCGAGACCGACCCGCGGTGGATCCCCTCGGTGAAGCGGCGGCCTTTTGCGACTCGACCGGTGGCTGGCTCCCTCTCACGGCCACGCTCAACTGCACCAGCGTGACCGAGTGGGTGCGTTCGCTGTTCGGGATGGATCACGCTGACGTTGACGCGGCTGTCGCGAGTGAAGGCGCGCGCGGGCTTGCGTTCCTGCCGTATCTATCCGGCGAGCGCACACCGAACCGACCCGAGGCCGCGGGCGTGTTCGTCGGCCTGCGCGCGGATCACGGGCGTGACGTCATCGTCCGTGCCGTGGTCGAAGGCGTCACCTTCGGGCTCGCCTACGGGCTGGACGCGCTGCACCGCGCCGGCGTCGCGCCCACTGAAGTCACTCTCGTCGGTGGTGGGTCCGCGTCGGACGCGTGGGCGCAGCTCTGTGCCGACGTCTTCGGCCTGCCGGTCGTGCGTCCCACGATCGTCGAGGCCGCCGCGTCGGGCGCCGCCCGCCAGGCGCAGTGGGCGGTCGAGGCGAAGCGTCCCGGACTCGCGCCGGCGGCATCTCGACGCTTCGAGCCGCGGCCGCGACCGGTGCTCCGAGAGGCCGCGGAACGTATGGCCGCGCTCCGCGAGATGAGCCGAGCGAATCAGCTGTGACACTTCGGCGCCGCTCAGCGGATCCACGTCCATTCTTCATTCGCGGCGAGGGTGTCGCCGGGCTCGAGCGTCCGTAGGCCCGTACCGCGGACGCCCGAGGCCGTGAGAAGCGGCGCGTTCGGCCACATCGTCTGAGGTTCCACACAGATGCCCTCGACCGGCGTGTGAACGACGACGGTCCGCATGCTCGCGTCGTATCCGATCCGTAGTTCCAGATCGGGCCACCGCAGGGTGGCCGGGCTCTTGGCCCGCACGTACACGTGATCGAGCCTGCGGTCGCCCAGCGGTGGACACGAACGGAGATCCTCGCTTTCGCTGACCTCGCGAACCTCACCGGTCGGTACGAGATCGGCGTCGACCACGAGCACGTCGGATGCATCGACGCAGAGCTCAAGGTCCGCTCTCGGCGGTCGAGTGAACCATGGATGCCAGCCGAGGCCCGCGGGCCCCGCCTTCGTATAGCCGCCGACCTCCAGCTCGAGCTCGAGACTCCGGACACCCAGCCGCAGTGTTTGTCGCGCGTGGCCGCCGAACGGCCACCCGAGGCCGCACAGCTCACACCGCATCGTGACCGCAGTCGCGCTCTGTTCGACGATCTCCCACGCCTTGTCGAAGCCGAGACCGTGTATTGCCGACGGAGGGAGGTTCGGCTCGAGCTGCACCTCGCCGTCCTTCGTTGGGATGCGACCGTTCGCGAGTCGCCCGGCCCACGGGACCATCGGATAGCAGCCCCAATAGATCGCAGGTTCGCGCGCACGTGCCCGCGACTTCGGGAGGATCCGCTCGACGCCGGCGATGACCAGCGACACGATCCTGCCGCCGTCGGCCGGATCGATCTGCGCGACGACCCCGCCGGCGCTCAACTCGACCATCACCATGCAACGGTCGAGCATGCACTGTCGAGCGGGCGCTCATGTTCCAGCAGCGCGCGACGAATACGCCGCGATGTGGACTCCAAGCGGACCGTCGCCCGGACGCAAACACACGGGAGCGAGTAGTGTCCCGTCCGTTCTGGGGAGACCGAAGCCGGCGGCGGTGGCCACCGACCCCGTGGCCACCGAGCATCACGGGCGAACTTGAGAAAAGGAGTCGCATATGAAGGGCGTATCGAAACGAAACACACGTCTGGCAGTCATGACACTGGGATTTGCTGGGCTGTTCGTCGCAGTCGCTGCGGTCCCTGGCACCGCGACACCTGCGGATCCGGTCGGTAGTTTCAGAAGCGCGATCCAGGCGCGAGGGACCAACACGACCCCCGGAACCATTCCCATTTCAGAGGGATTGGACATTGTCGTCGCGCGGAACGATGTCGACCCCGGTGGCACGTCGGGCTGGCACTCGCATCCAGGGGGCGCGATCGTGGTCGTCCAGCAAGGCGAGATCACCTTCTTTAGCTGGGTTGGGAACCACTGCACTTCCACCAGGTACACGGCGGGGCAAGCGTTCGTCGAGCACGCCAGCGAAGTCGGGAACGCGAAGAACACCGGCACGACCCTGACGATCGTCTTCGCGACGTTCCCAGGCGTGCCAGTGGGCGGCGCGCCAAGGACAGACTTCGCTCCGGCTCCGGGGACCTGTCCCGGGCTCTGACAGCTGACCTCGGCGGGCGGCGACCTCGTGATGAGGAAGCCGCCCGCCAACGCGCGTGATCGATAACATCGCGGGTACTTTCTGAGCGGAAGACGGGATTCGATCGCACCTCGACCGTGGCTGCGTTCGGTGACAACACACGGCGTAGAGTCCGCGCGGTGATCCCACTCGCAGAAATCGAAGCCGCGCGCGAGCGCATCGCGGACGCGGCGATCCGAACGCCACTCGTTCGGCTCAACGTCAATCACGGTCCCGCCGAGATCTACCTGAAGCTGGAGAATCTCCAGCCCATCGGTTCATTCAAGATCCGTGGCGCGAGCAACCGCATGGCCCTGGCCTCACCTTCCGACCTTGAGCGCGGCGTGTGGACCGCGAGCGCAGGCAACATGGCGCAAGCGGTCGCGTGGAACGCGCGGCGTCTGGGCATTCCGTGCACCGTCGTCGTGCCCGAGGGCGCACCGGCGACCAAGCTAGCGGCGATCGAGCGATTCGGCGCGCGCGTCGTTGCTGTTCCATACGACGAGTGGTTCGAGACGTTCCGGACCCGCCGACGGGACGGCCTGGAGGGCCTCTTCATACATGCGTTCAGCGACGACGCGGTCATGGCCGGGAATGGGACGATCGGTCTCGAGATCGTCGAAGACCTACCGGATGTCGACGCCGTCGTTGTCCCGTTCGGCGGTGGCGGGCTGAGTTGTGGGATCGCGTCGGCGCTCCGCGCGCTGCGGCCACGAGCGAAGATCTTCGCGGCTGAGGTCGCGACTGCGGCACCACTGGCTGCATCGCTTGCGAAAGGCGAAGCCTTGAGCATCGAGCACACGCGGACCTTCGTCGACGGCATCGGTGGGCCGCGCGTCTTTCCAGAGATGTTCGTTCTCGCGCGTGAGCTCCTGGACGGTTCGCTGGTCTCGTCGTTGGATGAGGTCGCGGCAGCTGTGCGGCTGCTCGTGGAGCGCAACCACATGGTCGCCGAAGGCGCAGGCGCGGCGTCGGTCGCTGCGGCCGTCAACGGCCACGCCGGTGCTGGGAAGGTCGTCTGCGTCGTGTCCGGCGGCAACATCGATCTACCGACGCTTGCGCTGATCCTCGAGGGAGGAACGCCGCGCTAAGGTATCGGGGAATATGTCGGACGAGGTCGCAAGCCACCTCACCGGGATCATCGAGTCGATGAGCGGTTTCCTGGCCGCGATGCTGGATCCGGAGATGGGCCGCCACGCGGCTGACCCGGCTGCCTCCAACTTCATCGCCGGCAACCCGCAGGAGCTGGCGTCGCCAAAGTACGTCCAAGCGCTGCAGCGCTGGGCCGAGCCAAAGGACAAGGACTGGTTCGGATACAAGATGCCCCACCGCCCAGCGCTGGTCGCGGCGGCCGAGGGTTTGAGTAAGGAACTCGGACTGAGCTTCAGCGCCGACGACATCGTCCTCGCCCGCGGCGCCCACGGAGGCCTGGCGGCGGCACTGAACGTGGTCGTGGATCCAGGCGACGAGGTGATCTTCGTATCGCCGCCGTGGTTCTTCTACGAGGCTCTGATCCTTGGGGCCCGCGGCAAACCGGTGAAGGTACGCGTCAAGCCACGCGGCTTCGACCTCGACGTCGATGCGGTCGCTAGCGCGATCACCCCACGCACGCGCGCCGTGTTGATCAACACACCGCACAACCCGACCGGGCGCATCTTCGGCGAGGACGTGCTGAGGGCGCTCGCATCGGTGATCGAAAATGCTTCCGCGCGCAACGGCCGCCCGATCTACCTCATCTCCGACGAGGCCTACAGCCGCATCCTCTTCGACGGCAATCGGATGATCACGCCGGGCGCGTTCTACCCACGCAGCCTGTTGATCCACACCTACAGCAAGAGCTCGCTGGCGCCCGGACAACGCCTCGGCTATGTCGCACTTCCGCCTGAGATCCCGGGTCGCGACCAGTTGCGCCAGGCCTTCATGGTCGAGGGCTTCTCGACCGGAAACATGCTCCCCGATGCGATCATGCAGTACGCGCTCCCGGAGATCGACGCGATGTCGATCGACCTCGACCATCTGCAGCGCAAGCGCGACCGCATGGTGAACGCGCTCCGCGAGATGGGCTACGAGGTGCATCCGCCACAGGCAACCTTCTACCTCCTGCCGAAGGCACCGATCGAGGACGACATGCTGTTCGCCCGCGCGCTCGCCGCGCAGAAGGTCCTGGTCCTGCCCGGTGTGGCCGTGGACATGCCGGGTTACTTCCGGATCTCGCTGACCGCCACCGACGCGATGATCGATCGAGCGCTTCCGGTCTTTGCTGAGGTCAAATCAGGGCTGGCTGCCAGGGTGCTTCGCTAGCTCAGCGACCATCATTTTCTCGCCACGCTGATGTCGTCCAGCCCCGCCAGCATTCGCTTCACGAGCTCGGCTAGCGTGGCGGCCGCGTGACGTCTTAAGAGGGAGGAAGATCATGTCCGTCATCGACTGGCTGCTCGACTCGGACCCGTCGATCCGCTGGCAGGTGATGCGCGACCTCACGGATGCGCGTCCCGACGAGGTCGCGGCCGAGCGCGCGAAGATCGCCGTCGAAGGTTGGGGCGCGCGATTGCTCTCGCTTCAGGCTCCTGACGGCCGGTGGGGCGGCGGCGCCGCCCTTCCCAGCTGGACCTCCACCAACCACACGTTGTGGCTGCTGTGCACGATGGGCGTTGACCCGGCGGATGCCGGCGTGCGCCGCGCGGTCGCTCTGGTCCGCGATCGCGTGCACTGGGAGTACGACGACCTGCGGTTCTTCGATGGCGAAGTAGAGCCGTGTATCAACGGAACCGCCGTCATGATCGGTTCGTACTTCGGCGAGGCCGTCGCTGGCATTGTCGAGCGACTCCTCCGCGAACAGATGGCTGACGGCGGGTGGAACTGCGAGCAGGAGCACGGTTCGACACGCGGGTCGTTCGATACCACCATCCGCGTTCTCGAAGGGCTGCTCGAGCACGAGCGCGTTACCGGAGGCTCGCCGGAAGTGAGGACGGCACGCGAGCGGGGCGAGCAGTACCTGCTCGAGCGTCGGATGCTCCGCCGCCTCTCGACGGGCGAGGTGATCGACCGGAGGTATACGCAGTTCTCTTTTCCGCCCGGGTGGCACTACGACGTCCTGCGCGGGCTCGACTACCTTCGCGCGGCCGGCGCGAAGCCCGACGATCGCGTCGCCGAAGCGATCGCGATCGTCGAAGAGAAACGGGACGCCGGTGGTCGATGGCCGCTCGAGAAGCCGCACGAGGGCGTGGACCACTTCGCGATGGACGAGGGCGAGGGCAAGCCCAGTCGTTGGAACACGCTGCACGCCCTCCGAGTTCTCCGCTGGACGGGTCGAGCGTGATGGTTCGTGACCTACCGGACGTCGAAGGTGTGGGTTACCGGGGTTGCCGCGTGAAGCCGCCGAGGTATCGCTGCTTGAACGCGAACGGCACTCCCGAGTCGACGAGGCCTTTGTCCAACTCCGCGGCCTTGCCTCCGGGTGTGCCGAAGACTTCGACGCGGACCGGCTCCAGGTAGCGCATCACCGCAGACACATCACCCGGCAACAGCCGCATCTTCTCGCCCAGGACGTCCATGTGGCGATCGAGCGTTCCGCCGTCGGGGAAGACGTGGACGTTCGTGATCTCGGTCAAGTCTTCGTTCGCGAACGTGAGGAAGGCGGTCAGACGCGGCTCATTCTCGTCGACGACCTTCACAAGCTCGGCGTAGAAGCGTCTGTACTCCTCGGACTTGCCTCCCTTGATCCGCCACGTGCTGACGTATGCCACCGGATTTGACATGCGTACCTCCTTCGCAATGGAACGTGACGTCGCCTCAGCCGAACGTGAAGCGATACGTCTCCACGCCTGCGCCGAGGAACTCGATCTCGAATCAAGCGGCCGGCGATGGCCCCATAACCTCGTCGTCGACTGCGACAGCCGACAACGGCCATGGTGACCTGCGTGTCGTCAGGTCGCAACCGCGGCGCCAAGTCGTGCTGACCAGGCAGCGGAAGAGATCACACCGTCTGCTTATCGTGCCGGCCGTGACCGTCGCGGTGGCGCGGCCGAGCGCGCGGATGGCAGCCGTCTTGTATCTCGCGTACTTCGTTATCGCCGGCATCGGTCAGGTGCTCGCGCTCCAGGATCCTGCATCGGCGCTCGCCGCCATCGTGCACGTCGGCGGCACGATCTGGTACGGCATCGTCGCGCTCGTGCTCTGCCGCATCTTCGGCGACCCGACGCGCGGCACCGGCGTCCTGGCCATGGTCAGCGTGGTCGTCGGCTGCGTCATGCAATCGTTGTACTACGCGCTCGGCCTGGGTCGCGGCGCGGAGGTGCTCGCACTGGCCTTCTTCGGGCTCTTCCTCGTCTTCCTCGGCTTCCTCGTCGCGCGCTCGACGCGCACCCCACCAGCGATCGGCGTCGCGCTCATCGTCGGGGGCGCCGCGTCGTTCGTCCTCTGGCTGCCGTTCGTTCCCGCGGCGCTCGAGTCTGCGTTCGTGCTCGGCGGGGTCGCGGAGCTCGTGCTGCTGCTGTGGCTCCTGGTCGTCGGGGTGCGCCGTTAGCCTCGACGCGAAGTGTTCCGCCGGTGACTGTGCGCATGAGCGCCGACATCGGCGCGAGCGATACTGCGACCATGGCTATGGACGCGATCATCGGCGACTACCCGGGCTTCTTCGCCCAACAGAAGCGCAGGCTCGCCGCGCTCGGCATCGAGATCGCGGGCTACCCGCTCAGCCACTTTGCGTTCCGGATGGAGACGCTCGACGCGTACCTCGTCGTCCGGGAGCGGATCGAGGCGTTCTGCGTCGCGAACGTCGAGAACATCTGGAACGGCCGACCGATCTCCAAGCTGCTGCTCCGCGAGCCGATCTTCGTCCAGCCTGGCGTGTCGGTCTCGCTGATCGAGTTGATCCCGCCGCCCCATCAGAACGTCTACCAGATGGGTCTCGAGCATGTCGGCATCGTCGTCACCGACGACTTCGAGGCGTTCGCGGCGGCACACGCGGCCGCATTCACCGGTCGACAATACCAGAGCGAGATCTGCCAGCCCTGGTACATCGCCTTCGAGGACCACACGAACGTGAAGTTCTACGACCTCTCACTCCACGACGTGGTCGTGGCGGAGGGGCGACGGTTCGATGGGTTCCATCATGCGATCGACTGACTTCCGGTCACGCGCCAGTCCGTCGGGTGGCACGGAGATGTCGTCGCTATCTCGCCGCGGAGTTGGGTATGCGAAGAGAGGTCAGCCTCCGAGCGGTGTCAGATGGATCTGCGTGGAGAGCGCATAAGCGGCTGAGATGTCCGCGTCGCTTTCGACGAGCGTGCGGCCAGCAACAAGCACCGAATTGTTCGGCGAAGAGATCCGTGTCATTCCCTGCGGTACGGATCCTGTCCAGCCGGGGCCACTAATAAGGTAGTCGCCAGCCTCGGTCCCTGTGGTGCGTTTGCCCACGTAGGCAAAATTCGTGTTGTTCGACGGATCGGTGAGCTGGACGCTGTAGTAGCGACCGCCCATGTCCGGTACGTGCAGGACCTGCGGCCCTTTCCTGAGATCTAACCAGCCGACCATGAGGAGCGTGTCGCGGTTCACGCCCGTGGTGATCAGGTTCGAGCCCGAGGTGGGCGCCGCACGGAGCGGATCTGCAAAGACCGCTTGGGGCTCCGTATAGAGCGTGTTGACCGGAATGGGGCCCTCGCCGAACCCTTTCACGAGGATCGCCCGCTTGTACACGGACAGCAGGATGCGCGGCCAGAAGTAGACGACGAGGAAGCATGCCGCGACCACGACCGAACCGAACAGAAGCAAGTGCTGGTATCCCGTCATCGACTTGGTCTCGCTTCGACAACCGGCGGCACCGCGTACTCGCCGTGGAGGATGGCTGCGCCGGGCAAATACACGCGCAGCCACAGGTTGAATCTGCCTGCAGGCGCCGGCAGCCAGTTCGATTGATGGCCTGCCGGAGTGGCGGTCCGCAGGTAGATGTCGACGGAGCCGTCGGGATTTTGGGCGAGGCCGGACCGATCGCCGAGGCTGTACCGATCGATGGGATTCGCCACGAAGTGTTGTTTCTCGTCAGCCATGGTCAGCGACCAGAACGCGTCGTTGGGCGGAAGACCGCCCGGCGGAAAGTGCAGGATGTAGTCGTGCTCGCCGGAGAGCGTGTGACCGGCGCCGTCAACACCCGTCCTCCAGTACATCGCCTCTTGCGGCACGTTCACCGGGCCGGGAAAGATCCGGGCGCACGCGGCCCGCATGAAGATGCCGTTGCTGGGTAGGCCGCATCCGAAGACAGTGATCCAGCCGTTGATCCTCGTGGCCTTGATCCTCGCGAGGATCTCGACCGCGACGACCCCCAGCCCGGCGCCGACGAAGAAGCCTTGCACCAGGTCGTTCCGCACGGTCAGTGAATCGGCAAAGAGGAACGAACGGATGATGACAAAGCCGCATATCACGCCGATGACTGCCGTTAGGAACGTATACGTCCTGTTGGTCATATCGATCAGATCGGAAGCCGAGGGGGAGTCGGTCTCCCCCTCGGTTTCAAGCCCTAGAAGTTTGGGCAGCGGCTGAACGCCGGGAAACTCCCATCCTTAACAGCGGGGACAGTCGGATCGATCGTGAAGCCGATGATGTCGCCATTCGCGTCGCGAATGAGGGTCAGGAAGCCGGTGGCTTGGAGCGCACGCAGGGTGTTCACGGTCCAGTCGTTGGGGTTGGCGCTTGTCGGTGTCTGGCCGGGCGGATCGAGAACGTTCGGGTTCGTCTGTGCGACAGCACTGCAGAACGACGCAACGATCGGGTGAATTGACGCGACCGCCGGGCTGGACGCAGCCGAAAGCGCAAATGCGACGAGCGCAAGCACGAGAGCGAGTCTCCGCATGGTCTACCTCCCCCGATTTATCGCCAGACGCAGGTTGGCGATTGCCCAAGGATTGGTCAAGTAGGTGCGCCGAGATTTACCGAACTTCGGGCAACTCCGGCCCTTTCCGTGCTGCCCTGCATCCTCAAAAGCTGCACCGCTCGGAGACCGCCGGGATCGTCCCCGCGGCGCGATGGGCCGAGCCGAGTTGAGCTAGGCCGAAGTTGTTCGCGTACGACCTCATCACGAACCTCGCGGCGCTCTACCGATTTCTACTTAGGGCGACTCGCTCCCAGAACAGGATCCCTACGAGAACTGGCGACCCTACGTCATCGCAGCCATCCCGAGGGAGGTCACGATGCCGAGGGCGTCAACGGAGCGGAAGACGGGGGTCAAGGACGCGGAAGTGATAACAGCTCAGCTCGTTCAGGACGAGCGCGGGTGGCTCCAGCTGGCCGGCTAACGCTGTGGGTCGAGACAGCAGATCACAAGCCGGCTGCGACGCCCGTCATCGAAAGTTCACGTCTCACCCTGGACTGCGATGGGGTAAAAGCGCGAGCCCGCGATTAGCGAGCGGCGGCGATTTTCGGCAGCGGCCAGAACGCATGCCCCATGGACGAGAGCAACGGACGGCAGCAGGCCCGCGAGATTGCCGCGAACGTTAGGCTGCCGACGCAGAAATGAGAGACGGCGGGTTGGACACGGCCTACGTCGAGCAGCTGCTCCGCCGTCAAGACGCCCTTCAGGCGGAAGCATCCCGAGTCATTGCCGATCTCGACCTCATGAGCCTCCTTGCCCGCGCCGGAAGGGCAGAGCAGGTCGGCAGCTTGGTGTCGGGACTCATGGTGTGGCGCGACATCGACATAGGCGCGGTGAGCCCCGGACTGAGCGTTGACAGAGCCTGGGACGTCATGCGGCCTATTGTCGCGCGCCCGGCGGTCACGCGAGTTTCGTATGCGAATGAGAGTGGTCACCTGAACACGTCCGGTCGTCCATACGACGATCGGCACTACTTCGTGATCCACTACGAGACCGCCACCCACGAAGATTGGAAGATCGACATTACGTTCTGGTTGACTGACGGTCCACGCGAGCAACGGGCGCGCGCGCTTGCGTTGACGCGCCTACCGCGCGAAACACGAATCTGCATTCTCTGGCTAAAAGACGTCTGGCATCGGTTGCCGACATACCCATATGAAGTTGGCGGCACCGATGTCTACGACGCCGTACTTGAACACGATGTCCGTACACCTGATGAGTTCGATGCGTACCTGCGGGAGCGCGGTATGCCAACGCGTCCAGAGGCAGCGCGGCGAATGTGACCAGCGCACGCGGGTCGCAGAGCGGAAGACGGGGGTCAAGCACGCGGAAGTGGTAACAGCCCGGCTGGCGCCAGCCGAGCACGCATGGCTCCGGTTGGCGAGCGAGCATTGAAAAAGGCGGCCTTCCGGCCGCCTTTAGTTAGCCAGGTCTCGCAAGCCTCTTAGCAGAGGAAGTGCATGGTCGTGTGGGGCGTTCCTGTTGCATCAAAATTGAGATGCATCAAGCCGTGCGCACTCAACCGTGTTCCGTCGGACGCGCTCGCTGTGACGTTGAAGGTGCCTGTGAACGTGGCGTTCTGTAAGTTCCACGCTTCCCCATCCCACGCCGCGAAGTGTCCGTCATACGTGACCCCTGCGGCGCTGACCGCCGAGAAGCTTCCCTCCTGGGTGAACGTCGCCCAGTACGTGCCGTTCGCCAGCTGGGTGGTGTGAAAGACGAGGTTGCCCTTGCTGAGGGTTATGACGGCGGTAATCGGTGGATCCGTGCACGGGACTACATCTGTGAAGGTATCGCTCAGGTTGTGCATGTTCACCGTGCACCCGGAAGCCGGACTGTTTCCGTGCGCCGTCGGGTCACAGGGCGGGCCCTCCTGAGCGGCGACGGGCAGCGCGAACACGACGAAGAGGGTTCCCGCGGCGATGGCTACAAGCAGCTTTCTCATGATCCCCCCTGGGTGCGCAACTCCCACACCGCGCCGACGAGAGTCTGGAGCCTAAGCAGCCGGAACGGGCGGGTCAAGCTGAGGAGTCTTCAAGACTGCGCGAGCGATTGATTGGTCGAGCCGCGCAGTCTCCTGCCTCTACCGCGCAGCCCAACTGAAATGTGAGAACAGGGGCAACAGTGGCCGATTGTTGCCACGTTCATGGTCACGGAGCTGGTCGCGGAAACGCGGGGGTCAAACGCGCGAAAGTGAAATAACACCTCGGCTCGTTCAGGACGAGCGCGGGTGGTTGCGCCTCGCGGGCTGATTGGCTGTCCGGTTCGCTACGTGGCTATGCGTACGAACCGCTCGATCTAGGCGTCACCTACTCGGGCACTTCGAGCTGACGGAAATGGCCGTGATCCGGACTCCCCGATCGCATCGGAGAGGCGCATCCCTCAGCCGTCAGTCCTCCATCTTCATGAGCAGCCTGAGACGTCCACCGCGTGGAACATGCCGACGTTTCCCTGAGCCGCATCGCGGGCCATCGGAATAGTGATCATGGTCTTGTCTAGCAACATGTTGCAAGCTCCGACCAATCCGGTCCCTGGGGCCGCGCCCGGTGGCTCGGCCACGGCGGCACCTGCCATTGCCACCATGAGAATCGCGCTGCTCACGATCGCGAGGACGAGACGTTTCATGCTGTGCTCCCCCTTAAGTCTTGCGGCTGCAGCAGAGGCCGCCTCGCACTCCTGCAGCGCACGCCGAAGCCCGCGTCTGGCATAGCGCAAGCCTTCGCGTTGGAGACGGGGCGAGAGCGGGTGCCTAACTGAGCGGAAGACGGGATTCGAACCCGCGACCCCCTCCTTGGCAAGGAGGTGCGCTACCACTGCGCCACTTCCGCGAACGAACGAGATTATATCGTCAGCGACGTCTTCGCCCCGGTGCTGTGCGGTTGAAGCGGTCAAGCTCTGCAGGCGTAATCGTCCAGCTCCACCCGATCCGATCGCCGCGTAAGCGCCCTTCGCGGAGCCAGCGCCTGATCAACTCAGGATGGCGCGCCAGTTTCTTCGCGATCTCGTCCACTGTCAGGCGTTTCACATTTGTCCGATCCGCATTAGTTGTAAGATGTTACTTAGCCGCGGTTGCGGCGGCGCCGAGTCCATCCCGCTCGAGGCCGATCCAAAAAAGCAATTTGTCATCTCGAGGCTAGGCGTGAAAGACATTCGCGCGGCGATATCGCGTTACGACCTGCTCATCGACAACAACGACGGGACGTTCACGAGCGTCGAGTGCGAGTCCGGTGTTCTTCGCAAGGGCTGCGTCCTGTTTCGTGTGTGTATAGCGTGCCGCGGGCACGATACGCATGCGAAGGGATGCGTCGGACAGGTCGACGCTGGTTCGTGATCGCCTGATCGCAGCGCGCTACTGGCTCGGGATCGTCCAATCCTTCGGCACGATATGGATCCACGTCTGCCCCGGCGCGAGCCGCACCGCCTCGCCAGCCGCGTTGCGCAGCGTAAAGACGTCGAAGATGTCCGGGCGCGTCCAAGTGACCTCCTCACGAAGGCCATCGCGGAAGACGATCCCCTGCCCTGTTCCGGTCAGGACCATGTCGAGCTTCGGATTGCCGGCGGGGTCAAGGCCGAACGCCTCCGTGAAATGCACTTCGGTCAGGATGATCGCGATGTTCTTCGCGGCGACGACTTCGCCATTCGCGGCATCGACCTCGCGCACGCCGTCATCGAAGCGCGCGTACGTCCGCGATGAATCGTTGTATTGATAGCGGACGCCGAACAGCGCGCGATACGGCACTGAGATGGTCGTCGCGGGGACGCTCGATGCGAATCCGCCCGCGAGCGGATCGGTCACGGTCGGCGGAAGGAAGTCCCACGCGGGTACGTTCGCCGGCTGGTCCGCGTCAGGCGCGTTCGTCATCGCATCTTGCACCGCGCGGAACGTCGTGAAGTAGTTGTACGGCGCCGGGCGGAACGGGACGCGGTACCCCCAGCCGTATCCGGGTTTGAGATCGACGTACCGGTGCGCGACCGCCTCGTCGTAGTGGAGCGTCATCAGCTCCTCGGGGCCGCCACCGGAATACACGAGCGCGGCGCCGAGGCTCGGTACGACCGGGAGGTCGGTCATGCGCACGCTTCGCACCGAGCCGATCACGTCGGGATCGCGTGACTGGAACACGGCGGCGAGCCGCGTCGTGAGGCCCTCCACCAGCCACTCGTACACCTGATCGGCTTTGCTGATCCCGTAGTGCGGACGCGCGGTCGGGTTGTTGTCGACCTTCACATAGAGAGGACGCTTCGTCGCCGACCCGCCCGCGAGCGGTAGGCCGATCAGCGGCCAGCGCGGGCAGAGCGTCTCTTCGCTGGTCGCCGTGAGCTTGAACGATGTACCAAGATTCCGAAGCACCGCGCTGCGCGCGAGGAGCCCATCAGTCGGCGCGAGCGCGAGCGCGTCCACCCTTCGGTCGCCGTTCCAGTCGCCGATGACGAGGGCGGTACCGCCCGCGCATGCGGAGCGGGCCGGCAACGCAGCCCAGCCGGTCCAGCTGTTCGACGGCTGGAACGAATTCGCCGCGTCGAAGACATGGACGTGCGCACTGCCGTCGGGTTCGGCGTAGAGCGAGACGAGGTCGTCCTTCCCGTCACCGGTGACGTCCGCCGCGAGGACGGACGCGCGACCGAGGTCGTACTCACCCTCGGCGGTCTCGTACACCTTTGCCTGCAGCACGAGGCCGCTCGGCGATGGGTCGAAAAGATTCACGCGCACGCGCGCGTTCGGATACTGGTACAGCGCGGCGAGCTGTTGCGCGCCGCTGGTCCGGGTGAAACGTCCGACCGCGAAGCGCACACGCGAGAGATCGACCTGCTCCGGCGCCGAGTCGTAGACGCCCTGCGTGCCGCCGAACGCGAACGCCGTTCCGTTCGAGTCGAAATTGTGGATGCGCATGTCGAAGTTCTCGTTCTGGTACGCGACGAGTACCGCGTCGCGGTCGTTCGCCGAGAACTTTCCGGCCATGATGTAGCGAGCCCGACTCCAGAGGTAGTTTTCGCCGATCCACCATTGCTCGGGCGGCATGAACGCCGTTCCCGTGGATTTGAACACCAGGAGCGTCGAGCGGTTTTCGCCTGCGTCGTACAGCGCGACGAGATCGTCCTTGCCGTCGAACGTCACGTCCGCGACGGCGAACTTCGCGCGCGAGAGATTAAAGGAGCGCGGGCCGCTCGTCAGCCAGGTCGAGTCGGAGAACGTTTCGCCATCCGCGTTCGCTTCGCGGAGGGTGATCTTCAGGCTCTGGTCGCCGACTGGGTCCTGCAGCAGCGCGATCTGCGATTTGCCCGGTCCGCTGAAGGCGCCACTCGCGGCAACGCTCGTTCCGAAGACGCCCACCGAGCGCACGTCGGCGAGAGGGCGTGGCGTCGGACTCGGCGTGGGGCTGGGCGTCGCGGATCCGACTGCCGCGGAGGGCTCGGGGCTGCCCGGTGGAAGGACCGCGGAACATGCCGTGAGCGCGACGACCGCCAGGGCGAGCAGCCTTACGGCAGAGCGACCGGCGGACCGCTTCCGCGCCACGCTGCGGTATACGCGCACGTGCCATGCCACCTTCTTCAAATGGATAACAGACGTCGTCGTTCTGTGCCGAGGGCCAGAATTGAACTGGCGACACATGGTTCTTCAGACCATTGCTCTACCAACTGAGCTACCTCGGCGAGAGGCTCATTTTACGGGAAAACTCCGCGGCGAACCGCATGGTCCAAGGAGCAATGGTTAGGCAACCATGTGCCGCCTGGAGCCATATGGTCTACGCGACCCGGCACAATCGCGCCGAAACCATTGCTCTAATTCAACGTCACAGACCCTCGAGACCATGGCGGTCGCTAGACCATGTGACCCCGGCCGAACCCAAGAAGATGCGCTTTCGTCGTACATCGCGAAGACCAAGGCGACCGAGACCATTGCTCCCGGGGTGCTGAAACTCCGGTATCAGCGAACCGCGATCGGTGTAGAGACCTGATCGCCCGCGAGTTAGGCCATGCCAAGTTTTCGACGCAAGTGGGGTGGCAACACAGCGCGCACATCATCGTAGCCCGGGTTCTCTAGCCACTCGATGAACTCGATGAGGATCAGGTTCCTCGTGTCGTTGTCCTCTGTGCCGAGCTCGCGCTCCAGCGCGTCGATGTAACTGAGTGCCGCGGCTCGATCGGCTGAATTGTCCGAGCGAAAGCATCGGAGGAACCACGGCCAGGCATACCCGCCCAGGAAGACGTACGGAAGAACCTCGGGACCGCAGTCGCGCCGCTGTTTGTTCAACTCACCCGCAAGGCCCGGAACGTCCCTAACAAGACGCTCGATGAATGCATGGTCACCCGGCTCAAGTCCGTCATTCCGATATTTCATTTGCCCAGCCTCGGCGAATCTGTGCTCGCGCTGCACGAATGGAGGCGCGCTCAGCGTTGTCGGGTAGCGCTTGAGTTCCTTGTCCGCCTCGACGGCGCAGTGGTCCCGGCGGTAATCGTCGCTCTCGGCGAGGGCACGCGTCTGCATCGCGCGAAGCTCGCTCGGTGTGACGCCGAAAAACTCGGCGCGCGATAACGCGTCGCGCGCTATGTGCCCGCAGGCGTCGTGAGTCATCGCAGTCCGTTGCCGATCGCGTGATCAATGAAGTCGACGAGACGCGCAGCGCTCGTCCGAACGACACGCGCGTCCGGCGTTGCTGGCTCGCTCCAGACTTTGCGGTCCTCATCCCAATTGGCGTACAGCGATGCTTGCCGGCGCTCCCAGTCAACCCTGATGGGCTCCGTTTGGAATGCATCCGCCTGGAACACCGCCGGATCGAAGGCCGGGCCCCACAACTCGAGACAGTCAGGTGGGATGACATCGACTGCAACGCGGAATTTCTCGACATGATCTCGCAGTCTCGCTCCGGACAGCGGCTTGCCCGCCACGAACTGATCATGTAGCAGCTTCGCTTTTCCAACCTCCTCCGCTGACTGGTAAAGCAGCACGGCAGCAGTGTGAGCGTCTTCTGCGGCTGCCGCCGCGAGCGCGAGGCGTCGGGCGCTCTGCAGTGCGAGACGGACGCCCGACTCCAGTTGATCGACGGACACCTCGCCGACGCGCTTCGGCACGCGCGCAGTCTTACACCGCGGCGGCCGAATGATCGCAGCGTTGATTGACCAATGCAGCAGTCATGGACGAGCGTGGCGCTTCCTCGAAAGAGCTCGCCGTAAAAGCGCTGATCGGTCGCGATTTATCGCCGCGACCAGACGCGCGCGCCACTCCGGCTGCCGTGAGAACTGCCGTCAGGCTCGAGTGTTCCTCGCGGAATCACTCAGACCTCCTGTGCCGAGAGCCAAGACCCAACTGGCGACACCATAGTCCGTCAGACCATGGCGGCGCCACGCGAGCGGAAGAGTCGCTGAGCTGCCGCCCTAAGGATGGCTTTGGCGCAGATGCCTGCGACGAAGGATGATCCCGATCTGCTTCTTCAGATCCGGATCATCCGCGAGCTCCTCGAGGGCTGCCCGCGCGCGAGCGTCGCGCAACCGCTGTAGACCGCGGAGCAGGATGCCTCGACTAGTCCCGTGGCGACGATCTCGGAGCAGGGCGAGAAGTTCGTCGAGATGGTCACGATCGACCATCGCCGCAAGGGCCGCCGCGAAGCCCTGTTTCGCCAGTTTGTCTTGTTCGGCGACGTACTGTTCGCGCAGGTCGTCCCATGCGAACAGCGCGTTCCTGACGGCAAGCGCGCGTGCGATGCCATCCCGTATGGCGGGCGGGTACGGCCGAGCGAGGTGGCGCACGAGCACGGGTAGCGCCTCTGGGTACGCCTCATCGATGTTGACCAGATCCCAGACGGAGCTGACATCCCATCCGACCGAGCGCAGTTCAGCTACGAGGGGTTGCTCAGCGCGCTTGTACTCGAGCTCGCGCTGTCTACGCTCCTCCTCCTCCCGCGCGAGTCTCGCGCGCACCGCAGGATCAGGTGGTTCCGGCCATCGCCCAAGAAACTCGTGAGCTGTCATCGCCTTGCGTCGTGTCATGGCCAAGGGAACTCGATGATGTTCACGAGGCCAGCGTCTCGCGCTTCCTGAGGCCTCCGTGCGACACCACCCACCCGTCGCGAACGGCGCCCTCGGCTTCGGGCAAAAGCGGCCCGATAAGAAGCGGCAAAGCCATGGCCCCCAGAAGTGCACCGAGTACCCATGCAATACCGCGGTCGACCCTCACAAACGGCTTCGTCTTTGCCATGTCAGAGGAGGTTACGCTCGTCATCGGGTCGGATGAGGTCCCCATTCAGAATCGGTCGACGCCGCACGCCGCAGGTCGATGCCGCCGTCTCGTGAGCGCATCCTGCTTTGAGTGCGCACTGCGGTAGTTGTGCCGTCTGCCGGATTAGAGCCCGCGAATCGCATCTCGGAGCGTGCCGTAGGTTCCCCAACATTCGATGACAGCGCCATCCTTCGCCATCTGTCCCATGTACCAGTTGTCGGGCTCGTCTTCTGCTTCTAAAAGGAAGAGTCCACCAACGGCAAGCGCACGCCTTACGCGCAACGCCTCATACACCGACTGACCGTCTTTCTGCCGCGTGTAGACGGACGCCTGCACCGGTCCATCGACGAAGTGCGCCTTCTCGTCGCCTGACTCAGACCTGATGCGCGCGATGTCCCATTCATCAGCCACCACCGGAAATCATGCCGCTTTGCGGCGCAGGTCGATGCCGCCATCGCGAGACCGCATTCCTGCTTTGGTTGCCCACTGCGGGCAGTTGCCCGATCTTCCGCTCGACATGATCGTGCGAGGGCCTCAGTTGCGGTCAGATTGCGGCCAGCATTCGCGCGACGCCCACTTACCACGGAACGCAAGCGCCCCGTCAGCGGTTTTGAGGACCGTGTTGGTCGCCGGACCAACCGCAATCTCATATGAATTCCGAAGACACTGCGTTAGCGAAGAGCGGCGACCTGCCCGCCGCACTATTTCAAGACTATTGTCCGCTTAGACCATGGTGTTTCGTCGCTAAATTTCGGTATCAGCCGCAAATTCTTCAGCAATTTCGCGAATCGCGGTCCTTGCGATTCTTCAGACCATTGCTCTACCAACTGAGCTACCTCGGCGAGAGCCTCATTCTATTGGAGATTCGCGGCGCGGGAGCCGCGCGAAATGGCCCCATGGTTTAGACCACTATGTGACGCAGCTGGCGCAATGGTTTACGCGACCAAGCACGAGCTTAGAGAAACCATTGCTCTAAATCGATTTCGCGCACGGGCGAAACCATTGCTCTAGTTAGACCATGTGGCCCCGCCAGGAGCTGAGCGGTGCGCTTCGTGGCGCGTCGCGAAGACCAACGGCGGCCGAGACCATTGCTCTGAAGCGCTGACTCCCGAACCGCGATTGGTCGACGAAACCATTCTTCTCGATGAAGCGCACTGGTCGGCGCGCCGCTAATCGCCGCGCGCCACACTACGGCCCAATCGGGGCGGCAGTGCCCTCCGGACATCATCCAATGCAGGGTCGGAGTTCTGCAGCCACTCCACGAACTCGATCTGTACTAGGTTCCTGGTGGCGTTGTCCTCGGCAGCGAGTTCCCGCTCGAGCGAATCTAGGTACGCGATAGCTGCACTTCGCAACCGCGCATCCTTCGAACGAAAGTGCTCCAGGAACCATGGCCACAAATACGCTCCCATGAACACGTAGGGCAGAACCGCGAAGTCGTTGTCGCGTCGGTACGCGTCGAGCAGCTCGCTCACCCCCGGAAGATCTCTCGCGAGACGCTCGATGAACGCCACGTCCCCGGCCTCCAGCCCGTCGTTTCGGTTCACCATCGGCGCCGACACTAGCGCTCAGCGTCCGACGGACACGCCATGGTCCATCACACCAAGGCGGTCATCGAGGACAGGACTTTCTTGAGGATGACCAACCGGCGCGACGCGATGTCGCGCAGCGGGTGCGGGCGCTTGATTGAGGAAGGCGGCTCGTCCGCGGCGCTAATGAGGCTGACCATCAGCGCAGACCAGAGGTACGACAAGGCGTCCAGCGTGAGCGTGGCGGCGGCTCCGACCAGCTGCACGAGCCATCCCGCCAGGGCGGGCCCGGCGAAGTTCGCAAGAGACTGGCTCAATTACAGGCGCGCGTTCCCGCTGAGCAGCCGCTCAGCAGGAATCAAGCGGGGCAGGGTCGCCTGATATGCGGTGTCGAAGAGCGCGCTGCAACCACTCACGACGAGCGCGACCAGCGCGAGCTGCCAGAGTTTGGTGAGGCCAAGTGCGGCGACGAGCGGAACGGAGCCAAGCGCCACGGCGCGTACGACGTTCATCGCCAACAGGACCGGTCGCCGCGCGAAGCGATCGACGAAGGGAGGGAGGGTCGATTGGGTCGGCGCGCCCAGAATTCCGACCAGCGGGTAACCCGCGAAACTGCACGCACTCAGCAGACCAATCTCAAGCGCCGATGCGTGGAGATCGAAGATTGCGAGCGTCGGGACGGCGAGTGAGGTGAGCCGCGTGCCTAGGACGCTGACGCTCTCGCCGAGCCAGAGCAGATTGAAGTCACGACCCAGGCTGATGCCAAGAGCGAGGCGGCGTGCGATCACGCCCCGATCGCACTGGCTTGTACGCGAGGCGATATCCGTCTCCACGCGGCTCCGAACACTTCGTGGGCTCGCGCCTGTCCACCCACATGAGCCACGTCCTGGGCGGTGTCGGAGCCGCTCAGCGGCGTGCCGGCCGAATCGCGCGTGGGTTTCACGGTCTCAAACCCTGGCGAGCTCACAGGATCAGGAAGATCACAGACGTCGCAAGGAGCGCAGCCATCGCGATGTTGAACGCACGGGCGGCACGCTCCGAGTGCAACAGGCGCTGGAGCACAGCGCCGAATACGAGCCACAGTAGGAAGCACGGGACGGTCATCGCCGCGAACGTGATGCCCAGCTCGACGGATTGACCGACCGCGCTCCCGGCGGCCGGGTTAAGGAATGTCGCGGCCGCGGCCGCGCATATCAGCCAGGCCTTCGGATTGATCCACTGGAATGCCGCCATCGCCCAGAACCCGGGCGAGATGGCGTGCGCGGTCGCGAAGTGCCCCGCTGTCGCCGTCCTCCAGGCGAGCCAGCAGAGGAAAGCCGCACCACACACTCGCATGACCGTGACCAGAAGCGGGCTCTCCAGGATCACGGTACCGAGACCCAACGTCACGACCGCCATCAACGTCGCCATGCCGGCGCTCGCGCCGAAGAGAGCGGGAAGACCGCGTAGCAGCCCGCGCTGCGCGCCCGTCGTCGCGAGGAGCGTGTTGCTCGGTCCCGGGGTCGCGGCGGCCGCAGCGGTGAAAGCAATGAACGCGACGAGCTGCTGCGTGATCACAGGTCGAGCCACCCTCCGCCGACGATCGTGCAGCGTCCGCCGACGTGCACGCTCGTGATCCGATCGCGAGTGCCCCCGACACGGACGTACAAGAGTGATGGGCGACCCATCTCGAAGCCCTGCTCGGAGACGATGCGCACGCCGTCCGACAGCCCGTGCCGCACGAGAAACGCCCCGAGCGGCCCATTCGCGGAGCCGGTCGCGGGATCCTCGGCGATCTCCTGCCCATACATGCGCCCGTGCACGGTGGAACCCGGCTCGACCGTGTGTGTCGTAAAGATGTATGCGGCCTCGGCGAGCTCGCGCGGCGACGCGCGCCTCACCGCATCGAGGGTCTTCACGGCGACGAACATGAACCGGAGGCCGCTGGACCCGATCTCGATCGGAAGCGCGGGCTCGAGATCGGCGGCATCCAGCGCGAGGCTCGCGGCGACGGCATCGCGGTCGGCGACCCGCTCGAACGTGGGGAGCGGC
>VBFY01000061.1 GCA_005889405.1 Chloroflexota bacterium | reverse complement strand
GGCCAGCCTCCCCGTTGCACCTTTTTGATACAATTTCTTCAACGGCTTCCGGTCGATGCCCGGGAGCCGCGGGCGCCGCTGAAAGTGGGTCGACCCCACTTTTTTTGTCGCCAACGACGGACCTGGCTGATGTTTCCGCGAAGGGCAGGCGGTTGGCTTTGTCTCCGCGAGGCGGGGGCCGATGGCTAATTGAAGAAGAGGGGGAGCGCCGGCGATGAACCGAGAACTCGTGACCGGTCTTGCGCAGCTCTCCGCCGAGAAGGGGCTCCCCAAAGAGGTCGTCGGGGACATCATCGCGCGAGCCCTCAAGCGCGCCTATGGCGCCGAAGAGAACATCGACGTCAAGGTCGACATCAGCACGGGCGCGTTCAGGGTCTACCTGCTGAAGACGGTCGTCGACAAGGTCGAGGATCCCAAGCTGCAGATCCTTCTCGACGCCGCGAAGCGCATCAAGGCTGACGCGCAGCTCGGGGACATCATCCCGCTCGAGGAGTCCGCCGCCGCGCTGGGGCGCATCGGTGCACAGACGGCCAAGCAAGTGATCCAGCAGTCGCTGCGTGAGGCCGAGCGCGAGCAGGTCTTCGCCGAGTACGCCGACCGAGAGGGCGACATCATCAACGGCCAGATCAGCCGCTTCGAGGCCGGCTCCGCGATCATGGAGCTCGGCAAGGCCGAAGCGATCCTGCCGCGCGCCGACCAGGCGCCGCACGAGCGCTACTTCATCGGCCAGCACCGCAAGGTGGTGGTCGTCGAGGTGCGCCGCACGCTGCGCGGGCCGCAGATCATGGTCAGCCGCTCGCATAAGAATCTCGTGAAGCGCCTGTTCGAGCTCGAGGTGCCGGAGATCTACCACGGTCAGGTGGAGATCGTCGGCATCGCGCGCGAGGCCGGATCGCGCACCAAGATCGCCGTCCGCGCCCGCCAGCCTGGGATCGACGCGCGCGGCGCGTGCATCGGTCAGCGCGGACTGCGCGTGCAGGCGATCGTCAACGAGCTCGGTGGCGAGAAGATCGACATCATCGAGTGGAACGAGAAGCCCGAGCAGTACGTCGCCAACGCTCTCGAGCCGGCTCACGTCGTCCGCGTCGACATCGTCGCGGATGACAAGACGGCGTACGTCGTCGTACCCGATCGGCAGCTTTCGCTCGCGATCGGCAAGGAAGGTCAGAACGCGCGGCTTGCTGCGAAGCTCACTGGCTGGCGGATCGACATCCGCAGCGAGTCGGAAGTCCGCGCCGAGCTCGAGCCGGAGCCCGAGCCAGAGCCGGTCGCGGCCGTGGTGGAGGCGGCCCCGGTCGTCGAAGAAGACGCCGAACCGAGCCACGATCTCATCGCCGAGGTCGAGGCCGAGTCGGCCATGGCGGACGAAGAGGAGCTTGATGAAGAGGACCGAGCGCTCCTCGGAGCCAAGAAAAAGAAGGAACGCCGTTAGCCCGAAGGGGACCGCGGCTGTCGGCCGTCGGCCTCTTCCGCAGCGGACCTGCGTGGCGTGCCACACCGTCCACGCGAAGCGGGAGCTCGTGCGCATCGTGCGGTCTCCGGCGGGGGAGGTGACGGTGGACCTTCGCGGCAAGGCCCCCGGCCGAGGTGCGTACCTCGACCCGGATCAAGCCTGCCTCGAGCGCGGTCTGCGCGAGGGAGTACTGGCGAAGGCGCTCGAGATCCCGATCGACGCCGCCACCGCGGAGCGATTGAAGGTAGAACTAGACGAAGCGGCTCGCGCACGACAGAAGGAGACCGCGTAATGCCCAAGGCACGACCACGGCGGTTCCCGCCACAACGCGGCCCCCGACCACGGGGCCGTAGGCCACAGCGCCCGCAGGCGGTCGTGGCGCCGGTCGAACAGACCGCGCCTGCCGTAGCGGTGATCGAAGGCCGCGCGCCGGTCGTGCTACCGAAGCAGGTCTCAGTACGCGAGCTCGCGACGCTCCTCGAGGTCAGCATCGTCGATCTGATGCGCGCGCTGGTGAACATGGGCACGATGGCGTCGATCAACACGACGATCGATTTCGACACCGCCAGCCTCGTTGCGACCGAGCTCGGTATCGAGACCAAGGCCGAGGAAGAGGCGCCGCCCGCAGTCGAGGACGCCGAAGCCGAGATCACGCCCCTGAAGCCGGAGCTCTGGACCGAGGAGGACGCGAGCAAGCTCAAGCCGCGCCCGCCGGTCATCACCATCCTCGGGCACGTCGACCACGGCAAGACGAGCCTCCTCGACGCGATCCGCACCACCAATGTGACCGCGCGTGAGGCGGGTGGGATCACGCAGCACATCGGCGCGTATCAGATCGAGTACAAGGACCGCAAGGTCACGTTCCTCGACACGCCCGGTCACGAAGCCTTCACCGCGATGCGCGCGCGCGGCGCGCAGCTCACGGACGTCGCCATCCTGGTCGTCGCGGCCGACGACGGCGTGCAGCCGCAGACCATCGAGGCGATCTCGCATGTGAAGGCCGCCGGCGTCCCGATCGTCGTGGCGCTCAACAAGATGGACAAGGCCGATGCGAACCCCGACCAGGTCAAAGCCCAGCTCGCCGAGCACAACGTCACGATCGAGGAGTACGGCGGCGATACGCCCCTCGTGCCGGTGTCAGCGCGCACGAAGCTGGGCATCGACGATCTGCTCGAGACCGTCCTTCTGGTCGCGGATGTCGCCGAACTCACCGCCAACCCCGACCGGCCCGCCATTGGGCGCGTCGTCGAAGCACACCTCGATACGAAGCGCGGACCGGTCGCGACCGTCCTCGTGCAGACCGGAACGCTCGAGCGCGGCGACCTCGTCGTCGCCGGCGTCACGTACGGACGAGTGCGCGCGATGACCGACGACAAAGGCAAGCCTGTCGGCCGCGCCGAACCGTCCCGCCCGGTCGAGATCCTCGGCCTGCCCGGCGTGCCCGAGGCCGGCGATGTCTTCCGCGCGATTGCGGACGAGAAGACCGCCAAGGCGCTTGTTGCTGCGAACGCGCGCGAGCGTGCGGGCGCAGGAGCCTCGGAGAAGCCCGCGACGCTTGACGAGATGTTCGCGCAGGTCAAGGAAGGCAAGGCCAAGGAGCTCAAGCTCGTCCTGAAGGCCGATGTCCAGGGCTCGCTCGAGGCGATCAAGGGCGCGCTCGCGAAGATCCCGCAGGAGGAGGTCGGCCTGCAGGTGATCCACGACGCCGTCGGCGACATCACCGAGTCGGACCTCACGCTCGCAGCGGCGTCGAGCGCGGTCGTCATCGGCTTCAACACGAAGATGGAGGCGCCCGCAAAACGCGTCGCCGATCAGAGCAACGTCGACGTCCGTCAGTACAAGGTCATCTACGAGCTGCTCGACGACGTGCAGAAGGCGCTCACGGGCATGCTCGAGCCGGTGATGGTCGAGACCGTCATTGGTCACGCCGAGGTGCGGCAGATCTTCACAGCCGGCAAGACGACGATCGCAGGATGCGGCGTGCTCGACGGTGTCATGCGGCGCGGGGTGCAGGCTCGCCTGCTGCGCGGGGGCGAGGTCGTGCATGACGGTCACATCGAGTCGCTGCGCCGCGTGAAGGACGACGTGCGCGAGGTCGCCGCGGGTCTTGAGTGCGGGATCACGCTCGACACCAATGACATCCAGGTCGGCGACGTCATCGAGGCGTACACCGTCCAGCCAAAGCCGAGGTAATCGCAGGGTGGCCTACAAGCGGGCGGACCGCGTCAACGCGCTGCTGCAGCGCGAGCTCGGCATGATCATCAGCGAGGAGCTGCGCGATCCGCGCATCGCGTTCGCGACGGTGACCGCGGTCGAGATCACCTCCGATCTTCGCAGCGCCAAGGTCCACGTCAGCGTCCTCGGCGACGAGGACCAGGTGAAGTCGACGATGGTCGCGCTCAACGAGGCGCGCCCGTACCTGCGCCACGAGATCGGCGCGCGCACCGAGCTCCGCTACGTCCCCGACCTGACGTTCGTCTCCGACCAGACGGCCGAACGCGCAGCGCGCATCGCGACGCTGTTGCGGCAGGCGCGGGAACGCGAAGAGCCTTCGTGAAGGAGATCGTCGACACCCTCCGACGCGCGAAGACCGTCGCGATCGTCTCTCACCGCGACCCCGACCCCGACACCATCGGCTCCGGCATCGCGCTCGGTCTCGCGCTCGACAGCCTCGGAAAGCGCATCACGCTCCACTGCGCCGACCCGGTGCCCGAGCACGCGCGCTTCCTGGCGTGGGCCGATCGCTACACGAGTGAGCCGCCGCCGAGCACGTGCGACCTCATCGTCACGGTCGACTTCGGCTCGGCCGACCGCGCGAAGTTCGCGCTGCCGGCCGGACCGACGCTCGTGAACATTGACCACCACGCCTCGAATGCGGGCTTCGGATCGGTGAACCTCGTCGACGTCACGTCCGCGGCCACGGCGGAGCTCGTCTCACGCGTCATCGACGCGCTCGGGGTGAAGTGGACGGCCGAGATGGCGACCGCGGCTCTCGTCGGGATCATGACCGACACCGGATCGTTCCAGTTCCCCTCGACCGATGCGCGCGCGCTCGAGCGGGCCGCGCGGCTCCGCGAGGCGGGCGCCGATCTCCAGGCGATCACTTACAACGTGTTCCGCAACAAGCGCTTCCAGGCGCTAAACCTGTGGGGCTTCGCGTTCGCGCGGCTGCGCCGCGAGCAGGACGGACAGCTCGTCTGGACCGAGGTCACGCGCGAGGACTTCGCGAACGCTGAGGCGCTCGACGAGGACATCTCGGGCCTCGTGGAGCAGATCGCGCGAGCGAGCGGAATGCGCGTGGCGCTCCTGTTCAACGAGCACGACGCGGGCGCGATCAAGGTCTCCTGCCGTACCTCCGCCTGGGCACCGTCGGTCGACGCGTCGGCGGTCATGGCGCGGTTCGGCGGCGGCGGTCACGTGCGCGCCGCGGGCGCTCTGGTAAGCGGCAATGTCACCGAGGTCCGCGAGGCAGTGCTGCGTGCCGCCCGCGAGGCGCTCGCGGCCGCGCGTGCCGCTCAGCCGGTCGCCGAAGGGATCGCCTGACCACCACGCTCGCCGGCATCCTCGCGATCGACAAGCCCGAGGGCTGGACCTCGTTCGACGTCGTCGCGGTCGTTCGGGGTGTCCTCGGCGCGAGGCGCGTGGGTCACGGCGGCACGCTCGATCCACTCGCGACCGGACTCCTCGCGCTTCTCGTCGGCGAGACGACGCGCGCGACCGAGCGGCTGCACACCGCCCCCAAGGTCTATGACGCGCTCGTGCGCTTTGGGACCGAGACGGCGACCGACGACCGGGAAGGCGGGACGACACGCAGCGCCGCGCTTCCTGCGAGCGCGAGTCGCATCGAAGCGGCACTCGCTCCATTACGCGGCGCGATATTGCAGGTCCCACCTGCGTATGCGGCGGTGAAAATCGATGGCCGAAGGGCCTATTCGCTCGCGCGAAGTGGCGAAACCGTCTCGCTGGCGGCCCGGGAGGTGCAGGTCCACCGACTCGAGATGACGGAGTGGAGCCCGCCCGACGCGCGTCTTCTGATCGTGTGCGGGAGCGGCACCTATGTGCGGTCGATCGCGCGCGATCTCGGAAGAGCGCTTGGGTCCGCCGCGCATCTCGCCGTGCTACGGCGTCTTGCCATCGGGGCGCTCGACGTCGCCGACGCGATCGGCATCGAGGCGCTTCGCGCCGCGGGCCACGACGCCGCGGTCGCGCGCCTCCGCGTCATGAACGACGAAACACTCGTGCTGCCGCGTCGGTATCTCGACGAGGCCGCCGGTAAGATCGTCGCCGCAGGGGGACGCACGTGATCAAGGTCGTGGAACGCTTGGCCCGCGCCGCCCTCCAGGCCTGGCGCGATCTGTCGCTCGACGCCAAGGTCGTGAGCGCGGTCGGTGTCGCGAACTGGCTGCTGCTGTTCGGGAACCACACGACCGTCGCCGCGACGCGCGACGTTCCACTCTGGCAGCTGTTCCCGTTCGGGGCGGACACCGTGTTCCTCATCGCCTGCGGCGTGTTGCCGATCGCATACGCCATGCGCGATCACATCTCGCGCGCCGCCTTCACGAGCCGTCAGCGAGCCGTTCACGTCGCCGCGATCATCACGGTCTTCGTCGTCGTGCCAACGCTCGCGTCGATCGTCCTGCGCGAGACCGGGAAGCCCTACACGTACATCCACGACGGTGCGCTGATGGTCGAATGGGCCGCGCGCAAGCTGCTCCTCGGGCAGAACCCCTACGTCGCCGATTACCTCGACACCCCGCTCTATTACTGGCCGATGGTGAACAACCCGGCGCTCTATCACCTCACGTACTTCCCATTCCTCTTCCTGATCACGACGCCGTTCGTGTGGCTCTTCGACAAGGTCGGGCTGTTCTGGGACCAGCGCTACCTCTATCTGCCCGCGTACCTCGCGACGCTCGCGATCGTGCCGCTCCTCGCGCGCCGCGTCGAGAACCGGCTCGCGCTCGTGACGCTCGTCGCGCTGAATCCGCAGCTCTTTCCGTTCGTCGTCGAAGGCCGCAACGACTTCTTCGTGCTGGTGTTCCTGTTCGCAGGCATCGCCCTGCTCCAACGCGAGCGGCGAACGCTCGGCTCGTTCGCGATCGCGATCGCCGCGGCCGCGAAGCTGCACGCCGTCTTCCTCATGCCGTTCGTCGCGGTGTGGCTGGTCGCGACGCGGCGCCCGCGAACGGTGCGCGAGGCATGGGATGTCCTATGGCGCCCGCTCTGGCCCGCGACGCTGTTCCTGGCGATCACGTTCCTGCCGTTCCTGCTCAACGACTTCGCTGCGTTCTACGACGACGTCGTCCGCTACAACGCCGGCGGTGCGGCCTGGACGTATCCGATCTCTGGCATGGGGTTCTCGGCGCTGCTCCTCGCGCTCGGGGTGATCGAATTCCGACAGGCGGACTTCCCGTTCGCCGCGATCGAGATCGCCGTCGCGACGCCGATCGCCCTCTGGTGGATGTGGAAGCTCTGGAAGCGGCCGACCCTCCCGACGATGCTCACCGGCTACGCGCTCACGCTTCTCGCGTTCCTCTTCTTCGGCCGCTACTTCCAGGGGAACTACCTCGGCTACATCCTCGCCGTGGCCACGCCGGTGATGTTCCTGCGAGCAGAAGCAGCGCCGGCAAAGCGACGAGTGCGAACGAGGCGAGAGCGGGCGGCCGTCGGCGCGCAGCGGGAGTCGGCGCCGGTGGCGACGGGCGCGCCGACCGCGATTTTGGCGCCGATGGGACCCGCGAGCACCGAGGTGCGCCCGCTCGAGCCCGTCGCCGGTGAGCCCGCGCCCGCACCTGCCGGAGCGCTCGACTAGCCTCAGCGCCCGTGGGCGTGCTCGTGGACTTCACCAGCTGGCCGCGCGGTCCGCTCTCCATCGCCGTCGGCGTCTTTGACGGCGTCCACATCGGTCATCGGGCGCTCATGCGGCAGACCGCCGCACGCGCGAAGCAACAGGGTGGGAGAGCGATCGCGGCCACGTTCGATCCGCTCCCGATCCAGGCGCTCGCGCCCGGCGCACCGCCGTCCGCGCTGTCCGATGTCGACGAACGCACGCGGCTGCTGCAGGAAGCCGGCGCGAACGACATCGTCATTTTTCACTTCACCAAAGAATTCGCCGCCCTGACCGCCGACGAGTTCGTGCGCCGGCTCACGAGCGCGGGCGAGGTGCGGCAGATCCTCGTCGGCGAGGACTTCCAGTTCGGGCACGACCGCGGCGGCGATGTCCGCACTCTCGCCGCGGCCGGGTCGCGCTTCGGCTTCGAGGTCGTCGTCGCGACGCCGGTCAAGCTCGACGGCGAAGTGGTGAGCTCGACGCGCATTCGCAACGCGCTCCTCGTGGGCGATGTAGAGAGCGCGGCGCGCCTCCTCGGCCGCCCGTACAGCGTGCGCGGCACTGTCGTCCGTGGCGACCAGCGCGGCCGGGCGCTCGGCTTCCCGACGATGAACCTCGCGGTCCCGCGCGAACGGCTACTGCCACGCGACGGCATCTACGCGCTGTGGGCGACCGTGAGTGGTCAGCGCGTTCCCGCGGCGGCAAGCCTCGGGGTCAGGCCGACGTTCGGTGGCGGCGACCGGGTACTCGAGGCCTATCTGCTCGATTGGAGTGGTGACGCGTACGGCGACCGCATCGAGGCCGCGTTCGTAAAGCGCCTCCGCGACGAGCTGCGATTCGCGAGCGCAGCGGAGCTCAGCACGCAGATCGCCCACGATGTGGAAGAGACTCGAAAGGCTCTGCGTGTTTGAGCGGCATGGGCGGGCGATCGCTGATCCCCGTTACGAAAACGACCCGCGGGCTCGCGATGAGCTCAGGTAGGGGATCGCCCGCGTTCGTGACGGCCGGTCACCCATCGCATACACTGCTCGAGACAAAACAAGATCTACGGATCAGAGAAAGGACAGTGGGTGCCGCCCGCTACGACGACATCCAAGCGTGAGCTCATCGGGGCCTACCAGCGCGACGAAAAAGACACCGGTTCGCCGGAGGTCCAGATCGCAGTCCTCACGCAGCGCATCAAGCATCTGACCGAACACCTTCGCGCAGCGCGCCATGACAATTCCAGTCGGCGCGGCCTGCTCCAGATGGTCGGACAGCGGCGGCGGCTCCTCGCATACCTGCACCAGAAGTCTCCCGAGCGCTACCAGGTGATCATCGGGCGACTCGGACTACGCCGGTAGCGAGGCCGCGAGAGCGCGGATGACCCAGGGAGCTCCCTGGGTCTCTTCTTAGAGGCACCCCAACAAATACATGGCAGTCACGCAAGCCCAAGCAACGATCAACGGAAAGCCGCTCGTCTTCGAAACAGGGAAGTACGCGAAGCAGGCCGGCGGTGCCGTCACGGTGCGCTACGGCGACACCATCGTGTTCGCCGCGGCGACGGTCGCGAAGACCACCCGACCCGGGATCGACTTCTTCCCGCTCACGGTGGACTTCGAAGAGCGTCTCTACGCGGCCGGGAAGATCCCCGGATCGTTCCCGCGCCGCGAGGGCCGTCCGTCGGAGGAGGGGATCCTCACCGCGCGCCTCACCGATCGACCCATCCGCCCGCTCTTCCCGAAGGGATTCAAGAACGATGTACAGATCGTCGCGTCAGCCTGGTCCGCCGACCAGGAGAACGACTACGACGTATTGGTCGTGAACGCGTCCTCCGCGGCGCTGACCATCTCGGACGCACCCTTCGAAGGGCCGATCGGGTGTGTCCGCGTCGGCACCGTCGGCGGCAAGCTCACGCTGAACCCGACGATCCAGCAGATGGACGAAAGCGATCTCGACCTCGTCGTCGCCGGCACCCGCGACTCGATCATGATGATCGAGGCCGGTGCCCGTCAGGTGACCGAGGACTTCCTCGTCGAGGCGCTCGCGCTCGCGCAGGAAGGCATCAAAGAGCTCTGCGACGCACAGGAGGAGCTCCGGCGCGCCGTCGGCAAGCCCACGCTCCCGGTCGCTCCGCTCCAGTTCGACACGGCGAAGCTCGGCCCGGTCGTCGCGTTCCTCAAAGAGCGCATCCGCGCCAAGCTGCGCAATCCGGACAAGGCGCAGCGCGAAAGCGGCCTCGACGAGCTCAAGGCCGAGGCGGTCGTGCAGTTCGTCAAGGAGGGCAGCCTCGTCCTTGCGGAGGAGGTCGCCACGGCGTTCGAAACGATCCTCGAGGAGGAGTTCCGGCGCGCGGTGACCGAGGAGAAGCTGCGGCCGGACGGCCGCGACACGACGAGCATCCGGCCGATCTCGGTCGAGGTCGGCGTGCTGCCGCGGACGCACGGCTCCGGTCTCTTCACCCGCGGGCAGACGCAGGTGCTCTCGGTCACGACGCTCGGGCCGACCGGCGACGAGCAGATCATCGACACGCTGTCGCCCGTCGACACCAAGCGTTTCATGCATCACTACAACTTCCCGCCCTATTCGGTCGGTGAGGTGCGGATGATGCGTGGCGCCGGCCGTCGTGAGATCGGTCACGGCGCGCTCGTGGAACGCGCACTGCTGCCGGTCCTTCCGACGAAAGACGAGTTCCCGTACACGATCCGCATCGTCAGCGAGACGCTCGAGTCGAACGGCTCGTCGTCGATGGCCTCTACCTGCGGATCGACGCTGTCGCTCATGGACGCGGGCGTGCCGATCAAGGAGATGATCGCGGGCATCGCGATGGGCCTGGTGACCTCGGGTAGCCGGTACACGGTCCTCACCGACATCCAGGGCCTCGAGGACCACTACGGCGACATGGACTTCAAGGTCTGCGGTTCTGCCAAGGGCATCACCGCCCTGCAGATGGACATCAAGATCAAAGGGATCTCCCTCGCGATCATGCGTGAGGCGTTCGCGCAGGCCCGCGAAGCGCGCCTGTTCATCCTCAAAGCGATGCAGGACGTCATCAGCGCGCCGCGTCCGGAGCTGTCGTTCTGGGCACCGCGCATCGAGACGATCAAGATCCATCCCGATAAGATCCGCGAAGTCATCGGCCCCGGTGGCAAGATGATCCGCGCGATCCAGAGCGACACCGGCACCGCGATCGAACTCGAGGACGACGGCACGGTGCGTATCACCGGCGCCAAGGCCGAGGGCCGCGAGAAGGCGAAGGCCATGATCGAGGGCCTCACGAAGGAGCCCGAGGTCGGCGAGGTCTACGAAGGCAAGGTCACGCGCATCATGTCGATCGGCGCGTTCGTCGAGTACCTTCCCGGCAAGGAAGGTCTGGTGCGCATCTCGGAGATCTCGAATGACCGCGTCAACCGGATCGAAGACGTCGTCAAGGTCGGCGACAAGGTCACGGTGAAGATCGCCGAGGTCGACCGTCAGGGTCGTGTGAACCTCTCGATGCGTGCCGTGAACGAAGACGGCAACGGCTTCGAGGAGCGGCAGCGCGCCGAGCGGGCGCGGTTCAACGACCGCGAAGGTGGCGACCGAGGTGGGTTCCGCGGTCCTCCGGGCGGCAGTGGTGGGGGAGGCTTCCGGCGGAGCGGTCCGCCTCGCAGGTAGCCGCTGCTCTCACTCGTTCTACCTTCCTATAACGAGGCTCGCCGGATCGCGGCGAGCCTCGCCGCATGCGCGGAGTTTCTCGGCGAGCGCGGCCTCGGTGCGGAGATCATCGTCGCGGACGATGGCTCGACCGACCACACCGGCGAGGCATTCGCGGACGCGGTCGCGACGCTGCCGCAGGGCCGCCTCAGCTATCGCTATCTGCCCCTGCCACATCGCGGCAAGGGTTCGGCGGTACGCGCGGGCGTCGGCAGCGCCACGGGCGATCCGATCGTCTTTCTCGACGCCGACCTGACGATCCCCGTGGACATCATCGACAACTTCCTCCGCGCGATCGACGAGGGCGCCGACATCGCGATCGCGTCGCGGTACGTACCCGGCTCTGTCGTACGCCGTCCGTGGTGGCGGCGCTTCCTCGGTGACGCCTTTCGCGCGTGCGTGCGGATACTCGTGCCGACCGGCGTCCAGGACACGCAGTGCGGCGGCAAGGCCTACACGGCCGAGGCCGCGAAGGACCTCTTCCTGCGCCAACGCCTGCACGGCTTCGCGTTCGATGCCGAGGTCCTGTTCCTCGCGCGACGAGCGCACTATCGCGTTCGCGAGATCCCTTTCGCGCTGATGCAGGACCACGAGACGAGCATCAACTTCGCGGCGCAGGCGCCGCGGATGCTGCGCGACCTCATACGCATCCGCCTGAACGACATGCTCGGGCGCTACCGTTGAGCGTCATCGTCACCGCCGACGATCTCGGTCTCAGCACCGGCGTGACGCGCGGCATCCTCGAAGCCCATCGCCGGGGCGTGGTCCGCTCGACGTCGCTCATCGTGACGTATCCGGCCGCACAGGAGGCCGCGGCACTCGCGCTGGCCGAGCCGGACCTCGAGATCGGACTGCACCTCGATCTCGTCGGCGGCCGACCCGCAAGCGACCCCGCCTCGGTCCCCTCGCTCTGCGATGAGAACGGAACGTTCTACCCGCTCTCCGTCTTCACCCGTCGTCTCTTCACCGGGCGCGTGCGCCCGGCGGAGCTCGCGCGGGAGCTACGAGCACAGGCTGCCCGTGCGCGATCCTGGGGTGTTCCGGCGCTGGCGTGGGACTCGCATCGCCACGTGCATCTACTGCCGCCGGTGGCGCTGGTCGTCGGGCATGTCGCTCGCGATCTGGGCGTGCGCTGGGTGCGCCGCGCCCGCGCGCCGCGGCTCCGAACGGAGCTGAAGACGGCTTCGCTCGCCGCGGCCTCGCTCGTATCGGACCTTGCCCTCCGCGGCATCCGCGGCCCTTCCTGGTACGTCGACCTGACATCGCAGCGCCCGCGCCTCGACGCGGCCGGCGTCGCGCTCCTCGCGGCGTACGGTGGGCTCGGCGAGGTCGCGGGCCATCCGGGGTATGTGGACGACGACCTCAGCCTCGCGGACGGTCTCCTGCCGCGGGCCGACGATCTCGCGCTGCTCACCGACCCACTGCTGCGCACCGCGCTGGGCCGCGACGTCCTGTGGCGGGTCCACTGATGCCGGGCGCGACAGCGACCGGCGCTCTGGGCCGCGCGCTCCGCCGTTACACGAAGGCCCCGATCATGCCGCGCCTGTTCGTGCATGGCCGCGCGTTCCTGTCGGACCTCGCGGTCGTCGAGCGCTACGTGCCGAAGAAAGGTTTCATCGTCGATCTCGGCTGCGGCCACGGCCTCTTCGCCTGTGTGCTGCGCGAGGCTTCGCCGACGCGGCGCGTACTGGGGATCGACCTCGATCCGCGCAAGATCGACGTCGCCCGTGGCGCGATCCAGGACACGCAGTGGCTCCGATTCGAGGTCGGCGACATCGTGGCGGACGCACCGCCGCGCTGCGATGCGGTGACGATCGTCGACGTGCTGTACCTGATCCCGTTCGAGCAACAGGAGAGCGTGCTGCGCAACGCCGCCGCGGCCCTCGGCGAAGGCGGTCCGCTCGTGGTGAAGGCCCAGGAGCGCCGGCTCGACCCGCGTTACGCGCTCACGTATGGGCAGGAGCTGATCACCGTCAGCCTGGGCTTCACGCAGGGTGGACACGAGCGATTCTTCTTCCCGTCGCGCGACGAGGCCCTGGCCATGTTCGAGCGCGCCGGATTCGTCGTGGACGTCGTCGAGATGCCGAGGCGCATCTATACGGACGTCTTGTACCTGGCACGAAAGGCGCCCGCGAAGCCGTGAGCGCGACATAATCAGCCCGAATGCAAGACGACCTGCGCATGCTCGCCGACGAGATCCGGGCATGCACGGCCTGTCCCCTTCACCGGAGCGCGCGGCAGGCCGTGCCCGGGGAGGGAAGCGCCGAGTCGGGGATCTTCTTCCTCGGCGAAGCGCCCGGATACAACGAGGACCTTCAGGGACGCCCGTTCGTCGGCGCGGCCGGACAGCTCCTCGACGAGCTCCTGTCGGACATCGGTCTCGACCGGAGCAAGGTGTTCATCACCAACGTCGTGCGGCACCGCCCGCCGGAGAACCGCGACCCGCTGCCCGACGAGGTGACCGCGTGCGACGTCTGGCTGCACCGCCACCTGGCGGTCTTGAAGCCCCGCGTGATCGTGACGCTCGGCCGGCACGCGATGGCGAAGTTCCTTCCCGGTGAGTCGATCTCACGGATCCACGGCCGGCCGCGCAAGGTCGACGGCCTCGTGATCTTCCCCGTCTATCACCCCGCCGCCGCGCTGCATCAGCCGGCGCTGCGTGGCGCGCTCGCGGGGGATTTCGCGGCGCTCGCGCTACTGCTTGCGACCGAGCGGGTCCCACAACAGAAAGCGGAACAGAAGACCGCGGATCAGATGACGCTCTTTGGCAACTAGCCGCCTTCGCGTGATCCCGCTCGGCGGTGTCGGCGAGATCGGCAAGAACATGCTCGCGATCGAGCAGGGCGACGACATCGTCGTCGTCGATGCCGGCCTCATGTTCCCCGATGAGGAGATGCTCGGCATCGATCTCGTCATCCCGGACATCTCGTACCTGCGGCAGAACAAAGCGAAGGTGCGCGGGATCATCCTGACCCACGCGCACGAGGACCACATGGGTGCGCTGCCGTACGTCCTGCGCGACCTTCCGGACGTGCCCGTCTACGGCACGAAGCTCACGCTCGGGCTCATGCGCACCAAGCTCCGGGAACACAAGCTGGCCGACAAGGTGAACGCGAACGAGATCACACCGGGAACGCCGTTCCGCGTCGGGCCCTACGAGTGCGACTCCTATTACGTGTGCCACAGCATCCCCGACGCCGTCGGACTCACGATCGAGACGCGGTACGGGACGATCGTGCACTCGGGCGACTGGAAGTTCGACCACACGCCGGTGGATGGGAAGCAGACCGACTTCGCGCGGCTCTCGGAGATCGCCGCACACGGCGTGCTGCTCCTGCTCTCCGATTCGACGCGGGCCGAGGTCGCCGGCTACACGCAGTCCGAGCGTCACGTCGGCGATCTCCTCGACACGATCATGTCGCGCGCGCCGGGCCGCGTGATCACGACGACGTTCGCGTCGAACATCTCGCGCATCAAGCAGATCGTCGACGTCGCAGCGGCGTGGGGAAGGCGCACGGCGATCATCGGGCGATCGATGGAGAACTACACGCGGACCGCGCGCGAGCTCGGCTACCTCGTGTTTCCCGAGGGCTCGCTCATCCACCCGAAGGAGATCGACAAGCTCCCCGACCACGAGCTCTGCATCATCACCACCGGCAGCCAGGGCGAGCCCACGAGCGCGCTGTCACGGATGGCGCTCGGCGACCACCGCCACGTCGTGGTGAAGGAAGGCGACACCGTCGTCATGTCGGCGACGCCGATCCCCGGCAACGAGGAGCTCGTGAGCCGCACCGTCGACAACCTCTTCAAGCTCGGCGCGGAGGTCATCTACGACGCGGGCGTTCGGCCGCACGTGTCCGGGCACGCGAGTCAGGAGGAGCTCAAGCTGCTCCTCAACATCCTGCGACCGAAGTACTTCATCCCGGTCCACGGCGAGTACCGGATGCTCGTACGGCATGCGCGCATCGCGATCGACCTCGGCGTCGCGCCGGGGAACGCGTTCGTGATCACCAACGGCGACTGCGTCGAGATCGACGAGCGCGGCGCGCGCCTGGGCGAGAAGGTCGCCTCCGGCGTCGTGTACGTCGACGGTCTCGGCGTGGGCGACGTCAGCCAATCGGTGATGCGCGACCGCTGGTCGATCGGCAGCGACGGCATCTTCATGGTCGTGCTCACCATCGAGCGCCAGACGGGCAAGGTCCTGTCGGGCCCGGACATCGTCACGAAAGGCTTCGTGCCCGAGGAGGACGCCGCGGACATCGTCGAGCGCACACGGCAGCGCATCCTCGACGGGCTCGGCGAGGCGCAAACGGGCGAGCACCTCGCGGAAGTCGCGACGCTGCGCGACTCGATCCATGACAGCGTCACGGCCTACCTGTACGAGCGCACGAAGCGGCGGCCGATGGTGCTGCCGGTGATCATGCAGGTATGAGCGCGCGCCGGGTGTCGCGCCGCCAGCCGCAGCGCGGTGCCGTCCCCGCCGTCGATCCGCGCATCCGGGGCGAGGTCGGCGCGATCGCACTGCTCGCGTTCGCGCTGCTGTCGATCGTCGCGCTCATCGCCGATCAGGGACCGGTGCTGCAGTGGTGGCACGCCTTCCTCGTGTCCGGCCTGGGGTGGGGCGCGTTTGTCGTGCCGTTCCTGCTCGCTGCTCTTGCGGCCGAACTCTGGTTCGGTCTCATGCGGCGCAGCGCGATCATCCCGATCGCGGGTGGGGCGCTCGTGTTCGTCGCGCTCCTGGCGATCGCGCAGCACTACCAACGGGGCGAGCCGGCGACCGGCCAGGGCGCGGGCGGCGTCGTCGGCGCGACGATCGCGAAGATCGCGACCGGCGCCTTCGGCGACGTCGGTGGACCGATCGCGCTCGTCGCGGTCGTCCTCGTGGGGATCGTCGTGGCCTCCAACCGCACCCTCGGCGACCTCGTCCGGCCGGCCTGGGAGCGCCGGACCGCCCTCCGACCTGGGGTAAGCCTCCCCGGCGGCACGGCGGGAAGGTTCGGCGGCGGCGTCGACGAACCCGAGGCGGAGGAACTGGAGGAGGCAGCCCTGCCGCTCCGGATCAACATGCCCGTCCAGCGCCCCAAGGGGCCCGCTCAGGCTCCCAAGCCCCAGCTGCGGCTCCTTCCGCCACCCGTGACCGACGAGGCCGCCTCGGCGCCAGGCGGCGCGTTCACTCCCTCGATCGCCGGGCTGCCGGACAAGAACGTCGCCGTCGAAGGCGTCCTGCACGCCAAGGCGGACCGCAACTGGACCCTCCCGCCGCTCGACATCCTCGGCGTGGGCGATGCCGGCCATGCCGGGACCAGCAGCGAGATCCGCAGGAGCGCCGAGGTCATCGAGCAGACCCTGGCGCATTTCAACATCGCCGCGAAGGTCGTCGAGGTCACGCCCGGCCCGGTCGTGACGCGGTACGAGCTGAAGATCGCGCCCGGGGTCCTGCTGTCGCGCGTCGAGTCGCTCAACGACAACCTCGCGCTCGCGCTCGCGGCGCGCACGCTCCGGATCGAGGCGCCGATCCCCGGCAAGAGCGTGGTCGGCATCGAGGTCCCGAACCTCGCCGTCGGCCTGGTGTCGCTGCGCGACGTCGTCGAGACCGCGATCTTCCGCGCGTCGCCGTCAAAGCTCACCGTCGCGCTCGGACGCGACGTCGCGGGCGCCCCGATCGTGCTCGACCTGGGCGCGATGCCGCACCTGCTCGTCGCGGGTCAGACCGGCTCCGGCAAGAGCGTGAACATCAGCTCGATCCTCTGCAGCCTGCTGCTCAACGCGACGCCGGACGACGTCCGCCTCCTCATCGGGGACCTCAAGCGGGTCGACTTCACCGCGTTCGGCGACGTCCCGCACCTCATCGCCCCGGTCATGACCGACGCGGACAAGATCCTGAACGCCCTGTTCTGGGTGGTCGGGGAGATGGACCGCCGCTACCGTCTTTTCGCCCGGACGAGCTCGCGGAACATCGGCCAGTACAACGAGAAGCACACCGGCTCCGACCGCATCCCGTACGTCGTCTTCGTCATCGACGAGCTCGCCGACCTCATGCTCCAGGCGCCGATCCAGGTGGAGAAGCAGATCACCCGCGTGGCGCAGCTGGCCCGCGCCACCGGCATCCACCTCGTCCTCGGCACGCAGCGGCCCTCCGTCGACGTCATCACCGGTCTCATCAAGGCGAACATCCCGGCTCGTATCGCGTTTGCTACCGCGTCCGCCGTCGACTCCCGCACCATCATTGACATGACCGGTGCGGAGAAGCTCCTCGGACGTGGCGACATGCTCGTGCTTCGCCCCGACCTCGCGAAGCCGATCCGCGCGCAGGGCGTCTACGTGTCGGACAACGAGATCCAGCTCATCAGCCGTCACTGGACGCTGCAGGGCGGGACCGCGTACGACCGCCATCCGAAGGTGCTCGAGGGGCCGGATCGCCTGACCCGGCGCGAGTCCGACGGCGAGGACATCGACGACGAGCGCTACGAAGAGGCGGTCGAGATCATCCGCCACGAGGGCAAGGCGTCGGTCTCGATGCTGCAGCGGAAGATGACGATCGGCTTCGCGCGCGCGGGCAGGCTCATCGACATCATGGAGCGCAACGGCGTCGTCGGACCGGACCGCGGGCCGGGCAAGTTCCGAGAGGTGTACGGCTCGGCTCGGCCAGGCGAGGAGTAGCGGTGGCGCGGCTCGGCGAGACGCTTCGCGCGCAGCGTGAGAAGAAGGGGATCACGCTCGAGCAGGCCGCGTCCGACACTCGCATCCGCGAGAAGTTCCTGAAGGCGCTCGAGGACAGCGACTACCAGACGCTGCCGGGCACCGTGTACACGAAGGGCTTCCTGCGCAATTACGCCGAGTACCTCGAGCTCAACACCGAAGAGCTCGTTGTTCAGTTCCATCAGGAGCGCGACCAGCCCGACGCGCCGCGCGCCTTCAAGCCGATGAATCCGATCATGAGGCGCAACCTGATCTTCACGCCCGCGGTGCTCGTCCCGGTGGTCGTGCTCGCGGGCATCGTGCTCTTCGTGAGCTACCTCTACTACCAGTTCGTCTCGTTCGCGGTCCCTCCGAAGATCGATGTCACCGAGCCGGCGTCCGATGCCATATCGCAGTCGGCGGACTTCGTCGTGAAGGGGAAGACCGTTCCCGACGGACGCGTCACGGTGCAGGTCTTCCCCGGACCGCTGACGATCGCGGACATCCATCCGAACTCCGACGGCACGTTCTCCGCGAACGTGCAGCTCAACCCGGGATCCAACCACATCGTCGTGGAAGTGCTCGACGTGACGGGCAAGGTCGGGCGCGCGTCGCGCACCGTTCGACTGGAGACCGTGGCAAGCTCGCCGGGGCAGCCGGTGGTGATCGTCGAGGAGCCGGCGAACGGAGCGACCTTCACGAACGCACCGGTATTGGTGCGGGGGCGATTCGATCCGACCGTCACCACGCTGACGGTGAACGGCGTGCAGATGCCGATCAGCACCGCCCGCCTCTTCGAGATCCGGTTCACGTATCCCGCGGGGAAGCAGACCATCAACATCGTCGCGAGCAACGCCGCCGGCGTGACCGCGACGGAAACGCGCGCAGTCACGGTCGCGTACACCGCCGCGGTCGTGAACGTCACGCTCAAGGGCGGCGAGGCGTGGCTGCAGGCGACGGTGGACGGCACCGTCGTTCCCGGCACGGGCCGCATCTTCAAGGAGGGCGAGACCGCGACCTACACCGGCCGCGAGGTACGCCTGCGCTCCGGCAATGCCGCAGCCACGGTGGTGAGCTACAACGGACAGCCGGCCCTCGCCCTCGGACAGCAGGGTGAGGTCGTGGAGCGCGTCTACACCGCACAGTGACCCCCGCGAACGCCCTGACCCTCTTCCGCGCTGTCGCGGTGATCCCGATCGTGTGGGCCATCGCCGCCGAACAGCGCTTCCCTGCGCTCGGCCTGTTCATGCTCGCCGCGGCTTCGGATGCGCTCGATGGACTCCTCGCGCGGCGCGCCGGCAGGAGCAGCCCGCGAGGCGCGCTGCTCGATCCGCTTGCCGACAAGGTCCTCGTCCTTGGGACGCTCGGAGCGCTCGCCGCCGTCGGGACCGGATGGCCGGTCACCGTGGTCACAGCTGCCACCGCGCTGCGCGAGGGCGTCGTCGCGCTTCTCCGCCTACGCGCCTTTGGGCGAGGCGTCGCACTACCCGCGGACCGCCTGGCGAAGGCGAAGACGACCGCGCAGATGATCGGAGTCGCCTTGATCATCGTCGGCGAACGCCCGTGGCCCGTCGCCGGGGCCACACTCGTCGGCGTGGCACTCCTCCTGGGCCTGGTCACCTTGCCGCGTTACTTCGTGACGCGGCTCACCTGATCGCCCTGTCGTCGCTCGCCTAACCTTCTCGCGTGGCAAAGAAGGGCGCGCCCACGTTCGATGAGCTCGTCGCGCGCATGGGGCCCATCCACGAGAAGCTGCGCCGCCGCAAGCTGACGGTCGCGGCAGCAGAGTCGTGTACGGGCGGGCTCCTCGCGACGATCCTCACCGCGCACGGCGGCGCGAGCGATCACTTCCGGGGAGGCGCCGTCGTATACAGCAACGACGCGAAGGAGATCCTCGCCGACGTCGCGCCGCAGCTCATCCATTCACACGGCGCGGTGTCGTCCGTCGTCGCGGGCGCGCTCGCGCGCGGCTCGCGTGCGCGCCTGAGCGCGAAGATCGGCCTCGGCATCACGGGCATCGCCGGACCCGGAGGCGCGACCCCAGGAAAACCCGTCGGCCTCACGTACGTCGCGGTCGACAGCGACAAGCACAGCGCGGTAAAGAAACACATCTGGACCTTCGATCGCGCGGGCAACCGCCTGGCGAGCGTCGGCGCCGCGCTCGACCTGCTCGAGGATGCCATCGCATGATCGAGCTCGGGCGCGTGTGGGCGGACGATGAGGCCGCGGCGCTCTACGCGTACCGCGCGCCGTACCCACGCGGTGTGTTCGACATCCTGGAACGCCTGGCCGTCGAGCCGCGCGTCGTGCTCGACGCCGGCGCCGGCACGGGCGCCCTGGCGCGCAACTTCCCACCCACGTTCACGCGCATCGACGCGGTCGATCCTTCCCCGGCGATGATCGCGCGCGGCCGCGCGCTGCCGGGCGGCGACGAGCCACGGATCCACTGGATCCTCGGTCGCGCGGAGGACGCACCCTTGTCGCCGCCGTATGGGCTCATCACGGTCGGTGCGAGCCTGCACTGGATGCGGCCCGACGAAGTGCTGCCGCGGTTCCGCGACGCGCTCGCACCCGGTGCGTATCTCGCGGTCCTCGACACGGAGACGACGCACTCGGGCGAGTGGCATCCGCAGATCGTCGATGTCATCCGACGCTATTCGCCGCTCGAGCATCATCTCGAGACACACGAGATGGTCGCGCGGGACGCGGCGCAAGGCCTCGTCAGGCTGGTAGGGGAGGAGCGCACGGCGCCGGTCCCGTTCGGCCGATCCGTAGACGACTACCTGCGGCTGCTCGGGAGTACCAGCACGCTTTCGCGGGTGAGCCTCGGATCGCGCGCCGATGCGTTCGAGTCCGAGTGTCGAGAGGTGTTCGCGCGCTACGAGCTGAGGCAGATCCGCTCGTCGGTTGTCGGTTACGTCGCATGGGTGACCCTGCCGTGAGCACTCAGGTCGGTGTTGCGCTGCTCGGGCTCGGCACGGTCGGCTCGGCCGTGGCGCGCGTGTTCGCCGATCGCGGCAAGCGCCTCGACGCCGCCGCCGGCCGCCCGCTGCGGCTCATCGGCGCCGCGGTGCGCGATCGACGCAAGGCGCGCGACGTCGGAGACCTTGCGGTCACGACGGATCCGTTCCGGCTGCTCGACGATCCGGGCATCCACATCGTCATCGAGGTCATCGGCGGCACATCGCCGGCCCGCGACCTGCACTTCGCTGCATTCGAGCGTGGCCGTCACGTCGTCACCGCGAACAAGGAGCTCGTCGCGAAGGAGTGGAACCCGCTCCACGAGGCCGCCAAGCTCGCAAAGCGCGAGCTGCGCTTCGAGGCCGCGGTCGCGGCCGCGATCCCGCTCATCGCGGCCACGCGCATGCTCGCCGCGTCGCGGCCGCGCATCGTCCGCGGTCTCCTGAACGGAACGACGACCTATATCTGCTCGCGTATGGAGTCTGGGCTCGGCTTCGACGCGGCGCTCGAGGAAGCCATCGCGAAGGGGTACGCCGAGGCCGATTCGACGGCGGATGTCGACGGCTTCGACGCGGCGTACAAGCTCTCGATCCTCATCAGCCTGCTCGAGGGCAGGCATTTCCATCCCGACAATGTGCGGCGCACGACGCTCCGCGGTCTCTCGGCGGACACCGTGAGGGCCGCGGCGTCACGCGACACCAAGGTCCGCTACATCGCGACCGCGGACTTCGGCGAGCGAGCGACGAAGGCTCGCGTCGGTCCCGAGGAGGTGCCGGTGACCTCGCCCGAGGGCGTCGCCGACGGGCCGACGAATGTCGTCACGATCGAGACCGATCTCGCCGGCCGCCTCGTGTTCAGCGGACCTGGCGCGGGCGGGGACGCGACCGCGTCGGCCATACTCGGCGACGTGATCGCGATCGCGCGGACCATGCGTTGACCCGGACCGTCCTCAAGTTCGGCGGGACGTCCGTCGCCTCGCCCACCGCGCTCGAGAGCGTCGCGCGCATCGTCGGCGACACGAAAGGCGACCGTATCGTCGTCGTCTCGGCGACCGCCGGGACGACCGACGCGTTGCACACCGCCGCGCGCGAGGCCGCGAACGGCGAAGCCTCGGTCGCGGAGCGGATCGTGAGCGACCTCGCGAAGGCCCACGCCAACCTCGTTGCCGACCTCCTTGGAGTTGGCGGCGGCGCTGCACTCGGCGAGATCACCGACCTCACCGAGCGCACGATCTCGCTGCTGCGGAGCGTCGCGATCCTCCACGAATGCACGCCGCGCAGCCTCGATGCGATCGTCACGTACGGCGAGAAGATCTCGGCGCCGATCGTCGCGGCGCTGCTCAATGGGCGCGGCACGAGAGCGCGGTCGCTGTCCGCCGAGGCACTGCTCATCACCGACGACGCCTTCGGGCACGCGAATCCGCTGCTCGATGAGACGAAGACCCGCGTACACCAGGACGTGCTCCCGCTGCTCAAGGACGGGGTGACTCCGGTCATCACCGGTTACGTCGCATCCACGGCGGACGGTGTCACGACAACGCTGGGCCGAGGCGGCTCGGATTACTCCGCGGCGGTGTTCGCGGCGGCCCTCAACGCGGACATCCTCCTCATCTACACCGACGTGAACGGCGTGATGAGCGCGGATCCCCGCATCGTCCGTAGCGCGAAGTCGCTCGAGCGCGTCTCATACGCCGAGGCCGCGGAGCTCTCGTACTTCGGCGCGAAGGTGATCCATCCGCGCACCGTTCTGCCGGCGATCGAGGCGCACATCCCGGTGCGCATCCTCAACACCTTCGCTCCGGAACATCCGGGGACGACGATCACCGGCGACCCGGTGTTCGACGGCAGCGTCGTGAAGGCCACGACGTCGCTCGGTGGGCTCGGGCTGCTCACGGTGCAGGGCGCGGGCATGAGCGGTGTGCCCGGCTTCGCCGCGCGCGTGTTCGACACGACCGCGGCGGAGAAGGTGAACGTGCTCATGATCAGCCAGTCCTCGAGCGAGAACTCGATCTGTCTCGTCGTGCCCGCCGACGGTGCGGAACGCCTCCGTCCCGCGCTCGAGCGCATGTTCAGCGCGGAGCTGCGTCGCCACGACGTCGAGCGCGTCACGGTCGATTCGCCGGTGGCGATCGTGGCCGCGGTGGGGGAGGGGATGCGGGGAACGCCGGGCGTCGCCTCACGCGTCTTCGGCGCCCTCGGCCGCGCCGGCGTCAACGTCATGGCGATCGCGCAGGGCTCGAGCGAGCTGAACATCTCGTTCGTCGTCATCGAGTCCGAGCGCGACAAGGCCGTGCGCGCGGTCCACGAGGAGTTCCACCGCAGCTAGACCCCCGAGGTAGGGTCAGGCCGCGGCTGGCGCGAGCTCCTTGCGCAGGATCGGTGCGACTTTGGCACCGAGCAACTCGGTGGCGTGGAGGAGCTTCTCATGCGGCACCGACGCGGCGTTCATCTGGAACGTGACGCGCGTGATGCCGCCGAGCGCCTCGCTGTGGCGCAGGATCTTCTCGGCCACTTCCTCCGGTTCGCCGAGGAGCCACGCGCCCTTCGACGTGAGCTGCGAATCGAACTGGGCGCGAGTCATCGGCGCCCAGCCGCGCTCCTTACCGATGTCCGTCATCACGCGGGCGAAGCCGGGGTAGAAATCCTCGACCGCTTCCTTCGACGTGTCGGCGACGTAGCCGAGCGAGTGCATCCCGACCTTCAGCTGGTCCGGCGAGAAACCCGCCTGCCGGCCCGCCTCGCGATAGAGATCGACGAGCGGACGGAAGCGGTGTGTCTCACCGCCGATGATCGCGACCATGAGCGGAAGGCCGAGCAGGCCCGCGCGAACGAACGACTGCGGCGTCCCGCCGACCCCGACCCAAATGGGGAGAGGCTCCTGAAGCGGGCGCCGATACACGCCCTGTCCGGTGAGCGCAGGTCGGAACTGGCCGGACCACTGCGGGTGTTCCTCGTCGCGGAGCTTGAGGAGAAGCTCCAGCTTCTCGGCGAAGAGCTCGTCGTAGTCATTCAGGTCGAGACCAAAGAGGGGGAACGCGTCGATGAACGAACCTCGGCCGACGACCATCTCGGCCCGGCCCTGTGAGATGAGATCGAGCGTCGCGAACTGTTCGAACAAACGCACCGGATCGACCGCGCTGAGGACCGCAACAGCGCTCGTGAGGCGGATCTTCTTCGTGCGCGCGGCCGCCGCGGCGAGGATCACCGCCGGTGCGGAGTCGAGGAACTCTTTGCGATGGTGCTCGCCGATGCCGAAGACGTCGAGCCCGACCTGGTCCGCGTACGCCATCTGCTCGATGAGGTTGCGCATGTGGTCCGTCGGGCGGAGTGCCACGCTGGCGTCGTCGTAGGCGAGTGCGAAGCTGTCAATCCCGATCTGCATCGTGCATATCGAAACGCGTCGCGCGCGGGACTATTCCCATGCCGCACACTACCGGCGTGCGCAAGCGAAAAGTCGCGGTCCTGGGCGCGTCCGGGACGGTCGGGCAGCGATTCATCAGCCTGCTCGCGGGCCATCCCTGGTTCGAGATCAGCGCGCTTACAACGTCGGACGCCAAGGCGGGCAAGCGATACGGCGATGTCACACCTTGGCTCCTCGGCGAGGACATGCCCCCCGAAGTCGCTGACATGCGCGTCGAGACGACGCGAGGCGATCTCGATGCTGAGATCTGCTTCTCGGCGCTGCCGTCGGAGGCGGCGGAGGAGTGGGAGGCGGCGCTCGCGAAGGCTGGCCACCACGTCTTCTCCAACGTGAAGACGCACCGCATGGACGACGACGTCCCGCTCATCCTCGCCGAGGTGAATCCCGAGCACGCGAACGCGCTCGACGTACAGCGTCGCAATCGCGGGTGGACCGGATCGATCGTGACCAACGGGAACTGCTCCGCGATCACGTTCACGCTCGCGGCCGCGCCGCTGCACCTGGCGTTCGGCATCGAGCAGGTGGTCGTGACGACGCTACAAGCGCTCTCCGGCGCCGGCTACCCCGGTGTTCCATCGCTCGATGCCCTCGACAACGTCATCCCGTTCATCGGCGAGGAAGAGGAGAAGATGGAGCAGGAGACGAAAAAGTTCCTCGGCTCCTGGGATGGCACCTCGTTCAAGGACGCCGAATTCCCGTTCTCCGCGCACTGCAACCGCGTCAGCGTGCGCGACGGCCACACCGTCACGGTGAGCGCCGCGCTCCGGGGCCGCCCCGGCCTGCGCGAGGTCACGCTCGCGATGCGCGCCTTCAAAGGTCGCCCGCAGCAGCTCGGCTTGCCGAGCGCGCCGAAGCAACCGATCGTCGTTCGCGACGAGCAAGACCGCCCGCAGCCGATGCGTGACCGCATGGCGGGCAACGGCATGTCGGTCGTCGTCGGTCGCGTTCGCGAGGATCCGGTCCTCGGGCTCAAGTTCGTCGTGCTCGGCCACAACACCATCCGCGGCGCCGCCGGCGCGTCGGTCCTTAACGCGGAGCTCCTCGCGGCGGAGGGTTGTCTCGGCGCATGAGCGCGGAGACGTTCGTCGCACGACTGGACCGCGTGCCGGTGAATCGTTTTCACACCTGGCTGCTGATCACGAGCGGACTGGGCTGGATGTTCGACGCGATGGATGTCCTGCTCATCGGCTTCCTCGTCACACCGATCACCAAGGAGTTCACGCTCGCGCCCGCGCAGGTCGGGCTCGTCGCGAGCGCGGGCTTCGTCGGCATGTTCCTCGGCGCCGCGATCTCCGGCCGGCTCGCCGACCGCTACGGACGGCGCCCCATCTTCCAGGCCACGCTGGTGCTGTTCTCGATCGGCGCGGTGCTCTCCGCACTCGCGCCGACGTTCGAGCTGCTGCTCGCCGCGCGCGTCATCGCGGGGCTCGGACTCGGTGGTGAGCTGCCGGTCGTCGCGACGCTGGTGTCCGAGTTCTCGCCGCGCGCGCAGCGCGGCCGGATGATCGTCCTCCTCGAATCGTTCTGGGCCTATGGCACGCTCGCCGCGGGCCTCGTCGCGCTCTTCGTTCTGCCGCAGTTCGGCTGGCGCGGCGCGTTCCTCGTCGCCGCGCTGCCTGCGCTGTACGTCGCGTATTTGCGCTCGGCGCTGCCGGAGTCGCCGCGCTACCTCGCGGAGCGCGGGCGCAATGCCGAGGCCGACGCCATCGTCCGTCGGGTGGAGCGCGCGGGTGGGGGAGCGCTGCTGACGCTGGGCGCGGCCGTCGCACCCGCACGTTCGGGCCGCACGAGCCTCACGGAGCTGTGGAAGCCCGCGTACGCGCGCCGCACCGCGATGCTGTGGATCCTGTGGTTCGGGATCACGTTCACGTACTACGGAATCTTCCTGTATGTCCCGTCGCTGCTCGCCGCGCGCGGGCTCTCCGAAGTCCGCAGCAACGAGTTCTTCTTCCTCTCGACGATCGCGCAGATCCCGGGGTACTTCAGCGCCGCGTGGCTGGTCGAGCGCTGGGGTCGCAAACCGACGCTCGTCGCGTACCTGCTCGGCACCGCGGCCGCGGCGTTCCTGTTCGGCAACTCCGGCACCGGCACCGACGCGTTCCTCTATGCCGCGCTGCTCTCGTTCTTCAATCTCGGCGCGTGGGGGGTCGTGTACACGATCTCCCCGGAGCTCTACCCGACGGCCGTGCGCGGGACGGGTGCCGGCGGCGCGGCGGCGGTCGGACGTATCGGTGGGATCATCGGTCCGTTCCTAACACCGGTGCTGGTCCCGGCGTTGGGTCAGTCAGGTGTCTTCGCCATGTTCATGATCCTGCTCGTCGTGACCGCACTCAATGTGTGGCTGCTGGCCGAAGAGACCAGGGGACGTTCTCTGGAAGACATCGCGGGACCGGTCGCGGCCTAGTGCGGCCTTCGGCCGAGGTGCGGTCGGCCCTGCGCACGCTGGGCAACGCCGCGATCGGGATCGGGCTCGGGATGAGCGTCCTCGGCACCGCGTTCGTCGTGAGCCAGTTCGCGACGAGGCAGGGGAGCATCGCCGGCGCGACGTCCTCGCCGTCGGTCGTGAACGCCGGAGTCGCCGTGGTCACGACACGCACGCCGCCGCCTGCGCCACCGACACCGCCCGTGTCTTCGCCGACGCCCACGTCGACACCGCCTCCCGCGACCGCGACACCCACGCCGGCACCGAGGGCTACGCCCGATCCGCTCGCCGCCACCGCATACAGCAACAGCGGCAAGCGTTACGCGGCCCTACGCGCGCCCGTCGGATACACGTTCACCGCGCCATTCGCCGGCGCGGTAACGGTGCGCCGCTACCAGCTCATCAGCGGTGAGGTGCGCGTCGGCTCCCTCTTCCCCGGAGTGCCGTTCTTTCCGTATATCACTCTCGAGTCCGCCGACCGTCGCATCATCTTCCGCCCCGGCGCGCTCGACGTGGACACCGAGGTCATCGTGCAGGACGGCGACCGTGTTGCGGGCGGTGCGGCGCTCTTCAAGATCACCGGCGAGGGCGCGTCCTCGTGGCATGCGTTCTACGACCGCGGCGTGAGCGCGAACGTCATCGCATCGGTTGCGGCGCTGCCGTCCGGATCCGAGCTCGATCCGGTCGCGTTCTTCGGAAACCGCTAGACGGGGCCGACCCTTCGGCCGGCCCCGGCGTCTAGCGTGTTGGCCGAGCTACTGGGGGTCGGCCCGTTGGTTCGCGTCGTTCACCTGGCCGCGGATCTCACCGGCCGGCCAGCGCGTCGTGTGCACATTGGCGTAGACCGCTCCCGCGCGGATCGCACGGACGGCCTCGTCGAAGGACCCTGGCTCGATGCCCTGCACAGTCGGACCGAGGATGTCCGCCGCGGCGATCGTGCCGGTCACTGTGCCGGAGGGCGGACAGGCCGGCTTCGGGCCACCGCAGAGAAAGGCGATGACGCCGCCGCTGAAGCCACGGGCCCCGAAGTGGATGTGTGCCTGCGTCACGGTGCCACCCTCAAGATCGCCGTACGTCAGTGTGTAGCTGATCTCGTCCCCGGCGCCGTTTAGGCTCGCCTCGAACGTTCCGCTGCCGATCGTCGAGATGGTGCCCGGGCCGGCGACCTCTTGATAGCCGGTCAGCGTGTCGGCCTTGAACTGACTCTTGCCGGCGTCCCCAGCGACCGCGAACGTGGCTGCTGCGACGACCACAGGGACCGCGAAGATGAGCGTGCCGAAGAACCGTCGCTTCCGCATGGTGCCTCCCTTTTTCTGGCGTAGATCGCCAAGGAACTGGTACGCGATCAGGGAGACGTCGGATCAGAACCTAGACTGCGCGTCCGATGAGTGGCCGGGCAGCCATCGTGACCGGCGCGGCGAGCGGCATCGGCCGCGCGATCGCGACGGATCTCGCGGCGAACGGCGCGCGCGTTCTCTTCGCGGACGTGAACGTCGAGGAGGGCGAGCGAGTCGCCGCCGACTTCTCGACCGGCATATTCCAGCGCGCGGACGCCGCGAAGCAGTCGGACTGCGACGCGCTCGTGGCGCGCGCGATCCGTGACTTGGGTGGCGTCGACATCCTGGTGAACAACGCGGGGCTGCAGCACGTCGCTCCAGTCGAGGCATTCCCGGTCGAGACCTGGGAGCGACTCGTCCGCGTGATGCTCTTCGGCGCGTTCTACCTCACGCGCGCCGCGCTGCCCCACATGTACGCGAAAGGGTGGGGTCGCATCGTGAACATCGCGTCGGTGCACGGCCTGGTCGCATCGCCGTACAAGTCCGCGTACGTCGCCGCGAAACACGGACTCGTCGGCTTCACGAAAGCCGTCGCGCTCGAGGCGGCCGAAAAGGGCGTGACCGTGAACGCGATCTGTCCGTCCTACGTGCGAACGCCGCTCGTGGAGAAGCAGATCGCCGATCAGGCGAAGGTGCACGGGATCAGCGAGGACGCCGTGATCCGCGACATCATGCTCGCGCCCGCGGCGCTCAAGCGGCTCCTGGAGCCGTCCGAGGTCGCGGCGTATGTGCGCTTCCTCTGCTCGGACGACGCCGGCGGGATCACGGGCGCGACGCAGGTGATCGACGCGGGCTGGACAGCGCGCTAGCAGCTACGCCTCGTCGGAGCTCCTCGTGTCGGGAACCGGTCCGCGGCGAAGGCTGTATCGGGGAGCGTGTGGGGCCTTCTGATCGCCGCACTGCTCACGTGCGCCGCCTGCAACGCTGTCAGTCAGGTTCCGCGAACCTCGGCGCCCGCGAGCGTCGGTGCATCAGCCGGGACCTGTCAGCCGACGTTCGCACGAATGGTCCCGCCGCAGGTCGTGATGGACATCATGATTGGCGGAGCGTCACCGCGACCGAATCCGACACCGTCGCGCGACGCGTGGGCCGCGACGGGCAATTGGATCGGTAACGACGCGATGTGGATCAGCCTTCCTCTGGACGGCGTCTTTCAGCGCAGATACAGCAAGGTGTGGATGATCCCTCTCAAAGGCGGACCGATCACGGTGCGCGGCAGGCAGCTCGACGGAGACGGTCAGGGCACGTTCACCGGGACGGCATCCGACGGGAATATCGGGAGCAGCGTCACCTTCTCGACGACGGGCTGCTGGGAGCTCAGGTATTCGCTCGCCGGAGAGGAGCTGCGCTTCACGCTGAGGGTCGAGGACTAGGCGAGAGGCAGGTCATCAAGGATGCCGACGGTCTGGAACCACGCGGGCTCGGCGAGCGGATTCCGTTCGAGCCGCATGCCGAGGCGGCGCATGACGCCGACCGATCTGGCGTTGTCGTTCTCGGTGGTCGCGACGATGCGTCGCAATCGGAGCTGATTGAAGGCGTACGAGACCATCGCAGCCGCGGCCTCGGTCGCATAGCCCTTACGCCAGTGCTCGGGAAAGAGCGCCCAGAAGAGTCCGACCTCCGATGTGAACTTCGTGGTCGGCTCGAACGAGGGCAGCTGGCCGAAGGGCATGAGACACGGCGCGAAACCGACGGAACCCACGATCTCGCCGCTGCTTCGCAGCACGATCGCGCGGTCGCCGTATGGAGGCTGATGCAGGAGCGCGAGACCGGCGTCCGCCGCGACCTGGTACTCGAACACGACACGCTTCTCCTCCGGCGGTCCGTACGAGTCCGCGCCGAACGCCGCGTCGAGCAATCGCGCGTACGTGTCGGCGTCCTGGAGCGTGAATGCGCGGATGATCAAGCGGTCGGTCTCGAGCGTTCGCATCGCCGTGATCGGAGCGCTAGGTCAGCGACGCGAGCGCTTCGTGGTCTTGCGGGCCGACGTCGTCTTTCTCTTGGTCTTCGCCTTCGGTGTGCGCTTGGCCCTGGGTTTCGCCTTGGGCTTCACATGTTCGGGAAGCTTCTTGTACCCCGCTCCACGGTTCCACCGTTCGTAGACCTCGGGAGAGATCTTGCCCTCCACCAGGAGCTCAGCGAACTTGCGACGCTGGGCCTGACTCTTGATCGGCATTCCGACTCCCTGTGCGACTCTTTAGGCGGTGACCGCTTCGCGCGCGCGCCCATTCGCATAAACGAGCAGCGCCACCCCGACAACGAGGAACGCGATGGCGCTCAGCGCGAGAGAGTAGTGGATGCCGATGGCCGCGCCGAGGATCCCGACCGTCACGCCACTACCGACGCGCAGGCCGTTCCACGACATGCTGAACAGTCCGACCACGCGCCCGCGGCGGGCCGGCGGCGCCTCGAGCTGGACGTAGGCCTGGGCCATCGAGGTGAAGCCGATGTTGAGCACGCCCCCGAGGAGCAGCGCCAGCACCGCGATCGCGTAGACCGGTGTCAGCGCGAACAGAAGGATCGAGGCGCCCCAGGCGAGCGCGAGCAGAACGGCCGTCCGGATGCGCGGCTGGCGGAAGAACGCCAGCGCCTCGAGACCGAAGCCGCCGAGCACGGACCCCGCCGCGTTCGCCGTGAGCAGCACGCTGTACGTGATCTCGTCCTGAGCGGAACCGAACCACGCGGCAAACTCCGGCATCTGCGCCTGGTAGGCGTTGCCGACGAAGAGCGAGCTGAGTCCGGCGAGCGCAGTCATCACGAGGATGCCGCGGTTGCCCGATATCTCGCGCAGCGTGCGCACCGCGTCGGCGAGCGAGATCCGCGCGCTCTCGTCGTTCGCGCCGGTCCGGCGGTGGCCGCTGTACGGCGTGCGAAGCAGCCAGATCGTCATCGGGAGGTACAGGAATGCGTTCGCCATCAGGCCGTACGCCGGGCCGAGCCCGAGCAGCAGCGCGCCGCCGACCGCGGGGCCGAACAGGATTCCGATGCTGCGACCGGTGGCCGCGAGCCGCACGCCGCTTTGCAGCTGCTCGTGGCCGACGATGTCGTGGATGATGAGCTGCCCCGCGGGCGACCACAGCGCCCCCGCGAGACCGTGAATGATGAGCAGGATCACGGCATGCCACGTCTGCAGCGTGCCGGTGAGGAACAGCAGCGCCCACGCCAGCGACGCCGCGATGAAGGCGATCTGCGACGCGATGATGATCTTGCGGCAGTCGTAACGGTCGGCGAGTCCGCCGAACCACACGCCCAGCACCAAAAACGGTGTCCAGTGACTGATCACGGCGAAGCCCGCGAGCGTGGGGGAGTGGAACGCTTGGAAGATGACCCAGTACGAGATCACGTGCTCGACGTTGTCGCCCATCATCGAGAGCAGGCTGGTCGTGAAGTACGCGCGGAATGGACCGTGGCGCAGCGCCGCGAAGGACGTGCCGGTCGGTGCGGTCGCACTCGTGAGGGCTATGCGTTCAGGCTACCGGAATGCGCACGGCGGCCCCGGTGGGCCGCCGTCCGCGCGAGGTGTGCGAACGCGAAGTCTCTACGGCAACGCGATCTTCCAGAGACCGCGTCCGTGCGTCGCGGCGATGATGTACCCGCCGTTCGCCTGGCCGAGCGACAGGTCGTAGATCGCGGAGTTCGGAAGGGCGGTTCCAAGGCGCGACCACACCGTGGGCGTCGCGGCCGACGCGATGAATGCGCCAACGTCGGTGGCGAGCACGAGGTTGCCGTTCACGATCAGCAGGTCGTCGCCCGGTGCGTCAGGAAGGTTCCCGCTGATGTCGGTCCAGTTCGCGCCGCCGTCCTTCGTCTCGAAGACATGGCCAACGCCAGCGTTCGGCACCCAGTGTCGCGAGAAGCCGCCGAACACGGCGTAGACGTGCGCAGCGTTGTTCGGGTCGACTGTGAGCGCGTTGACGTACCGGAGCGGAAGCGAGCTCATCGAGAGCTCCGTCCAGGTGCCGGAGATGTTCGTCGCGATGCCGCGGCGGAAGCCGCCGCCCGTCGTGGAGCTCGTCAGCGGGTTGCAGCCGGTCGGGCCACACCAACCGGCGTAGACCACGCTGCCGTTCACGGCGATCGCCGTGGTCGAATCGCCGCTGCCGGTGTTGTACGCGATCTTCCAGTCGCAGGCCGAGGCGGAGCACCGCGTGTCCCAGCCCTTGCCCTGGTTGTCCCAGACGTACTGACCGCCCGAGACCCAGTGATCGAGGCTCTTCACATCCGCGCGGAATGGCGCGATGAATCGCGGGTTCGGATCGCAGGGACTCGGCGTGTAGGTGAACGCGAAGCATGACGGCGTCATCTCGACGAAGGCCACGGTCGATCCATCGGAGCGTCCGCCCGTCGTCGTGAGCGCCATGTCGAGGTCGGTGTACTCGACGACCGCGCGATCGCCGTTGTTCGGATCGACGAGCGTATCGCCGCCGTCGCCGCCGAACGGGGAGACCATGGTGGAAAGGCCCGGGAGGAGGAGCGACTCGCCGTTGTCCTGGAGGCCGCCCCAGATCGCATCGCCGCCGGTGACCGTCCCGGCGCCCGCGTAGTAGTACTGGAGCGTGCGCAGCGTCGCGTTGAGATCGTTCCATACGATCTCGTGGTTGCGCTTGTCGCGGCTCCACACGCCGCCGTCATTGCCGACGTAGACCGTGTTGCCCGCGAACGCGATCGCGTGCTGGTCGGGGTGCGTCGTCTTTGGGCAGGTGTCCGCGCCGTTCGCATAGCACGGAAGGGTGAAGTTCCAGTACGGACCGATCGTGTTCCAGGTCGTTCCGCCGTCGGTCGTCTCGAAGACTTCCTCGAGTCCGACGTAGACGTGATCCGCGTCGGCCGGGTCGACCGCGATGAATTGGTTGTACCAGGCTTGCACGCCAGGGGCATAGCCGCGGTACGACTTGAGCGCCGAGCCCGAGTTCGCGAGCTTGCTGGACTCGGCGATCTTGTTCCACGGACCCGCCGCATCGCCGGTCGGCGACACGTAGATGCCCTGCAGGACGTTGCCGCCGGACTGCGTGAAGCTGTTGATCATCCGCGGAGACTCCACAAGCGCGTAGAGCTTCGAGCCGTCGGCTGAGTACGAGAGGCTGCTGCGCCCGATATCCGCGTCATTGATCGCGCCGCCGGTCTTCACGCGACCCCACGACGCGCCGCCGTCGGTCGACTGGTAGATGCCGTCGTATGCGGTGCCGCTCCGCCACGACATGTTGGCGACGATGGTCTGCCCGTTCGAGCCGGGCCGGACCTGGACGTCGTTCGCCATCGAGAAGCCGTACGGGATCTTTGCGAACCCGAATGTCGCGGCGTCGAACATGAGCGTCCAGCTTCCGCTCGCGGCAGTCGATGTCGAGCGTCGCCAGAGCCCGAAGCTGGTGGCCGCGTACACGTTGCCATGTCCATCGAAGGTGAGCCGGCCGATCGTCGTGCCGTCGAGCTCGGAGCCGCCGATGTTGTTCCACGTAGAGCCACCATCGGTCGAGCGGAGCACACCGATGCCCCGGTAGTTCTCGAACGCGGTGTTGTCCTCGCCGGTGCCGACCCACACGCTTTGGTCGGCCGGATTGATCGCGATCGCGCCGATCGAAAGCGAACCCTGTGTGTCGAACTTCGGTGTCCAGCTGTTACCGCCGTTCGTCGACTTCCACACGCCGCCGTCGGCGGCGCCGGCCCACAGCGTGCCGTTGGCCTGCACCGCGAGCGCGCTCATGCGGCCGGTCACCAGACCGTTGCCGCCGCCGCCATTCGAGAACACGGGGTCGCGGTAATTCTTGTCATCCGAGTCGTACATCTTGGTCGTGAGCTCGCTCCACGCGCCGCCGACAAGGGGGAGCGCCCGCCCTTGCTGGAACGCTGCGAGGAACGCAGATCCGGGAACGCTCGTGCCCGGCGCGTAGCGCGCCCCGGCTTGCTCCAGGATCGACGCGCTGACTTCGTCGAGGTTGCCGGCGGCGTCCTTGGTGCGCTCGATCTTGCGGTCCGACGATCTGCCGGACACGGCAAGACCGGCGGTCGAGATGAGGACGAGAAGCACGAGGATCGCGAGCGGGGTGAACATCAGGCGTGTGCGTTCGAGCATCGGTGTCCCTCCCAAGAGATCGCGGCTAACGCTACGCCGAGCCGCCTCCGTGCGCGTCTGTGGTTCGCGTTTAGCTCGACTGATCGGCCGCACGCAGACGCGCGGGTTCCTGACGTATCTTTTTTGGCATGGCGAAGCGCCGAAAGCGGACGGCCGAGATCCATCCGCTGGTAACGCAGCTTCGTTTCACAAGAGCCGAATTTCTTCGAACGATCAAGGGCGTGACGGAGAAGGACGCGCGGCGGCGTTTGCTTCCGATGAACTGCCTCAGCTGGAACGTCGGCCACCTCGCGTGGCAGGAGCAGCGCTACTTCCTTGGATTCGGACTGGACGTGCAGCCGTATCCCGACATCGCCGCGGAGTTCACGACCGGCGGTCCCGCGAGCACGCCCACGCTTGCGCGCGTTCTAAGGGCATGGCGCGCGATCACGACGGCGGCCGATCCATGGCTCGACGGGCTCACGACGGCCGACCTCCTGGCCAACGCGGTGAACAAGGGAAAGCCGATCCCATACACGTTCGGGAATCTTGTGCAACGCGTGATCTACCACTACTGGTATCACACCGGCGAGAACATGGCGATACGACAGCAGCTCGGGCATGCTCGGCTTCCGCAGTTCGTCGGCAACATCGACGGCAAAGCGCCGTTCAGACCGTAGCGCCTGGTCTGTGCGTCGGCGGACGACGGATTCAGCCCGTTTCGAGGCCGAGCGCCCGCGCCGCCGCCGCCTGCTCTCTGTCGCGCGTCACGAAAATGATCGTGTCGTCGCCCGCGAACGCCGGGCACTCCTCGACGCACACGGCGAGATGTATTGCGTCAAGGGTCCGCAAGCGATGCTCGACGACCAGGCGATATGCCGCGGGAAGGATCAGATCCGGCCGCAAGCCGATCGGGCCGATCGGTCCACCCTCAGCGAGATCCACGTCGATCCGTGCCAACAGCTCGCTCCACCGAGACAGACGGCCGCCGCTCGATGCCCCGCGCGCGGCGCTCGCGAGCTCAAGGCGCGCGATCTCGCTCGTGACAACCGCCTCGTTACCCTCGAGCAATAGCGTCCGCAGATCGGCATGGTCAGGCTCGTCGGGAAAGTACGCGCGGACGAGAGCGCTGCTGTCCGCATAGATGAGGCTCACCGTCTGTTGCGATCCGCCTCGAGTGCTTCGCTCACGGACGAGCCAGTGCCTCGCGCCAATCGCAGCGCAGCGCGACGGGACGGAGCCTTGCGCGGGCGCGGCACGAACGCCAGACGACCCAGGGCGCGAAGACGAGCGCGCACGAGCTCACGTTGGTCGTGCGCTACAACGGCCCGACGCAATATGTCGCTGACCATCGCATTCACCGACCTGCCCTCGACGGCAGCGCGACGCTTCAGACGGTGATGGAGATCGTCGTCGATCCGCGTGATTAATTGCCGCATGCGCCCGCGATGATAGCACTATTGTGACAATGCTATCAATGACCCTCAGCCGGGGGCGCCGCCATCTACAACCACGCCGCATCAGCCGACGTGCTTGTAGAAAAGCCTTCAGCCCAGCGTCGCTTGTGCCCAGATTTCTCCGTGTCGTCGAGATCTGGCGATAACCAGCGAGCCGCTGCGCGGATGGCAAGCTCGCGGAGCCCCAGAGCGTGATGGCCGCGTGTCGCAGCCAAAGCCTCGCTGCGCGGACTGCGGGGTCGGCAATGTCGAGAGGGGTAATTTCGGCAATTACCCCACGTAAAGCTTGTACCAGCGCTTCAGGGGATCCATAGGCGTATGGCCAGGAGGCTCTGCTGGCTTCGCGCTCAGAGCCGCTTGCGCCGCAGCCTGCCACTCGCCCGGCGCATAACGTCGATTCATTTCTCGAACACGCGTAACGAGATCCCAGTGCCTTGAGTCATACCGCGCGCCGGGACGCGGCTGTTTACCTCGGACGCGGGCGAATCCTTCGGGATGCGCCGGATGACCGGGAGCGATTGTCAGATATTCGAGAATCGCGTGCGCCTGGGGCCACTTTCCGACCAGGTAGGGGTACAAGGCGCGGACAGTAGTGTCGACATCGAAGTGGGAAGCAAGTTCGATCGCGTACGCAGGACGACTCTGGCCATCACTCTTCTTGGTCTTGACCTTCACGTCGTGCCCGGTCAGCCGAGCAAGAAGTAGGCGCGCCCGTCCGAGGTTCGAGAGATTGGTGTTCGAGAGCGAGAACCGAGGCGTGATTGTTCTCAGGCCATTGCGATGTCTATTCACAGATAGGCTGATCGTCCCTTCTCCGTCAGTGAACCCCGCGAGCCACGCCAGATCTCGTGGCGGTGGATCCCCACAGGCGAGAGGCAGTGGGCCGTTGAAGAGGTCTTGCTCGTAGTCATTCACTCAGTGCCCGCTCCTTCCGCTCTGCGTCGTCGAAGTGGCGCTTCAGTTCTGCTGAAGTGATGCGCGTGTATCGCCGTGTCGTGTTCGGACTCGCATGGCCAGCCAGTTCCTGCGCTGCGAGAAGGCCCGCATGTCGGGCGACGATCGTGAGACGACCATGCCTGAACCAGTGAGGCGAAAAGTCGTCGGGTAGGCCTGCCTTCATCGCCAGACGTTCGACCAGCGCTTGTACGCTGCGCGGCGTGAGCGGATAAGTGGCCTTCTGGGCTCGCTTGAGGCCGGTCTTCCGGTCGACTACACGGCGCACGCTCTGGCCCGAGATGAATACGTACGGCGAGCTGTCCTTCCGCGCAGCGAGGTACCGCTCGAGGTGGCGAGCTGCCCCTTCGGTCAGATAGGTTCCGCGCACCTTCTTGCCTTTCCCCAGGACCTCGACCTCGCGGGTTTTGAGGTTCACGCGGCGGCGCGTGAGTGTGCACAACTCGCTGAGCCGGCACCCTGTCGCAAAGAGCACCTCAAGTAACGCACGATCCCGGAGCGCTGCCTTGCCGGTCTTGGCAAGGGCTTCGAGGAGGGCTTCGAAGTCGGACACTTCCATACGGCGCATCGTCTTTTCGCCGACCTTGGCGATGATCACGGTGTCGGGGGCGGGTATTGGAAGCTTCAGTTCGGTCACGCCGTGCCTCAGGAGGCCGCGTAGGCCGACCGCGAATAGGTTCCGAGTGGCTAGGGCCAACTTTTCCTTTGGGTCTCGAGAACTGGGGCGCTCCGCCAAGTCCAGCTGGTACGACGTGATCAGCTCGCGTGTGATCTTGGTCGCCGCGGTCGTCTCCGTGACGCCGTGCCGCGCGGCGAACGCGATGAAGTCGTTCAGATAGTCGTGGTAGTGGCCGATCGTCCTGTCGGAGCGGCCGGCCAAGGACAACTTGCGGAAGTAGTCCTCGGTCAGCTGCCGCAACGTGACCACTCACCTAACCATACGTAAAATGTGCGAAGGATGCAAGGTTGGTTTAGGCATGGGCGCAGGACGGGAGTGCGCATCGAGTGCGCGTAGCGACTCCCCCGCAGTCACCAGGGAGCAGTGAGCCCCGCAGCGCTGGTTTGATCGGAAAGCCGCCGGCGCGCAGCTAACTCGTCAAGCCGCGTCTCTCATGCCGTTGAAATAACATCGAATGTGCCGAAGGGGCGAGCGGGTTGGGTCGGGAGAGACGGATGGCGCGTGCGTCGAGCCGACCGACATGACCGCGCTCAGGCAGCTGCAGGTCCTCATCCTGGCCGCGACACTCGGCACGATCGTCGGCAGTCTCGTATTCCTGTCGCGAGACGACCTCCGTCCGGTGGCCGTCGCCGCGGCCACAGGCGTCGTCCTGCTGGTCCTTACGTTTGCGGCTCGCACGCTCCCGCCACCACGTGCGCCGAGCGTCGCTCGCGTGCACTCACTCCGTTTTGGTCAGGTGCTTGTCACGTTCGCGGGGGTGGCGGCGATCGTCCTCGCCCTCAACCTGCTCGTGGGTTCTGAGGTTCGCGGCACATCGGCGCCAGCAGGTAGCCAAACACCATCGGTGAGACCGTCATCGACCGCGACATCGCAGACCGCCGGACCCGTCGCACCGATCACGTCGAGCCCACCTGCCGGTACGACAGCTGCCAGTTCGGTCGTGCCGAGTGCAACGCCGGCGGCGACGGCAGCGCCTGAGTCAGCAGCACCCGCGACGACAGCGTCGGCGTCGCCAGCGACAAGCGCACCCACGACGCCCTCCCCCGCCGTGACAGCTCCGCCAACGCCGGCACAGACCGCATCACAAAGTCCCCAGTCTCCTTCGCCGATGCCGACACCCACGCCGACCTCATTCCTTCCGACACTGCCCCCACTGCCCACGTTGCCGCCGCTCCCGACCGCCACGATCCGATTGCCCTAGTCGCGTTTCGGCGACAGGCTGGCAGGCAGGACCCATAGCAGCCGTCGTCCCTCCGCGTTCTCATAGAGCGCCCACCCGGAGCGCCCACCCGCGAGAAGGGGGTCGATCAGATGTTCAACACCCAGGTACGGACCGACGAGAAGCCGAACCCGATGGCCAGCACTTCCGACGAACTCACCCCGAGTACGGACGCCAGCCGCAAGCTGCAGTTCGAGGGCACGGTAGAGGTCGAGGGTGCATTCATGGGCGAGATGCTGAATGCGCTCTTCGGCGCAGACTCGCAGGTCAACGGCAAGCTCCACTTCGAGGGCGCGGTCCAGATCGATGGCACCTTCACCGGAAGCATCAGCACGAACGACCTCCTCATCATCGGCGATCACGCCAAGATCGCGGCAGATGTCAACTGCGGATCGGCTGTCGTAAGTGGTGAGGTCACCGGGAACATCACGGCGGGCGGCTCCGTCGAGCTGCGCAAAGGTGCGCATGTGAAGGGCGATATCTCCACCCCGACGCTCGCCATCGACAAGGGCGCCGTCTTCGATGGGCTCTCCAGGATGCTGGGCGCGCCGGCGACCTTCGGCAGCATGGAACGACGCGCGCGCCCGCGCAACAGATGAGGTTCTCCTAAAGCCTGCGCATCCGAATCCTGATCGTCGCGCTCATCGCTCTCGGCGTTCTCATACCCGCGACGCTCATCTTCACGCAGCAGCGCGCGTCAGCGGCGGCCGTGGTCCTGAGCATCATCGATGGAACGGTCGACGTCGCGCACGGCGCCGCCGCCTTTGTGCGCGTCGCCGACGGCCAGGCCCTGAACGCCGGCGATCGCGTGCGCACCGCCGAGCAAAGCCATGCCGTGATCACGTTCCTTGATGCGTCGACCATCGAGCTCGAGGCCGGGGCGATCGTCACGGTCGCACAGACGACCTCGACGCAAAATGGAACGGTCGCGATCCAGCTCCAGCAGTCCATCGGCCGCACCTGGTCAAGCGTCCAGCGGCTGCTGCAGACCGACTCGAAATTCGAGCTGCGGACACCCGCGGCGACGGCCGTGGTGCGCGGCACGGGCTTCATCACGGACGTCCTGATCAGCGGGGCGACGACGGTGACCACCGTCGACGGCAGCGTCGAGGTGATCGCCCAGACGCAGACCGTGGTCGTGCCGGCCGGCTCGCTGACGACGGTCCAGCCCGGAGCGCCCCCTTCCCCACCCGCGGCCGTCCCCAGCGCGCTGAACACGCTGCGTTTCGGGCTGCACTCCCCGGCCTTTCTCGTCGTCGTCGATCCGCTCGGCCGCAGCTGCGGCGTCGTGCCCGCGGGACCCACGCTGGTCCGCCAGATCCCGGGCTGTCTCGCGACCGAACCTGGTATCGACCCGGAGCTCATCGATCTGCCGAACGCGACCACCGGCACGTACTCGATGGTCATCGAATCGATCGCGCCGGGCGGTGACTTCGTTGCGACGGCATCGGCCATCGATGGCACGGGCAACCTGTCCTTCAACTACTCGGTGAGCGGAGGCGGCCCATCTGGCACGAAGTTCGGCTCGAGCCTCGCGGTCGAACGCGGGTCGACCGGTGCTTTGACCGCGAAAGGCCTCGCCAAATTGACGCTGGTCGATCGCCCGCCCATGCGCGTCGTAGTGCCGCCGTCTTTCCCCCGCGTGACGGCGAACGGCGCTCCCAACGCATCGCTGTTCGCGCCGCTGCCCCGCTTCGGCTTCGCCGCGGGGATCGAGGTGACGCCGCCACCGTCGGGGCAAACGCCGCCGCCGAGTGCGACGCCGAGCCCCACGCCATCGCCGACGCCGACAGCGGTGGCCGCGCCGGAGCCGACGCAGGCGCCGACAGTGGCGCCGACCGCGCCGCCCGTGCGGACGCCGACGCCGCCCCGGCCATCGACGCCCGCGCCAACGGCGGAACCGACGCCGACTCCGCCGCCCACGCCGTCGCCGACGCCCACGCCGTCGCCGACGCCGGCAGGACCGTCGGTGATCGGAGGCAACGGCTCCCCGGGAAGCGCGATGAACGTAAGCGGACACGGATGGTCCACGGCGCTGGTCACGATCAGCTGGGAGGACGGGCGACCACTTGTGCAGGCGAACGCGGACGCCTCAGGCGACTTCACGGTCGCGATCACGGTGCCGATCGAAGCGACGGTCGGCGCGACGTATCGCATCACCGCGAGCGACGGACGACAGTCCGCGAGCGGACAGGTCGCGGTCTATGCACCGACGCTCGCCGTGACCTGCGCAGCGGTCAACGGATCGGTCTCGGTCGTCGGAAACGGCTGGCCGCCGTTCGCGCGCTACGCGATCCGATCTTCGCTGCTCGCGACGCCGTTGTCCGGGACGGTCGGAGCCGACGGCAGCTTCACCGCCTCATTCACGCCGCCGTCTGGTGTGCTTCCCGGCGATTACCAGATCAGCGCGAACGTCGGATCGCTGCTCGCCGAGCCGCAGACGTGCACGTTGCGATGAGGGCTTTGTAGCGAGGGCAACACTGACATCGCCGGGTTAACGTGACACGGTGACACGACGGGGCTGGGTTTTGTTCGCGGCGATGGGCGTGATCTGGGGAATTCCGTACCTCTTCATCAAGATCGCGGTGAGCGAGCTCTCGCCGGCGAGTCTCGTCTTCCTTCGCACCGCGATCGGCGCGGGACTGCTCCTGCCCATCGCCTTCGCCCGAAAAGATCTGGGGCCACTGCTTGCCCACTGGAAGTGGATCGTCGCGTATACGTTCGTCGAGGTCGCCGCGCCGTGGTTCTTCCTGTCCGATGCCGAGCGACGGATCTCGAGCTCGCTTTCCGGACTCCTCATCGCGCTGGTCCCGTCGATCGGCGCGATCCTCGCCTGGGCTACCGGCGCCGACGACCGTGTCGATCTGCGCCGCGTCGCCGGCCTCGGACTCGGCTTCCTCGGCGTCGCCGCGCTCGTCGGGTTGGACGTGGGCGCCGGCGACCTCGGCGCGGTCGGTGAGGTCGCGCTCGTCGCGCTGGGCTACGCGCTCGGAGCGCTGATCATCGGGCGCAAGCTGTCGGGTCTTCCGTTGTTCGGAGTGGTCGCGTCGTCGCTCGCGCTGACGATGATCGTCTACGCGCCCCTGGGTTTCGCGCAGCTCCCGCGCGCGCTTCCTTCTCCGCAGGTCGTCGTCGCGGTCACGGTCCTCGGCGTGATCTGCACCGCCCTCGCGTTCCTGGTGTTCTTTCCGCTCGTCGCGGAGGTCGGTGCCGCGCGCGCGACCGTCATCACGTACGTGAACCCCGCGGTCGCGCTCGCGCTCGGCGTTGCATTCCTCGGAGAGCCGCTCACGATCGGGATCGTTCTCGGCTTCGTGCTCATCGTGCTCGGTTCCGTGCTGGCGACGCGACGTACCGCACCGTCGAAGTCGTCAGTCGCGCTTACGCGCTCGCCAGATCTCCTCTGACGGCCAGCGCCGCGCCCATGCGGCGGTCACGTACGAATACTCGCCGTGATCTCTCGCGCCCTCCGGCGCGTAGAGCTCCACCAGATCCACGATGTCGAATCCGTTTGCGCGCAGGAGCCGGATGAGGTCGCCCGCGCTGGGGTGGAATTCGATTCCCGGATCATCCTCGGTCCACTCGAGCCGATTCATGCCCCGCTGCGGGCGCTGTAGCGTCTCCTGGACCTTGCCGGCATCGGGCATACAGAGCATCGAGAGGGTCGAATTGCGCAGGAACGCAAGCTCTCCGCCGCGTCGGAGTAACCGTGCTGCCTCCGGGATCCACTTGTCCGGATCGCACCAGATAGATGCGCCATATTCCGAGATGACGAGATCGAAAACCTCGTCGCGCAGGGGCACGACCTCCGCGTTCGCCTCGATGAGCTCGAGTCCCATCCCGCACTTGCGATTCAACCGCTGGGCGGTCGCGAGCTGCGCCGGCGTGATGTCGACGCCGACGACCCGCCGCGCGCCACGGCGCTTCAGCCAGGCGCCGACGTACGCCGTGCCACACCCACGCTCGACGACATCCCTGCCCCGCAGGCCGGGCAGGACCTTCACGGCGGACTCGGGCGTTTGCCAGACGCCCCAGGCGATCTCGGCCTGAGCCCACGCCTCTTCGGCGCGCCCGTCGGTGTAGCGCGCGTTGGACTTCGTCCAGGCATCGCGGTTGACGCTCAGGTAGTCCGGCATCTCGGCGTCCATCGCGAGCAACGTAACGCATGCGCGAGCCTCCGCCGCTAGCGTTGACGCATGACCGAAGCCGAGGCGGCTGCCGACGCCGCGAGCGGTCCCTCGGCGGCGAAGCGCAGCTGGCTACGGATCGGCTCGATCGCGGCGTTCGCCGCTGCTGTCGCCGCGCTCGTTGCGGCCGTGGCCGGCGGAATCACCGAGCCGACCGGCATCGCGACGATCATTGCTGTCGTCGCGACGGTCGTCGCGTACGGCCTCCTCCCGGTCGTGCTGACGGTCGCGATGCGGCAGAGCGGCCTATCGAGCTGGTGGGCGGTCGCGGCCGCGCTCCTCGCAGCGGGCACGTGGTCCGCAGCCGGTGCGTTGTTCGCGGCACCCGCGCTCATGGCGAACGCACCCTCTGTCGTCGACGCCTTCGTCAGCGCGGCGCCCAGCGCGAGCGCGCTCTGGATCGTCGTGGCGAGCGTGGAAGTCGTACGCGCTGGCCTGCATCGCTGGTCGCTTGTCGTGGTCGCGGCCTTCGTCGCGGTCCTCATCGTCGGATCCGTGCTCATCGAGCTCAGCGGCTTCGACATCCGGAAGGTGCTCGTCCCGCTCGGCTGGACGGTGTGGATGATCGACGTCGGACGCGCGCAGCGCGGACGCACGTCGCCCGCCTCTGTGCCTGTGCCGCCATCGCCTCCCGCCGCGGCAACGGCCTGCGCGAACTGCGGCGCGCCCCGGCGGAAAGATGGCCTCGCCTTCTGCAGCGAGTGCGGCCTGCCATATGGCGCGCAGCGTCAGTGAGCGTCGCCTCGGCTTAGCTCGCCACCTTGTCTCGTCGCGCCGTTCGCTTCGCCGCGCGCGGCACAGGCCGCTTGGCGCCCGACGTCCGATCCGACCTCGCCGCGCCGCACACGGTCTCGAGGATGAGACGGGTCGTGACGTACGGATCGGCGTTCGCGTTGGGCCGACGGTCCTCGATGTAGCCCTGCCGATCCTTCGCGACCTGCCACGGGATGCGCACCGACGCGCCGCGGTCGCTCACGCCATAGCGGAACTCCTTGTACGAACACGTCTCGTGAAGCCCGGTGAGGCGCTCCTCGATACCGAAGCCGTAGTTCGCGATATGGAGGTCGTGCCGCGTGCCGAGCGCCTCGGCCGCCGCGATGCACGCGTCGTAGTCACGCCGCATCTCGTTCGTCGAGAAGTTCGTGTGCGCGCCCGCGCCGTTCCAGTCTCCGCGGACCGGCTTCGGATACAGCGTCGCGCTGATCCCGAACGGTTCTCCCACGCGATACAGCAGCCAACGCGCGAGCCACAGCTGATCGGCGACCTCAGGGGCGCCCAGCGGCCCGACCTGGAATTCCCACTGACCAGGCATGACCTCGGCGTTGATGCCCGAGATCTTGAGTCCGGCTTTCAGACAGGCATCGAGGTGCGCCTCGACGACCTCACGGCCGAAGACCTCATCCGCGCCGACGCCGCAGTAGTACCCGCCCTGCGGTGCCGGGAAGCCGCTGTCGGGGAACCCGAGTGGCCGCGAGCCGCGGAAGAGCGTGTATTCCTGCTCGATGCCGAACCACGTGTCAAAGGACGCGAAGCGCAGAGCCATATCGGCGTCCGCACGTCGCATGTTCGAAACATGCGGCTGTCCGGTCACGAGCATGACCTCGCACAAGACGAGGAGGTCATCACCACCGCGGATCGGATCCGGGCAGGTGAACACCGGTTGAAGGACGCAGTCGGAGCGGTCACCCGTCGCCTGCTGCGTGCTCGATCCGTCGAAGCCCCAGATCGGCGGCTTCTCGCCGGTCGGCACGATCTTCGTCTTCGAACGCAGCTTCTGCGTCGGCGTGGTGCCGTCGATCCAGATGTATTCCGCTCGATAAACGCTCATGAGGATCCCTTCTCTCGCGGTTGTTAGGGGCGCTGGCTAACTCATCGGACTGTACCGAATCCCCCACTGGGGTGATGACCGAAGGGCTAACCCGCCGGACTCCTTGTTGCGTCGCCGCGGGTACATAGTGATGAGGTGCGCGAGTCGATCGTCCAGCACGCGGGCTACCGCTTCCGCATCAAGTCCTGCGGTCCGGCGACGGGCCCGCACGCGGTCCTTTTGCCCGGGATGGGCGCGACCGCGGTAGCGCTCGCTCCGCAGACGCGCGCTCTCCGCGCGCTCGGCTACGCAACGCATGTCATCGAGCTCCCGGGGTTCGGCCTCACACCTGCGCTGCGTAAGGCTGACGCACGCTTCTCGCAGCTCGCGGACATGGTGCTTCACGTGATCGGCGAGCTCGGGATCGAGCGCGCCGTCTTCCTGGGCCATTCGCTCGGGGGCGGCATCGCGCTCCAGATCGCGCTCCGAAAGCCGGCCGCGGTCGCGGGTCTGGTGCTGGTCGCGCCCGCGGGTCTCGGCCGCTCGATGCTCTGGGCCTACAAGCTGTACTGCGTGCCGCTCATCGGGCGCGCGCTGCTGCGTCCCTACGAACGTGGCACCGGCTCCTTCCTGCGTCGCTTCCTCATCGGCAGGGCGCGGCGCGACGACGACCACTTCATCCGCCACATGCTGCGCCGGGACCGACGGTCGCCGGCGACGGTGCGCTCGATCCGCGCGATCGTCTGGGCGAATCAGCCGCCGCGGTGGCGCCGGCTCCTCCTACTTCCCTTCCCGGGTGGCGAGCAGCTCGGCTTCACGCTCCGCGGCAACGTCGCCGCGCTGCGCGACATCCCGACGCTGCTGCTCTGGGGCACCGACGACCGGGTCTTCACGGTGCGCGACGCGGAGTTCTTCCGGCTCGCGAATCCGGCGGCCGAGGTGCACGTCGCGCGTGGGATCGGCCACATGCTTCCGCTCGAGGCGCCACGCTGGGCGAACGAGCACATCGCCTGGTTCGACGCGCTGCACCTCAGGCAGCGCCCGCTGGCGGCATAGACCCGGCGCTCAAGGGAATCCGGGCCGCGGCGAGGGCGTCGCTCGGGGCGACGGTGGCGGTCCAGGGGATGCCGCCGGCCCTGGCTTCGGGGTCATGGGTCCACGGCCCGGGACGCCGTACTCGAGGTCACGGACGGCGCTTCCGGAAGCCGGCTGCGATGTGGAGACCGCGGCGATCCCCAGTGACGCGACGCCGATCGTCAGGGCCGTCGTCGTGATGATCACGAGGAGCATTCGTCCGATGCGTTCCATCTGGTGCCTCCAGTCGAGCCTGTCGCTCGGGCGACGCTACGGTCGGCGCGCAGCGGCCACATCCGAGCGCACCCGCGACTTCGGCACGGGCTGACCCTCTCGCGGCGCAAGGACGGTCAGGGCTGGCACCGTGGTCCACCGCTGGTGGCCGGTGGGAATATCGTCGCGATGAAGCCCCGGCTCGCGGCGTTGGCGGTGGCTCTCCTGAGCTCGCAGCTGGTCGCGTGCGCGGCTCCGGAGTCCGTGACGAAGTGCGGGAGAGACGCCACACCGCACCCGGAGATCGGTGGGGAGCTCCTCTTCTCTTGCGTCGACTTCCTACCCCGCCCGGGCACCGGCTTCTACCTACTGGATGTCTCGAGCGGACAGGTCAAGCCGGTCATCGCCGACCACGCCTGGAACACCGATCCGGCGTGGTCGCCCGATGGCGAACGCATCGCTTATGTCAGCCCGAAAGACGGCGAGACCGCGATCTACGTCATGGCGCTCGAGGACGGTAGGGTCACGCGGCTCACGCATGGCGGCGCGTGGAACGGTGATCCGACCTGGTCACCGGATGGCCGGTGGATCATGTTCGATAGCAGCCGCGACGGTCCGAACGCCGGCGCGCGCAGTCTCTTCGTCGTGCGACCAGACGGCAGCGATCTGCGCCGCGTGACACACGGGCCGGACTACCTCGGGCAGCCGTCGTGGGCGCCGGATGGGAAACGCGTCGCGTTCACCTGGGGTCGGCCCCACAACGCAAGCAACATCTTCACCATGTCGCCGGATGGCAGCGACCAGCGTCAAATCACCAACCAGGTAGGCGACGACGATGTAGGCGCGACGTACGGTCGGTGGTCGCCAGACAGTTCGCGGATCGTCTTCATTCTGTCAGAGCCCAGCGGTACGAAAGACGTTCCGTTGAGCTCCTCACTCCTCGTCGTTTCCGTGGATGGAGCCGAGACGCACCGATTGAATCTCGGCTGGGGCGATAACAAGCCGGACTGGTCACCCGACGGTCACTGGATCGCGTTCAGGCGCGATACCGGAGCTTGGATCGACCTCTTCGTGATGCGCCCAGACGGCAGCAACATCCAGCGCCTCACCCTGGACGGCGTCGACAAGGACTGGCCGCGGTGGCGGCCATGACCGCCACCAGCGACGCGATGCCGACCCGTCGACAGGCCGTCGCGGGACTGGCGATCGCCACGGGCGGAGCCACTCTCGCGATCGCGACGCTGTCGCTTGCGATCGTCGATCACGAGAGTCTTCCATGGAAGCAGCTCGATGGCTCCACGCTTCCCGGGTTGTCACTCGAGTGGACGTATGTGCTCCGGCTCGGGCTCGCAACGCTCTCGACGGTGGTGGCGTGCGCCATCGCCGGGCTGATCGTTTGGAGGCAACCACGGAATGCGTTCACGTGGACCTTCGCTGCATTCGCTGTCGCATACGCGCTCAACAACTTCACGGTCCAGTACGCGATCCACGGCCTCAACGTGGTGCCCGATTCACTGCCGCTCGCGGACACGGCAGCTCGCTATCAGCTCTTCGCTGGAGTGCTGTTGCTCACCTGCGCCGTCTCCGCGGTCCTCCTCTTTCCGGATGGGCGTCTGCGGTCGGCGCGGTGGGCGGTGGCGATCGTCCTTCTCGTCCTGCTTCAGCTGGGCGATGTCGCGCTGAATACGGATAGTCCCTACTTCATGATCATCGGCTACGCAGGGAGGCAAGGAGTTCCGGTCACCAGCCTCCCGGACTGGCGCGCGTTGGGGCAGGCGCTCGGGTGGCTACGTCAGGACATGTTCCCGTTCGTGCCCGGGACCGCTTTGTTCTGGGGCAACAACATCCTCGCGGTCCTCGTCGGAGCAGCCGTCCTACTGCGGCTGCGATCTGCGTCTGGCGAAGCGAGATTGCAGCTGAAGTGGTTCGCGTATGCGGTGACGTTCGCGGCCATCGCGTTCCTTGTGAATCGCAGCGACTGGTTCGCGGCGATCCTGTTCGCGGATCGCCCTCCCGTTCGACAGGAGGTCGCGGATGTCCTGCATCCCATCGCCCTGTGGGCGGACCAGGTCTTCAACGTCAGTCTCGGATTGCTGATGCCGCTGACGGTCGGGATCGCGATCATGCGCTACCGCCTCTACGACATCGACCTCGTCATCAGCCGGACGATCATGTACGCGGGGATCGCTGCGTTCGTGACGCTTTGCTACGGCGTGACCGTCGCGGCCGTCGGCAACCTCGTCGGAGAGACCGCAGGCATGGGTCCCGTCGTCACTCTGATCGCGATCGCGGTCATCGCGTTGCTCCTCGAGCCGGTGCGCGCTCGGCTCAATGCCTTCGCCAATCTCGCCGTCTACGGCAAGCGAGCGAATCCGTACGAAATCCTGTCTGACTTCGCGCGCAGCGTGGGCCAGTCGGAATCGGCCGACGTGCTACTGCCGCGCATGGCACAGCTCGTGCGCGACGGTGCCGGAGCGGCGCTCGTCGAGGTCTGGGTGAGGGTCGGAGAGAGGTTGCGGCTCGCCGCAGCGTCGCCTGCCTCTCCGGCTGCGGAAACGCTCGCCGATCCCAACGACATCGCCGCACGTGCCGGACCGACCGGCACCGTCGTGCCGGTATTCCACGAGAACGAGCAGCTCGGCGCGCTTGTGGTGCGAAAGCCGCGCGGCGAACACCTCACACCGATGGAGGTTCGCCTTGTGAGCGACCTCGCGTCGCAGGCCGGGCTGGTGTTCGGCCGGTTCCGGCTGTTCGAGGAGCTGCGCGAATCGCGCGCGCGGATCATCGCCGCACAAGATGAGGAGCGCCGGCGGATCGAACGCGACCTGCACGACGGAGCGCAGCAGCGATTCGTGAATGCCATGCTCAACGTGGGGATGGCACAGGCCATCGCGGGTCCAATGTCGGAGACGTCCGATCTGCTCCAGCATGCCGCCCGCGAGATGCAGGCCGGACTCTCGGAATTGCGCGACCTGGCTCGCGGTATCCATCCCCCGCTCTTGACCGAGTCCGGGCTCCATGCCGCGGTCGCATCGCTCGCCGACCGCTCGCCGATCGAAACGTCGGTGGTCGGCGTTCCCGATCGTCGTTACGCCGAGCCGGTCGAGGTCACGGCTTACTTCGTGGTCGCGGAGGCTCTGGCGAACGCGGCGAAGCATTCGCACGCATCGTCGATCAAGATCCGGATCGAGGAGGAGGCCGGCCGCCTCCGCGTCGAGGTCAGCGACGATGGCGTCGGTGGTGTCGACTCGCGCCGCGGATCCGGTCTCGTCGGACTACGGGACCGCACCGCGGCCATCGGCGGCAGCCTCAACGTGGAGAGTCCAGGCGGCCACGGCACCGTCGTCCGGGCCGAGCTCCCGTGCGGGTGACGATCGCCGACGACTCGGTGCTCTTCCGCGAGGGCCTCGCGCGCTTACTCGAGGGTGCCGGCTTCGAGGTGATCGGCCGCGCGGGGAACGGCACGCAGCTGCTCGATCTCGTCGACGCGGACCCGCCCGACATCGTGATCACCGACATCCGCATGCCACCCACGAACACGACCGAAGGACTTCAGACCGCGGCGACGATCAGGGAGCGCCATCCCAGCGTCGCCGTCCTCCTGCTCTCGCAATACGTCGAGACCACGCACGCGCTCCGGTTGCTCGAGCGCGGCGCCGATCGGATCGGCTACCTGCTCAAGGACCGGGTCTCCGACGTGCACGATTTCGTCGAGACCGTGCGACGCGTGGCCTCGGGTGGATCGGCCATCGATCCGGAGGTGGTCGCGCAGCTGGTGGTCCGCCGTCGACATCGGGACCTCGTCGGCGACCTCACCGAGCGCGAACGCGAGGTGCTGAAGCTCATGGCGGAGGGACGCTCGAACTCCGCGATCGGTGACGCGCTTTCGCTCAGTCCCAAGACCGTCGAGGGTCACGTCCACAGCATCTTCCAGAAGCTGCAGCTCGAGCCCGCGGACGAAGATCATCGCCGGGTCCTCGCAGTGCTCACGTACCTGCGCGCATGACGGGCCGTTCGTGCGGAGCATCTTCAGTGAGGCCGAATACGGTCCGCGTGTTCGGAGTGAGGCAGACATTGACACGAGGTGGACGATGCTGTGCGAACCATCATGAGCGCTGCGTCCGTCGGTCTACGATCCCGATCCGTTAGCGTCTCGAGCGACGCGCGGTTCGACTGGATCATGCTCGCCGGGGCCGTGTGGCTGGTCGCCGGGGTGGCGATCGACGGATGGGCGCACAACACCATCCGGCCACTCATCGACACCTTCTTTACGCCGTGGCACGCGATCCTCTATTCCGGCTACCTCGCGACGTCGGCCGTACTCGCCGTGACCGTCGCGCGGAACCGCACTCCAGATCTCACGTGGCGTGGCGTGCTACCGCGTGGCTATGACGCGGCACTCGTGGGCGTCGTCATCTTCGGGGTCGCAGGCCTGCTGGACATGGTCTGGCACATCGTCTTCGGCATCGAGGTGGACGTCGGGACCCTCCTCAGCCCCACACATCTGGGGCTGGCTATCGGTGGCACTCTCATCATCACCGGGCCGCTGCGAGCCGCATGGTTCCGCGCGAGCGACGAGTCCTGGTCGCGGCACCTGACGGCGGTCGTGTCACTCGCGGGACTTGTGACCCTTCTCACCTTCATGACCCAGTACGCGAGTCCGTTCGCTGGGCTGTCGGTCAGCGCTGGCTCCGAGCCCATCTGGCTTACCGGCTCGCTGCGTGATGGATCAGATCTCACGCTCTCGCGCGTGATCGCGTGGCAGGAGATACGCGGAATCTTCGGTCTCCTACTGCAGTCCGGCCTCGTGATGGGCCCGGTGCTTGTTGTGCTGCGGCGGGATTCGTTGCGGCCGGGCGACATGACCGTCGTGCTCGGGCTCAATGCGCTCGTCATGCTCCTCACGCGGGGCAATCTTCTGGCGCTCTGGCCGCTGCTGGGCTACGCCATCGTCGCCGGCGTCGTCGGCGATGCATTGTTGCTGCGTCTCCGCCCTGCGGCGACGCGACCGCTCGCGATCCGCATTTTCGCGGCCGCGGTCCCGATGGTATTCACGACGGGCTATTTCTTGACTGCGCTTGGGTACCAGGGCGGGGTGTGGTGGGGAGTGCCGGATGTGACGGGCACGATCGTCCTCACCGGAATCCTCGGGGTGCTGCTCAGCTACCTGGTCTTTCCTGGCGATCGTTAGACCGCACTGGTCCTTGTGAACTTACGCGCCTGAGGCCTTCCGGCGGCGCTCACGGTCGATCCACGCGGCCTTCGGCGGCAAGCCCAGCGCGCGGCGCTTCCTCGCCGGAAGGTACTTCGCTCCCTCGCTGAGCGTGAGACCGGACACCTCACCGCGGTGCTCGCGCAGGAACTCGAAGACCAGCTCCGGCCGTTTCTTGCTCACCTAACGCTTTGCGGATGAAGAACTCACGCTCGTGCAGCATCGGCGAGGCGAGGCGCGCGAATAGCGCGAAGTCACCTGCTTCATGACTCAGCTGGCGCAGCTGTGCGAGGAGCGCCGTGCGGCGGACCCAGAAGTTCTCGTCGCGCGCCCACGCGGGCAGCCGCCGGAGGGCGCTGCGCGACTCGCCCACCACGCCGCCGATCACATCCGCAGCAAGCCAGTCGACGTGCGCCCAGGTCTTCGAGCGGCGCACGAAGCCGAGGAGCCACGGAAGGTCGCGCTCCTCGAGCAGGTCCGCGTGGCGCGAGAGCAGCGCGATCCCGGCCGACCGGAGCTCGTAGACATCGGTCGACCACAGCTCGTCGACGATCCTGCGCAGCTCGGCGCGCGAGAGGTCGCGATGCTCGCGCGCGAAGTCATTCGCCGCCCGTCGGATCTCCGGCACGGTGGTCCCGTAGAAGCGAAGGTCGCTCTTCAGGTACGCCTTGCCCGCCGCGGCGCGCTCAGGCGATCTGGCATCGCGATAGCGGCGCTCGAAGAAACGCCGCACGGCGGCCGGCGTCGTCGGGGTCAATCTCCGACCTCGTCCAGCCAGCGGCCGATGGCGCCATCGTCGATACCGGCCACATCGAGCTCCGCGTCACCAGCAACGAGGACCGGGACACGCACGACGTACCGCTCGAGAAGCGCGGCGTCCCGCGTGACGTCGACACGTTCGATGTCGAGAGGCGTCCGGCGGCTGAGGCGCCGCAGCGCGGTCATGGCCTCGTCGCACAGGCCGCAGTCGGGACGCGCCATCAGCCGAACGCGTATCACCAGTTCGCGGGAAGGCCGGGGACGTTCGGCGGCAATGCGACACCGAGCGGATGGATCACGTACACGGTGCCGGTCGAGCCGAGGAGCCACACGGTCTCGAACTCGAGCCGCGGGTAGACCTTGCGCGCTTGGGCGTTCGTTCGGACAGCCGGATCGTTGGTGATGACGTCGCCGTTCGCGTCGAAGCCGCGGATCACGAGCAGGTGCCCGTTCGTGCTGGTGAAGAGGAAGCCGGGCAGGACGCCGTTGATCGACGCGATGAGCGGGATGCCGGCGGCGATGAAGCGCTCCGCCTCGGTCAGCGACCGGAGGCGCGTGACGAATCCCTCGAGACCGTACTGCGCCGTGTAGGCCGTGTTGAACGGCCAGTTGCCGGCACCCTCGTAGCTCCGGTCGTACGTGAACCGCGCGGCGTGATCGACCTGACCGTCGCCATGTGACGCGCCTGGGAATGCCGCGAGATCTGTGGCGCTCGGTCCGCTCTTCCAGAAGCCGAGCACCATCGCGGTCGACGTCGGGCTGCACCAGGCTTCACCACCACCGTCGTACTCCGGATAGTGGCCGGTGTGGGTCTCCTGCGACAGCATCGGGACATCGAGATCGCGGGCGGTGCCGCCGAACGCGCTCGGCAGCGATGGCAGCGCGACGCGCGATGTCACCGCCGCGAGAAGTGCGACGCTCGGGGTCGCGGTGACGCCCGCCGCGCGGTGAAGGATGAGGCGAAGCTCGTAGGAGGTGAGCTCTGCCGCGAGAGGGGCCGCCTCGAAGGTGTCGACGTTGACGCGGCCGTCACCGTCGCCCTGCCCCTTCACCGTGGTGCGATGGATCGTCTCGTCGCCCGACGACCAGATGGCCAGCGTGTACCACTTCGTCTGGCGCGACGCCCCACTCGCGCGCATCAGCACGTCGATCCACGTGCCAGCGGGCGTCGTCGCGTTCCAGGAGGCGACGAGCCGATCGAACGCGAACGGCGTCCGCACCGCGGCAGACGTCCACGTACCACGCTCGTCGGAGATCGTCCCGCCGTACGGGTCGACGTAGCCGCCCTTCGCGGGGGACGGCCCGAGCTGCAGGCGTTTGTCGGTGGTCACGGTGCCGTCGTGTGTGCCCGCATCGAAGGCGACGCGCGTGAAGCTGCGCGGCAGCCCGTCAGCGGCCGTTGTCGGCTCGGTTGGCGGTGACGGGAGAGTTGGTGCTGCGCTGACCGCGACGCTCGGGGCCTGACTCGGCGCGGGCGACGCAGTCGCGGCGGGTGGGCCACTTGAGCACGCCGCGAGGAGCAGCGCGCTCAGGGCCAGGCCGCGCATCACGGTCACCAGTTCTTGTCGAAGCCCTCGACGCTCGGTGGCAGCGAGACGCCATCCGGATAGATCACGTAGACGATCCCGGCGGACCCGCCGAGCCATACGTTCTCGAAATCGGCGCGCGCGTAGATCACGCGCGCCTCCGGATCGGAGAGCACCGCGGGATCGTTGGTGATGACGTCACCGGCTTTTGTGAAGCCACGGATCACGAGGAGATGCCCGCTCGTCTTCTTGAACAGGAAGCCCGGCAGCTTGCCATTGATCGAGGCGACAAGGGGGATGCCGGCCCGTATGAAGAGCTCGGCCTCGCGGAACGAACGCAGGCGTGTGACGAAGCCGTTCATCCCCGCGAACGACGCGGCGTAGGCGGCGTTGTCCGGCCAATTGCCCGCGCCTTTGTAGTTGTAGTCGTAGACATAGCGCGCGGCATAGTCGACCTGACCGTCGGCGTACGACGGCCCGGGGAAGGCGCTGAGCTGCGCGATGGTGGGCCCACTGTTGGGGTAGCCGGCGAGCTTCCAGTAGTCGAGCACCATCGCCGTCGAGGTCGGGCTGCACCACGCCTCGCCGCCACCGTCGTACACGGTGAATTCACCGCGGTGGACTTCCTGTGAAAGCGGCGGTACGGCGAGCTCCTGTTCGACACCGAGCAGCAGCGGCACGCTGGGGATCGTGAAGTCCGACGCTGCCGACGTCATCGCGCCGACGAAGCGCACGGTGGGTGTCGGCGAGCCCGCGACCTCGTCCGCGCGGTAGAGGGTGACGCGAAGCTGGTAGGAGGTCAGCGGCGCGGCCTTCGACGAGCGGATGAACGTGTCGATCGCGACAAAGCCATCCGCGTCGCCTTGGGCAGGCACCGAGGTCCGGTGGATCGTGCCGTCGCCCGACGCCCAGATCCCGAGCGTGTACCACTTCGTCGTGCGGCCGCTGCCTGTCGCCTGCAGCTCGGTCTTGATCCAGGTGCCTTCCGGCGTCGCCGCGTTCCACGAGGCGACGAGCTCGTCGAATGCGAACGGCGTTATCACCGGATCGGAGATCCACGTGCCGCTGCGATACGCGAGGTCGTGCGGACTCCCGATCGGAAAGGGATCCGTGTAGGTGCCCGAGGTGAGTCGACCCGAAAGCGTGAGTCCCGCGTGGCCTGCGGCGGTGCCGCTATACGTGCCGGATCCGAGATCCAGCCGCGCGAAGCTCGCCGAGGGGGTGCCACCTTTGCTCGCCGCGGCGGCGGGGCCGGTGCTCCCCACGAACGCCGCGAAGAGCAGCGCAAGGGTCACGATCAGCGTGGCGGAGCGGCGCGCGTTCATGTCGTCCTCCTCAGCGCGGGGTCGACTGCGGCTAGAGTCTGACACCGTGAGCCCATTTGCGCGCCCGGACCTGTTTTGGTCGACCGAGCAGACCGCCGCGAAGCTCCGGGACCCTCACGTGCGCATCGTGGATTGCCGCTTCGTGTTCGAAGGCGACGCGCACCCGGAGTATCTCAGCGGCCATCTTCCGGGCGCGGTGCACTGCGACTGGGCGCGCGACCTGTCCGCTCCCCCACCCACGTCGGGCCATCCACGCTGGATGCTCCAAGGGCCTGACGCGTTCGCGCGGACGATGTCCCGGTTCGGCATCGGCAACGACACGACGGTCGTCGGCTACGACGCCGAGGGCGGCCACCACGCCGCGCGCCTCTGGTTGGCGCTGCGCCGCTACGGCCACGACAAGATGGCCGTGATGGAAGGCGGCATCCAGAGATGGATCGCCGAGGCCCGCCCGCTCGAGAAGGGCGAGACGACGGTCGCTCCCGCGACATTCGTTCCGCATCCACGTGACGGCGTGATCGCTACGAAGGCCGAGGTCTTCGCAGCGGTGCGCACCGGCGATCCCTGGCTGCTCGACGTACGGCGCGACAGCGAATTCACCGGTCAGGAGAAGCGCGCGGCGCGCGGTGGTCACATTCCCGGCGCGGTGAACATCCTGTGGAAGGACGCGCTACGTGACGATTGGATGCTGAAGGACGCCGACGAGCTCGAGGAGATGTACGCGAACGCGGGCTTCGGCGCTGAGACATCCGCCGTGACGTACTGTCAGGCCGGCGTGCGCGCGGCGTTCACGCATCTCGTGCTCACCACACTCGGTCACGACGACGTTCGAACCTATGACGGCAGCTGGGAGGAATGGGGCAATGACGAGAGCCTCCCGATCATCGTCGGCCGGAGCTGACCTCGCGCGTGCGTCGCGCTGTGAGCTCCGCCGCCAGATCGGCCGGCACATCCGCTTCGATGCGGATCCCGGCTTCGCTGTACTCCGTGTTCCGCAGCGAACCGCGCTCACGTACCCGCTGCACGAGACCGCCCTCGTTGTAGGGCACGGTGACATCCACCTTCGTCCAGCGTGAGGCCGCAATGGCGGCGAGACGGTCGCGGAGCATCTCCACTCCCTCACCCGTCTGCGCGGACACGAACACCGCCCCAGGGAATTCGGCGCCAAGTGCCTCGCGCAGCGCCTCGCCCTCGGCGCCGCGTAGCGTATCGGCCTTGTTGAACACGAAGAGGCTCTCGCGCGAGGCGAGGTCGAGCGAGGCGAGCGTCTCGCGGACCACGATCATCCGCTCGTGCAGATTCGGGTGACCGACGTCGACCACATGCACGAGCAGATCGGCGTCGTTCAACTCCTCGAGCGTTGCGCGGAAGGCCGCGATGAGCGCCGGCGGGAGCTTGTTGATGAAGCCGACGGTGTCCGACACGAGCAGCGCGCCACCGCCGGGCAGCGCCATGCGGCGCGTTGTCGGATCGAGCGTGGCGAACGGCTGGTCCGCGACGAGCACGGTCGCGCCGGCGAGTGCGTTGAGCAGCGTCGACTTGCCGACGTTCGTGTAACCCACGAGCGCGGCGAGGAAGAGGCCGTCGCGGCTGCGCGACAGGCGGCTGCGCTCGCGCTGCCGCTGCACCTCTGCGAGGCGCGCCCTGAGATCGATGAGACGCCGCTCGATCACACGCCGATCCGTTTCGAGGAGCGACTCGCCGGGCCCGCGGGTCCCGATGCCGCCGCCGAGCCGCGACAGACCTTTCCAGATCCCACGCAGCCGTGGGAGCTGGTACTCGAGCTGGGCCAGCTCGACCTGCACGCGTCCTTCCTTCGTCCGCGCGTGACGGGCAAAGATGTCGAGGATCAGGGCGGAACGATCGACCACGCGGCGGCCCGTGAGCTCCTCGAGCCCACGCTGCTGCCGCGGCGCGAGCTCATCGTCGGCGACGACCAGCTCCGCGCCGAGCCGCGCGCACTCGGTCACGATCTCCGCGGCCTTGCCCTTCCCCACCCACGTGTTCGGGTCGGGTGCGCGTCGCTGCTGCACCGCGCGACCCGCGACCACGCCGCCGGCGGCCTCGACCAACGAGGCGAGCTCGTCGAGGGAGTCGTCCGCGTCGAAGCGTGCGCGTGGCTGATCGAGCGCTACCAGGTATGCCCGCTCGGGGGGTTCGGACGTGTCTTTCACTCTGACAGTGTCGCAGGCAGTGGATCCTCCACGGTGGGATCGATCCAGACCGTCGCGCGGTCGCGCCGGAACCAGGTCATCTGCCGACGGGAGTAGCGGCGCGTGTCGCGGACCGTGAGCCGGGTGGCGTCTTCGAGCGCGAGTGCGCCACTGAGGTGCCGCGCCCAATGCACGTAGCCGTGCCCACTGAGACTGGGCAGCGACGCATCGACGCCTCGAGCCAGCAGAGCTCGCGTTTCGTCGAGAACGCCGGCATCGAGCATCCGCCGCACCCGTGCCTCGATCGCGCCGATGAGGATCTCGCGCGGCGGTGCGAGCCCGACCCTTCGCGATGCGATCGCACCGTCCCGCCGCCAGCTCGCGGTGAGGCCGCCCGTGAGCAGCGCCGCCTCGACGTAACGGACCACGCGGCGGACGTTGCGCGGATCGACGCGCGTGGCGGCCTCGGGATCGAGCTCGCGCAAGCGTCGGTGGAGCGCGTCGGCGCCGTCACGCTGCGCGTCGGCCTCGATCCGCGCGCGCAGCACCGGGTCGGTGGGGACCGACGCGAGGTCGAGCCCGTCGAGCAGAGCACGCACGTACAGCCCCGTACCGCCGACGACCACCGCCGCGCGGCCACGCGCCGCGATCGCGTCGAGCGCGGCGCGCGCATCGCGCTGATAACGGAACACGTCGTATCGCTCAATGGGATCGGCCACGTCGATGAGGTGGTGCGGGACGCGTGCGCGCTCATCAGACGTCGGCTTCGCGGTGCCGATGTCCATCCCGCGATATACCTGCCGCGAGTCGGCGGACACGATCTCGCCGCCGAGGGCCTCCGCGACACGCAGCGCGAGCGCGCTCTTCCCGGAGGCCGTCGGACCGACGATGGCTATGACGCGCGTCGGGCGTCCTCCAGCGCGTGCAGGGCGACGCGCGCGTGGTCGAGCGTCGCGGCATCGGGCGCGGCCTCGCCATAGCGCAGTTCCTCGAAGGCGTGCACGAGGGGATCTCCCGCCGACCAACGCGCGTCCTCACGCCGGATGCGCGCCAGATGCTCGGCCGGCGTCTCCTGCGGCTGCCGCCAGCCCGCGCCAGCGCGCTCGGCGAGCGTGAGGAACCGCCAGTACAGAAGGCGCAGCGCGCCGCTGGGACTCCCGTCGTCGCGTGGCGCGCGGCGCGACACGCCGCGCTGACGTCGCAGGCGACGGAGCATGTCGCCGAGACCGAATCCCTCGGCGGCGCCACGCTCCAAGGTCACGCCCTCGGGCAGCTCGAGCCTCCGCTCGCGCAGCATGCGATCGAACAGGAACAACGCAACGAGCGCAGCGCCGAGCACGATGAACATCTCGACCGCGCCGAACACGATCGGCCGGGTCTGCTCGATCTGGCGCAGCAGCTTTTCGTCGTCGGCGGGAGTGCGCGGCTGAAGCAGCACCGGCTCACGACGCCAGAACCGCGCGAGGATCGGCGCGAGGAACTCGACGATGAACGCGGCGATGTACCCAAGGGGCAAAAGGATGAGGTACACGATCCGCGTGAAGGTCGGTTCGATCGCCGTCCCGAAGGCGGAGAGCAGGTCCTGGACGACGGGCACGAACGCGGCGGCGAGGATCGCGACGATGCCGATCACGAAGCTCACACCGGTCGCCGACGACGCGCGCGCGACCCCGCGCGTGCCGCGGGCGAGCGCGAGCTCCTCGGTCGTGCGCGCGAGCGACAGGGCGAGCCCCGACAGCGCGACCACCAGAAGCGCGAGGACCGCAAGGGGTCCGTGATCGATCGGTCCGGACGCGAGCGCAGCGAGCCCGATGCAGCTGCCGGCAAAGAGCAGCGCGCTCCGTGAATCGCCCCAGCGCACCGCGCCGCGGGCGATCGACAGATTGCGCCACAGGAATCCTTCGGCGATCAGCCCGAACGCGACCATCCGCGAGAGGACCGCGAGCCCGTCCGGATCGCGCGCTGGGAGAACGAGACCCCACACCACACCCGCAGCGAGCGTGACGACGAGGATCGTCGTGCCCCGTCGCTCGCTTCTCACCTCGCGCTGGATCGTCACGAGAAGGATGCCGACGCCGAACAGAACGAGCGTCGACGGCACGATCGGCAGGGGCGCGACGCCCGTCGTGCCGACGTGGGCCAGCGCCGCGATCATCGTGAAGGCGACCGCCTCGACGAAGCAGCGCGCGCCGATGAGGATGGCGACCGCGGCGCTACCCCGCACGGCGGAGCTCCGCGGGATGGAGCACGTCAAGCACCACCCCGCGCGCGCGCAGATGCGCGCCCATCGCGACATCGGCGGGCGCGACGCTCACGCCGAGCACGCGGTGATGCGCGCGACGGAGCGCGAGCATCGCGCCCGCGAGACCGACGGTCAGCTTCGGGGTGACCACGACGAGCGTCGCGCCCCAGGGGAGGCGGCCGCGCTCAGCGAGGAACACCGCCTCCGGCGAATTCGTCGCATAGGGCCCGAGACGCGCGAGTATCTCGAGGGCGCGCGTGAGCGAGTGCGGACCGCGCCCAAGTGATGACCGTGGCCGTTCGTGCGTGAGGTTGTCCAGGCCATTCGTCACGAGCCCGACCTGGCGCCCGGCGTTCGCGGCGATGCGCACCATGTCGGCCGCGGCGGACACGACGAGCTCGACCGCCTCGGGATCGGCCTGGATCCAGTACTGCTCGTACGAGGCGACGTTCACGAGGAATACCGCATCGAGGCTGGTCGCGGGCTCGTAGAGCTTGGTCTGGAGGTCGCGCAGCCGGGCCGAGGCTTTCCAATGGATCTCCTTGCGCGGATCGCCGCTCCGGTGCTCACGCACGCCGCGGAAGCGCAGCGGATCGGGAAGGAGGCCCCGGCGCACCGCGAGCTCGGCGAGCGGGCGCAGCGAAGGCAGCTGGCGGTCGCGCACCGCCAGCGGCGCCGGGTAGGCGACGACCTGCGCCGCGACCTCGTCCGTCCGCTCCGTCACGGTGAACCCGAGCCAGTCGCCGCCGCGCAGCCGGATCGGACCGACCGCGTAGGCGCCGCGCTGCGTCACGACGAGCGGGAAGCGCAGCACGAGGCGCTCATGGCCGCGCGGCGCGAAGCCCGCGTTGACCCACCCGCGCGCGAGGCCGGGCGTTGGCTCGGGCGTCTCGATACCCTCCGGCAGGAACAGCCGCAGGTCGAGCCACGGCAGCGGTAACGGCTTGCGGTTGATGACCGTCACGGTCGCGACGGTCGGCTCGCCGGCGATGAGACGATCCGGTGCGACCTGGAGGTGCGTCTCGAGCCCGACGAGCGCGAGACGTCCGGTCAGCCACACCATGAGCCATACGACGAGGCCACCGGCGCCGAGCACGATGAGCGCCGGCGATCGCGAGATGGCCGCGACGAGAACGACCGCGATGACGATCGGCCACTCGAAGCGGCCGGACCGGGTCATCTCAGCCGGCCGCGCGCGCCGCGTCCTCGGCCGGCACCGGCGTGCGGGCGAGCACATCGGCGACGACAGCCGCGCCGGTGCGTCCACGCATCTGCGCGTCGGCGATGAGGAAGAGCCGGTGGCGGAGCACGGCGGTCGCCTGCGCCTTCACGTCGTCGGGTAGCACGTACGCGCGACCGCGGATCGCCGCGTGCGCTTGCGCCGCGCGATACAGGGCGAGCGCGGCGCGCGGACTCGCGCCAAGCTCGACGCCCTCGGCCGTTCGCGTCGCGCGCACAACATCGGCGACGTAGCGGCGGACCGCTTCGCTGACACGCACCGCGCGAACCTCCTCGCGGAGCGACGCGAGCGCCGTGGCATCGAGGATCGGCCGGAGATCTTCGGTCGAGACCGTGCCGGCCCCGTGGACGCGAAGGATGTCATCCTCCTCGTCGGCGCTCGGGTAGCCGAGCTGGAGCATCAGAAGGAAGCGGTCGAGCTGGGCCTCAGGCAGCGGGAACGTTCCCTCGAGCTCGATCGGGTTCTGCGTCGCGATGACGCAGAACGGCTCGGGCAGGGTGTGCGTCGCCTCGTCGACGGTGACCTGCCGCTCCTGCATCGCCTCGAGCAGGCTCGACTGCGCACGCGGCGTGGCGCGGTTGATCTCGTCGACGAGCACGATGTTCGCCATCAACGGCCCTGGTCGGTACTCGAACTTCTGCGACCGTTGATCGAAGATCGAGACGCCGGTGATGTCCGAAGGCACAAGGTCCGGCGTGCACTGGATCCGGCTGAACGAGAGCGCGAACGACCGCGCGACCGCGCGCGCGAGCGTCGTCTTCCCCACTCCCGGCACGTCGTCGAGGAGCACGTGCCCTTCGACGAGAAGGGCGGCGAGAAGCTGCTCCGTCGCCGCACGTTTCCCGATGACGACGCCGCCGACCTGCAGGGCGAGGCGGGTCGCGGCCTCCTTGACCGTCGTCACGTGCGATCAGGCCGCTTCGAGGGATGCGACGCTGCCTTCGGCGTTCGCGCGTCGACCGCGGATCGCGCTCGCGCACGCGAGCGCCAGAGCCAGGGCGACGAACGCCGCGAGCTCATGGAGCATCAGCGCGATCGGATCCACGACGCGAAGCGCGAACGGACTGAAGGCGCGTTCGATCACGAAGAGGAGTGCGGTCGCGAGAAGAAGTCGCAGCGCGAGCATTCCGCCGTGGACCGCGCGAGCGGCGACGGTGAGCGCCACGATCGCGAAGAGATAGACGAGCCAGCCGGACGCGTCGCCGGAGAGACCCCAGTCCCGTCCGCCGGGAACGAAGCCCGAAACAAGGCCATCCGCGACGAGAACCGCCGCCAGCAGGATGGAGATGATGCCCAGCATCCAGGCCGTCTTCTGCGGCAGACCCGGCGACACCGCGCGTGGGGTCGGATCGTCCACGTCACTGGGCGGAACGGGCATCGGAGACGAGCTCTGAAGGCCGAAAAGGCTGTCCATTTCGGCGTCCCCGACCGAATGCCCGAGGCGCCAGACCCGCACGGCGGACACCAGGATCACGAGCTCCACCAGGGCCGTCGCGAGGTGCACGACGACGGCGGCGAGCTCCTTCGGACCGAGGACGAACGCGGTAAGGGGACGCTCGACCAGGAAGAACGCGGAGAGCCCGATGCGCGCCATGAGGCTGCGTTCGCTCCCACGCGCGACGAGATACGCGACCGCGGTGTTGAGGATCGCGAAGACGTACGCGATCTCGGCGAGGTTGTTGTACTTGCCGGTGAACCACGCGGGACCGCCGGGATACACGCCGTCGAGGATGCCGTCGAGCACGAAGAGGACCGATGCGAGGAGCATGAGGAGGACGACTGGTCGCAGCGCGCCGGCCATCAGTTGTCCCCTTCCACAGCCGGTGGAATGGTACCGCTCACCTCCTCGCTTGGTGGGTCTCCAGCGCGGCGATGCATTCCGGCGGTACGAAAACGCCACCGAGATCCACACCGTGCTCGCCGCGGCCATGGAAATCGCTGCCGCCGGTGGGCACGAGGCCGTAGCGCACGGACAGGCGTAGACACCGCGCCGTGAACGCCGGCGTGTGTGACGCGTAGTAGCACTCCATGCCGACGAGGCCGGCCGGGACGAGCTGAGGCAGTAGCCGCTCGACGTCGACGACCGTGCCGGGATGCGCGAGCGACGGCACGCCGCCGTGCGTGCGCGCCAGCGCGACCGCTTCGAGCGGCGCGAGTCCGACCCGCGAGACGTACGCGGGAGAGTCCTTGCTGATCAGCGTGTCGAACGCGCTGTCGTACGTCGGCACGTGGCCCGACTCGAAGAGCGCCTGCGCGAGATGCGGCCTGCCGAGAGACCCGCCCTGCGCGATCTCGCGCACGCGATCGAGCGAGACCGCGTATCCGAGCGCATTCAGCTTCTCCACCATCAGCTCGATGCGCCGTCCGCGGTTCTCCCGCAGCCAGCGGAGCCGTTCCTCGAGCGCATCGTCCTTCGGATCGACGAAATACGCGAGGATGTGGACGTCTCCCCACTCCGATTCGGTGTTCAGCTCGGTCGCGGGGATCACCCGAACGCCGCGGCGCTCGCCCTCCGCGACCGCTTCGGCGACGCCCAGCAACGTGTCGTGGTCCGCGAGTGCCTGGATGCGTACACCGCGTTCCGCGGCGCGCGCGATGAGCTCGGTCGGTGTGAGCGCGCCGTCGGATGCGATCGAGTGCGTATGCAGATCGATCGGGTAGCCGCTGGTCAAGAGCGGCTGGTGATCTCGTAGACGTGGCCGTCCGGCGCGAAGAAGTGCGACCACGAATAACCGCCTGACGACCGATACACGGGCCCGATGAAGAGCACGCCCTTCGTCTCCATCTCGCGGCGCGCCGCTGCCACGTCGTCGACCAGAAAGCCGGCGGTCGGGCAACGCATGAACTGGTGCGCGTCCGCGATCGCGCGCGGGCCGAAGATCTCGTAGGTATCGCCGTCGGCGAGGTCGAAGACCGCGAAGTCCGATTCGTTGATCCGGGGCTTCAACTCGAGCACATCTACGGCGAAATGCACCATGTCATCGAAACGGTCGGTCGGACTCCCGAGCCAGCCGACGCCTTTGACCTTCACGTCACTCCTCCCCGAACAATCTGTCGAGCCGTTCGATCGTGCGCGCGCGTCCTGTCGACTCGTCGACGTCGATGACGACGCTGTTGAACTGCACCGGGCCACCAGCGACCTCGAACCGACGCGGCACACCGTCCCTGAAGCGGCCCACGATGATGTCCTTGTCCACGCCCAGGACCGAATCGCGCGGACCGACCATGCCGGTATCGGACACGTGCGCCGTACCTTGTGGGAAGACGCGCGCGTCGGCCGTCGGAACGTGGGTGTGCGAGCCGACGACCGCGGAGAAGCGCCCGTCGAGGTGCCATCCCATCGCGACCTTCTCGCTCGTCGCCTCAGCGTGCCAATCGAGAACTCGGACGCGAGGCGCGTCGCGTCCGAGCTGTTCGAGCAGCGCATCGACGGCGCGGAAGGGGTCGTCCGCGGGCGCCATGAAGGTGCGGCCGATCGCGTTCACGACGAGGACGTCGCGCACGACGACCCAGCCGCGACCCGGATTGCCCGGCGCGAGGTTGATCGGGCGTATCGCGAACGGCAGAAGCTCGATGTCGTTGAGGAACTGCCGCTGGTCCCACACGTGATTGCCGTTCGTGACGACGTCGGCGCCGTTGGCGTTGAGCTCGCGCGCGATGTCCGCGGTGAGACCGGCGCCACCCGCGGAGTTCTCGCCGTTGACGATGGCGAAGTCGATGCCTCGCTCGGCGCGGATCTTGGGCAGCAGCGCCGCGACGGCGTTGCGTCCTGGCCGACCCACCACGTCACCGACGAACAGGATCCTCATCGTTCTTGACGGCGAACACTATCCTGCGCATGCGATGAGGACGCAGCGGGCGCGCGGCTGGACGCTGGGCCTTGTCGTTATGTTCGCTGCTATGACTGCATGCGGTGCGCGCGAGCCGTCGGTTCCGCCAGCGCAGATCACCCTTACCCTCACCGACAACGCCTGCGTGGGCGAAGGGCTCGGCGCCTTAATCCCTGAGCACTTCGTGGCGACGTTCGTGAACAAGACGTCCAGGGCTGCGGTGTTCAACGTCCAACGTATGAACGACGGCCATGCTTACGGCGAGCTGGAGTTGCACATCGCCGAGCAACATGCAGAGCCATCAATTCGATCAAACGCTTCTCAGCGGAACGTACGGTCTCGTCTGCAGGGGTGTGAAAACACCGCTGTTGTGGTCCGCGTACGTGGTCGGTCCACTCCGCGTCCCCTGACATCACGAGGCTGTCGCTCTCGATCCGAGGACCTAGTCCTTACTTGGCGTACTCGACCGCGCGCGTCTCGCGTATGACCGTCACCTTGATCTGACCCGGGTACTGGAGCGATTCCTGGATCTTTTGCGCGATGTCGCGCGAGAGCCGCGCGGTCGAGAGGTCATCGATCTGCTCGGGCTTCACGATGACGCGGATCTCGCGACCCGCCTGGATCGCGAACGACTTCTCGACGCCCTGGAAGCTGTTCGCGACGCTCTCGAGCTCCTGCAGACGCTGCAGGTAGTTCGAGACGATCTCGCTGCGGGCGCCCGGGCGTGCCGCGCTGATCGCGTCGGCCGCGGAGATGAGCGTGCCCACCATCGTCACAGGCTCGACGTCGCCGTGATGACCGACGACCCCATCGATCACGTTCTGCGGGAATCCGTAGCGCTTCAGGAGCTCGCCGCCGATGATCGTGTGCGGCCCCTCGACCTCGTGGTCGATCGCTTTACCGATGTCATGCAGCAGACCCGCCCGCTTCATCGTCTGGGGGTCGTACCCGGTCTCGGACGCGAGCATGCCGGCGACGTGCGCCACCTCGACGGAATGCCGCAGCACGTTCTGCCCGTACGAGGTGCGGAAATGCAGGCGGCCCAACAGGCGCACGAGGTCGGGATGCAGGCCGGCGAGGCCGACTTCGTAGATCGCGGATTCGGCAGCCTCCTTCATGACCTGATCGATCTCGGTCTTCGCCTTCGCGACCATCTCCTCGATGCGCGCCGGGTGGATGCGACCGTCGACGAGGAGCCGCTCGAGAGCGCGCTTCGCCACCTCGCGGCGGATCGGATCGAAGCCCGACACGACGACAGCTTCGGGCGTGTCGTCGATGACGAGATCGACGCCCGTGAGCGTCTCGAGGGTGCGGATATTCCGCCCCTCACGGCCGATGATGCGGCCCTTCATGTCGTCGCTGGGCAGGGCCACGACCGTCACGGTGTGCTCGGCGGTGTGCTCCGCGGCGTATCGCTGGAGCGCCATCGTGATGATCTCGCGCGCGCGGACGTCGGCGGTCTCGCGGGCCTCGACCTCGAGGTCGTGCACCTTGCGGTTCGTGATGTCGCGCATCTCGTCCTCGACGCGCTTCAGGAGGAGGCCACGCGCCTCGTCCATCGAGAGGCCCGCCACCCGAGCGAGCTCGGTCCGCTGCTCGCCCTGCAGCTGGACGACCTTCTCGCGATCGGCCTCGAGCTCGAGCTCCTTTTCGACCAGCCGGCGCTCACGCTGGTCCACCGCTGCGAGCTTCTGGTCGAGCTGCTCGTCCTTCTTGTCCAGCCGGGTCTCATAGCGCTGCAGCTCGGAGCGGCGCTCCCGGTTCTCGGTCTCGGCCGTCTTCGCCAGCTTGATGGCCTCGTCCTTGGCTTCGAGGATGATCTCCTTCTGCTTCGCACGGGCCTCGGCGACCAGGCGGTCGGAGTTGGCACGCGCGGTCGTCTCGCTGCTGAGCGCGAGGGAACGGCGAAGCAGGAGGGCCACCACGAAGCCGACGAGGCCTCCGACGAGGGCCACGAGGCCCACGACGAGGGGGTCGGGCATCTCAAGTTCCTTTCCGTGTGGCGCGAACGCAAGGATGCTCGCCGTGCTGGGGCGAACGCCCCTTTGATCGCGTAAGCGGCCGACGGAACGGCGTGCCCCGCCGGCCGGGGTTCACAAGTTCTAAGTGCATCGAGGATAACGCCGCTCACCCCGCGTACGCAATGCGGACGGCGCTAGCCTGCAACCGATGCGCGACTATCTGCCGCCCGGCACGCGTTTGCTGCTGGCAAGCTCGTTCGTGTCGACGGTGCCGATGGGCTACCTGCTCGTCGTGCTGCCGCTCTACCTCGACCGAGCCGGCATACAGCCAGCCTTCATCGGGCTCCTTTACACCGTCTCTGGCCTCGTGACCTCGTTCATCGTCGCGTTCTCCGGCGTGTTCGCCGATCGGTGGGGCCGTCGGCGCTTCCTCATCGCAGGCACGCTGATCCCGGTCCCCAGTTACCTCGTGTTTGCGCTCACGACCGATCCCGTGTGGCTCATCGCGGCGAGCGTCCTCGGTGGAGTCGGCCTCGCGAACGGTGCAGCCGGCGCGCTCACCGTGTCGAGCTTCGACGCGCTCCTGGCGGAGAAGGCGAGCGAGGCGCAGCGAACGCGCGTATTCGCGGCGAGTCAGGCGCTCTGGAGCCTCGCTCTGGCCGTCGGCTCGCTCGCAGCGGCTGTGCCGACACTGCTGCGGACGAGCTTCGGTGTGCGCGATCTCGAGAGTTACCGACTTCCCTACCTCGCGATGGCCATGATCACCGTCGCCGCGGCGGCGCTGCTGGCACCGCTGCGAGAGGACGTCACCGTTCGCGCGGCGCGCGTGGCGGCTGGCTGGCTGCCGCGCCGATCTCGGCCGGCGATGGCGACGTACGCGCTCGGTATCGGCTTCCTTGGATTTGGTCTCGGCATCGCGGTGCAGCTCCTGCCGCTCTGGTTCGGCCTGCGCTTCGGCGTCAACGAGGCCGATCTCGGTCCGTGGTACGCGGCGGCCCAGATCCTCTCGCTCGGCACGGTCGCTGTCGTTCCGTTCCTCGAGCGCCGCCTCGGCGGACCGCGCACGGTGCTGCTCGCGCTCACAGCCAGCGGGATCTGTCTCGCGCTGATCGTCGTCGCACCGGTGTTCACGATCGCGGCGGCGCTGTTCGTGCTGCGAAGCTTCTTCACGAATCTCTCGTGGCCGTTCCAACAGGCGCTGCTCATGACCGCGACCGTTCCGGAGGAGCGCGCGACGGCGGTGGGCTCTGGTTTCGCGGTGTGGGGCCTCACCAACGGACTCGGTCCGCTCGTTTCGGGCGCCCTGCTCGGCGCGGGCGTCTTCGTGCTGCCGCTTGTGATCGGCTCACTCATGTACTTGTGCGGCGGGCTCGCGTTCGGGATCGGCTTCGGTCGTTTACTCGCGCGACGAGCCCGAGCGGAGACAACGGCGCTCGGAGCTCTCGGTGGCGATGGCGCTGCCTGAGAATGAGACGCGGCTCGACGAAGCCGCGCTCGCACGATTGCTCGCTGCTGGCGAGTGGCGGCGCGACGGCAACACGATCACCCGAGCCTTCACGCTGAAGGGATTCAAGGGGGCGATGGCCTTCGCGAATCGCGTTGCCGAGGCGGCGAACGCTGCGAACCACCATCCCGACATCCACATCGAGCGCTACCGCAGCGTCCGCATCGTGCTCACGACACACGCGACCGGTGGGATCTCCGACGCGGACGTCGACCTCGCTCGGCGAATCGATCAGCTCCTAGCCGCCAAGGCGTAGGCTGCGCGGCGTGCGTCAGGGCGCGCTTGCTGTACCCCTCTATTTCGTCGCGGTCGGCGTCGCCCATGTGGCCCTCGCGCTCATCTGGTCGGAAAGAACGAGCGGACTCCCGCGCGACGGGCAGGCTTTCTCGGGAACCGCGGTGCTCGGGGTTGGCTTCGTCTTTCTCGGCCTTCTCGCATTCGCGCCCGCGCTGGCACTCGAACGGAGTCTTGCCGCCCTGGCGCGTGCCGTGGTCTCGGGACTCGTCGTCGCCGTGGCCGTCGTCGCGTACACAGCCAGTCGTGGCTATCTGATCGGTGGAACCACCGGGGCCGCACCGTGCATCGTCGAGCCGAGCGGTCCGGTCTGCGCCCCGGGGGCCGGAACCTACATCGCGGACGCCCAGCCCGACCCACCTGTCATGTTGTTCGCCGCGCTCGCCGCCTGGGCGTTGGCGCACGCGGCCGCGCGTCTGCAAGGTCGTCGGAGGTCAATGCCCCGTCCTGTCGCTACTCGTCCGTGACCTCGCGCCGCGTCACCTCGTCGATCGTGTCGTAGTCGAATCCGCGCGCCGCAAGGTAGGCGTGGATCTTTCGCTTGCGTTCCGCGTCCGGCATGTCCGCCCAGCGCGTCAACGGTCGCGAGAGGGCGCGTCGTGCCTGTTCGACATCGGCATCGGGTGCGCGCTCACCGAGCACGACGTCGACGACGTCGCGCGCGACGCCCTTCTGCGCGAGCTCGGTCCGAAGCGCGCGATCGCCACGCGGCTTGAAGCGCTCGCGCTGCGCGACCCACCAGCGCGCGAACGCCTCGTCATCGACGTAGCGCTGCGCGCGCAGCCGGTCGATCGCATGGTCGATGGTGTCGGCATCGAACTTCTTCGACCGCAAATGGCGATGGATCTCCGCGACGGTGTGCGGTCGCCCGGCCAGGTAATGCACGGCGGCGTCGTAGGCGTCGCCGGCGGGTGTGGCGGCCGGCCTAACCCTCTTCGCCATCCGGGCTTGCGACAAGAGCCGCCGCGCCGGACCGCTCGCGCACCTTCTGCTCGACCTCGTTCGCGACGTCGGCGTGCTCGCGCAGGAACTGCTTCGCCGCCTCGCGACCCTGACCGATGCGCTGCTTGCCGTAGTTGATCCAGGCGCCGGACTTATCGAGCACGCCGGTCGTCACGCCCATGTCGATGAGGCCACCCTCGCGCGAGATGCCCTCGGCCGCGAGGATCTCGAGCTCGGCGATGCGGAACGGCGGCGACACCTTGTTCTTCACGACCTTCACGCGAACGCGGCGGCCGATGATGTCGGTGCCGTTCTTGATGGGCTCGATCGGCCGGATGTCGAGCCTGATCGACGCGTAGAACTTCAGCGCCTTGCCGCCAGAAGTGGTTTCGGGGTTGCCGAAAACGACTCCGACCTTCTCGCGCAGCTGGTTGATGAACATGACCGTCGTCTTGGTCTTCGAGATCGAGCCGGTGAGCTTACGCAGCGCCTGGCTCATGAGGCGCGCCTGCATGCCCATGTGCGCCTCACCCATCTCGCCCTCGATCTCCGCGCGCGGGACGAGTGCCGCGACGGAGTCGATCACCACGAGATCGACCGCTCCGGAGCGCACCAGGGTGTCGGTGATCTCCAGCGCCTGCTCGCCGTTGTCGGGCTGCGAGATCAGCAGCTCGTCGATGTTCACGCCGCAGATCCGCGCCCACTGCGAGTCGAGCGCATGCTCGGCGTCGATGAAGGCCGCCGTCCCGCCGGCGCGCTGCACCGCCGCGACTGCGTGCAGCGTCAGCGTGGTCTTGCCGGACGCCTCCGGGCCGTAGATCTCGACCACCCGGCCCCGCGGGTACCCGCCGACGCCAAGCGCGAGGTCGAGCGCGATCGAACCGCTCGGAATGGCGTCGATCTTCTCTCCGGGGTTGGCGCCGAGCTTCATGATCGAGCCCTTACCGAACTGCTTCTCGATCTGCAGGATCGCCTGGTCGATCGCCCTCGTCTTCTCTGTCACTGCCATCTCTATTTCGTCCTCACACCTTAGCTTCCGAAACGAAAAACGGCGCCGGCTTGCTGCACACCGGCGCCGTCTGGAATGCCCGCTGGGATTGCTACCAGTCCTTCGCCTTGCGCTTGGGCGGCACGAGCTCGATCGTCATCGGCTGGACCGGCGCGGCGACGGTCTTCTTCTTCAGCTCTCTTTCGAGCTGCTCTTTGGATTTCTTCTTCGCGTTCTTGTCTTTGGCCTCGCCTCGACCAGTCGGCATTCTCGTCCCTCCCGTCCGGATGGAAGCATTCCGAACAGAGACGAGCATAGCGTTTGTCGCTCGTATGCTCTCGCGCGTGCCAGCCCGCAAAGGCGCGTCGGCGCGGGATTCTACCCGCTCGGCGCGCGTCACGACCCGCACCGGCGACGGCGGCGAGACGTCGCTGTTCGGGAAGGGCCGCGTCCGCAAGACCGATCCGCGCGTCGTCGCTCTCGGCGACCTCGACGAGGCGCAGAGCGCGATCGGGGTGGCGCGCGCGATGGCCCCGAAGTCGGCACTGGGACGTCAGCTGCTGGAGCTGCAGCAGGGCCTGTACGTCGCGATGTCCGAGGTGGCGACTCCGAGCAAGGACCTCGCGCGCCTCACGACACGCCTGGACGCGGCTGCGGTCGCGAAGCTCGAGAGCGCGCTCGAGTGGTTGAAAGCGCGGACCCCGATCGAGGGCCGCTTCGTGATACCGGGCGAGAATCCGATCGCCGCGGCCGTCGACTACGCGCGCACGGTCGCGCGGCGAGCCGAGCGCAGCGTGGTCGTTTGCGTCGACGCCGGCGCGGTCTCGGGCGAGACGCTGCTCCCCTGGCTCAACCGCCTGTCGGATCTGCTTTTCGTGCTCGCCCGCGCGGCCGAAGGCCGGTCCCGCCCATCGAGGAAAGTGCCCTAGCCGCCCTCGGGTGGCTTGGAGCCCGCGACCACCTCGGCGTGAAAGGGTCCGCGCGCGGTGCGCTGCGCCAGCGTGAGGTCCGCGAGCTGCCGCTGCGTCGCGCGCTGCGCGTCATCCACGTCCGCGAGCAGCACGAGGCCGTCCGCGAATCCCCACAGGATCAGCGCATAGATGAGAGCGAAGACGAAACCGACGATACCGACCGCGATGGTGACGCCGGGGAAGATCGGTATCGCTCCCTCGGGCACCTGGTATTGGCTCGCGCCGTACACGCCGAGACCGCCGCCGAGCACGAACAGGAGCGCCGCGATGCGCATCGCGCCTGCGGCGAACTTGACGGCGAAGTGGCCTCGCGGCTTCGGCTTGGGCGCTAGCGCAGCCAGGGCGGGGGCTCCCAGTGATCGGGAAGCACGGTGACCTTCACCGGCATCTCCGCGGCCTGCTCGGACACCGACTGGATCTGGTTGATGAGCATCGGCCCATAGGGACAGAACGGCGTGGTGAGGACCATCTTCACCTCGGCCTCGTCGGGTGTGAACACAACTTCGCGGATCAGGTCGAGGTCGATGACCGACAGCCCGATCTCGGGATCGAGCACGGCCTGCAGGGCGTTGAGGATCTTCTCTTGCTTCTCGGCCTCGGCGACGATCGCCGACGGCTTGTCGGCCTTCGTCTCAGTTCCATCAGCGGACATGTCGGTCCTTTCCGGCGCGCTCAACGCCGAGCGAGCCACGCGAACAGCGAGAGTGCCGCGGTCAGCACGAGGCTGACGACGATAGACGTTGCGATAGGCGCGTACACGGTCCACCCGTCGCCGCGGAGCGTGACGTCACCTGGCAGGCGCCCAACGAACGGGACCTTGTCCGCGAACATGAGCGCGAGCCCGATGACCAGGATGACCACGCCGGCGATGACGAGGGCACGCCCGATAGCGTCCACGTTACTGATCGATTGTCTCATGGCGCCACTCACCGGAGCGTCACGAGCAGGACACGGTCGTCGTCCGCCGCGGGCCGGCCACGTCCATCGCGATTGCTCGTGAGCACGAGGAATTCGCCGGTCGAAATCTCGTAGACGTCGCGCAATCTGCCGTACTGGTTGACGAGGAGCCGCTCCTCGAACGCCACGCCGCGACCGTCGGGGGTGAACACGATGCGGTGCAGGTGCTGGCCGCGCAGCGTGGCAAAGAGGAACGAGCCACGGAGCGGCCCGGGGCGCGTCGCGAAGGCGGCGCCGGACGGCGCCCAGGTGTCGAAGTTGCCGCTCCATACGATCGGATCGCGGAAGCGCTGGTCGCCCGGCTTGCCGGTCACGATCGGCCAGCCGTAGTTCGCGCCGGCCTCGATGCGGTTGACCTCGTCCTGACAGCAGGCCGGAAAGAATCCGCTCGGTCCGTGCTCGGTCTCGTAGAGGACGCCGGTGTCCGGCTGGAACGCGAGACCTTGCACGTTGCGATGTCCAAGCGAGAACACCGGCGATCCGCGGAACGGGTTGTCGGCGGGCGCGCTCCCGTCCTTCTCGAGTCGCAGGATCTTCCCGCCGAGCGAGCTCGGGTCCTGCGCCCGCGCCTGCTGCTCACCGTCGCCCGTCGCGACGTAGAGCTTGCCGTCCGGTCCGAACGCGATCCGGCCGCCGTCGTGATTCGACGATCCGGGGATGTTGTCGAGGAGGATGGTCTCGTCCGTTCCCGACCCGTTCGTGTCGTGCATGCGCACAAGACGATTGAGCGTCGCGCCACCCGGTGCGGCGTACGAGTAGTAGAGGTAGACGAAGCCGGTCCGCGCGAAGTCGGGATCGAGCGCGAGCCCGAGAAGGCCGCGCTCCGCGTCGGGATTCGCTCGCGCCGGAAGTGTTGCCCACGGCTTCGCTTCGAGTCCGCCGCCCGCACCCAGGCGCACGATCCGCACGCGGCCCGGTCGCTCGGTGACGAAGAGCCGCCCGTCGGGCGCGAGCGCCACCGACCACGGCGCCTCGAGTCCCGAGGCGATGAGCTGCACGTTTTCCACGACGGCGGGACCGATCCGCGGCGAGGGCGTGGGCGTGGGCGAAGTCGTTCGCACCGGTTGCGAGGCGGTGGAGGTCGGGATCGGGGTGGGCGCGGTCGCAGGCTGAGCGCACGCGACGATCGCCGCGAGCGCGCACGTCAGCCCGCGCCTCATGGACCGCGCTGTGCCCAGCGCCGGAGCGCCTGGCTCGCCATGGGCCGCGCGAGCAGATAGCCCTGCGCACCGACGCAGCTGATGGATCGTGCGAATTCGAGCATGGCCTTGCTCTCGATCCCGACCGCGACGAGCCGGATGCCGCGCTCCGCGGCGAACCGGCCGATACCGCGGGCAACGTCATTCGCCCGCGCATCGTCCATCGCGCGCCCGATGATGTCGCGGCCGAGCTTCACGGTATCGAGCGACCAGCCCGTCGCGCCGTCGAGCTGCACGACGCTGGTCACATCGTCCAGGGCGATCGGGATGCCGCGCGAGCCGAGCTCGCGCACACCGGCGGCCGAGGCTTCAGAAGCCTCGTCGGCGCGGACCTCGGCGGTGAACGCCGACCGACCGGCGGTGATGTGGAGCGTCCGATCGAGAAGGCGCAGGAACCGCGCGTCGCCGAGATCGCTGGCCGCGATGTTGACGGACATGTTCAGCGTGAGCCCGTCCTTCCGCCAGACGCTCGCCTGCAACAGCGCTTCGCGCAGTACCCACGCGGTGAGCGCATGCATCAGTCCCTCGCGCTCCGCGGTCGGCAGAAAGGCGTGCGGCGACACGAGGCCCTTCTGCGGATGTTTCCAGCGCACCAGCGCTTCGACACCCCGTAGCGCATCACCACTGATGTCGAAGATCGGCTGGTAGTGAAGCTCGAGCTCGTTCTGCGTGATCGCGCGCTCGAGCTCGAAACGACCGTCGCTCGTCACGGCTCCGTCCCCGCTCTGTCCTCCGGCTGCGCGCCGTTCCAGAGCGTCGCACCGGTCGGTGGCGTGCGTCCCAGATGACGGTAGGCATGCTCGGTCGCGACCCGGCCCCGCGGCGTCCTCTTGAGGTAGCCCTTCTGCATCAGGTACGGCTCGTAGACGTCCTCGATCGTCTCTGCGTCCTCACTCAGTGCCGCCGCGAGCGTCTCGAGCCCGACGGGACCGCCCGAGAATTTGTCGACGATCGCCGCCAGGAGCATGCGGTCGACGGCGTCGAGGCCCTTGTCGTCGACCTCGAGCGCGGCGAGCGCCTCGCGCGCGACCGCCAGCGTCACGCGCCCATCGTGGCGGACCTGGGCGAAGTCGCGCACGCGCTTCAGCCAGCGGTTCGCGATGCGTGGCGTGCCGCGGGAACGGCGGGCGATCTCGTGCGCGGCCGCGGGCTCGATCTCGACGCCGAGGATGCGCGCGGAGCGGCGTACGACCTTCTCGAGCGCCTCCGTCTCGAAGAGATCGAGCTTGTACGTCGCGCCAAAGCGGTCGCGCAGCGGCGACGAGAGCCGGCCGATGCGCGTCGTCGCGCCGACGAGCGTGAAGCGCGGCAGCGGGAGCCGCAGCGTGCGCGCTCCGGGTCCCTTGCCGATGATGATGTCGAGCTGATAGACGTCCATCGCGGGATACAGGACCTCTTCCACCAGGCGCGGCAGCCGGTGCACCTCGTCGATGAAGAGGACCTCGCCGGCCTGGAGGTTGGTCAGGATCGCGGCCAGGTCACCCGCGCGCTCGATCGCAGGCCCGCTCGTGATGCGGATCGGCACACCCAGCTCGTGGGCGATGACGTTCGCGAGCGACGTCTTCCCCACTCCGGGTGGGCCGTAGAGCGCGACGTGCTCAAGCGGCTCGCCGCGCGCCTTCGCCGCCTCGATGAGGATGCGCAGGTTGCCTTTGACCTTGTCCTGATTGATGTACTCGTCGTCCGAGAGACGCTGCGGCCGCAGCGTCGCCTCCAGCGAACGCTCGCGGTCCTCGCGCACCGCCGGCGTCACGTCGCGCGGCTTCTTCTGCATGCCGTCGCCGGTCAAGCCAGCGCCCGTCGCACCGCGCCCGCGATCCGCTCGGTCGCGATCTTGCGCGGGATGAATTCGGCCTCGCTCGCGCTGCGCGGCTTCAGCTCGACCTGGTCCTCCTTGAGCGTGCGTTTCGACACCGTCGCGCGGAACGGGATGCCGACGAGATCGGCGTCGGCGAATTTCACGCCCGCGGTCTCCTCGCGGTCGTCGTAGAGCACCTCGACGTCGGCACGCTCCAGATCCCCGACGAGCGCGTCGGCCGCGGTCCGCACGGCTTCGTCATTCGACGGTAGCGCGATGACGTGCACCTGGTACGGCGCGACAGCGATCGGCCAGATGATCCCCTTGTCGTCGTGGTTCGTTTCGATCACGGTCTGCACCGCCCGACCGATGCCGATGCCGTAGCTCCCACCGACGAACGGCCTCCGCGTGCCGTCCGCGGCGAGGAAGGTCGTGTTCATCTTGTCGGAGTAGTACGTGCCGTACGCGAAGATGTTCCCGACCTCGACGCCACGTTTGATGGTGAGCGTGCCGACTCCGCAGCGCGGGCAGATGTCGCCCTCGCTGACGTCGTGCACGTCCACACGCTCTCCGTCGAAGTCGCGCCCGAGGACGACGCGGTCGAGGTGCGCATCCTTCTTGTTCGCGCCGGCGACGTACGGACGCGCGTCGACCGATCGGTCGACGAGGATGCGCGCGCGCAGCCCGACCGGACCGATGAAGCCCGCAACTCCTCCCACCCTGCCGAAGTCGGCGTCGTTCGCGAACCTGATCTCGGCCACGTCCAGCAGCTTCCGCAGCTTTGCCTCGTTCGCGTTCCGGTCGCCCGGCAGGACGACGGCGACGATCTCGTCCTTTCCTTTGATGAGAACGGTCTTGAGGAATGCGTCCGCCGGGCGCCCAAGACGCGCCTGGAGCTGGTCGATCGTCATGACCCCGGGCGTGCTGATCTCGGCAGGCGCATCGGACTCCGTCCGTGCGGCTGACGGCACCGTGCGCGTCGCCTTCTCGAGGTTCGCTTTGTAGTCGCAGTTCGAGCAGATCGCGATGCGGTCGTCACCCGCGTCGGTCAGCACCTGGAACTCGTGCGCGATGTCGCCGCCCATCGCGCCCGTATCCGACTCGACACTGGTCGCGTCGAGGCCGATCCGCTTGAAGATGCGCTCGTACGCGCCGTGTTGCGCCTTGTAGCTCTTCTCGAGCCCGGCCTGATCGGCGTCGAACGAGTACGCGTCCTTCATCACGAACTCGCGCGTGCGCAGCAGTCCCGCGCGCGGACGCGTTTCGTCCCGACCCTTCGATTGGAAGTGATAGACCATGACCGGCAGCTGACGATACGAAAGGATCTCCGCCGACGCGTGCGCGTGAACGGCCTCTTCGTGTGTGTAGCTCACCATGAACTCACGCCCGTTGTGGTCCTTGGTGCGGAACGTGACCGGCTCCAGCGCCTCCCAGCGGCCGGTCGTCTTCCAGAGGTCGCTGGGGGTCAGGACGGGCATCTCCATCTCCTGGCAGCCGATGCGGTCCATCTCCTCGCGGATGATCTGCTCGATCTTCGTCGCGACGCGGAAGCCGAGCGGCAGCCAGGTGTACAGGCCCGACGCGAGCGGGCGGGCGATGGCGGCGCGGAGCATCAGCTGGTGACCACGCGTCTGTGCATCAGCGGGCGCCTCGCGGAGCGTGCGTCCGAACAGGGTCGACTGTCTCATGGGGTCAACTCCGAGGGTCGTATTTGGCCGCGCGGGACGAGGCCGGCGCCACAGGGACGCCGGCTAGCGCGGGATTCGGTACGTGGACCCTCGCGAACGCATCGCGCGAATACTACTGATGGAGCAGCGTGGCTGCTCCGGAAAGCCGAAGGCGAAGGCGGAGGTCACCCGGCTCGCGCGGTCAGATGGTCTCGAGCAGCTCCCACACGCGGGCCTGCACGCGATCGGGCGCCTTGATGCGCGGCGTCCAGCGGCGTGCGACGACGATGTCCTGGCCGCGCCAGCGGGACGCAAGCGTAGTCAGCATGAGGAGCGCCGGCGCGCGTTCGCGCTCGTACCACTGCTCTTTGATCTGCGCCCGCGCCTTCGCGAGCCGGCGATGGAAACCCTCGATGCGCACGTGTAGCTCATCCTCAGGAAAGCGCTGACGGTCCATATCGATGCCCGTGAGGAAGACGGCGTCGAAAAGCTCGGCGTCGCGGAAGTCGTTGCCGCTGAAGTCGTTGCGCTTGCGCGGCGGATCGAGGCGCCTCTGCTCTGGACCCCACGGCGTGCCGTGGAACGTCACACCATCGATCGCACCGGCGAAACGGCACTCGACGAACTCGGCGGCCTCGGTGCGGCTGCCATCCAGGCGCGCATCGTCGAAGGTGCACCGCTCGAAGCGCGATTGGCCGAGCCGCGCGTGGCGGATGTCGGCGCCGTCGAAGTAGCAGTCGCGGAACACGCTGCGCGGCAGCGCGACGAAGAGCGGCGAGAGCTTGTGGTCGAGCCTCAGGCCACGGAAGTCGCAGCGCTCGAAGAGACAGCCACCGAGCGAAAAGGTGTCGAAGCGCGCCCGACGGAAATCGACCGCGGTGAGAGTTGCGCGATGCAGCGCGACGACGCGTTCGTCGTCGTGCCGCCTACGTTCGCTGTCCGGCTGGGACACTGCGCCCCGGGGTGAGCTGCCCTTCGTGCGTCAGCTTTGGCGCCTTCTGCGAGTACGGCTCTTTGCCGTTCTCGATGAGGATCTTGTCGATCTCGGCAAGCAGCGCGTCCATGAGCTGGTCCTCGGGATACACACCGACGACCTTGCCCTTCCTGAAGAGCGCGCCCTTTCCAACGCCGCCCGCGATCCCGACGTCGGCGTCCTTCGCCTCGCCGGGCCCGTTGACCTCGCAGCCCATGACCGCGACCTTCATCGGCGTCGGCATCGCGCGGAGACGCTCCTCGGCGACCTTCGCCAGTGGGATGAGGTCGATGTCCGCACGGCCGCACGATGGACACGCCACGAGCGTGAGGCCCTGGTCGCGCAGGCCGAGAGATTTCAGCATGTCGAAGCCGGCCGTCACTTCCATGACCGGATCCTCCGAGAGGGACACGCGGATCGTGTCTCCGATGCCCTCGTACAGAAGGACGCTCATGCCCGCGGTCGAGCGGATCGAGCCGGCGACGAGCGTTCCGGCCTCGGTCACCCCGAGATGGAGCGGATACGGCACGGCCTTCGCGAGACGGCGGTACGCCGCCACCATCGTCGGCACGTCGAAAGCCTTCACGCTCACGACGATGTCGTCGAAGTCGAGGTCCTCGAGGATCTTGATCTCGGAGAGGGCAAGGTCGACCATCCGCTGCGGCTCGTCGCGGACGTCGCCGGGCTGGCGATCGCCGATCGAGCCGTGGTTCACGCCGATGCGGATCGGCGTGCCCTGCACCTTCGCGCGCTTCACCACCTCGCGGACGCCATCCTTGTTGTGGATGTTCCCCGGGTTCAGGCGCAGCTTGTGGACCTTCGCGTCGAGGGCCATGAGCGCGAGACGGTAGTCGAAGTGGATGTCGGCGACGATCGGGAGGATGCTGCGCCGCACGATCTCCCTCAGCGCCTCGCCGGCACGCTTGTCCGGCACGGCCACGCGAGCGATCTCGCAGCCGACCTCCTGCAGGCGCTCGATCTGGCGGATCGTGGCGTCGACGTCGTGCGTGAGCGTCGTGCACATCGACTGCACCGAGACGGGCGCGCCGTCGCCGATCGCTGTGCCACCGACCCAAACGCGCTTCGACTTCCGCCTGGCCCGCGGACCGACCCGGTCCTCCGGGAGGTTCAGGTCGACGCTCATCTGCGCACTCACAGCATCAAGTGTATGTGTGCACATGTGAGACGGAAGAGAATCCGAGCTGGCATCGCGGGCACTGGCGACGCCGCGCTCCGTCCCTCAGTGTTGCGTGGGTGACGCGCCAGGCGCGACCCGGTGAGACGATCGTGTGGCGATCGGTCGACCGCGAGAAACGGTCCGTCCAGACCGCTCTGCCGTGGAACGTCGTGCGGCACGACGAGCACAGCATCGTTCTCTTCATGCGCCCCGGAACCGTATGGAAGGTACGCACCGGCCGCTACGGGGGACCGCGCGATCGCATGCTCCTCGAATGGGACGGTGCGTATGCGGAGCGCATCTGGACGGCAACGAACGTCCTCATGTTCCACCGGTTCGGCGACGCACATTCGCTCTGGCTTGCGCGCGACGACGCGACCTCGCGCCTGGCGTGGTGGTACGTCAATCTCGAAGAGCCATGGCACGAGACGGCGATCGGCTTCGACTCGCGCGACAACCTCCTCGACCGCTGGTCCGGGCCCGACGGCGAGTGGCACTGGAAAGACGAGGACGAGCTCGCCTGGGCGATCGCACAGGGCTGGGTCGGCCCGGAGCGCGAAGCGGAGCTGCGAAAGGAGGGCGAACGCGCGCTGGAGCGCTTCAGGCGGCGCGATCCCCCGCTTGACGATGACTGGCTCGGCTATCGGCCGGATCCCTCATGGACGATCCCGACGTTACCCAGTGGCTGGCCTGACTACGAACCTCGCGCGGATTAGGCGCTCGCGCCGGTATAGCTCCGAAGACCGCGGCGCCACAGCGCGCTGGCGATGCCGACCGCGAGCACGGTGCCCGCACCCAGGAGCGCGACGCCGACGGCGTCCATGCGTCCGGCGATCGCGTTGGCGGGTGCCGTGACCGCGATGCCGATCGGAACGATGGTGCTGAGCGATACGCGCAGCCACAGCGGATAGACATCGACCGGGAAGCGCCCTGCCTCGGTGAAGGCCCAGAAGATGGCCAGCAGGTTCTCGACGCGCACGAACCAGAACGACAGCGTCACGAGTCCGAGGAGCAGCGAGTACACGAGCATCACGCCGAAGAACAGCGAAAGCGCGAACAGCAGCGACTGCGCGACCCCGATCTGCGCCCCGACCTGCAGCAGTCCGACGATGACGACGACGAGCCCCAGCAGCAGGTCCGCGGCGCGCACGACGCGAAGGTGGCGAGTGCTCACGAGGAACTGCACGTTCACCGGCTTCAGCAGATGGAAGTCGAGCGTGCCGACGCGAACGTGCTCCATGAGCCGCTCGAAGGACGGCGAGAAGACGAGGTTCACGCCGCCCTGGATCAGGTAGTAGACGCCGAGCAGCACGATCATCTCCGGCAGCGTCCAGCCGTTCATGGTCGTGGTGTGACCGAACATGATCAGCACCGCGCCGATGCTGGTTCCGATCACGAGGAACATCTCGAAGATGCTGAGATAGAAGTTGCCGCGGTATTCCATCTCGAACTGGAACTCCGTCGCGGCGAAGGCGCGGAACATGCGCAGGTAGCGAACCATTAGGCGCCCACCGCGCTGTACTCACGCAGCCCGGCGCGCCACGCGAACCGGAACGCGACGATCGAGAGACCCAGCCAAACCGCCTGACCGACGAGGTAGAGCAGTCCGCGTTCGAGCGTCACGCCGCCGCGCAGGATCTCGGCCGGTATGGCGAGGATGTACGCGAACGGCAGCGAGTACGAGATGACCTGCAGCGCGGCCGGCATGAGCGAGAGCGGGGCGATCTGTCCCGCGAAGATGAACGACGTCCGCTGCAGCAGGGTGTTCACGGTGTTGATCCGCTGTAGCCAGAACGTCGCCGTCGCCACGACCCAGCCGATCATGAAGCTGAGCGCCGCGGCGAGCACGATGCTCGGCACGAACAACGCGAGGTGCCACCACTCACCGCTCCACCTCACCTGGAACGTGAGCGCGATGACGAGACAGACGAGCATGAGCGGAAGGAACGTGGTCACCTTCCAGATGAGGTTCTCGACCACCGAGTAATGCAGCGGGTGCAGCGGCCGCAGCAGCTTCGGCGAGAGCCGGCCCTGCCGGACCTCGAACTCGAACTCGAAGGAGTTCCACGCCGTCGTGAGGTGTCCGACGATCGTGAGCGCGATGTAGTACGCGGCGAAGTCGCTCGTGGTGTAGCCGCCGACGCTGCCGCCCTGCGCGGTGGACACGGCGGTCCACGCGGCCAGGAAGATCACCGGGCGGATGATCGAGAAGAGCATCCACAGCAGGGCCTGGATGCGGTACTGCGCGGCGGCCTGGATCTGCGCGACAAGCAGCTGGCGATAGATCCGGATCATGCCGTCGTCTCCGCGAGCGGGCGCTCGGACGCGAAGACCTTGTCGATGACCTCTTCGATCGGCGGATCCTCGACGCTGATATCCGCGAGCTGATCGCCGAGCTCGCGCACCAGCCGCGCTGTGCGCTCCGCCGCCTGCGCGCGCGGCACGTGGATCGTCGCGAGGTTCTCGTTGCTCGAGACGACCTCGCCGAAGGTCGAGAGGTCGCCGACACTGCCCCGCAGGGTCACGCTGATGCGCTTGTACGGCGCCATGCGCTCCGCGAGGTCCGCCAGCGCGCCGTCGTAGAGGAGCACGCCGTGGTGGATCACGATCACTCGGCGGCAGAGGGCCACGACGTCGTCCATATAGTGGCTCGTCAGCAGGATCGTGGCGCCGCTGCGCTGGTTGTACTCGGCGACGAAGCGGCGGATGCGGCCCTGCATCGAGATATCGAGGCCGAGCGTCGGCTCGTCCAGGAACGCGACGCCCGGCGAATGCAAGAGACCGGCGGCGAACTCCACCTTCATGCGCTCGCCGAGCGAGAGCCCGCGCACCAGTTTGTGCAGCAGCGGCCCAAGGTCGAGCAGCTCGGTCAGCTCATCGAGGGTGCGCTTGTACTGCGCGGCGGGAACGGCGTAGATCTCCTTCAACACCAGGAAGGAATCGGCCGCAGGGATGTCCCACACCAGCTGCGAGCGGTTGCCCATCAGGAGCGTCATCCCGCGAAGGAAGTCGCCTTCGCGGCGCCACGGCACGTGGCCGAGTACGGTGGCCTCGCCGCTGGTCGGATGCAGGAGGCCGGAGAGCATCTTGAGCGTCGTCGTCTTCCCCGCGCCGTTCGGCCCCAGGAAGCCGACGACCTCGCCCGGATCGATGTGGAAGGTGATGCCGTCCACCGCGAGCACCTCGCGGTAGCGGCGCCTCACGAAGGAGCGGAACGTCGCGGCCAGACCGGTCTCGCGTTCGGTGACGCGATAGACCTTCCGTAGCGCGCGCACGTCGACGACGGGCGCATCCATGGGCGTCAGAGCGTACACGGGCGTCGCGGGAGCGAATGAGGACTTCGCGACAGTTCTAGTCGAGAAGCCGTTCGCGGATGCGCTGCATGTCCGCGCCCGAGAGGCCGGCGCGAGAGAGATACGCCTCGGCGCCGCCGTGTCGCTCGCGAAGATGTGCGAGCGTCGCGAGCATCGTGTCGGCGCGCGCGTCGTAGCCACGCTCGATGCGTGCGCGCGCCTCGTCGTCCGGCGCGGCCGCGAGCGCCGCCTCGAGCTCGGCCGCGAGGGCCGCCACCGACAGCGTGTAATCCGCGGCGATCTGCGCCTCGTCGACGCCGACGAGGCTCAGCAGCAGAGCGACGGCGATGCCGGTGCGGTCTTTTCCGGCGAGACAGTGGATGAGCACACCGCCCGGCGTGGCGTGAGCGAATGCGCGCGCCATCGCGACGATGTGCTCGGCGCGATGGTCGAGCACGAGCGCGTCGCGCTCGGCTCGCGTGCGCGCCGCGGCGATCGAGCTCCAGAACTGTTCGTCCTGCTGCGGGATGAGCATGTAGTCGACATCCCGCTCGCGCCACGCCGGATCAGGGTCCTTCTCCGCCTCCGCAGGGTTGCGCAGATCGATCACCGTCCGCACACCGTGAGCGAGGAGGTCGGCCCGGCCGCGGTCGCTCAGCCGGCAGAGCTGGTCGGAGCGGACGAGCGCGCCATGGCGCACGCGTCGACCGTTCGTCGCGCTGAGACCGCCGAGATCGCGAGCGTTGAGGCACGCATCCCAGGAGAGCGTGCGCGTCGCCTCTTCCGCGTTAGCCCCCAACGACCCGGCGGATGTCCGCGATGCTGACCACGACGAGGAGCAGGAGCAGCAGGACGAAGCCGACGGCGTGGATGGCGGCCTCCGCCTGCGGCGAGAGACGCACGCGGAAGATGCCGCGCAGGAGCACGAAGAAGAGGCGTCCGCCGTCGAGACCCGGGAACGGGACGATGTTCAGCACGGCGAGGTTCACCGACAGCACGCCGACGAGCTTCAGGAAGGTCGGGATGCCTGACTGCGCGACCTGCCCGGTGATGCGAAAGATCTCGATCGGGCCGCCGACGGTAGGGCCGCCGGTCGCGGCCCGGGGCGCGAGGAGCTGGCCGGGCAACTCGGCGATCTGCACGACGACCTGACCCGAGAGAGAGAGGGCTTCTCGGAAGGCGTCCGGCAGCGCGAGCGTCTTCGCGCCCTGCACTTCCTCGAGACCGATCCCGAGCGGCCCCTCGCCCTCGGGCGGCTCGGCGCGCGGGATCGCCGTTATCGGCTGAAGCGGACGTCCGTTGCGCTCGATCTCGAGCGTGACCTCCTGATCCGGATGGAGCCTGGCCCGGCTCGTCACGTAGCTGACGAGATCGTTCGCGCGCGTGATCTGCCGGCCGTCGATGCTGCGAACGATGTCTCCGACCTGGATGCCGGCGTTCTGCGCCGGCGAGTTGGCCGCGACCGAGCGCACGCGCACGTCGCCCGTCGAGGCCGTGGTCCCCGTCGCGAAGGCGACCGTGAGCACGACGAGCGCGAGCACCATGTTCATCGTCACGCCGGCGGCGAGCACGATCGCCTGCGCCCACCACGGCTTCGAGGTGAACGAGCCCGGGTCACCCTCGCCCGCCTGATGGATCGTGAAGTCGTCCTGCCCGAGGATGCGGACGAATCCGCCGAACGGGATCGCGTTGATGCTGTAGTCGATGCCGGCGTGGCGGATCGCGGCGAGGCGCGGCGGGAAGCCGAACGCGAATTCGAGGACCTTCATTCCGAGGAGCCGCGCGGTCCAGTAGTGACCGAACTCGTGCACGGCGATGATCACAGTGAAGGTCAGCAGGAACAGGATCAGCGTCGGGAGGAAGTCCACCTCGGTCTAGGCGAGAGCCGGCGCGGCTGCGAGAGCCGTCCGTACCGCGCGGTCGACGCCGAGGGTCTCGCCGAGATCCGGTGACGCGGGTGCGCGCTGCGCGGAGCCGAGCGCCGCGCCGCGCCGCAGATACGACGCGATCTCATCAAAGCGGATCTCGCCGCGCAGGAAGCGCGCGACGGCCACCTCGTCCGCCGCCGAGAGGCCGATCATCGCCGCGAGATCGCCGGAGCGCGCGATGTCGAGCACCGCGGCGAGGCACGGATATCGACGCTCGTCCGGCGCGCCCTCGAAACGCAGAGCGCGCACCCGCGACCAATCGAGCCGCGCGGCGGGCGACGGTGCGCGTTGCCAGAGCAGCGCGTACTGGATCGGCAGGCGCATGTCGGGCTCTGCGAGCTGCGCCTTCACGCTGCCATCGGTGAACTCGACCAGCGCGTGGATGACACTTTCGGGATGCACGACGATGTCGATGCGCTCGTATGGGATGCCGTAGAGCCAGTGCGTCTCGATGACCTCGTACCCCTTGTTCGCGAGCGTGGCTGAGTCGATCGTCACCTTCGGGCCCATCTTCCACGTCGGGTGGCGCAGCGCCTCTTCCGGCGTGACGGACGCGAGCTCCCCAAGTGCGCGCTCGCGGAACGGCCCGCCGGACGCGGTCACCGCGACGCGCGATACGTTCTCCATGCGCTCGCCGATCAGGCACTGCCACAGCGCGCAGTGCTCGCTGTCCACGGGGCGCAGGCGCTCCCCCGCCCCGCCGGCGAGCGGCGCGACAAGGTGTCCGCCGGTGACGAGCACCTCCTTGTTCGCCAGCGCCACGCGCTTACCGGCGCGCAGAGCCGCGAGCGTCGGCGCGAGTCCGGCGATCCCGGGCGTCGCGACGAGCACCAGGTCCACGTCGTCGCGCGTCGCGAGATCGCACAGCGCGTCGTCGCCGTCGCGCTCTTGCAGCACCGTCGTGACGGGGCCGGTCTCGGTCGCGAGCGCCTCGAGCGCGGAGGCGTTGCGCGCCGACGCAAGCGCGGTCACACGCAGGCGGTCGCGGTTGGACCGGACGACATCGAGCGCCTGAACGCCGATCGAGCCGGTCGCGCCCAGGATCGCGAGGCGTGTCACCACCTGACCATCATCCCACCCGCCGCGTCGGGATCAGCTGAAGGCGCCCCGCGCGAGCCACAGGACGAACGCGACCGCGGGCGCGACCAAGATGAGGCTGTCGATGCGGTCGAGCACGCCACCGTGGCCAGGGAGCATCGTCCCCGAGTCCTTGGCGCCCGCGGCGCGTTTGATCGCTGATTCCAGCAGATCGCTCGCGAAGCCGACCGGCCCGACGAGCAAAGCGAGCAGCAGTGTCGGTCCCGTTTTGATGCCTGCGGATGTCGCGATGAGCAGCACGACGACCGCGGCGGCGCCGAAACCCGCGAGCGTGCCTTCCCATGTCTTCCCCGGGCTGATCCGCGGCGCTATCCTGCGGCGGCCGATCCGCGCGCCGACCACGTATGCGGCGACGTCGGCCGACCACGTGGGCACGAGCGCCAGCAGGAGCCACACCGGCAGCGTCCCGAGCCAGCCGCGTGTGCCCGCGTCGTTCGCGAGCCATAGCTCGATGAGGTAGCCGAAGAAGTACCCGAGGTAGAGCGCTCCGCCGAGCGTGATCACCGCGCCGAGGACCGCTGGCAGCGGACGGCCGCGCAACGCTTGTTCGAGGAAAACGGCGATCGCCACCGCGCCGAACGCGGCAACGAGCGCGAGGCTCAGCAGCATCAGCTCGCTCGGCGAGGCGGCACCGTACATGTGCGCGACGATGAACAACACGACGAACACGAGGCCGACCAGCCATGGTTGGTACGACCGGTAACGGAAGAGCGCGCGCAGCTCCAGATACCCGAGCACGGCGAGGATCGCAACGAGGACCGCGAACGTCGGCCACGGCGCGAACAGCGCCGCAAGCACGACGACGCCGTAGACAAGCGCGGTACCGGTGCGGCGCTCGAGGTCGCGCATGTCCATCGCGGGAACGCTAGCGCCCGAAACGGCGTTCACGTTTCGCGTACGAGCCGAGCGCGTCGTCGAGATCACTGATGGAGAAGTCGGGCCACAGCACCGGCGTCGCCCACATCTCGGCGTAGGCGACCTCCCAGAGCAAGAAGTTCGATACCCGCAGCTCCCCGCCGGTGCGGATCAGGAGGTCCGGATCGGGATGGTCCGGCGCGTAGAGGCGCGACGCGATGGCGGCCTCGTCTACGGCATCCGGAGCGAGGCCATCGCCGACGATGCGCCGCACGGCGTCGACGATCTCGGCGCGTCCGCCGTAATTGAACGCGAGCGTCATCACGCCGCGCGCGCACCTCGCGGTCGCTTCGACCGCGCCGGCGATCGAGCGCTGCAGCCCTGGCGACAGCTCGTGCAGGCGGCCGATGACCTCGAGACGCACGTCGTCACGCACCAGTGAGTCGGTCTCGCGGCGGATCGTCTCCTCGAGGAGGCCCATGAGCCCCGTCACCTCTTCCGGATCGCGCGACCAGTTTTCGGTGGAGAACGAGTACAGCGTCAGGTACTCGACGCCACGCTCGCGCGCGGCGCGCAGCGTCTTGCGGATCGTCTCGACGCCGGCGCGGTGACCAGCGATGGCCGGAAGGCGGCGCTGCCGCGCCCAGCGGCGGTTGCCGTCCATCACGATGGCAATGTGCCGCGGGATGGCGCTCATTCGGCGGTAATCATGTCGTGCGCGAGACCCAGCTTTGCTGGGCCGAGCGAACACCACCAGCCTTGAGCGCTTCTCCTGGGCGCAGCCCAGAGATTGATCAGACGGCGAGGATCTCTTTCTCTTTGGCTGAGCCGATCTCGTCAGCCATGAGGATGTAGCGGTCGGTGAGCTTCTGCAGCTGCGCCTCGAGGCGCTTCACGTCGTCGGCCGAGACGCCCGCGCTCTTCTCCTTCGCGCGCATCTCTTCGTGCGTGTGCCGGCGCAGCGTGCGGATCTCGACCCGACCGTCCTCGACCTTCTTATGGAGCACCTTCACGAGGTCGCGGCGGCGTTCCTCATTCAGCGCGGGGATGTTGAGGCGGATGACAGCACCGTCGGTGTTCGGTGCGAGGCCGAGATCCGACGACTGGATCGCCTTCTCGATCGCCTTGATGAGGCCGCGGTCGTACGGCTGGATCAGGATCTGCCGCGGCTCGGGTGCGTTGATCTGCGCGAGCTGGATCAGCGGCGTTGGAACGCCATAGGCTTCGACCTCGAGCTGCTCGACGAGTGACGGCGCCGCGCGGCCGGTCCGCACGGTCGCCACGTCGTGCTTGAGCGCGTCGATCGCCTTCTTGAACCGCGTCTCGGTCTGCGCGAGGAGCTCCTCCAGCGCCATCAGCTATGGACCAGCGTGCCGACGGGCTCCCCCTTCGCGGCACGCAGCATCGCATTCTTCTGCGAGATGTCGAAGATGATGATCGGGATGTCGCGGTCCTCTGCCAGCGCCGCCGCGGTCGCGTCCATCACGCCGAGGCGCTTGTCGAGCAGGTCGCGGTGCGTCAGTTGGTCGATCTTCTTCGCGTCTTTCGTGGTCCGCGGATCGGCATCGTACACACCGTCGACCTGGTTCTTGCCCATGAGGATGACGTCAGCGCCGATCTCTGCCGCGCGGAGCGTCGCCGCCGTGTCGCTGGTGAAGTACGGATTTCCGGTGCCCGCAGCGAAGATGACCACGCGCCCCTTCTCGAGGTGCCGGATCGCTTTGCGCCGGATGTACGGCTCGGCGACGTCCTGGATCGTGATCGCCGACTGGACGCGCGTCTGCACATCGAGCTGCTCGAGCGCGGACTGCAGCGCCAGTGCGTTGATCACCATGGCCAGCATGCCCATGTAATCGGCCGTCGCGCGGTCGATGCCGTGCTCGGCCACGGCTGCGCCGCGCATGAAGTTTCCGCCGCCGATGACGATCGCCACCTCGGCGGGAAGCTCCTGCACTTTACGGATCTCCTCGGCGAGGTACTTCACGTACTGCGGCGAGATGCCGAACTTGCGGTCGCCGAGAAGAGCCTCGCCGGAAAGCTTGAGCAGCACCCGGCGGTATTTGGCCGCGCCCGCTTTCATCGAAGAGGAGTCTACCGATGGAGCGGCGAAGGCCGCTCCAGAAAGCCGGAGGCGGAGGTCAGGACTCGCCCAGGGCGAACCGCTGGAAGCGTCGCACGTGCACGTTCTCTTTGGTCGAGGCGGCCACCGTCGTGACGAGGTCCTTGATCGTCTTCGACGCGTCTCGGATGTACGGCTGACCCAGGAGCTCCTCGACGCTCGCCGGATTCATCGCCGCGACCTGCATCGCGATCTCCTGCGCGAGCCTCTGGAATTCGTCGCCACGCGAGACGAAGTCGGTCTCGCTCGCGAGCTCCACCAGGGCGCCGATGCGTCCGCCGGAATGGATGTACGACGCCACCAGGCCCTCCTTGGCCTCGCGCTCCGACTTCTTGGCCACCGATTGGATGCCCCGCTCCTTGATGAGCGCGAGCGCCTTCGCGTAGTCGCCGCCCGTCTCTTCGAGCGCGCGTTTGCAGTCCATGACGCCGGCGCCGCTCTCGCTGCGCAGACGCTGGACCTCTTTCGGATCGATCTTTGTCATCATCAGTTAGCTCTCCTCGCTGGTCTTGATGTCGGCGATAACTTCTGGTTCGACGTCCGCGGTGACGTCCTCCTCATCCTCTTCGGGCTCTGGCTCGTATACGCGCGGCGTGCGCTTGGCGCGCGGCACACCGATGCCCTCGAGCTCGGCGACGGTCGTCGAAGGCGCGTAGCCCATGTCCTCGGGGCTCGCTTCCTTGCGGCTCGCATCGAACATCGCGCGACCTTCGATGATCGCGTCGGCCATCTTCTGGCAGATGAGCTTGACCGCGCGGATCGCGTCGTCGTTCGCCGGGATGATCACGTCGATGAGATCGGGGTCGCAGTTCGTGTCGACCATCGCCACGACCGGGATCTCGAGGCGCCGAGCTTCCTCGACGGCGATGTGCTCGCGATGCGGATCGACGACGAACAGCGCTGAAGGGTGACGCTTCAGCTCGCGCACACCCGAGAAGTAACGGTCGAGGTGCAGAAGCTCGTCGTCAAGGCGCAGCGCGTCCTTCTTCGGCATGGTCGCAAAGTCGCCGCGTTCCTTGCGCTCATGGAGCTCGTTGAGCCGATTGATGCGCTTCTGGATCGTGACGAAGTTGGTGAGGAAGCCGCCGAGCCAGCGCTGATTGACGAAGTGCATCCCGGCGCGCTTGGCCTCCTCGGCGATGGATTCCTGAGCCTGCTTCTTGGTCCCGACGAAGAGGACCTGTCCTCCGTCGGCGGCGAGGTCGCGAACGAATACGTATGCCTCCTCGACGCGCGTGAGCGTCTGCTGGAGGTCGATGATGTGAATCCCGTTCCGCTCCATGAAGATGAAGCGCTTCATCTTCGGGTTCCAGCGGCGCGCCTGATGCCCGAAGTGGACCCCGGACTCGAGCAGCTGCTTCATGGTGACAACGGCCATTTGGGCCTCCCTTTTTCCTCCGCCTCCGTCAACTCGCCTGGGGTCGCCGGCGCGCCAAGCGCGGAAGGCGAGGGCCGCAGCGATCGGGAAGGCGTGCGTGATACCGGACGAAACGTCCGATCCGATACCAGTGTACGCGAATTGGCACGCCCGGTGCCGCATGCGAGCGACGTGGCGAAGTACGACGAGAGACCGGTCCCGCGCGGCACGTCGCACCGATGGGAGGTTCTGATGGCGGTCGACGAGCACGCGGAGCGGCCGCCGCGCGACCGGCGCACGGCGCTGGAAGTACGCCACGACCACCGCGTTCTGCAGGATCTCGCCGCCGAACTGCTGCGCCAGATGCCACTCGTGCCTGATGGCGCACGCCTGACCCGCCGCGGCGAGTACCTCGACCTGCACGATCCCGGTCGAGCCGACTTCCGCGCGCTGGGCGACGAGGTCGTGCGGCCCGGCCAGCGGCTCATCGCGCGTTCGGACGTATCGACCGAGGCCTGGCGGGCCCTCCTCGACGGCTGCGACCGCGTCGTGGGACGGCGTCACCTGCCCCGCTCGGCATGAAAACGAGCGGCCCGGTTGCCCGGGCCGCTCGCTCGCTGCGATATCGCAGACGCTTAGGTCAGGTTGTTGCCGATGTTGCTGAAGATGTTCTGGAGCTGGCCACGAAGGAAGATCATGGCGACGATGACGGCAATAGCGATGACGGCGATGATGAGTGCATATTCAACGAGGCCCTGACCCTCTTCGTCACGGAAGAAAGCGATCATTGGGAACCTCCTTTCCTTGCGTGCTGAGCGAGCGAACAGCCCACCCACTCGGGAAAGGATAGGTTGACGCGACCCCTGGAGAAGGACCAACAACGTGTATGACCCGGTCACTGATACGCCCGAGCGACCCCGTACTGCGGTACTAGGCTTCCACCTAGCGGAAGTCGGGGTGTCCCCGGGAGGAGACCTCCGCACGTAGCGATTCGAGCGGGCTGGGCGCGCGCTCAGGCGCCGGCACGTCGCCTCCCAGCGACGCGGCGATAGCGTCGCGCAGGTCCGGGAGCGTGCAGCCGAAAAGCTCGCCACTCGTCTCGAACTCCGCCCGTAACCGTAGGAAGCCGAAAGGGTTGTGGCGCGAGACGTCGAGTCCGCCGCAGAGCTCGTCGAGCAGCGAGTACAGCGTCCGGCGAGCGTTCACAGAGAGTCCGCTCAGCCACAGGGATACGAGCTGCGAGGCGCGCTCGTCCACGCCCCGATTATGGTGAGTCCGCGATGACCACCGTCAACGTCCGCTATATGATCGATGACGTCGATGCCGCGGTCGCCATCTACACGACACGCCTCGGCTTCACGCTTAACTCGAACGCGGCGCCCGCCTTCGCCGACGTCACGCGCGGCGACCTGCGACTCCTACTGAGCGGCGCGACGAGCTCGGCCGGACGACCAATGCCGGACGGACGCCGACCGACCGCCGGCGGATGGAATCGGCTTCAACTGATCGTCGACGACATCGCGAGCGAGGTCGCCAGGCTACGCGCGGCCGGGGTCACGTTCCGCAACGACATCGTCAGAGGTCCTGGCGGTCAGCAGATCCTCGTGGAGGATCCATCGGGGAACGTGGTCGAGCTGTTCCAGCCGCGCTAGCTCTTACTGCGGCGTGGGCGGAGCCCACACGCCAGCAGATGAGGGCAGCGAAGCTGCCCGATTACAGAACACCGCCACCGTCGCGGCGACGTCGTCCCGCGGAACGCGGTGAAGGCGGGCATCGGGAAGAGACGCGAGCATGCGTGCGCCGTACTCGCGCATGATCGCGCGCCGATCGAGCAGAACGACCGCGCCACGATCGGTCCGCGTCCGAATGAGTCGACCGAAGCCCTGGCGCAGCCGGAGCGCCGCCTGCGGGACCTGGAACTCCGCGAACGGATCCTCGTAGCGCTCGGCGCGACCCTGGACGAGCGGATCGTCGGGGACGGCGAAGGGCAGACGCGCGATGACGACGCAGCGCAGCAGATCGCCCGGGAGGTCGACTCCCTCCCAGAACGACTGCGTCCCGAGGAGCACGGCGCGGCCCGCGGCGAAGCGTTCGAGGAGCGCGCGCCTGGAGCCGTCGATCCCCTGCGTGAGCACGGCGATGCCGGTTTCCTCGAGCGGACCGAGGCGCGCCGCGACGTCGCGCATCGAGCCGTGCGCGGTGAAGAGAACGAGCGTGCGACCGTCGAGCGCCCTGCCGATCTCGGTGATCGTCTGCGCCGTTTCCTCCGCGAAGGGCGGTTCCGACGGGAGCGCGCCATCATCGGGCACGACGAGGATCGCCTGCTCGTCGTAGCGAAAGGGCGAGCCGAACGCGCGGGCGTCGCCGATGTCCGTCAGTCCGAAGCGCTCGAGCGCGAACGCGAACGAGCCAGCGACAGCGAGCGTCGCTGAGGTGAACACGGCCGAGCGACGCGGCGCTACGAGACCTTGCCGGAGGGCATCACCCAAATAGGACGGCGCGATCTGAAGCGAGACCGCGCCGCTCGAAGCACGCTCGATCCACACGATGTCGCCGCCGCGGGGCTTGCGCACGCCACGAGAGAGAGCGGACTGCACACCGCCGAGTTCCCCGAGCGCGGATTTCAAGTCCGCCTCTTCGTCCTCATCCCTCGTCATCGATCTGAGCCGCTCCGCCGCGACGGCGATGCCCGCGAGGGCGTCCTCCAGACGGTCCGACGCGAGCTCCACCGGGAGCCATTGCTCGTCGCTCGCGCGCACGCCGGGCGTGACGCGCAGCTTGTCCTCGGTCGGACCCAGCGGCTCGAGCACCGCGGCCAGCGCCGCGAAGACCTCACCGCCCCGCTCGTGCGCCGATGCGATCTCTCGGCGCACCTCTTCGGCGACGAGCGCGCGATCATCGCGGAGGGCCGATGTGACCGTGGACGAGTGCGCGACGCGATCGAGCGCGCGGCGGAAGGCGCGGTCCTCGAGCGCGAGGCCGAAAGCGTCGGTCGCCACGTCCTCCAGGCGATGCGCCTCGTCGACGACGAGGTGGTCCGTCTCCGGTAACAGCGCACCGCGCATGCGCGCGTCCTGCAGCAGGAGCGCGTGATTGGTAACGACGATGCCGGCGCGCGCGGCCGCCTCGCGCGCCCGCTGGAGATAGCAGCCTCCCGCGACCCGTGCACAGCGGCGCGCGTCGCAGGTCTCGTCGTCGGCTGACACGCGGCCCCACAGATCGCTCTCCGTTCCCAGGAGGTTCAGCTCGGCGCGGTCACCGGTGCTCGTGGTGGTGCGCCAGACCAGCGTCTTGAGCAGGAGCCGTGCTTCGTCGCGAGTCGCGACGAGACCGCGGAACGACTGCCAGCGACGCGGACAGAGGTAGTTCGATCGGCCCTTCAGTACGGCCACCTCGACGGTCGAGTCGAGCGCGGTCTGCAGAGCGGGCAGATCTTTGCGCACGAGCTGGTCCTGCAGCGGCAGGGTGTGTGTGCTCACGATCACGCGTTCTCCGTCGAGGGCGCGCCCGATCGCGGGTACGAGATACGCAAGCGACTTCCCCACTCCGGTACCGGCCTCGGCGATCAGCGCGCCGCCGTCGCGGAACGCGCCTTCGATCGCGCTCGCCAGCGCGCGCTGCTGCGGGCGGTCCTCGTAGCCCGCGAGGCCGCGCGCGAGCGGGCCGTCCGCCGAGAACACCGCCTCGACCGTGACGCCGGCGCCCAGCGTCGCGGAGCCGAGGGCTCGCGGCGGCGTCGCGAGACGCGTCGGCTCCCACGCGCCGCGCGCGGCGCTGCGGAGCGCGCCGGCGAAGAACGCGGCGTACGCGGACCCGAGGAGCGGAGCGTATGCCTGAATCTCCTCGAGGACCGCGACCGGCAGCTCGCGCGCGCGACGCCCGAGGTCCCCCAGCACCGCGGCGCACGTAAGCGCGTCATCGAGCGCACGGTGCGCCGACTCGGGATGGATGCCCGCGTCGGCGGCGAGCGACTGCAGCGCGTACGTCGGCGCGGATGGAATCAGGATCGACGCAAGCTCGGCCGTGTCGAGCCGCTCGAACGGACCGAGCGCGGCGCGCTCGAGGAACGCGAGGTCGAAGCCGATGTTGTGCCCTGCGATCGGCGCTCCCGCGACGAGCGAGGCGATGCGGCCCGCGACCGACTCCAGCGCGGGTGCGCCGGCGAGGTCGCCGTCGCGGATCCCGGTGAGACGCGTGATCGCCGGACCGACGCCGACGCCGGGATCGACGAACGTGCTGAAGCGCTCACCCAGCGTCGCCGAGCCGTCCTCCTCGAGACGCACCCGTACCGCGCCGATCTCGATGACGCGGTCTGACTCCGGGTCGAACCCGGTGGTCTCGACGTCGAGCGCGACGAGCTCCAGAGCTCCGCCGATCTAGCCGCGGCCCAGCCGCGGAGGACTTACGGGTATATGCCGCGGGTGAGCGTGGCCTCGGCGACACGCGCGACGGCCACCATGTACGCGGCGGTCCGCATGTCGACTTTGTTCTTCTTCTGCATTTCGAGGACGTCGTTGAACGACTTCACCATGACTTCCTTCAGCCGCGCGTTGATCGTGGCCTCGCGCCAGAACAGGTTCTGCAGGTCCTGCACCCACTCGAAGTAGGACACGGTCACTCCGCCCGCGTTGCACAGGATGTCCGGGATGAGGAAGACGCCGCGGTCGAAGAGGATGCGGTCGGCTTCGGGGCTCGTCGGACCGTTCGCGGCCTCGGCGACGATCTTCGCCTTGATGCGGGGCGCGTTGTGCTCGCCGATCTGGTTCTCGATGGCGGCCGGGATGAGGATGTCGCAGTCGAGCTCGAGCAGCTCGGCGTTGGAGACCTTCTCGGTCCCCGGGAACCCGGTCACCGAGCCGGTCTCGCGCTTGTACGCGTCCACCTTCATCGGATCGATGCCCCGTGCGCTGTAGATGCCGCCGCTCGTGTCCGAGACGCCCACCACGCGCGCGCCGAGCTCCGCCATGAGCTTCGCCGAGAACGAGCCGGCGTTGCCGTAGCCCTGCACCACCACGCGCGTTCCCTCGAGATCGATGCCGAGGTGCTTCGACGCCTCGATGATCGTGTACACGGCGCCGCGCGCGGTCGCCTCGTTGCGCCCTTCGCTGCCGCCGATCGACAGCGGCTTGCCGGTGACGACGGCAAGCGCGGTGTAGCCGTGGTGCATCGAGTACGTGTCCATGATCCAGGCCATGGTCTGGGCGTTGGTGTTCACGTCGGGCGCGGGAATGTCGCGATCCGGGCCGATGAGGAGCTCGATCTCGGTCGTGTACCGCCGCGTGAGCGTTTCGAGCTGCTGCTGGCTCATGGTCTTCGGGTCGCAGACGACGCCACCCTTGGCGCCGCCGTACGGGATGCCGACGACCGCGCACTTCCACGTCATCCACATCGCAAGCGCCTTGACCTCGCCGAGCGAGACGGAGGGGTGGTACCGGATGCCGCCCTTGCCCGGTCCGCGTGTGGTGTTGTGCTGCACCCGATAGCCGCTGAAGACCTTCACGACGCCATCGGCCATTCGGACTGGGAAGTGCACCGTCAGCTCACGCTGGCACTCCGCGAGGATGGCGCGCATGTTCGGGTCGAGGTGAAGCTTGTCCGCCGCGATCCCGAACTGCTCGAGCGCGACCGACCAGGGATCGCGCTGGGTGTGATCGATGACGACTGACTTTGTGGCCACGACATCCTCCTCGGTTATCTCGCACCGCTGATCTTTTCCACGACGAGCCAGTCGTCCGTGGTGCGACCTGGAGCGTAGGCGCTGTTCCAGTTCTTTAGCACGACGCGATGGAAGCCCTGCGCGACGAGCGTCTCGCGCCACGAGCGCAGGCCCCGGGTGACGAACGGTGTGAGGCGGACATTGACGCTCGGGACCAAGAGGCCCTCGAGGTGTCGCTTGCGTTCGAGCAGCGGGATCTCGAGCAGCGACTCGCCGTCGACCTCGAGCAGATCGAATGCTGCGAAGATCTGCCTCGCGCTCGCTTTCCGCACGAACGCATTGCCATCAGGATCGAGCTCGAGCTCCGACTCATCACGCCAGTCGGAGACGAGGACCCCGTCGATGATCGCGGTCGTGCATTGCGCTTCGGCCGCGATCGCGTCGTACAGCTCCCGCGGGCCGTCCACCTCGCCGGCGTAGCCGACGAAGTGAGGTCCACCGTGTCCGATGCGCGCCAGAGCCCGCGTTCCCACCCAATCCGGCTCGAGGATGTGGTTCGCTACCTCCGCGCGTTCGCGGGCGAAGCGGGGTCGCTGAGGCGCCAGATCGACGCCCAAAATGGTCTTCAACTTTGGTCGAGTATCCCACCCTCTTGACAGCCAGAACAGGCGTTCTAATATGCGAACGCACGTTCGATACTGCCTTAGGGGAGCACACAAATGGCTGTGATGAATGCATTCGCTGTTCGAGCTGCCCTTCCAACACGCCACGCGCCGGCGGCGTCCGCCTGGCGGATGCCGCCGCGCGTGTATTCACCTCTCGCGCCCCACCGTCTGGCCCGCCCGATGGCCGTGAAGGCGACGGACAGCACCCAGGGCACGGCTGCTCGACATGGATCGCCTCGCTCAGTCTTTCTCAAGAGATGAAGCCGGCCGCGGATTCGGGCGACCCTCCGCCGAGGCGCTGAGCCCCGGTCACCGTTTCGGTGACCGAGGCGAGGCGCCGAACCGCGTGGGTGCCTAGCGCGGCGCCTTCTTCTCGCCGTCTTCGCCGCCGCCGCGCGCGAACGCCGCGAGCGGCGCGGCGAGGGCCGCGAACTCGGTCGGGATGATGAACTTCGTCGACGGCGACGCGCCGAGCACCTTGAGCGCCTCGAGGTACTGCAGCGTGATCGTCCGCGGGTCGGCGTGATTCGCCATCTCGTTGATCTTGTCGAGCGCGAGGGCGAAGCCCTCGGCGCGCAGGATCTGCGATTGCCTCTGTCCCTCGGCCTGGAGGATGTTCGACTGCTTGTCGCCCTCGGCCACGAGGATCGCGGAGGCGCGCTTGCCCTCGGCTTCGGTGACCGACGCGCGCCGGGTGCGCTCGGCGGTGAGCTGGCGGTTCATCGCCTCTTGGACGTCGCGCGGTGGGGTGAGCTCGCGGATCTCGACCGTGGTGACCTTCACGCCCCACCGTTGGGTCACCTCGTCGAGCTTCGTCCGCAGCACCTCGTTGATCTGCTCGCGCTTGGCGAGCACGTCATCGAGGAGGATGTCGCCGATCACGGCGCGGAGTGTCGTGGTCGCGATGCCCGTGACGGCGGTCCGGAAGTTCTGGATCTTCAGGACGGAGTCGGCGGCCTGCTCCTCCATCACCTTCTGGTAGATCAGGAAGTCGATCGAGATGGGCGCGTTGTCCTTGGTGATGCAGGTCTGTTGCGGGATCTCGACTACGAACTCACGCAGGTCGACGTTGATGCCGACCTGGATCGGCGGCGGGAGCAGGAGCACCAAGCCAGGTCCGGCCATCTTCTGATATCTCCCGAGCGCCAGGACCACGAGGCGCTGGTACTGAGGCACGATGTGGATGATCGTGCGCAGGATGAGGATCACGATGACTGCCGCGAAGATCGCGATGGCAAGACCGATATCCATCAGGACGCTCCCCTCCCCGGTGACGAATCGTTCGGCTCGACGATAAGGCTCAGACCTTCCTTGCGTTTCACACGGACTTCGCTCCCCTTCGGGATCGCGCCGCTCTCACTGCGCGCGGACCATTCCTCGCCCGCGACATAGGCGATTCCATTCGGTCCGATGTCGCTCTTCGCGACGCCCGTCGCACCCACGAGGACCGGCGAGCCGCCCGCCCACGCGAGCTTGCGCGTCGAGAGCGCGAACCGCGCGACAAAGAAGAAGAACACGCCCGACACCAGCGCGACGGTGGCGATCACGACAGGATCGACGTCAGCGCGGAGTCCCGGGAACGTCGGTCGCAGCGGTGGGAACAGGATGATCGTCCCCACGACGAGCGAGACGAGACCGCCCGCGGTGAGCAGGAAGTGGCTCGCGATCTTGATCTCGGCGACGAAGAGCACGACCGAGAAAATAAGGAGAGCGATCCCCGCTGCGTTCGCATCGAGGGTACCAAAAGCGAACAGCGCGAGAACGATGGCGATCACTCCGATGATGCCGGGGAAGATGAGGCTCGGATTGCTGAGCTCGAAGATGATCCCGTAGGTGCCGACCGTGAATAGGAGCACCGCGATCTGCGGATCGACGATGAGGTGGAGGAGCGCCTCGAAGGGGTTCGGCCCCTTTTCCTCGAGCGAGGCGCCTTTCGTAGCGAGCGCCACCGCGCCCGCCGATGTCGTGACTCGACGGCCGTCGACCTGATCGACGAGGCTGCGCACGTCGGTCGCCATGAGGTCGACCACCTTGAGGCTCACGGCTTCGTCCACGCCGATGCTCACGCTCTTGCGGACCGCGTCCTCCGCCCACTGGGCGTTGTGTCCGCGCGCGCGGGCGATATTGGTGATCTGCGCCACGGCATCGTTCTCCGCCTTGAGGCGGAGGTCGCCCTGGATGTCGCCGCCGGACGAGTCCACCGGGTGCGCCGCGCCGATGTTCGTCGACGGCGCCATCGCCGCGACGTGCCCGGCGAGCGTGATGAAGGTGCCGGCCGACGCCGCGTGCGCTCCCGACGGCGCGACATAGGTGATGATCGGAACCGCGGCGTTGAGCATCCGGCCGGTGATCTTGTAGGTCGAATCGATAAGACCGCCGGGCGTGTCGATGACGAAGACGACCGCGGCGACCTTCCGCTGCTCCCCCTCGTCGAGCAGACGGTCGACGTAGCGAGCCGTGATGGGGTTGATAACGCCTTCGATGTGGCCGACGAGCACCGTGTGAGCGTCGTCCGCCGCGAAGGCGAAGCCGGACACGCCCAGCGCCATCGCGATGACCGATGCGAGGCGCAGCGCGATGCGCATAGATCGAGGATAGACCCGCGCTGTCAGCGCTCCAGTCGCAGCCGGACCGGCGTTCGGCCCCGCTCGACGTACCAGTCGGAGACCCACTCCGCGCCGTATTTGGCGCGGAAGAGATCGACCACGTGTCGGAGCGCGGCGGCGGCGTCGGCGATCGGCTCGCTGGTGGCGGCGAGCTCGATCGTGCCAAGGCGGATCCGGCAGCGCGGATCGTCTCCGAGATTGCGATGCCAGTCGGTGGTGCGGTCGGTGCGCAGCCACACCGCCCCGTCCTCGTACGCGAACCAGGTGGTCGCCTCGTGCAGGCGGCCGGTCTTCCGGCCGCGCGTCACCAGGATGATCTCCTCCGCGTCCCGGAGGGTGCGCTCGATCGCGTCTACTTGAAGGCGATCTTGTCGGTCGTGCTGAGCGTCACATGCTGCTTGTCGAGGGGCTTGTTGTCGGCATTCGTGAAGCCTGGCTCGTTGAGCAGCTGCCACTGCACGAAGTTGGTGGGCCAATCGACGTTCGCCGAGATGCCGTCGACCGCGACCACAGCGGTGTAGCCACGCAGATTGAGGCCGAAGGTCGTGTACAGGACGGCACCGTTCGAGGCGGATCCGACGACGACGGCGTTCTCGACGCCCCGGTCCTTCAGGAGCTGGTCCAGGTTGGTGTTGAAGAACTTGTCCGATGAGGCCTTGATGCTTGGCTCGCCGGCCTGCGGCGCCACCTCCGGCAGGATCGAGGCGCCCGCGGCGGTCGTTTCGCTGTAGATGACGGGAACCTTTGCGTCCCGCGCCTTCTTGATCAGCGCCGCGATCTTCGGCAGCGACGTGACGCACGGCGGCCGCGGCGTGCACACCGCGGTCGTGATGTCGAGGACCAGAAGCGCGGCCCCCTTCACCGGGATCTCCACCGCGACGGTCGCCGGGATCGTCGGGACGGTCACCGCGGGATTCGCCGTGGCTGGCACGGGAGTCGCGGCGATCGTTGGCTGAGGCGTTGGCACGGTGGGTGTCGGAGTCGCCACGGCGGGCGGCGGCGTGCACCCGACGAACAGGATGGCGAGGACGATGGCGGCGGACCGGTGGAGCGGCACGGATCCCTCCCCAGATCGAGATGGCCGCAAACGATACGCGGTGGTCATGTGTTCAGACCAATGCCGCGGTGAGCCGAGCGGCGAGTCCGGCCAGCGCCTCGTTCTGGTGTTCGCGGTAGGCGGGCGTCCAGCCGTGACCGCCCGGAAAGCGAGCGATCATCGCCTGCGGTGCGGCGAGGCTCACAGCCGCCGCGGTGCCGGGGGCATCGATGAAGGCGTCGCCGTCGGCGAGCACGACGGCGAGCGGTTTGGTCCAGGCGCGAAGCACCGCGGTGCGGTCGACCGTGAAGAGGTCGCGCGCGAGATCGCGCGCGGCGGCGGGGTCCGCGCGAAGCAGGTCGGCCTGATCGTGTGCGAGATGCTCCGCATCGACATCGGCCGCTTCGGCGAAGAGCCGGCGATGGAGCATCGAGAGCGTCGTGCTCCGGCGAAGCGGCGCGAAGAGGACGCCCAGCGGTGACGAGAGCAGGGCGAGCTGCGCGCGGATGGCCGGGCGGATGAGACCTGGGCGCAAGAACGGCGTGTGGAGCAGGAGGCCGCGCACGCGGCTTGGGGCGATGCCGGCGAGCGCGAGGGCGATCGCCGTCCCCGAGCAGAGTCCCCCTGCGACCACCCCGTCGAGCCCGCGTGCGTCCATGGCACGGAGCGCCCAGTCCGCGTAGGCGCGCGCGGTGTGCGTCACGGACAGCGTCGCGACGCCGGCGCAGCCGGGCAGATCGGGCGCGAGCACGCTGAAGTGGGGCTCGAGCACGGGGAGCCACGCGCCGAAGTTGTGACTCGACCCATTCCAGCCGTGGAAGAGCAGGAGCGGTGGGCCGACGCTCGGCCGTACAGCCACGCGCACGACGCTAACGCACGTCAGCGGACGCGGACGATCCGTCCCACGGCGAGCAGCAGGCCTTCGATGATCGCCTCGGGGCGCGGCGGACATCCGGGCACGAAAACATCGATGGGCAGGATGCTCGCCGCACCCTCGCCTGACGCATACCCGCTCGGATACGGCGAGCCGCTACTTGCGCACGCGCCCACCGCCACGACCAGGCGCGGTTCTGACATCGCGTCGTACGTCCTGCGCGCGGCGATCTCGAGGTTGTGCGTTACCGTCCCCGTCACGAGGAGCACATCGGCGTGCCGCGGCGATGCGACGAAGTCGACGCCGAAACGCTGGATGTCGTGCACGGCGTTCGTGGTCGCGTTGATCTCCCAGTCACAGCCATTGCACGAGCCGGCGTCGAGATGCCGCACGTGCAACGAGCGGCCGAGGACGCGGCGGGCGCGGGTCGCGAGCTCCTGGCCCTTCGCGGCGAGCGGGGCCGGCGGCGGCTCGACGAGCGCACGCCTCGTCCGCTCGGGCACCGCGAAGGCGAGGCCCTGCGCGAGCGCACCGGTCGGGCAGACCTCGATGCAGCGACTGCAGGAGATGCATCTGGCGCGGTCGAGCGCGAAGCTCGCGGCGACGGCGATCGCTCCGACCGGACACACCTGCGCGCAGGCGCCGTTCAGATCGCAGCGCGTGCGGTCGAACACCGGCTGAGCTCGACCCAACGATGGCGCCGGAACAGTTGGCCATCGCGAGGTGGCCGTGGCAAGACGCATTCGGCGACGGATGAGCGACAGCATCAGTGGCTCACCGATCCAAACACGCGTAGCAGAGCTCGAAGCTCTTGTTGATGAGCGGGAAGTCGGGGAGGAGGTTGCCCGCGACCGCGAACGGCACCAGCGCCCAGTTGTAGGACGCCGAGCGAACGCGATAGCGGGTGATCTCCCCCGCCGCTCCGGTCATGACGTGGTGCACGTTCTCGCCGCGTGGCGACTCGACCATGCCGAGCGCCCATCGGTCGGGAGGCAGCGGTCCGATGGGCGTGACGAGCTCCGTCGGAGCGACCTCCGCAAGCTCGCGCAGCAGATCATTCACGAGTCCGAACGACGCGAAGGCCTCATCAACGCGAACGAGCATCCTGGCGCGGACGTCACCCTCCGTGCGCAACACCGGGGTGACCATGCCCGGCCGGAGGCCCGCGTACGGCTGGCTTGCCCGGACGTCCCGTGCGACCCCGCTCGCGCGCGCCGCGACGCCAACGGCACCCAGTTCGTCCGCAAGGTCGTGCTCGAGTACGCCGGTGCCGACGAGCCGTTCCATGAACGACTCCGTCTGGAGCAGAGCATCGACGTAGCTCCGGAATTCGCTTTCGATGGCGCCTGTCTCGCGCCGGATGCATTCCTGCGCGGCGGCGTCGAGATCTCGTCGCACGCCCCCGGGACACGCCACGCCGAAGAGATAGCGGTGACCGGCGACCTCGGCGTTCAGCTCCTGCAGCCGCTCTTTGAGGACGCCGCCCTGATAGACGGCAAGCTGCAGCGCCGCCCCGGCACAGAGATTGGCGATGTCGCCCACGTGGTTGTAGAGGCGCTCGAGCTCCAGCAGGACACTACGAATGAGCCGCGTCCGGCGTCCGGGATGGCGGTCGGCAATGGCTTCGATCGCCTGTGAGTACGCGACCGCGTTCGACAGCGAGCAGGCACCGCAGATTCGCTCCGCGAGGAACAGCACGCGCTCGACGCTTGCGCCCTCGGCCGCCTTCTCGATGCCGCGGTGGGTGTAGAAGAGGCGAGCTTCGAGCTGGAACACGAGCTCACCGACGCCACCAAAACGGAAATGTCCGGGCTCGATGATGCCGGCGTGGATCGGGCCGACGGGCACCTCGATCACACCGTCGCCACGCACGCCCGTGATCGGCCCGTGCGGATGGGGATCGCGCGCGACGGTTCGACGTCCGTCGAAGTCCTTTCGTAGCGGATGCAGACCGTGTGGCCAATCGTCGTGCAGCACCAGTCGACGTGGGTCGGGGTGACCGCGCGGCTCGATGCCGAGGAGGTCCTTCACCTCGCGCTCGTACCAGTGCGCGGCGGGCACGACGCGTGTGACCGACGGGAACTCTGGACGTGCCGGATCGATCTGTGCCTCGATCGAGACCAGCGCGCCGGACGGGAGGGCGAACACGTAATACAGACCGAAGCCTCGGCCGCGCTCGCGTTCGTCGGTGCCCGTCATAACGACGAGCCGCGCCCGCCGCTCCTGGACGAGCGCCGCGCACGTGTCGGGTAGCGCATCGGCCGCAACGCTCTGTGTCTCGATCACGGCGCCACCCGCAGCACGGCCGCCACGGCACTGAACGCCTCGCGGAGCTGCGGCGGCAGCCATATACCCATCACCAGAAGAGCAACGAGTGGCACACAGACGAACGCGGCGGCGAACGGGAACGATGCGACGTGGAGATGCCGGGGCGCCGTTCGGAGTGCGACGTTCAGAACATGGAAGAGCATGCCGCCGAAGACCAGGACGCTCCCGGCGATCAACACGACCGCCGCCGCGAGGGCGGCCGGACGGCCGGCGAACCCCGCCTGCGCGATGCCGAACTCGCTCGCGAACGGCGCGAACGGCGGAGCACCGGTGATCGCGATGGTGCCGACGACAAGCCCGAGCGCTGGTAACGGCGCGACCTCGAACGCGCCACGCATCCGGGCCAGACGCAGCGTTCCGTAGCGCTGGCCGAGCGCGCCCGCGGCGACGAAGAGCGTCGTCTTCGCGAGCGAGTGATTGAACATGTGGAACGCCGCGGCGAACAGCCCAAGCGGCCCACCGATCCCGACAGCGAGCGCGACGATGCCCATGTGCTCGACCGATGAATACGCCAAGAGACGCTTGAGGTCGTGCTGGACGAGCACGAACGGAACCGCCACCGCGATCGATATCGCGCCCAGGCCGAGGAGCAGGTCTGAGGAGAAGCTCGGGCCGAGCGTGCCGGCGGCGAGGAGGTGGAACCGCAGCACGCCGTACAGCGCGCAGTTGAGGAGTGCGCCGGACAAGAGAACGCTCACCGGTGTCGGAGCCTCTCCATGCGCATCGGGTAGCCACGTGTGCATCGGCGCGAGCCCCGCCTTCGTCCCGAAGCCGATGAGCACGAGGGCGAACGCGACGCGCATCAGAGCGGGATCGAGCGCGGCGGCATTCGCGCGCAGCTCGGCCCAATCCAGGGCGGCAGCAGCCTCGCCCAGCGCGTGACTGGCCGCGTAGTACGTGAGCAATATGCCGAACAGCGCGAAGCCGAGGCCGACCGCCCCAAGCATCAGGTATTTCCAAGCCGCCTCGAGCGAATGCCCACGCCTGAAGAACGCCACGAGGAGCGCGGTCGTGAGCGTCGTCGTCTCGATCGCGACCCACATGAGGCCGAGGTTGTTCATCAGCGGCACGGCGAACATCGCGGCGATGGAGAGCTGGATCCAGACGTAGAACCATCGCACCTCGGTCGGCGCGATCTCATGCGCGCCGACGGCATTCCGCACGTATGGGACCGCGTACAGCGCCGCTATCGCTGCCACCAGCGCGACGATGAGCACGATGAGCCCGGACAGAGCGTCGACGTACATGAGCCCGGCCAAAGCGTGCTCTGCCGGAGCCCCGAAGGACGAGAACGCGACGACCGCACCGACGACGAGCGTGATCGTGGCCGCGAGCGCGCTGATCGCCGCCGCGCGCCTCGCGACGGCAGCGCACAGCAAGGCGGCAACGAGCGGCGCCGCGACGAGCAGCGGAGCGAGACTCATCCGCGAAGCCGTCGGAGCTCGTCGGTATTCATCGTGTCGAACTGCTCGTTGATGCGCAGCGTCAACACCGCGGTGACTCCCACAGCCACGAGTAGATCGAAGAAGATCCCGATCTCCACGAATAGCGGGAGACCTAGCGTCGCGATGAGACCGGCGAGAAAGATCCCGTTCTCGATCGTGATCAGCCCGATCAGCTGCGAGATCGCTTTTCGCCGGGTCGCCATCAGCAGCAGCCCTATGAAGATGAGCGCGAGGGAGACGGGCAAGGCTTGTCGCGCCGGGAAGGCACCCGTTAGCTCCAGGCGGCCGGCGGCGAGATACGCGGTCAGCGCCAGCCCGACACCGACGATGAGGGCGTCGCGGCTCGAGAGCAGCGGCCGGGTTTCCCGCTTCAGTGCGACGGCCGTGAGCACGCGGAACAACACGGCCGGCACGGCGAAGGCGCGCACCGCGAGGGTGAGGATCGCGGCCGCCCACATGTGCGCCGCACCCGAGGAGACGCCGATCGTCGCGGCGACCAACGCGAGCAACAGCGATTGGACAACGAGGAGCCAGACGCCACTCACGAGGCCGCGAATCGTGACGCTGAAGAGAGCGACCGCCAGCAGGGCCAGAGCCAAGCCGTCGACCACCGCCGCGGCGCCGATCATCGGACTACGACCTCGGCCACGAGAGCAAGCATCGCGAGCGCGCACGCCGCGCCGAGGAGCTCGGGTACGCGAAGGATGCGCAGCTTCGCGCTGCTCGACTCGACCAGCGACATCAAGAGCGCGAGAACGATCAGCTTCAGCGCGAATCCGCCTAGGGCCGCGGGGATCTCGGAGGGCGCCGCGGCGATGCCAAATGGGAAGAAGAGCGCGGCCACGAGCGAGAAGAGAACGATCTGTTTGAGGAGGCTCGCCCAGAGGAGGATCCCGAGCGGACGACCTGAGTACTCGAGAAGCATCCCCTCATGGATCATCGTGAGCTCGAGATGCGTGTCCGGGTTGTCCGCTGGGACCCGGCCGGTCTCGGCGATGACCACGATGACCATCGCCGCCAGTGCGAGCAGCTGGCTCGGCGCCACCGCGGCGACGCCCTGAGCGACAAAGAAGCCGCTGGCGCTGCTCAGATCGGTGCCGCCGCTCCGCCGCGCGACCGCGAACAGCGCGAGAAGTAACGCCGGCTCCGCGAGCGCTGCTACGGCGACCTCGCGGCTCGACCCCATGCCACCGAACGCGCTGCCGGTATCGAGGCCAGCGAGGGCGAGTGCGAACCGCGCGAGAGCGAACAGGCCGACGAGGGCGATCGCGTCGCCCCAACCCGCGAGGGGCGCCCTCCACCACAGCACCGGTACGAGGAGCGCCGCGGTCGCGAAGCATCCGGCGTAGACCGCCGGCGCCCAGCGAAAGATGACAGTCGCATGCTCGGAGACGACAGCGTCCTTGCGAAGCAGCTTCACCAGATCGAAGTACGACTGCAGCAGTGGCGGTCCCTTCCGACCCTGTAGGACTGCCTTCATCCGCTTGATCAGGCCGCTCAGCCCTGGCGCGAGCGCGACGAGCAAGCCCAGCTGCGCGAACGAGACCCCGACGGATGCAAGCACCTCGTTCATCGCGCGAGCAGCAACGCGGTGAGCACCGCCGCGAACACGTATGCGAGGTACGTCTGCAGCGAGCCGTTCTGTGCGCGGCGCACGACGTGCGCGATCGCGACGAGCCGATCCTTGATGGCGACGTACACGTAGCGCTCGAACACCGGCGCGATGTGAGATCGGTAATCCACGCTGGCGACAAAGCGTGTGCCCACCCGATGCACGATCCCGACATCCCGCACGGGCCTGACGATGTCACGGAACATCAGCCGGATAGGTTTGGCGAACGCGGTCGCCGTGTACTCGTGGAGCGGCTGAAGCGTGATGCCACACGCCCATGTCTCAGCCACACGCGAGCGCACTCGGCCGAAAAGTCTCGGCAGGGACACCGCCAGCGCTCCGAGCGCGACCAGCGCCACCGCGACGCCTGGAACGACCAGCTGCCCGCTGCCTACGCCGGTGATACCGAGCGCGGGGCCCGCGAGCGGCGCGCCTGCCGACGGAACGATCTGGCCGATGAATGACACCACGGGCACAGCGCCAAGGCCGAGCGCGACACAAGCGGCTGCGAGTGTTCCCATCGCGACGACCTCGAGCGCGCCCGCTTCGCGCGCGGCGGCGGCGTGCTGACTGCGCGGGAGTGCGAGGAAACTGATGCCGAACGCCTTCACGAAACATGCGACCGCGAGGGCTCCGGTGAGCGCGAGCGCCCCGCCAGCGAACAGTGGAAGTAAAGCGGTCTGCGGCTCGCTCGCGACGCGCCCGAGCGTGAGAAGCGATTGGAAGGTGAGCCACTCGCTCGCGAAGCCATTCAGTGGCGGCAGAGCGGAGATCGCGGCGCTGCCGACAAGGAAACACGCTCCAGTGATCGGCATGCGGCGGAGCAGGCCGCCGTACCGTTCGAGGTCGCGAGTGCCGACAGCGGCGTCGATCGCGCCGGCGCCCATGAACAGGAGTGCCTTGAACGTCGCGTGGTTGGCCACGTGGAAGAGCGCGGCGGCGAGTCCGACGGCGATGACCCCGGGGAGATCGAGGGAACGTCCGACGAGCGCGACGCCGATCCCCAAAAGGATGATGCCGATGTTCTCCACGCTGTGGTAGGCGAGGAGACGTTTGAGGTCATGCTCCATGAGCGCATAGAGCACACCGAGGACCGCGGACGTCGCGCCCAGCGCGAGGATGAGCGCGCCCCACCATGCCGGTCCCGGTGCGAGCCAATCGAAAGACAAGCGCACGATCCCGTAGATGCCGAGCTTGATCATCACCCCGGACATCAGTGCGGAAACGTGCGAAGGCGCGACCGGGTGCGCGCGTGGAAGCCAGACGTGCAGCGGGATCATCCCTGCCTTGGTCCCAAAGCCGACCAGACCCAGCACGAAGATGATCGACGCGACGAAAGGGTCGAGGGCCGGCGCGTGCGCCGTCCAGTCAGCGAAGACGAGCGATCCGCTCGTGCGCGCGAACAGCAGGAACGCGGCGACGATGAATGCCGTCGCGGTGTGAGTCATCACGAGGTACGCCCATGCGGCCTGACGCACGGTCGCGCGACGATGGTCTGTGAGGACGAGGCCGAACGAGGTGAGGGACATCGTCTCCCATGCGAGCAGGAACGTGAACGCGTCGCCCGCCAGGATGACCGCGAGCATCGCGAGGATGAAGAGCGCGTAGAGGAGCCCGCTGCCGGGAAAGCCGTGGTGGTGTCGTCCGTACCCGATCGCGTACACAGTCGTGACGGAGCTGATCGACAGGACGACCAAGGCGAAGAACAGGCTCATGCCATCGATCTGCCAGGTGAGCATCAGACCCGGAAGTGGGCCCTCGACGCTCACCCCGGCTGTGTGACCGTCAGCGCTTTACCGCGGCGCGCCTGCCGCGATTCAGCCGGCGCGCCGGGCGTGTGCGGCCCTGACCCTCCGCGCGTTTCTGCGCAGCGAGCACATGCTGAAGGTCGAGCACCTGCTTGCCGAACACGCGACGACCTACGTCGAGCAGCTCCGCGACGAGGGGATCGCGGAGCCGGTAGTACACGGTGCCGTCCGCGCGGCGGCTCTCGACGATGCCGCCGGTACGGAGTACACCAAGCTGCTGCGACGCGGTCGAGGGCTCGACGTCGAGCTCGCGCAGGAGCGCACGGACGCTGACTTCGCCCCCACGCAAGAGCTCGAGGATGTGGATACGCAGCGGGTGGCCCAGGGTCTTGAAGAGCTCCGACTTGAAGCGGTGCAGCGGCTCGGCCATGAGATCGCAGCCAGCATACCGGCCTTGGTGTCTTTGCAAGTTTCAGAATCCATCAAAACGGGAACAATCGCTTCAGACTGCCCCCGCTCGCGGTGCCGCTAGTTCGCGAGCGCGAAGAGATACGCGGCGTGTGAGGCGACCGCGCCGTCCCAGTCGGCGACGGTCGGATTCGACGGCTCGATAACGAAGTACTCATCCGGCGCGTGCGCGCCGCTCCCGTGACCGAGGCCGAAGTGCCCGGCGGCGAGACGCAGCGGCTCGCCGGTGAAGACGCAGCCGGGGTAGCTTCCGGCGATGCGCGGCATGATCGCTGGCTCGATACCCGCACGGCGCAGGACCGCGATCTGCGCCTGGATCAGGGGTGCGTCGAGCGCGGTATCCGTTGGGTCATACCCGCCGCTCGGCTTGACCACGACATCGCCGAAGCCGCGCTTCGCGAGATGGGCCCCGAGCCGCTCGAGCGCGCCGTCGTACGTCATGTCCGGCACGAGACGCAGGTCGAGCTTCGCGACGGCGCGGTGCGGGAGGATGGTCTTGCCGCCTGGCCCGGTGTAACCCGCCACCAGCCCTTCGATGTTCACGGTCGGCGTGAAAAGGAACTGCTCGAGGGAGTCGCGCCACGATTTGTCATGTGCCCAGCGCTTCGCGCCGAGAAGCCTCTTCGCGCTGTCTTCGCTGAGACGCTCCGCCGCCGTGTCGAGCATCTTCTTCTGCTCTGGGGTCGCCGGACTTGCTTCGCGGCCGAATCCCTCGATCGCCGGATCGCCGTCGGCGTTGACCAGCGTCGCGAGGGCCTGCACCAGGTGGAAGGCAGGACTATCGAGCCGCGCGCGGTTCGACGAGTGCACGTCGATCCCCGGACCGCGGCCCCACGCCTCGCCGCTCGCGATCAGCTCGACCTCGACGACCCCTTTCGCGCCAAGCAGCACGCTCACGTTGCCGTCAGGATCCTGCCCCGCGCCCGGCATGACGACGCCGACCGTTTTCCTGAGCGCGGAAGCCACGTCGGGATGATTCACGACCTGGCGGAAATGCGGTGAGCCGATCTCCTCCTCGCCCTCCGCGACGAGAACGATGTTGATCGGCATCTTCTGGCCCGCGCCGCGGATCGCGTGCAGCGCAGCAAGGAACGCGGCCTCAGGTCCTTTCTGGTTCACCGCGCCGCGACCCACCAATGCTTTGCCGAAGCCCGGCTTGTCGACGATCGCCGCATCGAAGGGCGGCGAAGACCACTCGGCCGGGTCCGCGTGCTTCACGTCGTACATGAAGTAGAGGCCGAATGTGCGCGGCGCGCCGGCGTCCAGCGTCGCGAACACGCCGGGATGGCCGTCGGTGTCGATGCGCGTCGCCGTTTGGAATCCCGCCTCGCGGGCCATACGCATCATCAGGTCGCAGCCCTCGTCCATCCCGCGGTCCTCCGCGGCGATGGACGGGTTCCTCACCCAGTGCTGGAGCCGCTGGATGCTCTCGTCGTGCCGTTTCTCGATCTCCGACTGGATCGAGCTGAGGTCACCGGCGAGAAGAGATGGATGTGTGCGAGTCGTCGCCACGGAGAGACAGGATAGGTTCCGACCGGTCCCGCCGTCGAAGAGGACGGGCCGAGACGCGCGGGCTCAGCAGGAGCGAGCTAGTGCCACTTCGCGCGACCCTCGCGGTCGGAGGGCCACTCGGAATCGGCGTCGTCGACGAGGAGCACGAACTGACCGCCCCAATGCGGTGTGGGATACGCGCCGTCGTTGCGGTCGATGTTGACGCCGGAGACCACACCCGCATAAACGAATCGCAGCCACCACTCGTCGCCATACCACTCGTCGAGACCGATCGGCTGGCCGGTCTGGAAGCCGGGTGTGCGGTACTTGTCCGGGCGGCGGTTCGCGGTCTCCGGGCGCATGTCTCCGCGCTGCGGATCTTCCACGATCACCTGGTCGATCTTGTTGGCCTGGTCGTCGTAGAACGTGCCGAACGCGCCGGTGAATCCGACGAGCAGCGGGTCGTGCTGTCCCGCGAGCGAGATGACGTGCACGGGCTTGCCGCTGCGCACCAGCCAGTAGACCGCGGACTTCGTCGCTTCCTCGCGCGTGCCGAAGCGGTAGTAGTGGTAGTTGCTGTTCGGATCGAGCCGCTTTTGCATCGTCGCGATCGCAACGGGATCGAGGCCGGGATCGCGGCTCTTGTTGTACGGCTTGCCGGTCGTGAGGATCTGCTCCGCGGTCAGCGGATCCTGTTTCGCGGTGTAATTCTGAACGATGCGGATGCTCGCCGCCGCGCATGCGAGCGGATCGCCGGTGGGATTCTCGAACTCCGTGAACCATTTCACATCGGTGAGGCGGTCGCCCATCGTTTTGAACTTCTGGTCGTAGCGGAAGGTGTCGCGGCCGACGGTGAGCGACAGCGTCGCGGTGTAATCGGTCGCGCCGCGGAGCAGCCCCTGGCAGCTCAGCACGCCTTTGGCGCCGGAGGGATCGAGCGAGGTCGCGCACGGGAACCCGGGATCGGGCGAGAGCTGGAACGCCGCCTTCACGACCTTCTCGCTCGACTCCCAGGTCGCGCGCATCGACCGCGCCGTCTGCGTGCAGCAGGTGTCCTGCGTGAATTTCACGTCGGGCGGCTTGGTCGTCGGCGACGCGGCCGGCGTCGGAGACGGGCCGAGGAGGCTGTCTCCCGGACCGCCGCGCAGGATGAAACCGCCGACCGTGATGGCGAAGACCAGAGCGACCATCACGACGACCGCTTGACCGAGACGCTCCGCCGGGGTGTACACGCTTGCGCACATAATCCTCGCACCCCGTGCAGGACATCCACCCGATCGCTCCAGTACGCCATACCCTCGTCGACAAACGCGTCCGCGTGCCCGCGTCGAAGAGCATCGCGAACCGCGAGCTTGTCCTCTCGGCGATCGCGCACGGACGCTCGCGCCTCGAGCTCGGCCCGCTCGATCCCGGAGCCGACGTGCGCGCGATGGCGACGGCCCTCGCGGACATGGGTTACGTCGTCCGCTGGGACGGTGCGACGATCGCCGTCGCCGGCGCCGGCGATGCGCAACCGGCGAAGGACGCGATCGTCGACGCACAGGAGGCGGGCACCGTCGCGCGATTCGGCACAGCCGTCGCCGCCCTGGGAGCCCGCGAGGTCCACATCGATGGAGCGCCGCGTATGCGCTCGCGCCCGATGGCGACGCTCGTCACGGCGCTGCGGAAGCTCGGCGCGATCGTCGATGCTGAAGCGCTGCCGCTCACGGTCCGCGGTCCGCTCGTCGGCGGCGAGGTCGATGTGCCCGGGCACGAGTCGAGTCAGTTCGCGTCGGCGCTCCTGCTCGTCGCGGCGCGTATGCGCGACGGACTTCATCTGCGCATCGCGGGTCCGCTCGTATCGGCGCCGTTCGTGGATCTCACCGTGGCGGCGCTGCAGTCGCGCGGCGTCCGCGTGGAGCGTCCTTCGGGCCGCGAAGTCGTGATCGGTCCGCAGAAGCTGAAGGGCCGCTCGCTCGAGATCCCCGGCGACGTCACCGCGGCGACGTATCCCGCGGCGGCGGCCGCGATCCTCGGCGGTTGGGTCACGATCACGAACGCGCGGGCTCGCGTCGAGCCCGGCGGTCAGGGCGATGCCCGCTTCTTCGAGCTCATCGAGGACATGGGCTGCAGCGTCGCGCGCCACGGCGACAGCGTCACGGTGCGGCGCGAGGGAGCGCTACATGGGATCGTCGCGAACGTGATGGACTGCTCCGACACCTTCCCCACCCTCGCGGTGATCGCAACGCAAGCGGACACGCCGACCGAGCTCACCGGCATCGCGCACACGCGCGCGCAAGAGAGCGACCGCGTCGCGGCGGTCGCGGCGGGCATCACCGCGCTCGGCGGATGGGCGCAGGCATACCGCGACGCGATCCGCATCGAGCCCAGGCCGCTGCACGACGGGGTCGTCGACGCGGCGGGCGATCATCGGATCGCGATGGCCTTCTCGGTGCTCGGCCTCGGCATCCCGGGTGTCGCGATCAAGGGCTGGTCCGCGGTGGCGAAGACCTTTCCCGACTTCTACGAGATGCTGAAGCAGCTCTCCCGCTAGCTCAGGCGACGCCGCGCCTGCGCGGCACGTTCGAGGATCGCACTAAGCGCCGCGAAATCTCCGGCCGCGATCGCGCGGTCGACCTCGTCGAGGATCATGCGAGCCCGCTCGAGCGCGCCGCGTACGTTCCGCGCGTTGGCGAGCAGCATCGCGCTCCCAAGATCCGGTGAGGTCAGGGCGAGCCGCGTGCTGTCGCCGAAGCCGGGACCGCTGAGAGCAGCGAGGTTGCCGTCGACCGTCTCGGCGCCAGCGAGGGCCAACGCAGACGCGAACGCCAGTGGAAGCGCCGAGAGGACCGCGACGATGCGGTCGTGTTGTGCCGCCGAGCACACCGTGACCTCGCCGCCGGCGTCGCGCGCGAGCGCGCCGGCGAGCGCCATCGAGGCGGTGTCGGAGCGCACCGTCGGCACCACGAGGAACGGGCGCAGCTCGAGCATCTTCGCGGACGCCGCCGCGAATCCGCTGCCGCTGCGACCCGCCATGGGATGGAGACCGACGATCCGGCAGCCGTTCGGCGCCGACTTGGCGAAGGCCTCCACCGGCGCGCGCACCGACGCGACATCGAGCAGGACGGCGGCGCCGGAGCGCTGCGCGAGCGACGCGAGCGTCGGCACGATCGCCGCCATCGGCGTCGCGACGATCACGGCGTCGGCCGGCAGGAGCGCCTCCAGGGCTCCGACGATGTCGACCCCGGCAGCGAGCGCCGCCTCGCGCGTGCTCGCATCGATGTCGAAGCCGCTCACGCGGTGGCGCGTCTTCAGCGCGAGCGCCAGCGAGCCACCGATGAGACCGAGGCCCGCGATAGAGACCTTCAAGCCGGCGCCGCGTCGGGGACAGCGCGCCCGACCGCGCGCGCCACCGCGCTCGCGCGGCCCACGAGCCCGGCGAAGTTCTCGAAGGTCAGCGATTGGAAGCCGTCGGACAGCGCGTGGTCGGGGCTCGGGTGCACTTCGATGATCAGACCATCGGCGCCGGCGGCGACCGCAGCGAGCGCCACGGGCGCGACGAGGTACCACTTCCCCGTGCCGTGCGACGGGTCGCCGACGACGGGGAGGTGCGTCAGGCGTTTGAGGAGCGGGATCGCGTTCACATCGAAGGTGTTGCGGGTGTACTTCTCGAACGTGCGGATCCCGCGCTCGCAGAGGATCACGTTACGGTTGCCGCGCGCGAGCACGTACTCCGCTGAGAGGAGGAATTCCTCGACCGTCGCGGACATGCCGCGTTTCAGCAGCACCGGCTTTGGCTGATCGCCGACCGCGTCGAGCAGCGAGAAGTTCTGCATGTTGCGCGCGCCGATCTGCAGGCAGTCGGCGACGCGTGCCACCGCGTCGACGTCCCCCGGAGTGAGCACCTCGGTCACGACCGCGAGTCCGGTCTCCGCACGCGCTTCCTCGAGGATGTCGAGCCCCGCCGCGCCGAGACCGCGGAAGTTGTACGGGGAAGAGCGCGGCTTGAACGCGCCGCCGCGCAGGATCGTCGCGCCGGCCGCGCGCACTGCCCGCGCCGTCGCGAGGGTCTGCTCGCGCGACTCGACCGAGCACGGGCCGGCCATGATCGCGAGCGGCGCGCCCGCGCCGACGGGCACCGGCCCGATGCGCACGACCGTGTCTTCCGGGATCACCTCCCGCGAGGCGAGCTTGAACGGCCGGCTGACCGGAACGACCTCCGCGACGCCCGGCAGCGACTCCACCGCCTCGGCCGCGGCTCGTGACGTCGACCCGAACGTCCCGATCGCCATGCGCTCGGCGCCGGGCAGCGGGATCGGCGTGATGCCGAACTCCTCGATCCGCGCGACGACCGCGTCGATCTCGCGCTGTGACGCGCCGCGCTTCATGACGACGAGCATCAGCGCTCGCCCTTGCGGCCGTCGTTCGGAAGCTCGACCGCCCACGCCGGTCGCAGCGCCTTCGCGCCGCGGAGGAACGCGTGCCGGATCTCCTTCTGCGACTTCGGCGTGTTCCACGCGATGAGCACGCGCACGCACATGCCGAGCGAACCGGGTACGGGGATCTCGCGGCCGCAGATGAGCGGCACGTCCGTCCAGCCGAGCCCCGCGCGGGCGGCATCCGCGGGAAAGGCCGCATCGAGATCGGACGTCACCGTGAACCACACGTAGCCGATGTCGTCCGGTCGCAGACCGTTGAGCTCGGTGAGGATGCGCAGCAGCTCCGCCGTCGCCTCGAAGATCGCCTTCGCGTCGTTCGCGCGGACGGTCGTCGCGCCGCGCACGCCGCGCACCGCCATCAGGGTCGTCCCGCCACGGCGAGTGAGGCGACGAACTCGCGCAGCTCGGCCGCGCGCCGCTCGGGCCGCGCGCTCGTCACGACATCGATCGCCGCGCTGCCGACGGCGACGCCGTCCGCGGTGCCACGGAGCGCGGCCACGTGCTCGGGTGAGCTGATGCCGAAGCCGACGACGATCGGGAGGGCGGTGTGGCGGCGGACGCGCCCGACGAACTCGGCCACGTCGGACGCGAGCGCGCGGCGCGCGCCGGTCACACCGGTGAGCGACACGCAGTACACGAAGCCGTGGGCGTTCGGCAGCAACTTCGCCAGGCGCTCGTCCGGCGTCGTCGGCGCGTAGAGGTCGATACGCAGGAGACCCGCTGGCCCCAGCGCGGACTCAAGCTCGCTGCTCTCCTCCGCCGGCATGTCGGGAACGATCACGCCGGCCGTACCCGCGTGCGCGCCGTCGGTGGCGAATCGCTCGAAGCCGTACCGCATGAACGGATTGGTGTAGCCCATGAAGAGCACCGGCGCGTCGCGATCGCGCACGACGGCCGCGGCTTCGGAAAGACAGTCGGCCAGCGTCACGCCGTTCCGCAGTGCTGCTTCGCTGGCGCGCTGGACCGTGGTGCCGTCGGCGAGCGGATCGCTGAACGGCACGCCGAGCTCGAGCACGTCCGCGCCACCGTCGAGCGCAGCGCGAAGCAGCGAGCCGGTCGACGCGCGATCGGGATAGCCGACCGTGAGGTACACCGCGACGGCGAGGCGCCGCTCCGTGCGCGCGCGTGCGAACGCGCGCTCGAGGCGGAGTGCCCCGCTCACCGCGACGCTCACATCGCCTCCCGGGCGCGCATCACGGTTTCGAGATCCTTGTCACCGCGACCGGAGAGGCAGACGAGCACGTCGGTGTCCGCGCCATACCGCAGACGGATGTGCGCGAGGTCGGCGATCGCATGCGCCGGCTCGAGCGCGGGGATGATGCCCTCGGTCCGCGACAGGACGCCGAACGCTTCGAGCGCCTCCGCATCGGTGCGCGACACGTACTCGACGCGACCGGTCTCGTGCAGGAACGCATGCTCGGGCCCGACGCCTGGATAGTCGAGGCCGGCGGACACCGAGTGCGTCTCGCGGATCTGGCCGTGCTCGTCCTGCAGCACGTAGCTGCGCGTGCCGTGGAGCACGCCGATGCGGCCGCCGACGATGGACGCCGCGTGCTTGCCGCTCTCGACGCCGAGCCCGCCCGCCTCCACGCCACGCAGCCGCACCCCTGGGTCCTCGAGGAACGCGCTGAACATGCCGATCGCATTCGACCCGCCGCCGACGCAGGCGACGACGACGCTCGGGAGTGTTCCCACGCGCTCGAGCCACTGCGCGCGCGACTCGCGTCCGATGATCGACTGGAACTCGCGCACCATCGCCGGGTAGGGATGCGGTCCGATCGCGGAGCCGAGCAGGTAATACGTCGTGCGGACGTTGGTCACCCAGTCGCGGATCGCCTCGTTCACGGCATCCTTGAGCGTGCGACTGCCCGCTTCGACGGCGCGCACCTCCGCGCCGAGGAGACGCATGCGAAAGACGTTCGGTTCCTGCCGGCGCATGTCCTCGGTCCCCATGTACACGACGCATTCGAGACCCAGCAGCGCGCACGCGGCAGCGCTCGCGACCCCGTGCTGGCCGGCGCCGGTCTCGGCGACGATGCGCTGCTTCCCCATCCGCCGCGCCAGCAGCGCCTGGCCGATCGCGCTGTTGATCTTGTGCGCACCGGTGTGCGTCAGGTCCTCTCGTTTGAGCATCACTCGCCGAAGGCCCACGAGCCTCGCGAGTCGCGACGAGTCGGTGAGCGGCGTCGGACGCCCGACCCACTCATGCAGGAGGCGGTCGAGCTCCTGTTGGAAGGCCTCATCAGCGCGCGCCGCTTCGAAGGCAGCCTCGAGCTCCGCGACGGCCGGCATCAACGTTTCAGGCAGGAACTGACCGCCGAACTGGCCATAGCGACCCGGAGCGCTCACCGGGGCGCCGCCGATCCGACCGGCCGCGGCGCCGGGCTCCTCCGGATCGCCGCGATCGCGGCGATCAGCGGCTTCGGATCATCAGCCCGCATGAGAGCGGTACCGATCAGCACGGCATCGACCCGTGCAGGCAGGAGCCGCGCCTCGTCGACCGTGGCGATGCCGGACTCGGCGACGAGGATCTGCCACGGCTCCGCGAAACCGTGCAGCTGGCGCGCACGCCCAATGTCGATCTCGGACGGTCGTCGCAGGTTCCGCGCGTTGACGCCGATGACGCCCGTGCGCAGCGCGGCAGCGCGCCCGAACGCGATCGGCTCATGTGCCTCCAGCAGCACGCCCATGTTCAGCGTGTGCGCGTGCGCGATCAGCGTTCGCAGCTCCTCGTCTGAGAGCGCTTCGGCGATGAGCAACACCGCGTCCGCGCCCGCAGCGCGGGCCTCGACGATCTGCCGCTTGTGGACGATCACGTCCTTGCACAGGATCGCCATCGCGGGGAGCGCGTCGCGGACCGCGGCAAGGTCGGCCATCGATCCGCCCCAGTGACGCGGTTCGGTCAGCACCGAGATCGCGCTTGCCCCAGCAGCCGCGTAGGTTCGCGCCTGCGCGGCCGGATCGATGTTTGCGGCGATCACACCAAGCGCTGGCGACAGGCGCTTCACCTCTGCGATGACCGCGATGTGGCCATCGGCGCGACGCTGCCGCAGCACCGAGGTGAAGGCGTCGCCGTGACGGATCTGAACCATCGGTGCCAGGCCCGCGTGCCACGACCGCAGCAGCTCGCCCGACCTGCCTTCCTTCGTCGCCTTCGTCCATACGTTGTCCCTCGCGTCCCGCGCGAGGTCGACATCTGGCGTGGCACGCTCGGCCCGCGCGGCGTCAGCGCGGCGCTCGGCGATGACCTGTTCGAGGAAATCGGTCATGCCCTCGCGCCCTCCGCGGCGCCGATCCGCTGGCTCGTCGCAGCGAACCGAGCGAGCGCATCGCGCGCCGCTCCCCCGTCGATCGCGCGTGTGACGATCGCGACGCCCTCCTTGACACTTCCCGCCAGACCGGCGACCCACAGGGCCGCGGCGGCGTTCATCAGGACCGCGGTCCGTGCGCCTCCGTGGGTACCGTCCAGCACCGCGCGTGCTGCGGTCGCGTTCGTCGCGGGATCGCCGCCGGTGATCTCGATCCGCTCTGCGCGACGGAGTCCCAGGTCCTCCGGCGCGAGGTGGCCCTCGCGCACGGAACCGCTCGAGACCTCCCAGGTCCGCGTGTCGGCGGATGGGCTGATCTCGTCCAGTCCATCGGTGCCGTGGACGACCAACGCCCGCTCCGCGCCAAGCTCAACGAGCGCTGCCGCGATGGTCGCACCGAGCGCGACGCTCGGCACTCCCAGCAGATAGCGCCGCACACCGGCTGGATTCGCCAGGGGACCGAGGACGTTGAAGACGGTACGGATGCCGATCTCGCGGCGCACCGGCCCGGCGTGCCGCATCGCAGGGTGGAAGCGCGGTGCGAACATGAAGCCCACGCCGACCTCGCGGACGCACTGCGCGACACCGTCGGGTCCGAGATCGATCCTCACTCCGAGCGCCTCGAGCACGTCGGCGCTGCCGCACTGGCTCGACGCCGCGCGGTTGCCGTGCTTCGCGACGTGACCGCCCGCGCCCGCGACGACAAGCGCGCTGATGGTCGAGATGTTGATGCTGTTCGAGCGATCGCCTCCGGTACCGACGACATCGATCGCGCCGTCGTCAACGACGACACGCAGGGCATTCGCGCGCATCGCGCTCGCGAACCCCGCGATCTCGTCGGCCGTCTCGCCGCGGACGTGCAGCGCCGCGAGAAGCGCACCGAGCTGCGCGGCAGTCGCCTCACCGGCCATGACGGAGCCCATCGCTGCTTCGGCCTCCGCGCGAGACAGCGTCTTGCCGGACGCGATGATCCCGAGCGCCTCACGCGCGTCCAAGGAAATTCTCCAACATGCGCATCCCGTCCCTCGTGAGGACGGATTCTGGGTGGAACTGCACCGCTTCGAGCGGAAGTCGTGCATGTCGGAGCGCCATGACGACGCCGTCGTCGCTGCGCGCCGTGACGGCAAGGTCGGCCGGGAGCGTGGCCTCGTCGACCATCAGCGAGTGGTAGCGGGTCGCCTCCGTCGGGTCTGGAACACCCGCGAAGATGCCCTTGCCGTCGTGACGCACGAACGAGGTCTTGCCGTGACGTGCCTCGGGCGCGCGCACTACCCGGGCGCCGAACGCGATCGCCGCGCACTGCAGTCCAAGACACACGCCGAGCGTCGGGATCCCGCGCTCGGGTGCCTCGCGCACCAGCTGCGGCGAGCGCCCGGCGGCCTCGGGACGCCCCGGGCCGGGCGAGATCACGAGGCGGTCCGGTCGCGCATCAAGCGCTGCGGTGAGGCGCGCGTCGTCGGCACGCACGACTTCGACGCTCGCGCCCAGGGCGCCGAGCGCCTGCGCGAGGTTGAACGTGAAGCTGTCGTAGTTGTCGACGAGCAGGACCGACGTCATGGCGACAGCTCTCCGCCGGCGAGCTCGATCGCGCGCAGCAGCGCCCGTGCCTTGGCGCGCGTCTCGGCCTCTTCAGCCGGCGGGTCGGAGTCGGCGACGATCCCGGCGCCGGCCTCGATGCGGCACACGCCGTGCGCGATCGTCGCCGTGCGGATGGTGATGCAGGTGTCGAGTGCGCCATCGAAACCGAGATACCCAACGGCTCCGGCGTACGGCCCACGCTGATCGGGCTCGAGCTCCGCAATGCGCTCCATGGCGCGGATCTTCGGCGCACCGGAGACCGTGCCCGCCGGAAAACACGCACGGAACGCATCGAGCGCATCGAGCTCCGGCTTGAGCTCTCCCTCCACGACCGACGTGAGGTGCATGACGTGCGAGAACCGGTCAACACGCATGAGTTCCTTCACCTTCACGGTGCCGGAGCGCGACACGCGGCCGATGTCGTTGCGCGCGAGGTCGACGAGCATGACGTGCTCCGCGCGTTCCTTCTCGGACGCCCGAAGCTCCGCTTCGTTCGCCGCGTCCTCCTCTTCGTCCTTGCCGCGCGGCCGCGTGCCCGCGATCGGATGCATGACGACCTTCCCCCGCTCGACGCGCACGAACGGCTCGGGCGACGCCCCGACGAGCGTGGCCGCCGTCGTCTCCAGCAGGAACATGTATGGCGACGGGTTCACATGACGTAACGCGCGGTACAGCGCGAGCGGGTCTGGTGCGGGTCTTACGTCGAAGCGCTGCGCGAGCACGATCTGGATGCAGTCGCCCTCCGCGATGAGCTCGCGCGCCTTTTCGACGCGCCGCATGTAATCCTCGGGCGTCCCGTTCGCGCGGATCTCGACGCGGTCCGCGTTCTGGCGAGCGAAGGGCGGTAGTGGCGCGTCGAGCGCGGCGAAGATGCGTGCGATGGTCCGCTCCGCGCCGCCGGGAGCCGACGCGTCGTCGTGTGCGAGCACGGTCAGCGTGTGGCGCAGGTGATCGAACGCGACGACGGTGTCATAGATCGCGAACGTAGCCTCGGGCATTCCCCACGGCGCGTATGGATCATTCGCCGCGAGGGGAAGCCGCTCGAAGCGTCGCGCGGCTTCGTAGCTGACAAATCCGACGGCGCCACCGCTGAATCGCGGTAGGCCCGGACGCGGAAGGCGACGGTAGCGCGAGAGCGTCGAGCGCAGCATCACGACTGGATCCTCGCCGTCGGCGAAATGGACGACTTCGCGCGGCGCGAGACCGATGAACGAGAAGCGACCCATGCGTTCGCCGCCTTCCGCCGACTCGAGGAGGAAGGCGCCGCCGAGGGGACGCAGCTTCGCGAACGCGGACACCGGCGTCTCGAGGTCCGCGAGACGCTCGCGCATGACGGGTACGAGCTCGATGGTCGCCTCTGCGGTGATCGCCACGTTGCGCTCCCTTCGGTCGGTGACAGGGGCGCTGCCCCTGCCTCCGGCGGAAACAAATAGCCCTCGCCCGATCTCGGGACGAGGGCTCGTGGTGCCACCCGATCGTGCCGCCGCATCGCTGCGACGACCTCTGCCTCCCCCAGTCAGGGAGCGCCCGTTGATAACGGCGGGCCGCCGGCCGCGGCTAATCGTTTCCTTTCGCCGCGGCGTCTCGCGGGAGCCATTCACCTCGCGCTCGCCGTCCCGGTTCTCACCGTCTCCGGTTCGCTTCCCGGTCCGCGCGACCTACTCGTTCCCGCTCGAACGACGCTCGCCGCATCGTAGCGAAACGCTCGATTTTTGGCCATCTCTGCGCCCAGGCTCGGTAGCGCAGGGCCGGTCCGTACAGTTGATAAGTGAAGAACTTACGAGCGTCTGGTCGGCCCCTCGGTCCCATGGCGGTGCGGTCCACCCTGCCCACTCACCCTCCGCTCAAGGTGCGCGAGACCCTTCGCGGCCTGCCGACGGCGACCGGCTACACGGTCACGGTGAAGCCCCTGCGGTACCGCACCGGGCCGCACCTGCAGGCATTCACCTACTGGGACCACCCGGAGATCGTCCTTCAGGTCCCCGAGCCCTTCCGACCGTTCCGGGAGGAGGTCGACCTCGGTTCCTGGGGCTCGCCGCGCGTGCTCTTCCGCACGCGTCGCGACGTCATCCGCTTCCTCTATCTCCACGAGTTTTGCCACTGGTGGCTCTACCTCACGCACGGCTGGGGCGCTGCCGCGGAGATCGCCTGCGACCGCTACGCGTACACCAACTTCCGGAGGCGCGGGCCGGTCCGTCCTCCGGCGCTGCGCACGCGCGGAGAGCGCGCCGCCTAGACCGATGACCTCGACGTCATCGACGGCGCGCCCGCACGCAGCGCGAAGACGACGAGCAGGGCCGTCGCAGCGGCGATCCAGGCTGACAACGATTCGTTGAGTCGTGTGAGGGCGATCGCGTACAGCACCCAGGGGACCGGACCGGCAAGGGCGACGGTTCCCAGCACCAGGGGTAGGCGAACACCGGCGGTCGAGCTGGCGCGCGAGAGCACGAACGCGTAGGAGACGAACAAGACCAGATGGTCATACGTCCACGCGTACGTCGTCGCAAAGAGCGAGAGCGGCAGGGTGAGCGCCAGGAGACCGACGTCGTCGACACGGCGGCCGCGCAGCAGGATCCAGGTGGCGGCGAGGACCGCCGCGATCAGCACCGCGCCGATTGATGCGTTGGCCAGGACGTCGCCAGCGAAGCCCCATGCCGTTGGCAGAAGCGAGACGACCTGCATGCGGCGGGCGCTCACCTCGACCCACCATTCGAGAGGCCACGCGGGGACGAAGATCATCGGAGCGACCGTCATGGCGACCGCGGCGAGGGCGGCCGCCATGAGCAGACGCCAGCGCCGTTCGACGAGACCACGCAGGGCGAACGCCGGCAACGTGAGGAAGACGCACTGCGGCTTAAGGGCGAGCGCGGCCAGGGCGACGCCCGCCGCGCGTTCCCGGGCGCGTGTCAGGAGAAGCGCGAGCAGTCCGGCGATGGCGAGCATCACGCCCGTGATCTGGCCGTAGATGACCAGCAGCCAGAACGGCTGCGAGGCGAGAAGCAGCGCGAGGTACAGCAGCGCGAAACGCGCCGGACCCTGAACGGCGCGCCATGCCCACCACGCCCCCGCGAGCGCCGCGCCGATCGACAGCGACTCCCACACGATGGCGGCCGGCTCGAGTGGCAATGCCCCGATCGGCAGCATCGCGAGGAAGGTCCAAAGCGGATAACCCGGACCCCCATAGCACGACGTACGCGCGAGGCCGCCGCTAGGCGTGGGGCGCAGGCCACCCGTCGCCTGCAGCCACCAGCTCGCGTCGTACGGGTCGTGTCCGAGCACGAGCGAGCGCGCGCCATGGTAGAGACAGAAGAAGTCGGAAAACTCGTACCAGTTGTTCGACGCCGCCGCGATCGTGCCGAAGACGACCACGAACGCGGCAATCGCGGCAAGCACCGGGACCTTACCGACACGCATTCTCATGGCGTGCGCGACCCGGTCAGTCAGTCACCGCGCAGGTCTTCGAGGGCAAGCGGAACGATCTGCAGAGCGATCGGCACCCGCAGGTTGTGACGCGCGACGAGCGCGTTGATCTCGCCGATAGCGCTCCGCAGCTCGGACCCCACGCGGCCGTCGAAGTCGGTCGTGGCACGGGCCGCGTCGAGGATCCGCTCGGCAGGGAGGTCGCGGAGTAGCGCCGCCCGGTCCTCGAGCCACTCCCGATGCGCGCGCAGTCGGCGAACCAGGCTGTTGCGGCGATCGGCGATCTCGCGGCGCAGCTCGACGAACTCCGGCGCGACGTTCGCATTCTTCGCGATGTGCCGGGCGGCCCACCGGTCGCCGGCGGTCGGGTCGTCGTCGACGAGCGGCGCGCCTTCGCCGGGCAGCTTCGAAAGCTCTCCCATCTCGGCGAGCTCGCGCAAATGCTCATCGATGCGACGCTTGCGTCGCCGCAGCCTCGCGTGCGGGCCGTCGTCCACCAGCGCCAGTATCAGGCGAGACGCGCGGTGACGATGCCCTCGGGTCCGACCGCCACCGCGGTCGGGACGAGCGCTACGCCGTACTTGCGGGCCAGCTCAGGTCGCCGAGACACGTCGACCGTGAAAACGTCGCGTCCGGCGGCGACAAGCTCGCGCTCGAGCGTGTGGCAATCGGTGCAGAGCGGATGGGTGAACTGCACGACCACCTCACCGACGCGCCCGGCTGCGCCGAGCTCCGCCAGATCGACGCGCTCGATCCTCCCCGGACGGATCCCGCGGATGCGCGCCCCGAGCCGGTAGATCTCGCATCCCACGCACAGACCGGTCGTCGCCGCGAGCAACGCGAGCGCGGCGACGAGCAGGCCGAGGCCCCAGCCGACAACGGGGAACCCCAATGCGTGCGCGAGCGTCGCGCTCCCGAGGAACACCACGCCGACCAAGTTCGCGAAGCGCGGCGGACGGCTGTCCTCGATCGGACCCTCGCCGAAGCGAGGCTGGATCACGTCGAAGTAGAGGAGGCAGGGCAGACACCACCGCCGTCCGAAGCGCAGGCCGATCGCGAGCTGAGCGGCGAGAAGACCGAGGATCGGCCACCAGCCCGTGACGAATGCGAGGAGCGAAAGAGTCCCGACGATCGCCTGGTTCGTGCGCGGTGCGCGCGCGTCGATGACCGCGGTGTCCGTCCATGGATCGGCGGTGCGTGCGAACGCCGAGCTCATGCGAGAACCGTCTCGCGTTTCCCTGCGCGGGCGCGCTCCACGAGCCACTCGGCGAACCGGGCGTGCGGATCGAAGCCGACCAGCGCGGGTGCGTCGGTGACGAAGTTCGACAGCGCGTTGATGTCGTATACGTAGGGCAGGCCGTCGCGTGCGGCGACGAGGTATTCGACGCCGCCGACATCGAGCCCGCCGAGACGAGCGATGCGGAGAACGTCATCCACGATCTGTCGGGGCGCGTCGAACGCGTCGATGCGCAGCTGCTTCTTTGCGGAGGCGTCGACGACGCAGTTGTCGAACTCGTTGCTCGCGTCCACCTGGCAGATGTCCGCGGGGCAGAGGTTGAAGTCCCCCCCGGGGCTATTTGCGATTCGGAGCGCGTAGAGGTATTCGCCACCCAGGAATTCCACTCGGCGGCTCGTGCCGTCCTCGCTCTCGAGGAACTCCTGCACCAACCCCGTCCCATCGGGACCGAGATCGAGCTCGGTCGCGTCGGCCGCGAGCGCCTCGGGAGAATCGAAGCGGCGTATGTGCGCGCCCGATCCGCCGATGTTGGGTTTCACGATCACCGGGAAGCGCAGCTCGCGGGCGGCGCCTGGCACCTGTGCCGCGTCGGTGACCACGCGCGCCGCGGGCGCTCGGATGCCGAGTTGCCTCAACAGGAGCAGCTGGCGCGCCTTGGAAGTCTCGAGCGCGAACGCGCGGCTGCCGTTGACCACCGCCACGCCGCGCTCCTCGAGCAGCGGCAGGAGCTCACGCACGACCGCGATGCTCCGCGCGTGACCGCGGAGGTACGACGACGGCGAGACCTTGTTCACGGCGAGCGACCAATCCGGCGCGGGCCCGGCGGGGTCGAAGCTGAGATCGTTCGCGAAGACGCGCTCGTACGGCGCGCCAACGCGATCGAGCGCGGCGAACACGGGCGCCATCCAGGCCTCGTTCTCGTACAGGATCGCGATCGGTCGCATCCATTTCCGAGGCTAGTCCTCGGAAATGGCGCTCGGCCAGCGAAGACGATGAAATGCGTGCAGCCTGGCTACATCCCAGCACGCGTGGCGACGAAAGCTAGGCGGACGCGCCTCCGACCCGCAGCGGGGGACTCGCGCGCGCCGTGTAGCGCGGGCCGCGCGGCGACAGGACGCTTTCGAAGACGACCACAGCATCCGCGCGGAAGCGGAGATGCGGGACGCGCATCGCTTCGACGCCGGCCGCGATCGCGCGCGCGTCCACCAGCGTGACGTCCTCCCGGACGCGCCCGAGGGTGACGTGCGCTCGGAGGGGCTTGGCATCGAAGGCGATCTCGCGCCGCGCGAGCTCGGACCGCACACGCTCGCCCAGCGTCAGCACGCTCGGCGCGCCGGCGCCGATCCCTAGCCACACCACGCGCGGCCGGCCGGTGGGCGGAAAGCGGCCCGAATGATCGAGCTCGATATCGAAGGCGTTCACACCGGCGGCCGCGGCCTCGACCGCGCCGGACACGCCCGCAAGCCCCTCGTCCGGCATTCGCCCGATGAACGCCAGCGTCACGTGCATCAGCTCCGGCTTCACACGGCGAAGCGCGGGGAGGTCAGGGGCGCAGCGGAACGCCGCCTCGGCGATCTCGGTGGGAAGTGGGAGCGCGACGAAGAGCCGTATCCGCGAAGGTTAGAACCCCGCGGCGTGCGCCTCGTCCGCGATGAGCAGCGCGATGAACACCACTCCGAGAATGCCGCTGAAGCATGCGAGCGCGGTAACGCGCAGACGCTCGCTACGTGTGATGCGTTCCCGTGTGTTGGCGATCAAGGCACTCACTGCGCCACATGGCTAAGCAAGCAGCGTGCCGCACGCCTGTGACCCGAGCTTGTTGCCTGAACGTTACGAGTGGGCTAAGCCGGCGTCGGTGCGGTCGCTGGACCCTTGGCCTTCTTAGCCTTCTCGCGCTCTGGCTCGCCTGCGGGTGCTCCAGGCGGTGCGATGTCGGGACCACCGGTCACCGCCGCGATGGGCGTGCCCTCACCTGGCTCGTCGAAGAGGGCGTCGAACTCGGCGGCCTCGAGCGACTCCTGCGCGATGAGCTTCTGCACGACGAGGTCGAGCTTGTCTCGGTTCTGCGTGAGCACCTCGTACGCACGCTGACGCGCGCGCTCGACGATGTCGTGGACTTCGGCGTCGATGACCTTGGCGATCTCTTCCGAATAGTTGCGCTCTTCCTGGATCTGACGACCGAGGAAGATGAGCTCGTCGCTCCGGCCGTACTGGAGCGGGCCGAGCTTCTCGCTCATGCCGAACTTCGTGACCATCTGCCGCGCCATCTGGGACGCCTTCTCGATGTCATTGCTCGCACCGGTCGTGGCGTCGCCGCCCAGGTGCAGCTGCTCGGCGACCCAGCCCCCGAGCGCCGCGGCGATGTCGTCCTCGAACTCGCGCTTGGTCCGCATGTAGCGGTCCTCCTGGGGGAGCGACCACGTCACGCCCATGGCCATGCCGCGAGCGACGATCGAGATCTTGTGCACCGGGTTGGTGTGCTTGAGTAGCTTGAAGCAGAGTGCGTGGCCGGCCTCGTGGTAGGCCACGATCCACTTCTCCTTCTCGGTGATGACGCGCGAACGGCGCTCGGGACCAAGGGCGACCTTCTCGAGCGCCTCTTCGAAGTCGATCTGACCGATCGTCTTCTTGTTGCGGCGCGCGGCGAGGATCGCCGCCTCGTTGACGACGTTGGCGAGGTCCGCGCCGGAAAAGCCGGGCGAGATCTGCGCGACGCGGAGCAGCTCCACGTTCTTGTCGAGCGGCTTGCCGCGAACATGCACGTCGAGGATCGCGCGACGGCCCTTGATGTCGGGGCGGTCGAGCACGACCTGCCGGTCGAAGCGGCCGGGCCGGAGGAGGGCCGGGTCGAGAACGTCTGGACGGTTCGTTGCGGCGACCACGATGACGTTCGTGCCGGTGTCGAAGCCATCCATCTCCACCAGGATCTGGTTCAGGGTCTGCTCGCGCTCGTCGTGTGACCCGCCGAGGCCGGCGCCGCGTTGGCGACCGACCGCGTCGATCTCGTCGATGAACACGATGCACGGGGCGTTGCGCTTCGCCTGATCGAACAGGTCGCGCACGCGCGACGCGCCCACGCCGACGAACATCTCGACGAACTCAGAGCCGGAGATCGAGAAGAACGGCACGCCCGCTTCGCCGGCGACGGCGCGCGCGAGCATCGTCTTGCCGGTGCCGGGCGGTCCGACGAGTAGCACGCCGCGCGGGATGCGCGCGCCGAGGCTCGAGAACTTCTCCGGGTACTTGAGGAACTCGACCACCTCCGTGAGCTCCTGCTTCGCCTCCTCGACGCCGGCGACGTCCTCGAAAGTGACCGTCGGCTTGTTGCCGATGAACATGCGGGCGCGGCTCTTTCCGAAGGAAAGGGCCTGGTTATTCGTGCCCTGGGCCTGCCGCATCATGTAGAAGAAGAAGCCGCCGATCAGCACCACTGGCAACAGGCTCAGGAAGATCGAGCCGATCACCGAGAACGTGGCGCTCTCCTGCTGATAGTCGATCGTGATCTGCCGCGACGGGTTGGCGGTGTTGTAGTCGAAGAGCGCTTTCTGGAAGACCTCGTCCTTGTCCGGCAGGTTGGTCTGCTGCTTGTCACCCGTCGCGATCAGCTCGATCGTGGCCCTGTTCGAACCGGTGATGATGGTGACCTTCTTGACCTGACCCGACTGGATCTCCTGGATCGCCTTGGTGATCTCGATCGTCTGCACGGAGGGCGTCTGCGAGCGGTATGCGTAAAGCAGCGCCAGCCCCATGACGACCAGAAGCAGGGTCAGGATGCCGTTCTTGAAGATGCGGTTGTCTAGGTTCGTGGCCGGCCTCTCTCTGTGCCCCGTGGGCGCTCTTCTCTTAACGATGCTACCTGCTGGCGGTTACCAAGGGTCATTCCTTGAGAGTCCTCCCCCATTCGGAGCGCTCGGAGGGCCGATCGCCCGGTGCGCGGGGGTGGCGTGATCCCAGGGATCCAAACGACCTTTGCGGCAACGGTGACCAGCGGCCACCCGTCGCGCTCGCCCGCGGGGACCTTCGCGTCGGTGAACACGTCCTGGACCTTTGCACCTCGCGGGCCGTTGATTCGGTCTCCCGGTCGGCGTCCGCGAATGATCACTCGCTCTGCGCCTAAGAGTGCGACCTGCGAACCGCCGTCCAAACCCACAACAAACGCGAAGCGCCATCCATGCCAGTCCGCGGTCGTCCCGCGTTCGAGCGTGATCGGCCCGTTTCTTAGCGTCTTCTTACCCGCCGCAACCGACCCCTCTTCCCGCGGGGCGATCCGTAGCGTCTTGTATTCGCGAAGCGCTCGCCCGCCGGGCAGGTCGAGGGATCGCGAGCCATCGGTCGACGCCGCAAGCTGCGTGAGCGCGGCTCGCTGGCGTGCCGCGAGCCCCTGACCCGTGCGCTGCTGCCACCAGAGGGCGAGCGCGGCGGCGCGGGCCTCCCCGCGGGGCGGCAGGCGGTCCAGAACGACGGCGTCTTGACTCACCGCGGCCCCGAGCGTGACGGCCGCGTGATCCGAGGAGATGTCCGCGACCGCCGCCGCGGCCTCGGCCAGCCGCGCGATCGCGCTCGTGATATCCGGATTGAGCTTCGCGAGCTCCGGCAGGACGCGGTGCCGGATGCGATTCCGGGCAAATCGCAGGGAGCGATTCGTCGGGTCGTCGCGCGGGGTGATCCTTGCCGCGGCGCAAACGGCGGACGTGTCGCTGCGACCCAGCGTGAGAAGCGGACGGACGATGCCGTCGCGTTCGGGTCGCATGGCCGCAAGTCCCGCGAGTCCACTTCCGCGTGCGAGGTGGAGCAGGACGGTCTCGGCCTGATCGTCCCGCGTGTGGCCCGTGGCGATCGCCGTCGCGCCGAGGTCGCGCGCGACACGTCGCAGGAACGCGTAGCGGGCGTTGCGCGCATCGTCCTCGTTCTTCGGCGGCGCGTCCGCGCGACCCACACGCAGCGTGGCGCCGATATGGTTGGCGAGCTCCGCGACGAACGCCGCGTCCGCAGCGGCCGCGCGCGGACGCGCGCGGTGATCGAAGTGCGCGACGTGAAGCACGAGGCCGACGTCGTCGCGCAGCTCCGCGAGGAGGAGCGCGAGCGCGGTCGAGTCGGTGCCGCCGGAGACCGCGAGGACGAGCGGACCGGGACGGAGGATCTTGTTGGCGCGCGCGTAGGAACGGACGGAGCTGAGAATCGTGGACGGGAGAACCATTGCCACTGGTGGCTGGGGGCGGATTCGAACCGCCGACCGGTCGGTTATGAGTCGACTGCTCTAGGCCAACTGAGCTACCCAGCCGCGTGCGCCCGCGATGATCATTCTATCGGCGTAGCTGCGCGACGCTCCGCATCGAGGCGCGCTCGAAACTCGGTCTCGGTCATCTGGCCCTTCTGCGTGTTGCACGTCCGACACGCCGGGAGCACGTTGTCGATCGCGTTCGTGCCTCCTCGTGACAGCGGGATTCGATGGTCCACCTGGAGAGGTCCCGCCTCGCCGCGGTACGCGCACCTGCCGTCATAAATGTCGACCAGGGCGCGCCACTCAGCACTCGTGAAGCGCCCGTCGGCTGCGCGAGCACGCGCGCGATATGCGCTGCTCTTAGCTCGAAGAACCTCCGGATGGGCCTTGTGATATGCGGCCATGGTTAGCGTGTGCTGTTCGCGGTGGCGTGCGTAATAGAGTCGCTTCGCCGCGCGCCGCTGTTCAGGGTGCGTCTTGCTCCACCGACGTACCGCCTCGCGCGCTTTCTCGGGATTGCGCTTCATCCACTCGCGTGCGTACGCACGCTGCCGTTCCGGATCCTTGTACGCCACGCGACCTATCTAGCAAACAGCCCACGCCGGTGCAATAGGACCGGGCACGTAATCTTGTGGCCGTGAACGATGCCCGCGCGATCTGCGCCGAGTGCGGTCACGTATGGTCCTGGCACGACCGCGACGGCGCGCATCGGGCGGCCCGCACGGACGCCGGCGTCGATCGTCCCTGCTATCGCGAGATCGGCGGCGCGCCGTGTCGTTGTAAGGGGTTTCGCGATTCGGGCGAGATCGCGGTGGCCGCGACCGGCGTCCCGCGTCCGACAAGTGCTTTCCGGAACGGCGTGCTGACTCTGCTGCTGGTCGTGCTGGGGCTCGCCCTGCTCTACGCGTACCGCTCACAGACACCGGCGATACAGACCGTGACGATCACCCAGGCGATCCAGGAGGTCAACGCCGGCCAGGTGAAGAAGGTCACGATCTTCAGCGGGGCGAACCGGGCCGTATTGGAGCTCGCCAACGGGGACAAACATCAGACGACACTGCCGGAGCGCGACGAGGTCTTCCAGAAGGCGCTCTTCGACTACAACACCGCGAACCCATCGCGGCAGATCACCATCGACTACCAGCAGGAGAGCCCCACGTTCTCAGTGATCGGCTCGATCCTCTTGAGCCTTCTGCCAGTGTTCCTGATCGGCGGTTTCTTCTACTACATGATGCGTCAGTCGCAACGGCGCTAGAACGCGTGGCCCTCGGCGGCAAGGCGCGCACGGAACTCGTCTTCCGTCAGCAAGGCTTGCGGGCGTTGCAGCGGCGGCAAGCCGGCAAGATGTTCTCGATCCAATTCGTACCGCCTCGAGCAAGGGGAACACGATGATCCTGCTCGAGTGGTCCGATCACGCCGCAATAGTTGCACGCGTGGTCGTACTCGATGACAAGCTGCTGCCACTCCTCGGCGGTGAAGAAACCTATGGCGCCCTTACGCAGCGCGCGGTGCTTCTCGCGCTTCGCTCTGACGATGTCGGGATGTGCGCGGTGGTACGCCGCAATCTGGGCTTTGAGCCGATCCGTGTGTCGCGCGTAGCGAGCGCGGCCTTGAGCGCGGTGCTCCGCCGGGTGCGCTGCCCGCCAGCGCTGCATGCCCGCACGCGCCTTCTCCGGATTGCGCTTCATCCACTCGCGGCCGTAAGCTCGCCGCTCGTCAGGATCTGCGTAGGGCATCGCACTCTTCGCACATGAGTCCTATCTAGCGAATAGGCGATGTCGTTGCAATAGCACCAGCCAAATAGGAAAAGGCCCCGGTCTCCGGGGTCCATGTTGCGGGAGAAGGATTCGAACCTTCGGCCTTCGGGTTATGAGCCCGACGAGCTACCGCTGCTCCATCCCGCGATAGCCATTCTACCGCGTTATCTCGATCCGAAGAAGAGCTGGATCCAACGCGCAAGAT
>VBFY01000042.1 GCA_005889405.1 Chloroflexota bacterium | reverse complement strand
TCAGCTCGAGGTAGCCCGGGATGTCGATGTGGGTCGGGCAGCTGATCTGGCACGGCGGCATGCAGTACGCGTTGTGGTCGCTGAGGATGTACTCGAGGTTCTGCTTGCGGAGCTTGAACAGCGCGTCGGAGCTCGACACGATCTTCATGCCGGGCTCGACCGCGATGTGGCACGAGGGCAGCGGCCGGTCCTGCCCTTCGATGTCGACCAGACACATGCGGCACGCGGCAGCGGGCGCCAGCTTTTCGTCGTCGCAGAGCGTCGGGACGTTGAAGCCGGCGCGCTGCGCGGCGCGCAGGATCGCCTCGCCCGGGATCGCGGTGACCTCCTGACCGTCGATGGTGATCGTGCAGGTCGGCTGGCCCGACGGGATCTCGCCGGTGTGCGAGACCGTGGGGAGCTGGGATTCTCCGGGCTGGATGTATCGCTCGAGGAGGCTCATGCGGTGAGGACCATCCTATCGGCGCCGAGCGACGCGGGCTCGTACTCGGGTCGATGCCAGACGAGATCGCCGTCGCGGTCCCAGATCGCGAGTGGGTAACCGCGCTTCTCGGTGTACTCGATCCCGCCCAACTCGCGACCGACGTGGACCTCGTTATCGAGGATGAGCTCGCGTCCGTCGACGCGGACGAACCGCTGGTCCTTTTCGGAGTCCTTGCGCGTGTCGACGACGAGCGACCCGGTCACGCGGATGAGTGTCGTCTCACGCCGGAGCAGCGCGTGCGCGTGCTCGACGGTCGCGATGATCGACGCGGTCGTGAGCGAGCCGATGACGAGGCCGGCGGCGAAGATCCGCCAATCGCCCCGCGACAGCAGCGCGAGGTAGAACGCGATGACGCCACCGACGACCCAGTACTTCCACTCGTTGCGCTCGATCTTGACCGAGAGATACGCGGCGAGCGCGCGCTGCTGGTCGGCGCTGATGAGCGTCGCCGTCCGCGTGCGCGGCCGCGCGTTGATGCACGGCTCCCAGCGCGCCAGATGCCGCCAGACGCCGTCGGGTGCCTTCTCGATGAATCCGCTGCACGCCTGGCACATCTCGCTCATGGCTGGACCATCGTCTCGTACCGGCGCGCGCGCAGCGTCGTGCACGTCCCGGTCGGACAGCGTCTCTCGCTGATATGTGCGCGGTAATCGTCGGGGAACTCGCGCATCGTCGTGCGCAGGATCGACGGCGCCGTGATGCCGAACCCGCACAGCGAGAACCGCTCCATGTGATCGCCGAGCTCGGTGAGCCACGGCAGGTCCGCGTCACGGCCGAGTGACGACGAAACGCCTTCGAGGATCCCTTGGACGCGCTTGGTGCCGACGCGGCATGGAACGCAGATCGCGCAGCTCTCCTTGGCGAGATACGCGAAGAGGCGGCCCGCCTCGCGCACCATGCAGACGTCGGTGCCGAGCGCGCGCACCTGGCCGGAGCCGAGGTGCGTGCCGGCCGCTCGCAGGTCCTCGTAATCCAGCTTGGCGCTACGCCGCGCGGCCGCGAGGATGCCGCCGGTCGGTCCACCAACGTGAATGGCCTTTAATGAACTTCGCACGCCGCCGGCACGCTCCAGTACATCCCCGATCGTCGTGCCGAGCGGCACCTCATACACACCCGGCGACGCAACGATGCCGGTCACGGAGACGAGCTTCGTCTCCGCTTTCGCGCCTTCGAGCACGAGCGGCAGCCACGCCAGCGTCTCGGCGCTCGAGACGAGCGTCGGCCGCATCAAGTAGCCCTGGAGCGCGGGATACGGGGGGCGCTGGCGCGCCATCGCACGCTTCGACTCGAGCACGTTCAGGAGCGCGCTCTCCTCGCCGCCCATGAAGCCGCCCGGTCCGAGCGTGATCTCGATGTCGTCGCGGTCAGCGAGGGCGCTCTCGGCCGCGCTGCGTGCGCCGGTCGCCGCGGGATGCAGATAGAGGAACGCGTGCGCGGCGCCGGTGATGAGCATCGCGAGCTCGATGCCCCGCACGACGAGCTCCGCGCTCTGCTCCAGCAGCGCGCGCGCGAGCGGGCTGTCGGGGTCGGCGTCGTACGCGTTCGCGACGACGTAGGTCTCGCCGCCGGCGGCGTTCGCTCGCACCGCGCGGAGCTTGTCCGCGAGCGCGAAGCCGGCGCCGCCCCGACCGCGGAGACCCGAAGCTGCGATGCGCTCGATGGCGGCGTCTGCGTCGAGCGAGCGGTCGAGGGCGGGAACGCGCGCGCCGTCGAGCAGGCGCGCCGCGGTGCTAGCGGGCATACGCGGGCTCGACCACGTGATGCACCTCGTCCTCGTGCAGCTCGTCGTGCGCGGGCGGCGGCGACTCCGGTGGCCACGCGCCGGCGATCGCGAGGTTGCCGGTGAAGCGTCGGCCGCCGCGCGGGACCGCGGTGCCCTCCCCCACCGGCGCGCCTCGGAAGTTCGAGAGGAGCGAGGCGACCGTGTAGACATCGGTCATCGTCTTGCCGAACTCGATCGCGACGAGCTCCGCCGCCGTCCAGGGCAGGTAGCCGTATGCGTGCTGGATCCCGTACAGGACGCGCGTCATCCGGTCCGCGCCCTCTTTCTCGCGCTTGAGGATGCCACGCGCTTTCGCGAGATCGAGCTTGGTCTCCTCTTCCGCGGGGATCGTCGTGACCGCGGTGGACAGCGGACGACGGTCGCCATACGGCGCGGCCGCGACCATGCGGATGCGGTAGTAGTTCGCGCGCGGCGCGAGCAGTGGTCGACGCCGGAAGGCGTTGCGGAACGTGTACGAGATCGAGATCGCGCGCGGTGGGCAGGCCTTCTCGCACATGAGGCAGCTCTCGCACTTGAAGATGCTCGTCTCGGGCTCGAGCAGCAGCGCAATGAGGCCGCGGCTGCGCTCGGGGAGCACGCGCTTCTCGTACGGATACTTCCGCGTGACCGGTCGTGGGCGGACGAAATGCTCTAGGGTGCGAAACAGTCCGCCGATGATGCCGAACATCTAAGCCCCCACCGCGAGTCTCGGCGAAGGCCGGCCTACTGAAACGACGCTCACCGGTCCACCTCGCCGAGCACGATGTCGATGGACCCGAGGATCGCGATGACGTCCGCCACGAGGCGGCCCTTCAGCAGCCAGGGGAGGATCTGCAGGTTCACCGTCGCTGATCATGTAGATGCCGACCTCGCCCTTCGCGCCCTCGACCGTGTAGTAGGCCTCGCCCTTCGGGCATTTCCAAACATGTCCGAGGCGGGCGCGCACCGGACCGCCCGGGATGCCGTCGATGCACTCACGGATGAGCTTGATCGCGAGGCGCATCTCCCCGAGGCGCACCTTGTACCGCGCGAACGCGTCGCCCTCCGGGAACACCACCGGCTGCATCGACTTGAGCTCGGGATAGATCCCGTACGGTCGCGCGACCCGCAGATCCCACGGCACGCCGCAGGCCCGAAGCATCGGACCGGTGAGGCCATAGCTCTTCGCGACGTCCGCCGGGATGCGCCCCACGCCGATCGTCCGTTCGAGGAAGATCTCGTTCCCATCGAGGATCTCGACGTAGTCCTGTTCGATGCGCTTCGCCCAGCGGTTGAGGAAGCGTTCGAGCTTCGCGAGCCAGCCCACGGGCAGGTCGTAGAGCACGCCGCCGGGACGGAAGTAGTTGAAGTTCATCCGCGAGCCACAGAGCTCCTCGAGCATGTCGAGGATGTCTTCGCGATCGCGGAAGCACCAGAGCACCGGCGTGGTGGCCCCGAGGTCGAGTCCGTAGGTGCCCAGCCAGATCAGATGCGATGCGGCGCGGCTGAGCTCGTCGACGATGACGCGGATGTACTCGGCACGCCGCGGAACGTCGATGCCCGCGATCGCCTCCATCGCGCCGGCGTAGGCGTGCTCGTTGAGCATGTTCGACACGTAATCGGCCTGGTCCGCGTAGCGAACGCCCTGCGCATAGGTCCGCCACTCGAAGATCTTTTCGAGGCCGCGGTGAAGGTAGCCCATGACGGGAACGCACTCCACCACCTTCTCTCCGGAGAGACGCAGCACCAACCGCAACACGCCGTGTGTTGACGGGTGCTGCGGGCCCATGTTCAGGATGAGCTCCTCGGTCTCGAGACCCTCGTCCTCGATGACCGGGAGGTCGACGCCGGCACCCTCGCGGATCTGCCGCAATTCGGTGTCGGTGGTGCTCAGTGCGTTACCCGCCCTTCGCGATCTTCTCGCGCAGCCGCAGCACACCCTCGAGCAGGGCCTCGGGGCGAGGCGGACAGCCCGGCACGTACACGTCGACGGGCACGACCGTGTCCACACCCTGCAGCGTCGAGTAGCTGTCCCAGAACTCGCCACCCGACGACGCGCAGTTCCCCATGGCGATGACCCACTTCGGCTCGGGCATCTGCTCGTACAGGCGGCGCAGCCGCGGCGCCATCTTATGGGTCACGGTGCCCGCGACGATCATCACGTCAGCCTGCCGCGGGCTCGAGCGGAAGACCTCAGCGCCGAAGCGCGCGATGTCATGCGTCGACGCGCCGGTGGCGATCATCTCGATCGCGCAACAGGCCAGGCCGTACCCGAGTGGCCACGGGCTGCGCGACCGTGCCCAGTTGACGAGATTGCTCACGCTGGTGAAGACCATGTTGTCCTCGTCGGCGAGGACGCCCTGTCGCGTCGGGAACTCTTCGCTGCCGAGGCCCGCCTGCGTGGTCTCGGGACGCCGCTGGATGACGTCCTGTTCGAAGTTGATCGGCACTCCGGAGCGCTCGGCGGGACGTTCTTGCTGCACGGGCATCGAGGTCAAGTCTAGAGAGTTCTAGCCGGGTTGCACGGCTCGATTCAGCAGCGCGACGAGCGCATCGTGCACGTCCGGCGCGCTCGCGACGATGTGCGGGTGACCCGAGCGTGCCTGTGGCAGCTCCGTCACGCGGCCACCGGCCTCGCGCACGATGAGCGCGCCAGCCATCCAGTCCCACGGCTTGTCCACAGATTCAAAATAGGCGTCGAATCTTCCCGCGCCTACCCACGACAGATCGAGCGCGGCCGAGCCGTAGCGACGGAGGTCGCGCACCTGACCCAGCACACGCGTGAGGATGCGCGCCTGCTCCTCGCGATCCGCGGCGACATACGCGAAGCCCGTCGCGACGAGGGCGCGACCCAGGTCGGTGACCGCCGTGGTGCGCAGCGGGCGCGGCGCTCCGCCTCCGCGCGAGACCCACGCACCGGCACCGCGTTCCGCGCCGAAGAGCTCGTCGCGCACCGGGTCGTACACGACGCCCGCGAGCGCGCCCTGGGCGTCGGCAAGGCAGATCACGACGGACCAGTGCGGCACGCCGTAGAGGTAGTTGATCGTCCCGTCCAGCGGGTCGATGTACCAGGTGCGGCCGGATCCCCCGCTCTCGAGTGAGCCCTCCTCCGCGACGATCGCGTCTTCCGGAAAGGCCCAGCGGATCGCGGAGACGATGGCGGTCTCGGATTCACGATCGGCGTCGGACACGAGATCGGTGTGACTCGACTTCGCATCGATGCCTGTGGGCGCGCCCTCGACTCCTTCGAGCAGGTGTCGGCCGGCGGCGCGCGCGGCGTCGATCGCGACCGTCATCGGCTCCGCCATCAGCGCTGCAGCGATGCGAGCCGCACGCCGAACGCGACGAGCGCGACACCGGCGACACCGTCGATCACGCGGCGGATCATCGGATGCGCGAGCACGTCGCCGCAGCCTCGGATCACGACGAGGCGAGCCGGCCCTCGACCTTGGGGCTCACCGGCGAGTGCGCGGTGATGAAGGCCGCAACGACATCGACTTCGACGTCGCCGTAGATGACATTCGTTCCTTTCGCGAATCCTGTGTGACCGTCGCCGCCGAGAAGGAGGTAGTCGATCGTCGCGACGTGGTACGTGCGCGTCGCAACGATCGGCGCTCCGGCGACCGTGATGCTCTTCACGCAGTTCGGCGTGCCGCCGTCGAAGTGGAATGAGACGACGACGCCTGCCATGTGCAGCCGACCGCTCACACAGACCGCGCGATCGATGATCGCGGCGAGCTCGGCGCCGTTGAGATCGACGTTCACCACCGTGTTCGAGAATGGGAGCGCTTCGTAGAGCTGGCCGTACGTGAGCTGGCCGGCGGGAAATGACGCGCGAACGCCCGCCATGTTGTAGAAGGCAATGTCCGTCTTCCATCCCTGTTGACTGCCGTACTCGACGAAGGCATCGGTGATGAGGTTCCCGAAGGCGGTCTCCTCACGGACGTTGCTGAGTGGTTCGGTGGTACGGCCGACGATGCGCGACGTGTATTTCTCGCCGTCGGCGCGACGCTCCTCGACGAGCTTCGCGATCTCGGGATCGGGTTTGACGTTCGCGTTCGCGGCGATTGCGACGAGCTCGCCTCCGCGGACGGCGTCCTTCATCTTGTGCGTCGTCCGATCGACGATGACCTCGAGCCGCCCGAGGTACTGGGTGTACGCGCCCGCATCGACGATCGTCGTCCGGCCTTCCACGCGCGCGGTCTGGATCGGAAGGTGGTCGTGCGCGGCGACGATCACGTCGATCCCCGGAACGTCCCGCGCCAGCTGCACCGCCTCCGCCGTGCCGATGTGGGCGGCGACGACGACGATATCGGCCTGCTTCTGCACGTCGGCGATCATCGGCCGGAGCGAGTCGGCGGCCGGCCGGAATTGCAGGCCCGCGACGGCTGTTGCTTTGACGATGGTCGCGGAACCCGGATTCGTGAGACCGATGATCCCGACCCGCGTGATGCCAAGATCACGGACCTCGAACGGTTTCAGGTAAGTCGGCGAGAGGCCGGTCTTCGTCTCGATCACGTTCGCCGCGAGGAATGGGAAGCTCGCTTCCTTCGCGCGCTCCGCCAGGACGTCCTGCCCCCAGTCGAAGTCGTGATTTCCGACGGCGAGCCCGTCGTAACGCATGAGGTTCATCGCCTTGGTGACCGCTTCGCCCTTGTTGGCGTTCGAGATGAACGTGCCCTGCCAGGCGTCGCCGGCGTCGATCAACAGGGTCCGCTGCGGCGCACGCGTGCGATAGGCGGCGACCTGCCCCGCGAGCTGCGCCAGGCCACCAGCTCGGAAGCTGGAGCTCGTGTTCGCGCTCTGCACGAAGTCCGCGTCGAGGTGGCCGTGGACATCGTCGGTATGCAACAGCTGGATCCGGTCGTCCGGGAGCGTGCCCGCTGTCGCGGTCGGCGCGACCGTGGGCGAGCAGGCGGCAGCGACCGCGAGCAGCAGCGCGAGAAAAATGCGAGGCACGATGGCGATGCTAACGTCGGACGATGGTGCGTTGGCTCCTGGCGCTGTTGCTCGTGTCCTGCGGTACGCCGACGAGTGTCATCGCAACGCCTCCGCCGTCGACCACGCCGACTCAGCCCGCCGCAGCGGCGACGCGCTTGTCGACGCCGACCGCGAGATCATCGCCCACGCCGGAGCCGACCGGTCTCGCGAAGTGCGTCGCCTCGCAGCTGCAGGCCGTGGCAGCCGGCACGATGGCGACGGACTTCTACGTCGGCGCCGTCTTCATCGCGAACCGCGGCACGGCGCCGTGCACGGTGCGCGGCAACCCCGAGGTCCTGCTGCTCGCGGGCGACGGCTCGCCGCTCGACGTGATGCGCGCCAGCGTCACCGGCGGCGGGACGCCGACGCTCGTCGTGGTCCCGCTAAGCCAGTTCGTTCCGGATCCGGGGGGCTTCAGTGGCGCGGGCGCGACCGCACCGCTGCAGTGGTCAAACTACTGCGCCGACATCCTGGCGACGAGCTTTCGTGTCACGCTGCCCGATGGCGGCGGCGTGATCGATGGCAGCTTCGTCGATCTCGCCGGCAAGGCCTCTCGGTTCGGTGCGCCACCCTGCGACGACGCGTCAGGACCTTCGACGCTCGTGGTCTACCCGTTCCAGGAGCCGGTGCGCTGAGGCTGGGCCAGCTGTCCGTCGCTTGGCATGCGCCCTGCGACGCAGCCACACAGGCGGAAGCACGCGGAAAGGAGGACAGTATCGATCTCACAGCGATCGTCACCTGGATCATCTTCGGCGCGATCGTCGGAGTGATCGCACGGTTCCTGATGCCTGGCCGTGACCCCATGGGGTGGATCGCGACCATCGTTCTCGGCATCGTCGGTTCATTCGTCGGCGGTTATCTCGGACAGCTCTTATTCCAGGGCAATGCCTCGCTGCCTCCGCCCTCGGCCGGTTGGATCGGCTCGATCATCGGCGCGCTCATCGTCCTCGCGATCTACCGCTACACACAGGGGCGACGCGTCACCGTCTGAGAGCCCGACTCGGCGGGGGCCCTCAGCGGTCCCCGCCGACCGAGGTCTCTGGGCGAGATACGAGCTAGGCCGACCTCAGTCCCGACTCTGCCTCGTGCGCGCGGTACTGCAGCTCATAGAGACGGTGGTACACGCCGCGCTGCGTGAGAAGATCGCGGTGCGTGCCCATCTCCACCACGCGCCCCTTGTGCAGCACGATGATCCGATCGACGTTCTGGATGGTCGACAGACGGTGCGCGATGATGATCGACGTCCGGCCCTGCATGAGCTTCTTGAGCGCATCTTGGATGAGGCCCTCGGTCTCGGTATCCACCGAGGATGTCGCCTCGTCGAGCACCAGCAGGATCTCGGGGTTGAACGCGATCGCGCGCGCGAAGGCGAGGAGCTGCTTCTGGCCGACGGAGAGCGTCGAGCCGCGCTCGGTCACGACGGTCGCGTAATCCTCGGGCAGGCGATCGATGAACTTGTCCGCGTTGACGAACCGCGCGGCACCCCGCACCTGCTCGTCGCTGATCTTCGACTCATTGAGGCGGATGTTCGACGCGATCGTGCCGGCGAAGATGAACGGGTCCTGAAGGACCACGCCGACGTGACGGCGGACATCGGCCTGGCGCATGTGGCGCAGGTCCACGCCGTCGAGGAGGATGCGACCCCTCTGCACGTCGTAGAAACGCGAGATCAAGCTGATGATCGAGGTCTTCCCCGCCCCAGTGGCGCCGACGATGGCAACGCTCTCGCCGGCGCTGATGGTGAGCTCGACATCGCGCAGGACCCACTCGCCCTCGTTGTAGGCGAACGAGACGTTGTCGAAGCGGATCTCGCCGCGTACGTGGGGCAGCTCGACCGGGCTCGGCGGATCGACGATCGTCGGCTGCGTGTCGAGCAGCCGGAACACGCGCTCCGATGAGGCCATTGCCGCCTGCATGATGTTGTATTTCTCGGAGAGGTCGAGGATCGGCTGGAAGAACTGATTCAGGAGCTGCCAGAACGCGACCAGCGTTCCGAGGCTCAGCGAGCTCTGCTGGATCCAGTAGGCCCCGACAACGAAGAGCGCGGCGGACGTCGCTGCGCGCGTGAAGTTGACGGTCGGCTGGAACACGCTCATCGCGCGCACCTGACCCTGGTTCGCGTGGAGCAGATCCCGGTTCAAGACGTCGAACTGATCGAAGGTCTGCTTCTCGCGCGTGAAGAGCTGCACGATCGCCATGCCCGAGAGCGTTTCGTTCAGGTAGACGTTGACGCGCGCTAGGCGGATGCGGATCGAGCGGAACGATTCGCGCATCATCCCGCGGAAGTACGCGGTGATCGCGGTGAGGATCGGCAGCGACACGAAGGTCAGGAGCGCGAGGCGCCAGTCGAGTAGGAGCATCGCGATCGAAATGAGCACGAGCATCGCGACGTCGCCGAAGATCGACACGACACCCCGAGTGACCATGTCGGTGAGGGCGTCGATGTCGTTCGTGATCCGCGTCATGAGGCGGCCCACCGGATTGCGGTCGAAGAACGAGAGCGACAGGAACTGCAGGTGCCGGAACAGCTCGAGGCGCAGGTCGTACATGGCGCGCTGCCCCACCCACGTCGTGAGCAGCGTCTGCGCGAAGCGGAGGCCCGCGCCCGCGCCGAGGACGAGGAGATACAGAACGCCGAGGAGCGCCAGGCGCCCGAAGGCCTCGTCGCGGCCAAGGTCGCCGTTGACCGCGGGGATCACGGCCTGGTCGACGATGTACTTCGCGATGATCGGTGGTGCGATCTGCGCGAGCGACATCGCGAGGAGCAGGGCGAGCGCGACGATCACCCAGATCTTGTACGGCGCCAGATAGCCGATGAGGCGCCGCGTCAGCTGCGCGTCGTAGGCCTTCCCGAGGATCTCGTCTTCTTGGACGAAACCGCCCCCGCCGTGACCGCCGCCACCGCCGCCGTGCACCGCCATCTAGTCCTGCCCCAGCTCTTCCATGCGGGCGCGTGGTCGCTGGAAGCCGCTGTCGTCGGTCGTCGCGCGGACGCGCTTCTCGTGCTCCTGCTGCTCCTCGTCGACCTCGAGCTCCTCCTCGAGGAGCTGGCGGCGGTACATGCTCGCGTAGAGGCCGCCCTGCTCGAGGAGCTCCCGGTGCGTGCCACGTTCCGCGATGCGCCCGTCGTCGAGGACCAGGATCTCGTCGGCATCCTTCACGGTCGAGATGCGGTGCGCGACGACGATGCTCGTGCGCTCGCGCATGACACCGCGCAGCCGCTTCAGGATCTCCGCCTCGGTGTACGTGTCGACCGCGGACAGCGCGTCGTCGAGGATGAGGACGCGCGGATCCTTGGCGACGGCGCGCGCGATCGCGGTGCGCTGCTTCTGTCCGCCGGAGAGCGTCACACCGCGCTCGCCGATCATCGTGTCGTAGCCCGCCGGGAAGTCGGCCACGTCCTTGCCCAGCTGTGAGACTTCCCCCGCCCACTCGAGCTCGGCCGCGGTGAGCGAGTGGTCCGTGCCGAAGCCGACGTTCTCGCGCAGGGGGACGGAGAAGAGGAAGGTCTCCTGCGGAACGTACCCGACCGCTCGTCGGAGCGCCGCGAGTGGGTAGCGCTTCACGTCGATCCCATCGATGAGGATCTCGCCCTGCTGCGCATCGAAAAGCCGCGGCAGGAGGTTGACCAGTGTGCTCTTGCCGGATCCGGTCGGACCCACGATCGCCAGCGACCCGCCGGCCGGCACCGAGAACGAGACGTCGCGGAGCACGATCGTCTGTCCGTAGGCGAACGACACGCCGCGCATCTCGACTGCGCCTTTGATCGGGAGGTCGACGGGATCGACCGGGTCGGCGACCGATGCGTGCGCGTCGTACAGCGCCTGCAGCCGGCGCAGCGACGCCCAGCCCTGCTGGATCAGGTTGACGACCTCGCCGAGCGCGATCATCGGCCACGAGATGAGCTGCAGGTACGCGATGAACTGGACGAGCTGCCCGATGGTGAGCCGATGCTCGATCGCGTCCTGCCCTCCGATGTACAGGATCGCGAGGACTGCGCCGCCCAGGATGAAGTTCATCATCGGCCACAGCAGCCCGTTCACCTTCGCGAGCGCGACGGCCTTGTCGAGGTAGTCGCGATTCACCGCCGCGAACGAGCCGATCTCCGGCTCCTCCTGTGAAAACGCCTTCACCACGCGGATGCCGGAGAAGTTCTCCTGCGCCTTCGCCGAGAGATCGCCGAACTGCGCCTGCAGCTGCTCGAAGCGCTTGTTCACGCGGCGGCCGACCGTCCAGAACGTGTACGACGAGAACGGAGTGAGGACGAGCGCGACGAGCGCGAGCTTCGTGTTCACGCCGAACATCGACACGAACGTGAACACGAGCGTCAGGAGCGTGTTCGTCAGCATCAGGATGCCGAAGCCGACCATCTGCCGGACAGCCTGGAGATCGTTCGTGAGGCGCGCCATGAGATCGCCGATGCGCTGGTGCTGGAAATACGCGAGATGCATGGTCTGCAGATGCGCGAGCAGGTCGTTGCGCATCCGGTACTCGATACGCCGCGATGCGTCGAGGATCCGCCACCGGCCAAAGCCGCGCAGCGAGCTCTCGATCGCCGACAGCACGACCATGAGCGCGGCGAGGCGCAGCACCACGTCCAGACCTGTGCCCTGCGTCAGCGCGTCGACGATCCGTCCGATGAGCAGTGGTGCCAGCACCGCCACGAACGCGGAGAGACCGACGACGGCGACGCCCACAGCGAGGCGGAACTTGTGCTGACCGAGATAGTGGAGGAAGGTGGCCCGCGGCGAGGTCACTGGAGACTGGATTTTAGCCGAACCGTGCGACCTCCGAGCCAGAGACCGAACACGACGACGGCCGCGAGGACGAACACCGGAGCGACTCCCCACACATCGGCCAGGGGTCCGACGAAGATCAGCGGCAGGAAGCTGAAGATCGACACGAGGACGTTGAGCACCCCGAAGACACGCCCCCGGATGTCATCGCGCAAGTGCTCCTGGAGCAGGGTCATCGCCGGCACGGTGATGAAGGCGTACGCCAGACCGAAGAAGAACGCGGTCACGCTGATCATGCCGACGAAGAACGGCAGTGCCTCACCGAGGACGCCGCCCAGTCGGGACGCGAAGACCTCCGCGAACGGTCGTGCCGCCGCCAGAGCGAGGAGCGCTAGTCCAACGACGAGGAGGCCCGTGCCGATGGCGTTCGCGCGGCTGATACGGGCGCCGATCACGTTGAGCAGGCCCAGACCGAACACGACGCCGATGCCGGCCGGGGCGACGAGCACCACGACGTTCCGCTCGCCAAGCTTCAGCACCTCGCGGACGAAGCCGGGCGCGAGCGCGCCCGCCACCGCGATCAGCGTGTAGGTGAGCGCGATGTAGACCATCGCCCAGGTGACGAGCGGCGTCCCGCGCAGGTAGTGGAACGCCTCCGAGATCCCCTGGCGAGTCTCGGTGAACGCGCGCTCCGCCAGCTCGGCGCTGATCAGGTGCGCGGCCTTCTGAGGGGGCGGCGACGGCGGCAACGTCGCACAGAGCACCGACGAGATGCCGAACATCGCGGCGATGACGGCCCAGAGGACCTCGAATCCGTAGAGGCTCACCGCGATCGGCGCAAGGATGATGAACCCGAGAAGGAACGAGCCGTTGAACGTGAACGTGAAGAGCGAGTTCGCGACAAGAAGATCGCGTTTGCGCACGATGCCCGGGATCGTCGCCGACTCCGCGGGCACGAAGAAGATCGTCACCGAGGCGACGAGGAAGTTCACGAGATAGGCGGTGGTCAGGCTCGTCCCGGCGAGAAGCAGCGGCAACACCGCGACGCCGCGCAGTGCATTGGTCACGACCAGCACGAACCGGCGGTCTGTGCGGTCGACGAGCACGCCCGCGCCGATGCCGAAGAGGACCGCTGGAATGATCGCGAGCAGGATCAGGAAGGACGACGACGTGTTCGAATGCGTGAGCTCGGCAACGAGGATGATGAGCGCCGACGTGACCGCGTTCGCGGCGGTCTGTGACAAGACCTGCGCCGCCCAGACGGCGAGGAATGCGCGATTGCGAAAGAGGCCGACGTGTACGGCCTCTTGGACCTCCGCCAATGGTCGGGCTTAGTCCGTCGGAGCCTGTGGCCCGCGCGAGACGAACCGCTTGATGTCGCGCTCGATGGACGAACGCGGCACGAGCACGCGGTGCTCGCAGGTGGTGCAGCGCAGGCCGATGTCCGCGCCCAACCGAACGATGCGCCAGGTGTTCCCGCCGCACGGATGCGGCTTGCGGAGGATCACGACGTCGTCGAGATACAGCGGAAGCGGTCCCTTTGCCCTCGCTGGTGCGATTCGCGTTTCGGTCATTCGCGCGAGTTTAGCCTCGCGGGTTATCGAAGCGGTGTCGTAAGCGCCGGCAGGTCGAGCGCCGACTCCCTGGTCACGTCGAACCGGGTGCCCTTATAGATGAGCTGGAACTGCCCGATGATCCCGCCGGTCCGTGTCATCGCGACATACATCACGTCAGTCGCCCCGACGGCGCGAACTTGCCAGGGACCGCGCACCGCCGCGCTGTCGACCGTGAGCGCGTGGTCCGGTGTCGCGCCGAACCAACTGCGCGGTCCGACACGAGCCGTGTTGACAGCGATCGCTTCCGCGCCCGCGTTGCGGAGCTCGTTCACGAGGTCCGACAGCGCGCGCTCATCGAACGTCCCCTCGACCCGCACGGTGATGCCCGGGCCGCTCACCGCGCTCATCCCCGCGAAGACACGAAGCTGGCCGAGCTGACGTTCTGCCTCGGTGAGCGAGCCCTTGCCGCTCGCGATCGCCTCGCGCGCGGTGTCGGCGCGGTGACGCAGGTCGAGGATCTCGTCTTTTATCGCATTGTTGCGCTCGGACAGGTTCGCGATGAGCGTCGTGAGCGACGCCGGCGTCTCGAGCTGCAGGCTCCGCGAGTAGACGTCCTGCGCCTGTATCTGCGTTACCGCGAGAACGCCTAGGAAGAGCGCGACGACCGTGACGGCGATGACGCCGGCGTTCGTTCTCATCGCGGCGTGGCGTATTTGACGTTGAGCGCGCCGCCGTACGACGGTACCCGCAGACCACTCGCGCGGCTGACACGGAAGCCTAGCCCGTACACGTCACGGCGCTGTTTGATGTCGCGAAGCTGCGTCGGGTCGTCGTACGTGGCGAGCAGGTCGTTCTGCGGTCCGATGACCACGACGGAGAACGGCGGCGACATGAGCGTGCCGTTCACCATGATCGTCGAGCCGACGCAGTAGATGCTCGAAGAGCCGACGATGCGTTCGTCGTTCACGGCGATGGCTTCGGCGCCGCCCCGCCAAGCCTGATTCACGATGTCGGTGAGGTCGGTGTTGTGGCAGATCGACTTCTCGATGTCCTTCGCAGCCGACGCGCCGCGCGCGTCGTCCAAGGTGATGATCACGCCATCGCCGGTGCGCTCGTTCAGACCCGCGACGAGCTTCAGCTCGTCGATGCGTACCTGGAGGTCCTTGGCGGAGCCGCTCTGTGTCGAGGCGCTCGTCTGGATCTGGTCGAGCTCCGCGCGCAGGTCGGCGAGCTGCGCTTTGAGCGTGTTCTGCTCGTTCTGCAGCGTCTTGGCCGCGTCGAGCAGCGGGGTGTTGTACCGGACCGTCAGCTCGTTGCGGTCGGACTGGGTTCGCCACTGCACGCTGACGAGCAGGCCAAACAGCACAGCGGGAAGGAGCAGCACAAGTGAGTGCGCGAGACGGGTGCGTTCGGCGGAGGCCATTGTCGTCACTTGAAAAGTGTCACACACCTATCAGCGGCCACCGCCCGAACGGCGGTCCCCCGCGAGGGTGATGGCCACGCCGGGCCCGCAGCGCCAGATTCATAGCGGGTGTTTGGGATGAATGTCGGCGCTTTGCGCAACGAGCGTCTGTCCGCAAAGTCGGACGAATGCTCCCTGTGCAACGCACCGCACCCTAAGAGCGGCGAGCCCGCGAGCTCTGTCAAACAGCGCACCGATCTCCTTCCCTGGACGGTCGTCGTGACCGCCGCGGTGGTCATCACCGCGATGGGTGCGGGTGTCGAGCGCTGGTTCGGTGTCGGCGCGGTCAGCGGACTCCTCGCTGGTATCGCTTGCGCCTGGGTCAGCTTCCAGGCAGCCCGCCGCAATCGCGGTGCCGCCCACGCACGGGAGCTGACCGCGCTGGCGGAGGAATCGGACATCCGGGTGAAGAGCGTCATCACACAGTTCGAATGGGCGGTCAACGACGTCGTGAAGCTCAAGCGCGACGCCGAGCGCGCGCAAGGCGCGGCCGACGCCCTCATGGAGCGGTCCCGCGAGCGCGAGCGCTACGTGAAGAAGCTGGAACGCCAGGTCTTCGAGCTCCACCAGCAGGCGGCCCGCTCCCCACAGTCGGCCGACGCCCCAGCGACGGAGAATGAGTTCGACGGGCCGGACGGCAGCCACGTGCCGTTCCGGTGGGCGCTGCACATCGACGGAACGAAGGCGACCCTCGAGCTCGAGACCGGCGTGACGCTGCTTCGCCCTTCGCGAGTGCGGATCGTCGACCGTGACGGCCAGGTCATGGCGGTCAGCGGTGTCGCGGTCCTGCTCGCAGACGGCAGTTACGGCTTCACGGTCGAAGGGCCACCCATCGACCTCCTGAGCGACCTTGACGCCCGGCGTGAACCGAACTACCTCATCGAGGCGCTGGTCCAGTACGAATGGAAGCCGACCCGCCTGGAGGACTCCGGGCGCCGCACGCGGATCGTGGCGGACAACCAAGGAAAGTTCTACCGGGTGGCGGACGCCGCTGACGCCGCCCAGGTCTTCGCCTCGCAGCCGCGCCGCGCGAACCTCAACTGACCGGGAATTCCACCCTCTCCCAAGCGCGTTGTGCCAGCGATGGCCAACGCGCGCCCTGGAGGCTGGAACGACCGGGTCATCGAGCAGTTCCGCGCCAACGGCGGGCAGATGACGAGCGGGCCATTCACTGGTCGCACGCTCCTCTTGCTGACGACGAAGGGCGCGAAGACCGGGGCGCAGCGGATCTCTCCGCTCGTGTTCTCACGTGACGGCGACCGCTTCGTGATCGTCGCCTCGAAGGGCGGCGCGCCGTCCCACCCAGGCTGGTACCACAACCTCCGCGCGCATCCCGAGGTGACGATCGAGGTGGGCAAGGAGAAGTTCCGCGCTCGCGCGCGAGTTGCCGATGATTCCGATCGGCGGCGCCTCTACGACAAACACGCCGAGCGGATGCCCGCGTTCTGGGACTACGAGAGGAAGACGACTCGCAAGATCCCCGTGGTCGTGCTCGAGCGCATCTAGCGTTCGCGCGCGTTGACTGCGGTGCGTTTCTCTTGTGCCAGGGATCGCGTGTTAGCGCGTGCGGATCGTTACCGAATACACGCGATTCGGGTCGGCGCAGGGTGCACTGGCGCTCCGGCAACTGGGCGTGCCGGTGGCGCTCAACTTGGTCTCGCCGTTGCGGACCAGTTTGTAGAGCCAGAACTGCGCCGTAAACCCTTGCCCCTGGAGCGGTCCGTATTGCTGAAGCTGCAGGAAGGCCGGATCCACATCGACCTTCCACGCCCAGCCATCATCGAGAACGAGACGAATGAGATCCGTGTCGGCGTCTACCGTCACGATCTGGCCATTGTGATCGGGGATAAGGCCGAAGCCCTTGCCCGCAGAGACCGCACGGCTGGGTTCTGACATCGGTGTCGCTGGGATCGGACCGACACTCACTGTGACGCAGCCGCTAAGGACGAAGCCCGATAACACGATCAATAAGGCCGACAGACGCATGCCCATCACACAGTCGATCAACGTACAGTCGGCGTGTCCATCACGGTACGCATGCGTACTTGGACCGGTCCGCCGCCCTTGCGGACCAAAGCCGCACTGTTGCTGCACCGTGCGGCGACCATCTTCGAGAACGTCGCTGAGGGGCTGGCCGGAATCGAACCGGCGACGCCCGCCTTAGGACGGCGGCGCTCTATCCACTGAGCTACAGCCCCAAGCGGCTGCGGCGCTTGGGGCTGCTGCACCTTCGAGGAGCGAGCGATAGCGAGCGACGAGAGTGGCGCAGACACAGCCCCGCAAGCGGCAGCCGACAAGCGAATGACCAAAGCGTAACCACTTACGGATGTTGCCATGACACACTGGGAGTGGCCCTTTACGGATTTCGCCAATGTGCCTCCGCAACGCGCGGGAGCGAGGGTGCCGCCCAAGTCGCAAGCGAGGTACGCCATCAATCCATCCTTCGTCTGGATCACCGCACGAGATGGGAGCGTTCACGCCACGCGCCCACCGATCATCGCCGACGGGCAGGTGACGCTCTGCGGGCACACCTACGACCGCCGGGACCTCAGGATCAGGATCCAAGCCGCCGTTGGGCTCGCTCCGGCGGGCGCATGCGCGCCATGCGGCGAGCTCGTCGCTGCGGCGATCGGCGAGACCGAAATGCCGGCTCGCACCGAGCGCGAGCGAAAGCCGCCGCTGTGGCCGTGACGCGATTGGCGCCCGAAGAGGCGACCCGCATCCTCAACGGTTTCCAGCGGGACGCGCGAGCGATGCTCGAGCAGCTGTTGCCCGCACTGAGGAACCGCGGCTTCTACCCCGACGCCTCGGTGGATGGCTGGGGCGACTCGCGCGGCGGCCGCGGCACCGCATCGACGGTGGTGATGACTTCGCCGAAGTGGCTGAAGCCACTGGACAAGACGAAGCAGCTCGCGCGACTGCGCCTCGAGCTCAGCGAATCAGACGAATGGGCCCTGGTCGTATGCGTCGTTCACCAGCCCGACCTGCGAGAGTCGTGGCCTGCGTCCGCCGACCCGAAGTGGTGGACCGATCTCCGCGAGCGCATCCGCGCACAGATCCTCGAGTACCACGACACGAAGGCGCCACCGGCTGAGGACCCTGACACGGAGGCGGAGCCGCTCATCTAACTAACGCCTGCTCGAATACAATCGGCCCATTCCCAGCGGGGTGTAGCGCAGCTTGGTAGCGCGCAGCGTTCGGGACGCTGAGGTCCCGGGTTCGAGTCCCGGCACCCCGACCGCGGATGACGCCGCAGGCCCTTAGTGTCGGCGCCGTGCCACACGACTGGTCTCTCGACCTCGCGATCGCCCCCGATGGCGCGCTGCAGCGCATCGCCGCAGCCATCAATCGTCCCAAGAAACGCGCCTTCGGAGTGCTGAAGACGGAGAACGAATACGTCGGCTTCATCCGCGACGACACATTCGAGATCTGGGAGAGGCAGGGCCGCGCCATCCACGGCCGGGGCGTGGTCCGTGGTCGCCACGGTGGCTCGCGCGTCGAGGTCCAGCTGATGTTCCCGCGATGGACGAAGGTGCTCATTGGTCTCTTCTTCGCGCTCTACGTCCTCGTGGCGGCGGGCATCGCGACGCAGCCTCCCAGAACGGAGATCGGCGCAGAGGAGTTCGCCATCGGAGTAGGCGGTGCCGCGCTACTCGCCGCGATCTTCGCTGCGGGCGCGGCCCAGCAGCGCGCAAACCTTCGTCGGTTCCTGGATCAAATATTCAGCGAGGTGCCGCGGATCTAGCGGAAGCTCGGCCCGAAGATCGCCGTGGCAGGGCCGAAAGCAAGCCACGGCACGAGCCACAGCACGCCCATAGCAACGACCTGGATGGCGAGGAACGGGTACATGCCGGAGAAGATCTCGTTGAGCGTGATCATCTTCGACGCGACACCCCTCAGGTAGTACGCCGACATCGCGACCGGCGGAGACAGGAACGACGTCTGCTGGTTCAGCGCGGCCATGATGCCGAAGAAGAACGCGTCGGTCGCGATGTTGTCGGGGTACCGCTGGTGGTATGTCACAAGCAGTGGCAGGAACAGCGGCATGAAGATGATCGTGATCTCCGTCCACTCGAGCGGCCAGCCGAGCACAAAGATGATGAGCTGCACGACCCAGAAGAAGACCTCGGGAGACAGATTCAGACCGAGGATGAAGTTGCCGATGATCTGGGCGCCGCCGAGGCGCGCGAAGACCGCGGCGAAGATGCTCGACCCGACGAGAAGCCAGCCGACCATCGACGCGGTCCGCACCGTGAGGAAGACGGACTCGCGGATCATCGAAAAGTTGAGCCGGCGGTGCGCCGCGGCGAGAATGATGCCGCCCAGCGCGCCGAGTGCCGCGCCCTCCGACGGTGTGGCCAGTCCGAAGAAGATCGCCCCGAGGACGAACAGGATCAGCGACACGATCGGCACGAAGCCGCGGATGATCAGTCGGAGGGTATCCGCGCCGGTCATCTGCTCCCGTTCCGCCTTGGGGAGCATCGGCGCATCCTGCGGACGGACCTTCGCCCGCACGACGATGTATCCGAGATAAAGGAACGAGAGCATGAAACCGGGCAGGAATGCGCCGGCGTAGAGGCGCGGCACGGACACGCCGGCGACGAAGCCGTACAGGATCAGCAGCACGCTCGGCGGGATGAGGATCCCGAGCGTGCCCGATGCCGTGACGGCGCCGGCCGCGAACTGTTTGTTGTAGCCCGCGCGCAGCATGGCCGGGAACGCGAGGAGTCCGAGCAGCGTCACCGCGGCGCCGACGATGCCGGTCGCCGTCGCGAAGATCGTGCCGGTCGCGAGCGTGGCGACGGCGAGCGATCCCGGGAGCCAGCCGAACATCACGTTGACCGCATGGAAGAGCTCGTCGAGGATGCCCGCTCGTTCGATGATGTACCCCATGAAGAGGAAAAGCGGGATGGCAACGAGCACGTCGTTCTGCATCACGAAGAAGACGCGCTGGACCGCGAGATCGAAGACCAGGAATCCCATGCCGAGGAAGCCGAAGGTGATGCCGAGCGCCATCAGCGTGAACGCGGTCGGAAAGCCGATCATGATCGCCACGACCATGAGCACGATCATGATCAAGCCAAGGATCTCCGGACTCATCGCCTAGACCTCACTTTGCTTCGCGAGGATCGTCTCGGTCTCCTCCACGTCCGATAGGCGCGGTGGCCAGACGCCCGTTCGCAGAGCCTGGACGCAGCGGATCGTTTCGGCCACACCCTGGATCGCCAAGAGCAGCGCCGCGATCGGGATGACCGTCTTGAGTGGATAGAGAGGTGGCGCGGCGGCCGACGTGGGCGCGTGTTCATTGATCGCCCACGACAACGCAGCCCATTGGGCGCCAATGGACACCATCGCGAGGATCCCCGGGAAGAACGCGAAGATGTAGAGGAAGAGGTCCACCTTCGCCTGAGTCTTGACGGACCACTTGCGATAGAAGATGTCGCCGCGGACATGCTGGGCGCGCGACAGCGCGTAGGCGCCACCGATCATGAAGAGGGACGCGTAAAGGTAGTAGGACATCTCATACGAGAAGTTGTACGTGAACCAGATGGACCGGATGAATTCGCCGAACGGTCCGGTCGCCAGCGGCTTCGAGAGATAGCGCATGAGCACGTCGTAGCTGATCAGAACCGTGCTGAGGAGCACCAGCCACGAGATCGCCTTGCCGCTCCACGAGCTAAACCGGTCGATCCGGAACAGCCAGGTCTGCATCCCCACTCCTATCTCTGTCTTGCATGCCACGGGGCCCTGAGTTTCCCCAGGACCCCGCGGGGATCGTTCGCATGGCTCGGGGTTCGGCGCTACACCTTTGGCCGTGCCGCGTAGGAGACTGGATCGGGCGTTCGGATGTTGACCTTGTCGGCCCACGGGAAGATGCGCTCCGCCCAGGCCCGTTGCGACTTGAGGATCGCGACGAAGTCCGGGTTGTCCTTCGACTCGGTGGCGATCACCGAGTCCCAGGCCTTGAGCTGGTTGTCGCGCACGGATTGCGGCGTCACGATGATGTTGATGCCGCGCGCGACCAGCTTCGCGTAGTCCTCGGAGTTCTTGGCCATCTGCAGCCACTCGCCGTCCGCGGAGGCGGCGATGATCGACCACTTCATGATCGACTGGAGGTCCTTGGGCATCGACTCGAACTTCGTCTTGTTAAGGTCGATCGAAAGGATCTCGCTCGGCTGGTGATAGGACTGGGTCATCAGGACCTTCCGGACGTCTGGCAAGCCGTACGCAATGTCCGAGGTCGTGTTGTTGAACTCGGCTGCGTCGATGAGGCCGCGGTCGAGCGAAGACGCCACGTCCGCGCCCGCGATCGCGATGACGCTCGCGCCGGCGAACTGGTAGATGCCGGTCGCGAGGCCGACGGTGCGGAACTTCATTCCCTTAAAGTCATCCGGGCCCTTGATCTCGTCCTTGAACCACCCGAGGGGCTGGTTCTGCATCGGCATATGCAGGAACGACACGACGTTGAGCTTGAGCTTCTGCTGGATCAGGTTCTGGTAGAGCTGCTGCCCACCGCCGTACCAGTACCACGACAGCCACATCTGGCCGCTCATGCCCATCATCGGACCGGTGCCGACCAGGCTCGCGGCGTGATCCTTTTGGAACGGCCCGTAGGCGGGGACCTCGTGCGCGCCGTCCAGCGTCCCGGCGTGGACAGCGTCGAGCATTCCGTTGTTGTTCGTGATCGTGTTGACCGGCAGCGCGTCGATCTTGATGCGACCACCGGACAACTCCTCGACGCTGGCCTTCCAGTTCATGAACATCGTCTGGAAAATGTCGTTGCCGGCCCACCCGGATTGGATCTTCCAGGTGATCGCACCTGCCGCGGCAGCGACCGTCGGCGCGGCCGAAGTCCCGCTGCTCGCCGCAGGCGTTGACGAGGTCGTCGGTGCGTTCTGCGAAAGGCACGACGTCACAAAGGCCGCGAGCCCCGAGAGCGATCCGTATTTGAGGAACCCCCGGCGCGAGAACTTCGAAAGAAGATCCATGGCGCTGTCCACCTCCAAGCCGTAGCCCCGTCGGCGCGCCCATTCGATTCCCGCCGATTCCACCTGTCAAGTGACGGGTTTCGTCAGGCGCGAATCGACCGGTAGCGCTCGACCCTTATACGTCGGGGGCGGCGAAAAGGGTCATGCGTGACGGACGGTCAGCGAAGGCGCGCGATCGAGGTGGCGAGCGGGACCGGCAGCATGGCCAGAGGCTGCCCGCTCATCGCGTCGATCGCCCAGAGCCTGGTCCCTTCGAGCGAGAGCGCGTAGAGCCGACGACCGTCGGCGGTGAGGGCGATGCTGCGCACCGCGCGGTCTGGGACCAGGTGCGCTTTCAGGCCGAGCGTCGCCGTGTCGATGACGACGACCCCGGTTTCGGCGACGACATACAGCCGGTATCCCTCCGGCGAGATCACCGCCGCGGTGGTCGGATCGATCGCAGCGGTCGGCACGGCCGCGGAGCGCTTCAGAGCGCTCGTGGCGCGCCGCTCCAGGGTGTCCGCATCGTATTTGGTGACGATGCCCTGCACCGCGTTCGTCGCGTAAAGGGACGCCCCGTTCGGATCCAGCGCGAGCGTCCAGAAGCCCGCCGCTACCGGACCGCTGCCGGTCGGGACATCGAGGATGCACGTCGCGTAACGGGCGGTCACGTTGAGCGCGTGCACGAACGGATTCCGGCCCGGGTTGAAGTAGAAGCTGAAGTACCACGAGTTGAGTCGCCCCGCGACCGAGGCGTGATAGACGCCGGCCATCAGTCCCTTCGCGACGTTGTCGGGCGTCGACGCTTCGATCTGCTTGAGATCGACGATGGGTGTCTCGGCAAGCTTGCCCATCGCCAGGTCATATAGGCGGACGTTGTAACGGTTGTCGCGCAGGTGTTCGACCAGATAGACCGACGTGGCGTCGTCGCTGACGACGTCGACCGTCATGTCCCCGGCGACGGACAACGTCTTGACCGCGTCGGTCCGCGTGTCGATGACGGCAAAACCGCTTCTACCGGCCGAAGGCGGCGCCTCGAGCGCAAGGACCAGTCCGCTGCGTGAGAGACCGGTCGGTGCCGCACGGTATGCGCTCGCGAGGTCGTAGCGTCCGTTCACGTTGATCGCGCGGCGCTCCACGCCCGTCGCGGGATCGAGGACTCGCACCGCGGTCACAGCTCCCGGCTCGATCGCGTAAAAGGCGGACCGGTCAGGCGCCGCGACCCCATGCGGCAGGTCGCGAAGTGTCGCGCCACTCTGCGCGATGACGCTGATGCCGCGGTCGGTTACGAGCGAGATCTCCTCGTTTGCGGGCGGTGGTGCGGGTGTCGCAGAGCTTCCACTGGTCGCGGCAGGCGCGCCGCAGGCTCCCACGAGCACAACGACCAGGAGGCGGACGAAAGGGCGCATCGCCTCCCTTACAACAAGCGCAAAGCGCTGGTTCCCTAGCGGAAGCTCGCCGCGATCCGGAGCGCGTCGTCGCGCGATACCTGCGCCTCAAGACGCAACGTCACGCCGTCCTGCTCCCAGAGGAGCGTGTTGCCGGCAAGGCGCAGCGTCTCGCTCTGGGGGTTGCCAGTCTCGTCGCGATAGAAGAAGAGATGCGGCTCCCCCTCGATCCAGAAGCCCTTGCCGCCGTTCACGGTCACGTCCTCGATCCGGGTTCCGGCCCCGGCGACCTTCCCGAACAGGCTCTCGTCGACCCGGCCGCGGAACTCGACGACCAGCGCGCTCACGCCGGCCTCGCGCGACACCGGGATCCCGGCGCGACTCGTGTACACGAGCGTGACCACATCGTGTGTTCCGTTGGGACTCTTACCGCGGTAGACCTCGTCGGGCGCGCCGAGGCGCACGTCCGTCGGGGCGAGCACCGTGAAGTCGGCGCCGCGGCGTGCATCGTCGAGCGTCGTGAGCGCGCCTGCGAAGGTCGCGCGTGGGACAGCGGTGGTCGCCGGCGTGGCGATCGCTGGCGCGCGGAAGATGTCGATTCCGCGCAGATGCAAGAACTGGATCGCCGCCGCGCGTGCGTCGGGATTCGCCAGGGCGACCACGAGCGCGAGCATGGCAAGCGTCGCGAGGATCGGCGCGAACGCGTAGCGGGGCGAACGCAGCGCATCCCACCAGCCGCCGGCGCGCGGCTCACGTAGACGCGCGCGTACCGCGTCGGCGAGGCGCGTCGGACGCGGGTACGCGAGCCGCTCGCCGACATCGGCGAGGGCCGCGTCGAGCTCCTGCTCGGTCATGCGCTCACGCGTCATGCGGCTCGTCTCCCTCCATCGCGGTGCGTAGCCGCGCGATCGCGCGCGACAGTCGCGACTTCACCGTACCGCGGGCCACGCCCAGCGCGTCTGCCATCTCTACCTCGGACAGTTCGAAGAAGTAGCGGTACGCGATGACCAGGCGATCGTCTTCTCGCATCCGGCGCAGAGCGTCGAGCACGACCTCGCGCCGCTCGCGAGCGAGGGCCGACGCCTCGGGTGACAGGGCCGTGTCGCCCGAGGCGCGGTCCTCGACGACGCTGAGCCCGACCGTCGGTCGCCGGCCTGCCGCCTTGCGGCGGTTGATGGCCTCGTTCGCGACGATCCGGAGCAGCCAGGGGCGGAAGGGAGCGCCGGTGCGGAAGCGATCGAGCGCGTAGTAGGCCTTCACGAAGGCGTCCTGCGCCACGTCCTCGGCGTCCGCCGCGGTCCCGGTGATCACGTAGGCCGTGCGCGCGGCTATCGCCTGATAGCGCGTCACAAGCTCCGCGTAGGCGTCGTGATCGCCATTCCTCGAGCGTTCCACCAGTGCGGCATCCTCCGTCGGCCGGCCCTCCACGGAGTCGGTTCTTACCCTCTTTACAGCGCCGGCCACGTCCGGTTCCCCGCCCGGCCTAGACGGCGACCAGGTCCTGCAGCAGCCGGTAGCGGGCACCGACGTCAGCCGGCGTGGCCGCCTCGATCCCGTCCACGCTGAAGCGCTCGACCGCGAACGAGGCGCAGACGGTGCCGTGCAGCGTCGCGCGGCGCAGCGCGCGGTCGTCGACCGCGCCGGACTCCGCGAGGTGGCCGAGGAATCCGCCGGCAAAGCTATCCCCCGCTCCGGTCGGATCGGTGACCTCGTCGAACGGGAACGCTGGCGACCAGAACGAGAACGACCGTGTGAACAGCACCGAGCCGTACTCCCCTCGCTTCACGACCACCGCACGCGGGCCGCGGGCGAGGATGTCGCGCGCCGCCTTGGCAACGCTGACCGTGTCGCACAGCTGGCGCGCCTCGGACTCGTTGACGCTGACGATGTCGACGTGAGAGATGACCTCCAGTAGTGCGTCGCGCTTGTGATCGATCCAGTAGTTCATCGTGTCGAGCGCAACGGCCTTCGGCGCGCGCACGCTCCGCAGCGTCGCGAGCTGGATCTCGGGATCGATGTTCGCGAGGAACACGAACTCGCTGTCGGCGAATGAGTCAGGCACCTGTGGCTGCCAGTCGGCGAACACCCCGAGGTCGGTGTTGATGGTCTCCGCGGTGTTCATCGCGTAGTCGTAGCGCCCGAGCCAGCGGAAAGAGCCACCCTTCCGACGCTCGAGGCCGGCGAGGTCGATTCCCCGCGAGCGCAGCCGCTCGACGTCTTCCTCACGGAAGTCGTCGCCGATGACACCGACGAGCCGGACCGGCGCGTACAACCGTGCGGCGATCGCGAAATACGACGCCGCCCCGCCGAGCACGTTGGTGCGATGTTCGGCCGGCGTCTGCACGTCGTCATAGGCGAGGGAGCCGACGACGAGAATGTTCGACTTCATGACGCGGGACCCATGAGCGCGCCGACGAGCGTGAGCAGTGCGAAGCTCGCCGCGACGCCGAGCGCGATCCAGTCCACCTCATTCATCCGCTCCTCCACGGGCGTGCCCGGACGCGACCGCCAGTACGCGTTGAGGGCGTGTTGCCCATACAGGATGACCGCGGTGCCGACCGCGAGCTCGATCGCATCGAGCGCCTGGAAGATCGGCTCAGTCGAGTAGTGGGTGAACGTCAGCCACCAGATCCCCGTCCCGATCGCGCCGGTGAGCGCGTCGACGCCGTGGGCGGGATCGACCTTCCGGCGCAGCGCGTCGAGCAGCGCGAAGTGGCGGTAGGCCTGCCACACCCCGTAGACCGGCACGAAGATCGAGAGGGCATGCGCGATCGGCTGCATGCCCGAGTCGCTCGTGCCGCGCGCCATCGGCGACGAACCGCCATCGCTCGTCTCGCGCTTGAGCTCAGCCCACGAGAGGCCGTACCAGATCGGGATGTACGCGCCGAGCGAGAGAACAGTGAGGGCGCCGACGAGCCACAGCGGCCGGCGCCGCGGTTGTTGGACGACCTGTGTGCTGTTCAGACTGCGCCGTCGCGGTGGAGGGCCGCGATCTCCTCTTTTGTGTAACCCAGCTCGTGCAAGACCTCGTCGGTGTGCTCGCCGAGCTCCGGCGGATGGCGGCGCACCGAGGGGGGCGTTCCGGAAAGGCGGACCGGGATCCCCGGTGCGCGGACGCGGCCGGCGGTCGGGTGGTCGACCTCAGCGATGAGCCCGAGATGCCGGACCACCGGATCGGCGAAGACCTCGTCGAGCGCGTTGATCGGGCCGACGGGGACGTTTGCTTCGCGGAGGCGCCGCACGACCTCCGCCTTCGTCAGCGTACGGATCCGCCGTTCGATGATCGGAACGATCTCCTTCCGATGCGCGACGCGCCTGGGGTTGTCGGTGAAGCGGTCGTCCTCGAGCAGCTCCTCGAGATCGAGCGCGCGGCAGAACCGCTCGAAGAGTGCGTTGTTCGCCACGCCGACGTTCACATACCCATCGCTGGCGCGGAACGTCTGGTACGGCACGATCGAGGCGTGCACGTTTCCCTCGGGCCGCGGGACCGTCCCGTCGGCGAAGTAGCGCGCGGCCTGACGCGAGAGCAGCGCGACCTGACCACCGATCATCGTCGCGTCGATGACCTGGCCCGCGCCGGTCCGCTCCCGTGCGTGCAGGGCGGCGGCGATCGCGAACGCGGCGAACATGCCGGCGACCATATCCGCCTGCGGGACACCGACCATCACCGGATCGCTGCCGGGCTCGCCGGTGAGGCTCATGATCCCGCCCATCCCCTGAACGATGAGGTCGTACGCGGGCCACGCGCGGCCCGGCCCGTCCTGGCCGAACCCGCTGATGTGACATAGGACGGCGCGCGGGTTGACCCTGCGCACGCGTTCGTCGGGAAAACCGAGTCGCCCGAGCGTCCCCGGACTGAAGTTCTCGACGATGACGTCGCACCTCTCGATGAGCCGCTCCAGCACGCGCTTGCCATCCGGACTCTTCAGGTCGACGGTCACGCTGCGCTTGTTGCGATTGATGGAGAGGTAGTACGCGGAGATGCCTTTTACGCTTGGTGGTGTCCACTCGCGCGTCTCGTCACCGGTCCCGGGCATCTCGACCTTGATCACGTCCGCGCCGTGATCGCCGAGCATGAGCGTGCAGTACGGCCCGGCCAGCGCGCGTGTGAGATCGAGGACGCGTATGCCGTCGAGCGCGCCCGCCGGCGGTGGGGTCACGCGCGGAGAGTACCGTTGACGCGATGGCGGAGCTGCTTCCGCTCTTCCCGCTCACCACCGTGCTGTTTCCCGAGATGCTGCTGCCCCTCCACATCTTCGAGCCGCGCTATCGGCTTCTGGTGCGGCGCTGCATGGACGACGATCGCCCATTCGGCGTCGTGCTCATCCGCTCGGGCCAGGAGGTCGGCGCGATCGCCGAGCCGCACGCGATCGGTACCGAGGCGAAGATCATGGCCTTCTCGCCTCTCTCCGACGGCCGCTCGTACGTCGTCGTGCGCGGGATCCGCCGTTTCGCACTGGAGCAGGCGATGCCCGACGCCGAGCCGTACCTCGTCGGCCGCGTCCGCTATCTCGACGAGCCCGAGGGCGCGGGAGCGCTCGAGCGCGCCGAGATCGCGGTCGAGGCATATGGCCAGTACCTCGTCGCGGTCATGGCGGTCACCGACGACGCCCGCGGCGATCGCGCCATCGTGGACGAGCTCGCGACGGTGTCGCCGCATGAAGCCTCTTATCGCATCGCGGCGAGTCTCGCGGTCGACGCGACCGAACGGCAACGGCTGCTCGAGCTGCCGAGCGACGCGGCGCGCCTCGAGGCAGAGAAGAACCTGCTCGAGCGCGAGACGATGCTCCTGCGCGACCTGCTCGTGCGCCTGCGAGCGCACGGCGAAGGACGCGTGACCTTGAACTAACCGAGTCCGTCCGCGAAGCGCACCACACCGTCGGTGATCGTCGCGCGCACGCGTGCGTCGAGCAGCTCATCCTCCGCGCAGCGCGCGAGATCGCGGTCGACCACCGTCGCGTCGCAGCGCATCCCGACGCGGAGGGTCCCCGACTCGCGCTCGGTCGACATCGCGTATGCCGGACCGGACGCGTATCCCGCCAGCGCTTCCTCGACCGTGAGGCGCTGCTCCGGTCGCCACGGGTGCTCGTCCTGCGGTCGCCGCCGCGTCACCGCGGCGTGGATCCCGAGCAGCGGATCGATCGGCTCGACGGGCGCATCCGATCCGAACGCGAGGACCGCACCGGTGCGCCGGAGCGTGCGCCACGGGTACGCGCGCGCGACGCGCGACGCCCCCCAGTAGCGATCGGCGAGGTCGCGGTCGCTCGTCGCGTGGATCGGCTGCATCGAGGCGACGATGCCGAGCGCGCCAAAGCGCGAGAGATCGTCGGCGCGCACCAGCTGCACGTGCTCGACCTTCTGCCGCAGCCGCGGGGCGCTGGCTCGCGTCGGCTCGATCGCGTCGAGCGCGACGCGTACCGCGCGATCGCCGATGGCGTGGATGGCGACCGCGATACCCGAGGCCGCCGCCACCGCGACGTCGTGCGTGAGCTGGCCCGGCTCGACGGTGAGGATGCCGCGATCGCGCGAGCCCTCATACGGCTCCTCGAGCGCGGCGGTCTGCGACCCGAGCGCACCGTCGGTGAAGATCTTGAGGTGCCCGGTGCGGAGCCACTCGTCGCCCTGGCCGGTGCGCAGGTGCTGCTCGAGCGCGTCGGCGAGCCGAGCGTGCGGGATCCCCATG
>VBFY01000041.1 GCA_005889405.1 Chloroflexota bacterium | reverse complement strand
CAACCGAGCACGGTCGCGGTGCGACCGTTCACGGCATCGCCCATGACGCGACGGTCAGTGGCGAGCCGGAGTATGAACACCAGCACGATCGGGAGCAGGACGCCGTTCGCGATCTGCGCCGAGATGATGAGGGGGATCAGCGAAATGCCGGGAATGAGCACGACGATCGCGCCGAGCACGATGAGCAGCGTGAACAGGCTCATGAACACCGGCGCCTCGCGGAAGTTCTTACTGATGCCGGATTCCCAGCCGAAGGCCTCGCAGATCGCATAGGACGTCGACAGCGGCATGATCACCGCGCCGAGCAGCGAGGCGCCACACAGGCCGACCGCGAACAGCAGGCCGGCGCGGGCGCCTGCCAGCGGAACGAGAGCCTGCGCCGCGGCCTCGGCGGACGTCACCCGGATCCCCGCCGGATGGAGCACGCTGCCGGTGACCACGATGATGAAGAACGCGAAGAGGCCCGCGAGAGCGGCTCCGAGGAACACATCGACGCGTGCGTACGCCGCCGCCTGGCGATCGACGCCCTTGTCCACCACCGACGCCTGCATATAGAAAAGGAGGTACGGCGTGATCGTCGTGCCGACGAGCGCGAGGGCGAAGACGAGCGCCGACGGACTGGTCGGGATCGAGGGGATGAAGCCAGACAGCACCACCGGCCAATCCGGGCGCAGGATGAACACGGAGATCGGGTAGGCGAGGAACGCGAGGACCAGCACGAACAGGACGCGCTCGACGAAGCGATAGCTGAAGAACACGACGAGCGACCAGACCGCGAGCGCGGCGATGGGCACCGAGACGATCCGCGGCACGCCGAGAAGCTCGACGCTCGCCGCGATCCCGGCGAATTCCGCGACGACATTGGTGCCATTCGCGATGACGAGGACGATCATCGCGAGGACGGTCCAGCGCACGCCGAAACGCTCGCGGATGAGGTCGGAGAGGCCCTGTCCGGTCACCAGACCCATGCGCGAGCACATCTCCTGGATCACTCCGAGGCCGATGCTCGCGATGAGGAGGAGCCACAGGAGCGAGAAGCCGAACAACGCACCGACGGAGGAGTAGGTCGTGACGCCGCCGGCCTCGTTCCCCGCGAACCCGGTGATCACTCCGGGACCGACGACGGTAAGGAACGCGGCGAGGGCGATCCGCCGCCGCCTCACCTAGCGATCGACCTGAGCGACCTCTTCTTCCAACCGCGCGGGAGCATGATGTCGACGACGTCGTCGATGGTCACGGTGCCGAGAAGCTTCCGTCGCGCATCGACCACCGGTAGCGCGAGCAGGTTGTACTTCGCGATGAGCGATGCGACCTCTTCCTTCGGTGACGTTGCGTCGACCTTCATCACGTTGCGGTCCATCACCTCGCTGATCGGTGTCTCTGGCTTCGCGACGACGAGGTCCCGCAGCGAGATGACGCCGTCCAGCCGTCCCTGGCCGTCGACGACATACAGGTAGTAGGTGAGCTCCGCGTCGGGCTGCAGCTCGCGAAGCTTGTCGATCGCGGCAGCGGCGGTGAGCTGTGCCGGGAGCGCGATGAAGTCCGTCGTCATGATGCCGCCCGCGGAATCCTCGGGGTAGGAGAGGAGCTCCTCCACGTCCGCGGCCTCGTCCTTCTCCATGAGGTCGACGAGCTCTTCGCGGCGTTCCTCGGGCAGATCCTGCAGGAGGTCGGCGGCTTCGTCCGGCGCCATCTCGTCGAGGATGTCGGCGGCGCGCTCCTGCTCGAGATCGCTGACGATCGAGGCCTGCATCTCCGGCTCGATCTCGGACAGCGTTTCTGCCGCTGTCTCGATATCGAGCTGCTCGAAGACCGCGCGCCGGTCGTCGACGGTCATCTCTTCGACGATGTCGGCGATGTCGGCGGGGTGGAGCAGCGCGAGCTTCGTGCGCGGCACGGTCACGCGGACGTTCGCATCCTGTGCGGCGAGCGGTTCCACCAAGTGCCAGGGGATGATCCCGCGCGGCAGCTTCTGGCCCGCGAATCCGACGACGCGCTCGGCCAGACCTTCCGCACCGACGCGTCGCAACAGGCCACGCAGGCCGACGTCGGCACCGACGAGACGCAGCTGCCCATCGACTTCGGAGAGCTGCAGGTCGTTCACGCGCACGACCTTGGCGCCGTGTGTGTCGACGACCTGCTTGTCCATGAGGTCGCGCGAGAGGCGCAGCGCCTCCTGTGGAAGCTGCGCGTCCGCGATCGTCGAGAGGCGACCGCGCAGCCGGAGATGTCCGATCTCCTGGGCGAGCTCACTCCAGCGGACGATGCGCTCGCCCTCGGGCGTCGCGAGGATCGCCCACTGGACCGCTGGGAACTGCCCCTGCGGGACCACCGCGAGATCCGCGAGCTTCGCGACCTCGGTGCCGTTCGGCTCGATCACGCGGCGATGTTGGATGTCTGAGAGGTACGGCACGCGCGCAAGGGTACCGCCCGGGCTGGTCGGGCTAGAATGAGGACTCCCGTGACACCCACCTCGGACACTGGACTGCGCGTTCGAGCCCTCGCGGATCAGGCCGTCGCGGCCGCCCTCGAGTCGGACTGGACGCGCGCGTCCGACCTCAACGCGAAGATCCTCGAAGCCGCCCCCGACGACATCGAGGCGCGCAACCGCATGGGCCGCGCACTCCTCGAGCAGGGCAAGCTGGAGGAGGCCAAGGCGTCGTTCGCCGAGGTGCTGAAGGCCGAGCCGTACAACTCCATCGCCATCCGTGGCTCGCAGCGCATCGCGCAGCTGCTCGAGCACCACACCAAGCCGAACGTCACGACTTCCCGGACGCAGCCCCGGCTCTTCATCGAGGACATGGGTAAGACCGGCATCCTCCGCCTGATCAACCCGGCGCCGCCGCACATCCTGGCCCGTTACAGCGCCGGGGCGGAGTGCCAGCTCAAGGAGCAGGAGGGCCTGCTGGCGCTCCACGCGCGCGACGGGGAGCTGCTCGGCTTCCTCGAGCCGAAGGTCGGCCGGCGCCTCATCGATCTGATCCGAACTGGCAACCAGTACGTGGCGGCGATCGTCAGTAACGACCAGCAGAACGCGCGCGTTGCCATTCGTGAGGTCCTGCAGAGCGTCGAGAACTCCAGCCGGATCTCCTTCCCGGGGCATCACCGCCCGGCCGAGACGAAGGAGCGGGCGTACATCAAGGGCAACTTCTTCCGCTTCGGGCGGGATGCGGATGAGGAAGGCGACGAGGACACAGACGAGACCGAGGAAGAGACGACCGAGGGCTCGGGTGCCGAGACGGGCGATGAGACCGAGACCGTTGAAGAGCCTCTGGTCGTCGATACCGGCGACGAAGACGCGGAGGAAGAAGAAGAGGAGTAAGCCAGTGCGCCGAGCAGGATGGGGAGCGGTAACAGCGGTCCTCGTCCTCCTGGCCGCGGCCTGCTCCAGTCCCGTTCCGGAAAAGACCCGCCCCACCACCGACGTGACCGTTGCGAGCTCGGCACCCATCGCGCGCACCGCAGCCGACATCCTTCTCGCCTTCTCCGCCTACGACTACGCGCTCGTCGGCGCTCTCAATGGTGAGAAGGTGCGTGCCGTGAGCGCCGACCGCTTCGCGACGGTCGCGCGCGCGCAGGCCGGACTCGTCAGCAGCAATACGACGAAGGTCGTCGGCGTGAGCGTCGACGCCGTCGGTCCGATACGCGATCGGCTCGTTGCGCTCGCCGACGGTCTCACCGATCTGTCGCGCGACGCGCTCACATACGGGGACGTGCGTGATCCGGCGGCGCTCTCGCGTGTGTTCTCGGGCGTCGAGCGTGGTTGGGCGAGCCTTCGCGAGCTCGCGTCGGTGTTGCCGGCGGACGCGGCTTTGAAGGCGACGATCGATCGCGGCACGTCGATCACCTCGACTGCGTCGTCGAAGCAGCGCTTCACGCTGAACGTTGGTCCGTACACCACGGCCGCCGAAGCCGCCGATGCCGCGACGAAGATCGGCGCGAACGCGACCGCCGCGAAGGAGAGTCCGTTCACTGTTCGCGTCGGCCCCTATGCCGATCGCGCCGCGGCCGATGCGGCAGCCACCACGCTCGCGGCGCAGAAGATCACCGCGATCGTCACCGAGGACGCCGTGTACACGTTCGCGCGGAGTGGCGCGGTGCCGGACGCCGAGCTCTGGCGTGAACCGGAGCGATCCATCGACGTTCACGCGCTCGCGCGCAAGATCGCACTGTCGCAGGACGCGGCGCTCGTCGCGACCGGCACAGACGACGGCTACCTGGCACTGCACACGCGCGGCGGCGAGCTCAAGGCGCTCGTTCGGTTCAACGCCGGCGTGAATCAGCTTGCGTTCACGAACGATGCGCGGTTCCTCATCGGTGGTGGACAGGTCCTCACCAACTATGTGATGCCGGCCCCGAATGATTCCGTGGGCGTGCCGGTGCGCCTCACCGGCGCGGCGCAGTCCCTCGTGTACGTGCCGGGGGTGGACGTGTTCGCCGCGTCGGCCGGTGGGAGCGACGGCGGCGTGATCGGCGGGCGCACGCCGGACGGGCTGCCGCTCGCGGCACCCTTCCCGATCGGTCTCGGTTCCGCCGGCGGGCTCCTCGCGGCGAGCGACTACGGCGATCTCTTCATCGCCTGGCAGACCTCCGGCGGCTACGAGGTCAAGATGTTCCGACCGGGCGTGGATCGGTCCACGAGGGGCGTGCTGCGCGTGCCCGGCATCGGCAAGGCGTTCACGATCGATCCGTCGGGGACCTACGGCGCGGCGGTGACGGATCAGGGCACGTACCGCTTCCAGGTGAACGCGGCGGACCCGACGAAGAGCATCACCAAGATCGCGACGCCCGTGCGCGACGTCGAGTTCGCGCGCGACGGCACGCTCTACCTGCTCGACGCGCAGCGTGTCGTCGCGGTCGACGCCGAAGGCGCGACGCGCTGGACGACACCGCTTGTCGACGGCCGGCGCCTCGCGGTCGGCCCACGCGCGGTCGTGCTGGATGGCACCGACCGCCTCATCGTCCTCGACCCGAAGACCGGCGCGGTCGACGAGCTCGCGCCCGTCGGTCAGATACAGGATCTCGTCGTGTCGCGCGACGGACGTTGGGTGGGCCTTATCGCCGAAGCCAAGCGAGCTGTTCTCTTTCGGCTGCCCTGAGACCCATACTCACGCCAACGTGAGCAACATGCGAGAGCGGATCCTCTCGTTCGTCCCGATCGAGACGATCCCGCTTCCGCGGCCGCTCAGTCGCTTCGGCACCGCGTTCCCGACGGCGCTCGCCGATGTCTACGCGAGGGCCTACGCGCCGCGACGCGGCGTCGTCCTGGATCCGCTCGCGCATCCGTGGTCCGCCGCGGATGCCGTCGAGTCGGCGGACCGGCGCGGCATCGCGAAATCGCGCGAGCCGCTCGGCGAATGGGCGCGCGCGGTCGTCGTCCTCGCGCCGTCGCTCGAAGATGTCCTCGCCGCGTTCGAGCGCGTCGCCGACAGCGCGCTCGTCGGCACGCCGCACCGCGTCGCGATGCGCGAGCTCTACGGTTCGCACTGCGCGACCTGTCACGGGCCGGTGGTCGTCGAAGCGTTCCTGTGGGAGCGCGATGCGCCCGTGCCGACGAAGAAGGCCTTCCGCTGCGGCGTATGCGCGCGTGAGGGCCGCGCCCTCCTCATCGAGCCGGTCGACACCGACGACGAGGAGCGCACGCGCCGGCTCGAGCCGCGGGGCATGGCGTACTGGCAGTTCGTCGAGCGATTCGGAGCCGATCCCGCGGCGCAGGCGCTGGGCGAAACGGTCGCCGCGCTGTACACGCCGCGCAACATCACCGCGCTCATGGCCACGCTGCGCGCCATCGAGACGTCGGTCGGAGACGCCGCGGCGCAGGGCCTCCTCAAGCTCTGCCTGCTCGAATCGATCGTCGCCGGTAGCCGCCTGAACGCCGTCGCGGGTCACGGCACGCCCCTCCGCATCGACAAAGGGCGCGCGCGTCGCGGTCACGCGTCGCAGACGCGCGAGGTGAATATCTGGCTCGAATACGAGCGCACCGTGCGCGAGCTCGTCACGTGGCTCGCGCAGCACGAGCACCGCACGCCCGCGGCGCGCGGCGGGCTCCTGCTCGACCCGGGCGACGCGGACCTCGTTCTGTGCCAAGCGCCGGTGGAGGACGCCCTCGGCGGTTGGAGCACGGTCGCGAGCGCGCTGCTGCTCGGCGCGAAGACGCTGCGTCCGATGGACACCGGCGAGGGCCGGCTCGCGGCGCGCGAGCGGCTCCTCCGCACGCTGCGCGCCGCCCTCATCGAGGCGCATCGCGTCTCGCGTCCCGAAGCCGCGGCGGTCGTGTACGTGCCGCAGGCGGACGCGGCGACGATCGCCGCGTGCGTCCTCGCCGGCGCGGGCGGCGGTTATCGCCTCCGTACGATCCTCTATCAGCGCGACGCGCATGCCGGCGCCTATGGCGCGCCCGCCGCGGCGGTGTGCGACTTCGACCGCGACGTGCCGCTGCTGCGTGACCAGTCCGCGGCTGACGCGGGCCTCATCGAGGACGCGATCCGGGCGGGTGTCCGCGACGCGGTGCTCGCCCGCGGCGAGCCGGTGCGTGAGGACGTCGCTGCCGTCGCGGCGCTCCAGTCGCTCGCCGCGAAGGGGCTGCTCGTTCCGATCGCGCTGGCGCGCGCAGGCGGCGTGTCGGAGCTCGAGCTGTTCCTCGATCACTTCAGGTCCGCCCTCGCCGACGGACGGCGCACCGGCATCACGCGCGTGCCGCTCAGCGACGACGCCGACGATGTCGCCTATGCGATCACCGAGGCGCCCGATGCGACGCCGCTCGGCGACCGCGTCGAATGGGCGGTGTGGGGTCTTCTGTCATCGGCGCGCGAGGTCGACACGCGTTCGCTGCTGCGTCGCGTCTACGGCTTGTTCCGCGGGATCGAGACCCCCGACCGCGAGCTGGTCGAACGCTGCGTCGCCGCGTACGCCACGCAGACCGACGACGGGCGCTGGCGCCTCCTCGATCAGGACGGGCTCGTCGCGCGGCAGGCGTCGCAGGCGCAGGTCCTGGCCGAGCTCATCGACGCCGGCCATCGGCTCGGGTTCAAGGTGCACGTCGGTCGCGATGTCGAGCGGCGTGCGCTCGCGAACTCGCATCAGGAGCGCGGGCGCGTGCTCGCGGATCTCGTCAGCGAGGCCGAGCGCGCGAGCGGTGCCTCGCGCTTCGTGCGCGGCGCTTCGGAGGCGCTCGATTTCGTCGACTGCGTTTGGTACGACAAGGGGCGGATGGTGTTCCTGTGGCAGGTCGACTGGACCGCTCGGATCCACCGCAGCATCGTTGCCCTTGGCGAGTCGATCCCGGATGACGACCGGGTGTTCCGCTTCCTCGCCGTCGCCGACGAGCGGACCGGTCTGGTGCACGAAAAGCTTCGTCGCTCGCCAGCGTTGGCCGAGGTCGTTCGACGCCGGGGCTGGCGATTCGTAAAGTGGGATCCATTGCGCCGGTGGTTGGGGGACACACAAGCGGGGCTGGACGGCCTTGAACCCGTTCTTGGCCTCGAACCTGCGGTGGAACAATCAGGCCAGCAGCTCGCGTTCAGGTGGTAGCGAAGGGTCGCTGAGGTGACCGTTCGCTCTCCACTCGGCGTTGCCGGATGTAGTAGAAGCTAAAGGAGCCGCACTAATGGGTAAGCCACAAGTCGTCACCGACCAGTCGTTCGAGCAGGACGTCCTGAAGTCGGACAGCCCCGTGCTCGTCGATTTCTGGGCGACGTGGTGCGGTCCGTGCCGCATGGTCGCGCCCGTCCTCGAAGAGGTTGCGACCGAGCACGGCGACAAGATCCGCATCGCCAAGCTCGATGTCGACGCCAATCCGATCACCGCCGGGCGCTTCGGCGTCCGCGCCATCCCGACCATGATCCTGTTCAAGAACGGCCGGGAGGCCGACCGGATCGTCGGTTTCCACCCCAAGCCGCAGCTCATGCAGAAGCTGACGCCGCATTTAGCGACGGCCGCCCCTAGCGCGGCCGCCGCACCAACGGCCTCTGCCACGACCACTCCGAAGGCAACGGCGACACCTCCGACGCCGCCTCTTGGCGGGTCGCCGACGAGCAGCACGCCGAACGCCGGCGTCGGCGTCACCAAGATCCACTAGCAGGTGCGCGACACCTCAGGTCTTCCGGGCGCCAAGATGCTCGATCCGGTCTGCGGCATGATCGTGGACCTCGCTGACTCGCGCGACCACGGTCTCACCCTCGAGATGGACGACCGCGAATATGCGTTCTGTGGCCCCGGTTGCATGAAAACCTTCGCGAAAGCTCCCCACCAGTACCGCGCAAAAGTGGACGCTTGGGTGGCCGCGCAGAAGAGCTGATTCGTGAAGCTCCGTGCCGAGCAAGCCTGAGGTACACCGCGGAGGCGAAGTGCCGATCTACATCGAGGTCGGCACCAAGCGCAGCTTCGCGACAGCACTCGACTGGCCGGGCTGGTCTCGGAGCGGACGTGACGAGAGCGAGGCGGTCGCGACGCTCGCGGCCTACGGGACCCGTTACGCCGCGGTCGTCACACTGGCGGCTCTGAAGCTCACACCGCCCAAGAACGTCTCCGAGTTCCGGATCACGAAGCGCGTGAAGGGCAACGCCACGACGGAGTTCGGGGCTCCGGCGATCGGGCTTCCCTCGGATGCCGCGCCTCTCGGTAGGGCGGAGCTCGAGCGAGTCGAACGGATCCTCGTTGCGTGTTGGGAGGCGCTCGACCATACAGCGAAGGACGCACACGGTGTCGAGCTGCGAAAGGGTCCGCGTGGCGGCGGACGTGATCTCGACAAGATCATCGACCACGTCGCCGGCGCGGAGGAGATCTACCTCGGCGCGCTCGGTGCCCGAGCGCCGAAGGGCGCTGGAGATCGCGCGCACCGACTGGCCGATCTACGTGACGCGGTCCTCGCGGCGCTGCGCGCACGGGCGCTCGGACTCCCGATCGCGGAGCCGAGCCGCACCAAGACGCTCTGGACGCCGCGCTTTTTCGTGCGTCGGGCGGCGTGGCACGTGCTCGACCACACCTGGGAGATCGAGGACCGGGCGATGTGAGTGCGCTAGTCGCGACGACCTCGAGGTCCTCGTGACCTACGACACGCGGATGGCTGAGGGCGCTCGGCTCCTCGGGCTCGACGCGGCATCGCCAGACTGATCGAAGAGGAATTTGGTCGCGGTCGTTCCGAGGCTCGCGAACTTCCAGGCGAATACCTTCTCCGCACGAAGCGCCCAGAGCCCGCCCTTCGTCCAGTCCTCGACGGTCGTCTCGTAGCCGTACTTCTTCTTGAAGATCGCGACGAGCACAGCCGCGAGCTCCGGCGTCGCGGTCGCCAGCACCTGCGCGCGGCCCTCGACCATGATCGAATACCCGGTGCGCTCGACGCTCACCGCGATGCGCGGGTCAAGACGAAGATGGCGCGACCATTTCGTTTTGTTGCTGCCGCCGAAATACAGCGTGTCATCGACCCATGCGGCCCACTGCTGGATGAGGTGCGGCCCGTCGGCACCGCTGGACGTCGCGATCCAGTAGCGCAGCGCACCCTCGAGGATGCGGCGCACGCTGATCCAGCGGAGCGCGCCCTTCATGTCTTCGGACACGCCGTAGCCCGCGGGAATCGATGGCCGCGTGACGCGCGGTACTTTCACGCTCAGCCCTTGAACGGCTGACCGGTCTCGACGTCGGGGCCGCTGACATCCGCGTTCGGGAAGACGCTGCGGATCGCCTTCGCGAGCCAGCGCTGCAGCCTGGTGGTCCACACCAGCGGCTCGTATGCCTCGAGGTGCTGATAGACGCGGTCGAGCTTGCGTCGGTCTTCTTCGGTGAACATGTCGTCCTCCTCCGATGCTTCGCGCACGATGCGTTCGAGGTCCAGCGTTCCGGGGCATTCGGTCGGCACGATGGCGTGATGCGGGAGGACCGTCGTACCGACCTCGAGCGCGAGACCGTGTCGGTCCGCGATCTCGCGATGCAACTGCGCCGACGCGGCGTACAGCGCATCGGTTGGCGGCATCGCGGGCCCGGCCTCGTGTTCGACCCCGACCGAGCGCAGATTCACTTCGTACTTGCCGGCGTGATACGCGGTGTCGTCCTCGCTCACGAGCTGTGCGATGCGCCCGTCCTGTCCGACGACGTAATGCGCGGAGAGGATGCTGACGGGATCTTTGAAGCGCCGTATGGCGCCTTCGAACATCACGACCGTCCAGTGGTCGACGATGAGCTGAACCGTATTGCCCTCGCGGCCGACGGTGTAGTTGCTCTGTGGGACGGGGCCGCGCCATTGGATGCCCACGGAGTCCTAACGTGACGGGTGGGCCGCTCGTAACGGCCCACCCGCCCTTGGTACTACGGCACCGTTGGCATCTGACCCGCGTCTTCTTGGGCCTCGCGCGCGGCGCTCTCGGTCGCCTCGTGCGCCGGGTCTTCATTTGAAACGAATGTGCCGTTCGGCCCCGCGGCCCGCACGTTGCCGACCTGGCCGGTGTTGGTGGCCGCGTTCGCGGTGCTGCCGGCGCCGCTGAACGCGGCGGCGCCGACGAGCGCACCAAGCGCCATCGAGCCCGTCATCAGTGCCGCGATGATGGTCTTGCGTCCGAAGTTCATATCAGTACTCCTCTTGTCGTGTTCGATCGGTGCCAGCGCTCACACCTTCGTTGGAACGACTGTCGTGCTCGCGCCTGAGATGCGGATGCGCGCGACCTAAGAGGTTGGTAGGAACTCGTCCGGTTCAATCGGCGTAGCCGCGCTTGGAATGCGGCCGTCGGGGTGTGAGAGCATCGCCGGATCAAGAAGCGCGGGATCGATCAGGTCCTCTCGGCGGCTCAAGCCCGGCTGCGCCGATTGACGCCGGCGGAGGCGGCGGCCGCGATGCGAGAGGGATAGGTCCTCGTCGACACGCGCGACGGCGATGTTCGGGCGCGCGACGGCCGCATTCCGGGCTCGGTGCACCTCCCGCTGAGCGTCCTCGAGTGGCGCGTCGATCCGACGTCGGGACACCAAAGCGCGGCCCTCGCCGGGCACGAAGACGACCTCATCCTGATCTGCCACGAGGGCTACTCGTCGAGCCTCGCCGCGGTGCGGCTTCACGAGCTCGGCTTCGAGAAGACGACCGATGTCATCGGCGGCTTGGTCGCCTGGGCCGCGGCAGGACTCCAGGTCGACCGCTAGCCGGAACCCGAGTCAGGTGTCGTCTGTAGAGAGTGCGTGACCGAAACGTCCGTGCGCTCCCTCGTGTTGTTGACACTGTTCGCGACCGCCTGTTCGTCGACGCCTCACGTCATGACGCCGAGCGGGACGCCGCCGGTCGCGTCCGCGACGATCAGGCTCGCGAGCGAGCCGCCGCTCTTCTCGCCCGACGGTCGCCTGCATTTCGTGCTGTCGACGCCCTCCAACGAGTTGCGCGCAGAAGACGCCGCAACGGGCACGGTGCGATGGACACTCTCGCAGCCGCCTCTCCCAGACGGATCGCAGAAGAGTTGGCGCGTGCTGGTGTCGGACGACGGCGCGTCGGTCTACGTACAGTCACTGCACGACGCTGGAACCCCAACCTACCTCGGCACGCGCCGCATCGACGCCCGTACTGGCGCCGAATTGGCGAGCGACATCAAGCAGGACACGTATTGGTACGAAGACGTCGTCCTATGGACCGCGCTGCGGGGCGGCGGCGAACTCCAGATGGCGATCAGACGCGCAGCAGCGGCCGGCGGCGGCTACCGGCTGCGGACCCTTGACCCGCTGACGCTGGCGATACGCGCCGATATCACGCAGGCCGCGGCCCCGCCGCGTCCCGGCCCGTAACTCGCATCGCGGCCTCGTGATGCCGGTCGGACCGGCCCAGCCCACGGCCCGTTTGACAATCGGCTAACCATGTGCAACCGTATGGTTGCACATGCAGCAGGACGTCTTCGCCGCACTCGCCGATCCCACGCGGCGACAGCTCGTGAGCTGGCTCGCGGTGAGGTCGGCAACCGCGACGGAGCTCGCAAGGCGCCTTCCGATCAGCCGTCAGGCCGTCGCGAAGCACCTGGAGGTGCTCGGTGAAGCGCGCCTCATCGCGCGCGAGCGATCGGGCCGTGACGTCCACTATTCGCTCGAAGCGGAGCGACTCGCCGCCGCCAGCGAATGGTTGGCGACCGTGTCGGCGCGCTGGGAGTCGCGTCTGCAGCGGCTGAAGAGCTATGTCGAGAAGGGGGAGCGCCATGCCTGAGGAACGGCTCGATCACGAGGTGAAGCAGAGCGTCTTCATACGAGCGCCTCGCGAGAAGGTGTACGACGCGTTCGCGACGGCTGAGGGACTCGACAGATGGTTCACGCGCGGCAGTCGCGTTGACGCGCGCCCGGGCGGAGCGATGGTGCTCAAATGGGTCGACTGGGGCGCCGAGCAGGGCATCAACGCCGAGGTTCCCGGGCGCGTGATCGAAGCGAAGCGGCCGGAGCGCTTCGTGTACGAATGGGGTGAGCCGGGCAGTGAGTCGACCGTCGAGATCATCCTGGAGAAGCGCGACGACGGCACGCTGGTGCGACTCCGCGAGTTCGGCTTCCGGAAGATCGAGAACCTGATCGACAACGCCGGCGGCTGGGGCGAGGCGCTGACTCTGGCGAAGTTCTGGGTCGAGCACGGCATCGCGACGAATCAGCCGAAGGCGCGCGTCTAACCCGACATGGACGAGGCGGCTCCCCCGCGGGAGCCGCCTCTCATGGCCTTTTAGTCGTCGTCAGCGTCTTTGTCCTCGTCGTCTGACGAGTTGAAGAACACGCCGTTGCGCTCCTCGCCGATGAATGCGACCACGGTCGTCTGTCCGCCCGGATTCGACCTGAAGCTTCGCTCGCCAGAGCTCATCGACCAGTCGAGGTGCGCGCCTGTGGTCTTGTAGTTCAGGCGGAAGGGAAGCGTCGCATTGACGGTGGTCGCGCTTCCGGTGACGCCATGCCAACGAAGGTCCCACGAGACCGTCGAGGGCACGGATGCGCCCGGCACACCGACGCCGCCGCCGAACAGAGCGTTCGCGAGAGTCCCGTAGTCGCGCATGCGGACCTCGCTCATGCGGTACTGGGCCTCGCCCTCGGCGAAGTCGACATGGACGGCGCCATTCGGCGCAGCGAACGTCCACAGGAGTCCGTCGGGAGTGATGCCGGGGTTGTTGTCTACGATCTGATGGGTGTTCGGGTCGAGGGGGTCAACTACCCCCCGATAGACGTCGAGTCAGACGAACGCGAAGGTCCCCTTGTGACTTCTCCCGTCGGTACTGCGGAAGCTGCCCTGCATGAAGCGCATGTCGGTATCGAAGAGAACGGTTTCGGGCGCTGTGCCGTCGACCTTCCACGTTCCGTTGCCGTCCACGACGGCCGCTCCGACCTGGCCGTGAAAGTTGGTGATGGCCGAAGGCTCCATCCCCGGATCGACGCCATAGATGTGCAGCCCGCCGAAGAGGGCATTTGCGGCGACGGGCGACGGTGTCCCCGATTTCGCCGCTGTGCGAGTAGACATCACGCCGGTGGTCGCGATCAGTGCGGTCGTGGCGACCCCAGCCTTCAGTAACGTGCGTCTCGAAAGATGATGCCGATCGGCATGAGGCGTGAGAAAGCGAGCAAGGTCGTCGTGCGTGGATCTCATGGCGGCCCTCCCTCCTGACCGCCCGAGACTCTACTCCCGGCCTGAAGTCGCCGTCTTCCTGAACTCCGAAACGCAAGTTGAGGTAGTAAGGGGCGCTATCCTTCCCGCCTGTCAGGGGGGCGGGTTTTACCGCAAGGAGCTGAACGTGAGGAAACTTGTCGCGCTATCCCTTTTGGTCCTGCTTACGGCCGCCGCGTGCACGTCGCCGACGAGCTCGGCGACACCGAGTCCGAGTCAGGCGGCGAAGAAGACGACCCTGCGACTGCCGGAGGCAGCGAAGATCGTCAACACCATGGATCCCGGCATCAGCTCGGGCGGCGCCGGGCTCGAGCAGATCCAGAACATGTTCGAAGGGCTCGCTTACGTTGACCAGGTCAGCGGCGAGATCAAGCCGGGCCAGGCCGAGAAGTGGACGATCTCACCCGACGGCATCACGTACACGTTCAACCTCCGCGCCGGGCTCAAGTGGTCGGACGGACAAACCCTGAAAGCGTCCGACTTCGAGTACGCGTGGAAGCGCGCGACCGACCCGGCGACCAAGTCTCGCTATGCGCAGACGCTTTGGCCGGTGAAAGGCGCCGAAGCCTTTGGGACGGGCAAGGGCACGGCGGAAGGCATGGGGGTGAAGGCGACCGACGACCGCACTCTCGTCGTGACCCTGGAGCGGCCCGCGCCGTTCTTCATGCATCTCGTCGCGACGTGGACCGCCTACCCAGTCCGCAAGGACACCATCGACAAGAACGCCGAGAAGTGGACCCTCACCAAGGACACCTACATCTCCAACGGTCATTACCGATTGGTGGAGTGGAAGCCCGAGCAGAGCATGACGGTCGAGAAGAACCCGAACTACTGGGGTGAGAACAACGGTCCCGACACGATCGTCTGGACTCTGTTCGACGACCAGGCCGCGAAGTCGCCCGTCGCGTATGAGGCGGGCGAGCTTGACCGCGCAGTCCTCGTCGGTGCGGACATCACGCGCGCGAAGGCGGACCCGGTGCTCAGCAAGGAAATCAAGAAATTCGAGCGTCAAGGCTCGCAGTGGATCATTCTCGACACGACGAACCCACCGTTCAACAACGTGAAGGTCCGCCAAGCGCTCAGCATGGCGACCGACGCGAAGCGGCTGAACGAAGTGGTTCTGAAGGACGCGTACTTCAACGCCGTCTCGATCGTCGCGCCGGGCATCCCAGGGCAGAAGACGGCGAACGCACTCGGCTACGACGCGGCGAAGGCCAAGCAGCTTCTCTCCGAAGCTGGTTACGCCGACGGAAAGAACTGGCCGGCGAACGTGAAGTTCACGTTCGCGTCGGGCTCGGCCGAGACGAAGGCGATCGCCGAGGCGATCCAGGGCATGTGGAAGACGGCCCTCGGGATCGACATCGTCCTCGAGCCGATGGAGGACAAGGCCTTCGACAACTGGCGAACGACGCGCAAAGACCAGCCGTTCCACATGTACGTCAGCGGCTGGGGCTCGGACTATGAGGACCCGAACAACTGGTACAACCTGCTCTTCGACTCGAAGGCCGACTTCTTCTACGCCCACTGGAAGAACCCCGAGTTCGACAGCCTCGTGGCTTCAGGGTTGAAGGAGAACGACCCGGCGAAGCGTAAGACGACGTACGAGAGCGCCGACAAGATCCTCAACGCCGAGGCGCCTTACATCACCTACTACCACTGGGCGCGCTTCGACCTTATCAAGCCGTACATCCAAGGTCTCAACCACTACCGCGTCCTGGGACGTATCCAGGGCTATCTCGTTCGCGTGAACAAGTAACCGTAGCGGGCGGAGGCCGCACGGTCAGCGGCCTCCGCCTTGGCGGTCCCTATCGATGACGACATTCATCGTCCGCCGCGTTCTCTGGATGATCCCGAGCCTCCTCGTGGTATTTACGCTGACCTTCGTCGTCGTCCACGCGACGCCCGGCAGCCCGTGGGACGAGAGCGAGAAGCCGCTCCCGGAGGCCGTCAAGCAGAACCTTGCGAAGCAGTACCACCTCGACGATCCACTGCCCAAGCAATACGCCGACTACCTCATCAACGCGTTGCACGGCGATCTCGGGCCGTCGTACCGGAGCGTCGAACGTTCGGTGTCGGAGATCATCGCCGCAACGCTGCCGGTGTCGGCGCAGCTCGGCCTCGCGTCGATGCTGTTCGCGTTGCTCGTAGGGATACCGCTCGGCACCCTCGCCGCGGTGAAGCACAACAGCTGGATCGACTACACGGCGTCGTTCATCACGGTGAGCGGACTCGCGACGCCACCCTTCGTGCGCGTCTCGCTGCTGGTCGTGGCGCTGTCGCTGGGCGTCGCGTGGCTGCCAACGGGCGGTTGGAACGGGATCTGGGACGTCCGCTCGATCATTCCGACGCTCGCGATCGGGCTCGGGCCGGCGGCCATTCTCGCGCGCTATACCCGATCGAGCCTCCTCGAGGTCCTGGGGCAGGACTTCATCCGCACCGCCCGCGCCAAAGGACTGCAAGAGGTGATGATCGTCCTTCGCCACGCGATGAAGAACGCACTCATCCCCGTGCTCACGGTGGCGGGCGTCACGCTCTCGAACGTCATCACCGGTGCGTTCTTCGTGGAACGCATCTACGGCGTCCCCGGGATCGGCCGACAGTTCGTCGATAGCGTCACCGGGCGCGATTACCCGCTGCTCCTCGGCATCGTGCTGATCTTCGCGATCCTCATCTCGGTCGTGAATCTTCTTACCGACATCTCTTACGGCTACGCCGATCCTCGGATCCGCTACCGGTGACGAGGACTGTCGCGACCCCTTCAGTTGCGATGCCGCTCGCGCGCCGGCCGACGGGCCTGTGGCGGGACGCTTGGCACCGGCTGACGCGAAACCGCGCGGCCGTGGTGAGCCTGGTATTCGTCGTTCTCCTTGTGATCGTCGCGCTCTTCGCGAACCTGGTCGCCCCGTATCCCTTCGAGCGTCAGGACCTCGAGAGCACCGATCTCGGGCCGAGCGCGGGCCACCTTTTCGGTACCGACCTCCTCGGCCGCGACGAGCTCAGCCGCATGGTCTACGGCAGTCGCATCTCGCTCGCCGTTGCGCTCGTGGACGTCCTCATCGTCGTGTTGATCGGCGTTCCGCTCGGGCTCGCCGCGGGTTTCTTCGGCAAGTGGTTGGACACGCTCATCATGCGGACGGTCGACGTGCTCCTCGCATTTCCGAGCCTGCTGCTTGTCATCGTTGTCATCACCTACTTGCGTGCCGTCCTCGACCAGCCGACAGGACCCATCCTGTCGGTGATCGGCGGCCTCGACAACCTGACCGGCGGCCTCCTCGGCGTGTTCATCGCGCTCGGTCTGGTGTCGTGGCTGACCGTGGCGCGTCTCGTGCGCGGTCAGGTCCTCTCCCTGAAGGAGAAGGAGTTCGTGGAAGCCGCGCGGATGGTTGGCGCGTCGAACCTGCGCATCATGGCGCGCCACCTTCTGCCGAACACCCTCGCGCCGGTGATCGTTGCCGCCACGTTCGGCATTCCCGGAGCGATCGCGACCGAAGCCGGACTCTCCTTCCTCGGGCTGGGGGTGCGCCCGCCGCTCCCCAGCTGGGGCATCCTCATCGCCGAAGGCGTCCGCAACATGCGCGCGTTCCCGCACGAGCTGCTGTTCCCGGCGGTCATCCTCGCCGTGACCTTGATCTGTTTCAACTTCCTCGGCGACGGGCTGCGCGACGCGCTCGATCCGAAGTTGAAGGTGGACTAGGCGCGGCTCGGCGCTCTGTCGCGCCAGAGCCGGAGGGCGAAGGCAGCGATCCACGTCCAACCCACGACGATCGAGATCCGCTGCAGGAGACCCGTCGGAGCATTTGACCAGAGGCCGAGCTCGTCCTGGACGGAAACAGCTGTGCTCGCGATGAAAAGCGCGACGATGAGGAGGCCGGTGACGGTCGAGTAGATCGCCCAACCTCGCCGCTGCGCGATCGCGAAGCGCCGTGCGACAACGAAGGCAGCGACCGCGTTCAATGTGAACACGCCGAGCCCTGCAAGGCCGTGGATCATCCCGTGGGTGGTGTGCTCGGGCGGCGCGCCGGGCGGGTAACCCAGGCTTGGATCCGTGACGAAAACGCCGGCCACCAGCAGCCCCGCGCCGTACAGGATGAGAAGGATGCCCGGCGCGACCCACCCGATACGGACGACGCCGATCGCGAACGCGACGGCAAGCGTGCCCCATACAAGGAAGTTCGCGATCTGCACCCAGCCGCCCTCGCCGGTCGCGAGCGAGCTGACGAAGTTGCGCCACCAGCTGTGCCCCGGTCGCGTCGCCTCTTCGACGAGGAAGGTCGCGATGAAGAGAGGCGGACCGACGACACCGCAGAGGAGCAGAGCTCGCGCGCGACCCAATCTCTTACCTTGGTTCCGGGACGGGCGACCGAAAGGCGAGGGTTTGGCTGGATTCGAGCGCCATCGTCAGCTTCGGCCCAAGGCGATCGCAAGTCATGATGTGCGCGTGATCGATACGGTCATTATCGGTGCCGGCCACGCCGGACTCGCGGTGAGCAAGCGTCTCGTCGACGCCGGCATCGATCACGTGGTGCTCGAGCGTGGTGACATCGCCGAGACCTGGCGCACGCAGCGCTGGGACTCGTTCGCTCTGAACACGCCGAGCGCTGTCAACCGGCTCCCTGGCGGTCCGCCGGCCGTGGACCCGAACGAGTTCCTCGGCCGTGACGCTTGGATTGCCGAGCTCGAGACATATGCGCGTCAGAGCGCGCTCCCGGTCAGGACGCGCGCGACCGTCACCGCTGTCACGGCGGACGACCACGGGGGCTTCGTCGTGACCATCGGCGACGACGAAATGGTGCGCACGCGGAGCGTTGTCGTCGCGACCGGCGCCGCGAATGTCCCGAAGGTCCCCGCGGCCGCCGCGACGATCGATCGTCGCGTCGAGATCCTGACGACGGGCACGTATCGACGGCCGTCGCAGCTTCGCGATGGCGCGATCCTCGTCGTCGGCAGCGCTCAGTCGGGCGGCCAGATCGCCGAGGACCTCGTCGATGCCGGCCGTGAGGTCTACCTCGCCACGGGTACCGTCGGCCGCTTTCCGCGCCGTCTGCGCGGACGCGACACGGTCGCGTGGCTCAGCGAATCGGGCTGGATGGCGCAGCGACCGGAGGATCTTCCGGACCCGGCGATGATGCGAGCCGTGCAGCCGCTCATCTCCGGCGTGGGGCCACGCGGCCACACGCTCAGTTTGCAGGGGCTCGCACGCCGGGGCGTCACGCTGCTCGGCCACTTCGAGTCGGCCGACGGCTATCGGCTCCGCTTTGCGGCTGACCTCGCGCAGCACGTGCGATTCGGCGACGAGATCGCTGCGAGGATCCGCCAGCACGTGGACGATCACATCGCGCGGCGCGGGATCGCTGCGCCACCATCCGAGCCCGATCCCGCGGACGAACCCGCCGACCCTGAAACGTTCCGATCGCCGACCGAGCTCGATCTCGCCGACCGCGGCGTGCGCTCGGTGATCCTCACGACGGGCTTTCGCGCCGACTACTCGTGGCTGCGCTTGCCCGTCGTGAGAAGCGACGGCTCCGTCGTGCACGAGCAGGGGCGCGCGCCCGTGGATGGCCTGTGGTTCGTGGGTCTGCTGTGGCTTCGGATGCGCAAGTCCGGGATCATCCTCGGCGCGATGGATGACAGTGCGCACGTGGCGGCCCAAGTGGCCGCGCGCGGGGTTTCTCATCGCCCCCGTGCTGCCACATGAAGGCCGCCAAAAGCCGCCGCCAGCGCTGAGAGACAGATCCCAAGGCTGGAGACACCGGTCGATTGCAGTACCAGACCGATGCCCGCGGGCAACACCGCGCCGCCGATCATGCCGGCCGCGACCAGGTAGCCGATCACGTGCGGGGCAGCCGCGCGACCGACACGTCGCGGGATGAGATACAGCAACAGCGGCACGAACACCGAGAGCGAAAGGCCGATGCTCGGCAGCGCGATAAGGGCGGCGATCGGCGGCGGGAGGATCCAGAAGGCGACCGCGCTCGCGATCGCGCCGGCGACGCTCAGATCGATGAGTCTCGCGGCTGGGATCCGAGCGCCGAACAGCGCGAGCGCGATGCGACCGGCCGCCAGAGCCGACCAGTAAAGGAAGACCGCGAGCCCCGCGACCCCATCGGTCAAGACGCTGTCGGCGGTCAGACGCGTGAAGCTCCACTGGCCCGCGCCGAGCTCGATGCCGACGTACACGAACATCAGCGCCGCGCCCATGACCGAAGCTCGGCGTGCGCCGTCTCTCACGATCGGTGCATCGTCGTGCTCCGGGATGGCCGCGAGGTCAGCACGTCCGAGATACGTCGCGACCGCGAAGGCCACGAACGCCAGCGCGGCGGCCGCGTACCCGAGCCGCCACGAGCCCGCCACCACGAGGGCGAACCCGATGACCGGCGGACCGAGCGTCGCACCGACGGCCCACGACGCGTGCAGTGCTCCCATGAAGCGGATGCCACGCCGAAGAGCGGCTTCGGTGTTCACCGCCGCATCGAGCAAGCCGAGTCCAGCGCCGAGCACGGCCGCTGCGAGGATGACCGTCGACCAGGTCTGCGCGACGGTGAACAGGAGGAGTCCGCCCGCAGCGAGCGCTGTCGGCAGGAGGAGCAGCGCCAGCGTGCCAAAAAGCTGCCGGACGATGCCCGACAGAGCACTCGAGCCGAACTCCGTCAGGGTCATCGCCGCGAGCACGAGGCCAAGCCCGGCGAGCGGCGCGTCGAGCTCCTCGCGTATCGACGGCCACGCGACGCCGAGCATTCCCGTCGGCAGCCCGAGGATCACGAAGCCGCCGAAAGCGACGGTCGCGGTCCTCCTGCGCATCGCGCGAAACGTAATCGAGTCGACGACCTTCTACATTTGGACCGGCGGGAGAGTGCGAGGCATCCGGTGATGTCCTCGGTCTTCAAAACCGCTGACGGGGCGCTTGCGTTCCGTGGTGGGTTCGACTCCCATGCACTCTCGCCATCTCTCCTGAGCGCCGCCTCCTAGACTTCGCGCTCACCTTGAGCAATGCGCGCGCGGTCCTCATCTCGGCCGGCGTGCTCATCGATGGCACCGGCGCGCCGCCGCTGCGCCCGGGCGCTGTGCTCATCGATGGCGACCGCATCCGTGCTGTCGGCAGCCGCGTCGATGCCCCGGCCGACGTCACGCGGATCGATTTCCCGGACGCCACGATCACGCCGGGACTCATTGACTGCCACGTCCACCTCTCCGACGGCGGTCTCGCCGACGCCCCAGTCCAGGACAGAGATCCGTCGGGCCTGCGCGTCTTGCGCATGGCCGAGCATGCGCGGCGCACGCTCGCGGCCGGCTTCACCACGGTCCGCGATCTCGGCGGACGCGACCATCTCGAGTTTGCGCTCCGGCGTGCTGCGCACGAAGGACTGATCCGCACGCCGCGCCTGATCCTCGCGGGCAAGATCGTTTCGACGACCACCGCCGGCGCGTCCTCGTGGCGCGGGATGTACCGGCAGGCCGATGGCGTGAACCAAGTCGTCACAGCTATCCGCGAGCAGGTCGCCGCCGGCGCCGATGTGATCAAGGTCATGGCGACGGGCGCGGTGCTCGCTCCGGGTCACGAGCGGCCGTCCTCGGCGCAGTTCACGCGCGAGGAGCTCGCCGCGGCCGTCGAGACGGCACACGGGATGGGTCGGCGGGTCGCCGCGCACGCGCACGGCATCGACGGCATCCGGCGCGCGGTGGAAGCCGGCGTCGACACGATCGAGCACGGCACCCATTTGCACGAGGACGCGGGCGTTGCGAAGGAGATGGCCGCGCGCGGCGTGTTCCTCGTCCCGACCCTGAAAGCGCTGGCCGGGATCGCCGATCCGGAAGGCCCCGGCGTGCCCGACGACATGCGCGCGAAAGCGCACGATCGCCGATCGGATCGCGACCGTACGTTCCGCCTCGCGCTCGAGGTGGGTCTCCCTATCGCAATGGGCACCGATGCCGCGACGCCGTTCAACCGTCACGGCGAGAACGCGGAAGAGCTGGAGCTGATGGTCTCGCTCGGCATGAGCCCTCTCCCGGCGATGGCGGCGGCGAGCGGCGTTGCGGCTCGCGCGCTCGGTCGCGACGACATCGGCGTGCTCGCGCCCGGGATGTTGGTGGACGTTGTCGTGTGGAACGGCACGCCGCACGACGACATCCGCGCGCTGCAGCACGCACCCATCGCGGTGTTCGTCGGCGGCGAGCGCGTGGTGTGATCGAAGTACCAGCGTCGTCCGCGCGGCGCGCGCACACTGGTGGAGCACGATGACGTCGAAGGAACAGCTTGCGCCGGCCCTCGAGACCGAAGGCGGGCTCGATGAGGCCAGCGCCGCCGAACCGGGGCGCACCTCGACGCTCGCGGCCCTTGAGTTCCGCGATTTCCGGCTGTTCTGGTTCGGCCTCGTCGTTTCGAACATCGGATCGTGGATGCAGATCTACGGCCTGGGCTGGCTGGTGGTGCAACTCGCGATGCGCGAGGGGGTCCCGCAGCTCGCCCCGTTCTACCTGGGCCTCGTCGGTCTCGCGCGGGCGATCCCCGGCCTCGCCTTCGGTCTCTTCGGCGGCGCCGTCGCCGATCGCGCCGACCGACGGCGTCTTCTCATGGTCACGCAGCTGTCCGCCGCGATCGTCGCGTTCATCCTCGCGATCCTCACGATCACCGAGCACATCAATATCGTCGAGGTCGTGCTCATCAGCGCGATGAACTCGATCATCTTCTCGTTCGACGCCCCGACACGTCAGGCGATGGTGCCGCGTCTCGTCACCGATCGCGAGCTCATGAGCGCGATCGGGCTGAACTCGGCGGCCTTCAACGGCGCGACGCTCGTGGGCCCGCTCATCGGCGGCGTGCTCATCATCCCGTTCGGCGTCGGCGGGCTCATGCTCATCAACGCGATCTCATATCTCGCCGTCGTCGCGGCGCTCTTCGTGATCGCGCCGCAGCCCATCGAGGTGCGCACGCGTCTTTCGATGCTCGCGTCGATCCGCGAAGGGCTCGCGTACATCCGTCGCGATCCGGTCCTGCGCTGGGTCGTGCTCCTCACGGTGACGACCGCGCTGTTCACGCGCCCGTACATCCAGCTGCTACCCGCGGAAGCGCAGTTCCTCGGCGTCGGCGCCCTCGAGCTCTCGTGGCTCCTCGCCGCGTCCGGGGTGGGGGCGCTCGGGGGCGCGCTGGTCACGGCATCGCTCGGCGGCTGGAAGCGGCGCGGCGCACTCCTCGTCGGAAGCGCGCTCATGCATGGGCTGCTGCTCGCGGTGTTCGCGGAACAGCGCTCGGTCCTCGGCGCGATGGTGTTCATCGGACTCACGAGCTTCGCGGTGATGGTGTTCCTGGGGATGGCGAACACGCTCATGCAAACGCGCACACCGAACCACCTGCGCGGTCGCGCGATGAGCGTGCACACCATGGTCTTCATGGGCTTCATGCCGCTCGGGCAGATGCTGCTCGGGTCCGTCGGCGCGGTCGCTGGGATCAACACCGCGTTCCTCGCCGGCGGCATCGTCGTCGTGCTCGTGTCGGTCTTCGCGCTGGTGCGGGCGAGCGCGCTGCGCGACGCGATCGCGAGCACGCATGCACGAGCGGTCGCGCGTAGCGGTTAGCCCGCAGTCCCCGTCAGCTGCTAAGCGAGAAGGATGACGGAAACGCGGGCATCGGCGTGGACCGCGCTCGCCAGATGCTCGTCCGACGTGACGAGCGACGTGTCGAGCGCTTCGGCGAGCGCGACGTAGAGCGCGTCATAGGCGGTGAAATTGTGACGAAGCTCCCACGCGCGCTCGAGGAGCGCGATCGTGGGATACCGGGCGATGGGGAGGACGGAAAGATCTTGGATCGCAGCGGCGGACCGGTCCGCGTCCAGCTCGCCGCGTCGTTCGAACCGCCGGAGCGCGTGCAGGACCTCCGCGTTCAACAGATCCGGGGCCGCTGATCGCTCCTGCGCATCAAAGATGTGTTCCTCCGCGGCTTCAGCGAGCGGAAGGCGCAGCAGGAGACGCACGATCGCCGAGGCATCAATGACGGTCAGCGGCCGCCCTCACGAAGGCGGCGGATGACGACCTCGGGACGTTCGCGCGTGGTCACCGGTGCTCGTTGGCGCAGTCGCGCGCGGACCTCATCGGGCGTTGGAAGCGCGGCGACGCGCGAAAGCTCCGCGCGCAAGTACTCCGAGAGCGACCTCCCCGACTGGGCGGCGCGCGCCTTGAGCGTGCGATGCACCGGGTCAGGAACATCGCGGATCTGAACGAGCTTGGCCATCGGATTTGAATGTTAACATACGATATGCATGCACCGAATTCCGCCTATTTTTAGCCCTCTTGACAGGTACTCGCCTGCTCCCTACGTTCTAGAACATACGTTCTAACAACGTCCGGTGAGGCCAGGCTCCGGACGCGGGTGGGACGGCCAAAGGGGAGCCGCCGTGGGAGCCACTGGACTGGCCGTAGCTATCGCGCGCATCGAGACGAGATACGGCACGCGCGCCGTCCTGCGCGGCGACGTCGCGGAGCGCCAGGACGGGGAGCGCCGCATCGCGTCCGGGACATCGCTCGACCGCGTCACCGGGGGCGGTATCCGGGCGGGGGAGCCGCTCGCGTTCATCGGACCACTCACCGCGGGCAAGCTCGCGCTCGCGCTCCACGTCGCGGCCGCGGCGCAGTGCGAGGGCGGCATGGTCGCGTGGGTCGATCCGTCCGCGTCGTTCGATCCACTCGCCGCGGTGCGCTCCGGTGTGGATCTCGACCGCGTCGTCGTCGTCCGCGCGCGCGATGCCGGCGAGGTGGTCCTCGCCGGCGCGGCCGCGCTGCGCAGCGAGGGCTTCCGTCTTGTGGTCATCGATGTTGGGCCATCGTTCGCGTCGCGCTGCGACGTGGACGATCTCGCCCCGCTGCTACCGGTGGTACGCGGTTCGCCCGCGGCACTGCTCGTCGTGGCGGAAGAGCGCGGTCGACGGATCGCGCTCCCGATGGTGCGGGTCGAACCGCTCGACTGGCGCGAGCGGTTCGGTCGCACCGTCGGATGGTCGTTCGCGGCGGGCACGCCGGCGTCGCGCGAGCGCGCGCTGTTCGCCGTCACCGCGCTCGGCGCGGACGCGAGCGATCTCGGCACGCGCGATGAGCTCGCGGAGCTCGCGAGTTGATCGCCGCGGTCGTCGTGCGCGACGCGACCGACACGCTGCATGCGCGCGCGCTCATCACGCTACGCGCGCTGCTGCCGCACGTCGGCGTCGTCGCGACGGGAACGTTCGCCTGCGATCTCGCCGGCACCGAACGCGTGCTCGGAGCGCCCTCGCGCATCGCGCGGCGGATTGTCGAGCGTCTGGAGCGCATCGGCGCGCACGCCTCGGTGGGCGTCGCGCTCACGCCGTTCGCCGCGCGCGTCGCCGCGGAGCGCACCGGGCCGGGCGAGACGCGCCTCGTGACGGATGCGCGCGAATACCTGACGCCGCTCCCGCTCGAGGTCCTGCCGCTCGACGACAAGCTACGCGACGAGCTCGACCTGCTCGGGCTGCGGACCGTCGGTGACTTCGCCGGCCTCCCGCGCGGCGCGGTATTCGACCGCTTCGGTCGCGGCGCGGCGCGCGCGCATGCGCTCGCGCGGGCGGAGGACGAGGAGCGCGTGCATGCCGATCCACCGCCACGGCGGATCTACGCGCGGCGGCTTTGGGAAGATCCGCTCGCATCGAAGGAGCAGCTCGTGTTCGCGCTGCGCACCGCGCTCGACGAGATCTCCGCCGCCCTCGCCGCCGACGGGCTTGCCGCGCTGCGTCTCGCGGTGAAGCTCGAGCGCGAGGACGACGAGCCGCTACGTCTCGAACGTTCCGTCTTGCCGCCGACGCGCGAGAGCGCCGCGCTCTTGCGCTCGCTGCGCTGGGCGCTCGAGGAGCGCGCGCACATCGGTCGCGTGATCGGCTGCGCGGTCGAGGTACGCGAGGCCGAGGCCGCGCGCGGCCGGCAGATCGGTCTCTTCGCCGCGGACGGCGCGCGCTGGGAGGAGGCGATCGCGAGCGCGCGCTATCTGCGCGAGAAGCTCGGCAGCGGCCGCGTGCTGCGCGCGCGCGTCGCCGATGCGGACGCGCGACTACCCGAACGCGCCGCGGAGTGGAAGGAGGTCATCACGTGACGCGTCTCTTCGCCGACCCGATCCCGGCACGCCTCGTGTGGGATGAAGGGGAGCTCACGCTGCTGCAGGTCGCGGGTCGGCGCTTCACCGTGGTCGAAGTCATGCACCGCTGGCGCGTCGACGCGGAGTGGTGGAACGGCGGGCCGGCGCGGGACTACCTCACGCTGCGGACCGCGGACGGCATGGTCTGCGACGTGTACACGGACCGCGGCTCGGGATCGAGCTGGCTGCAGCGCGTTATGGACTGAGTCCGAGGTCGCAGGCGCACAGGCGCGCCATTCGTACTAGTCACTTGCTAGTTCATTGCTACTGA
>VBFY01000060.1 GCA_005889405.1 Chloroflexota bacterium | reverse complement strand
CAGCCCGCGATCTTCCCGTGGCTCAACCTCGACGCGCGCGGGAACGCGTACGCCGTCTGGGTCACGAACGGCATCGTGTATCTGTCGGTCTCGCCCATCGACGATGCGCGCAACAACCCGCATGCGACCCCGGCAGGACGACCCGCGACCTACTGGACGCCGAAGGTCCGCGTCACCCCATCGCAGGTCACGAGCGCGGTGTTCCCCGCGGTGACCGGCGGTGACACCGGCCGTATCGCCATCGCGTACATGGGCAGCGAGGACTGCACCGGTCTTTCCGACAACTGCGCCGACGCAGCGCACTGGAACACGTACGTCTCGGTCCTCACCGATGCGCTTTCGATCGCACGCGGCGGACCCACCACGATCCTGGCGGGCAAGGTGAACCACCGCATCGATCACCGTGGACAGGTCTGCACGTCAGGAACGACCTGCAGTGGAGACCGATCGCTCCTCGACATGCTCGATCTCGGATTCGACCAGACCGGCCGCATCGGCGTCGTATTCATGGACAACAACAACGGTCTCGCGGCCGAGCCTCGCACCAACCCATCGAAGAAGGGCCCCTTCACGCAGTTCGCGAAGGAGGTCGCCGGACCGTCGCTGCTCGCGCCGACGGGGACGGGCACATCACAGGTCTCGATCTCGATCCCGCAGAACGGCCGCAGCGACGCATCGGGTGACGCGACGTGGCCGAATGTGAATGGTTCGCCGAACCTGCGATCCCTTGACCTTCTCGGAGCGTCGGTCTTCGTGAGTGGGAGCGACCTTGTCGCGCGGATCCCCCTCGCCGATGCGACCCGCGCGGGCATGGCGCGCGATCTCGCGGCATACAACGCGGTATTGCAGTCGACACCGCCCGCCGATCGTCTCCAGTACGTCTTCCGGTTCTCGACGGCTGAGGATGTGTTCCACCTCTCGATGGAGTACAACTCCGACGGGACCGTCCGTTTCTTCGGCGGAAAGCTCGGAGCGAACGATTCGATGTCGAACGGAAGCTCGTCGCTCGGCGCCGTGTACAACACCGACGCCAGCTTCTCCGGCATCGGAACGCTCGATAGCGGTGCGCTCACCCTTCGCGGGCCGCTCAGCGCCTTCGGGCTCGCTGTCGGCTCCGGCCTCACCGGCGCCTCGGCGTTCTCCCTGGCGGGACCCGCCGAGGCGCTCGACGGAACGATCCTCATTCCGATGCGGACGGTCGACGCGTCCCCGCCGTTCGATGCGACTCTTGCCATGCAGCCCGCGCCCGCGCCGGTCGCGGTCGACTGCACCGATCCGAACATCCAAAGCGCTGGCGGCTGGCACGTGCTGAACGACGCGAAGGCCACGAGCGGCACGCTCTGCCGCGACGTCGGCACCAGCAAGACGAGCGACTCTCTGAAGCTCCAGTTCACCGGTACCGGCATCGACATCGTCGTCGCGAAGGGGCCGCGCGGCGGTGTCCTCGGCTTCAGCGTCGACGGCGTCAAGCAGGAGATCAACGAGTACGCTGCCTCGACGGCTTCCGGGCCGCCCGACCAGAGCGGGCGAAAGGGACTGACCTACAGCGTCGCCATCCATCGTAACGTCTCGTCCGGCATGCATAGCGTGGTCGTGACGAACGATTCCACAGACAACCAGCGCGACATGGTGTACGTCGACGGCTTCCAGATCTACGGCGGCGACATCGGCACACCGGCGGGGCACTTCGTCCAGGAGACCGCCGGTCTCGTCGTGAGCACGGCGCTCGCCGGACTCGACTCCGTCAACGAGCTCGTCGTGGATCCCGCGACCGAGTTGATCGACGTCGTCGTCGAGACGGTCGCCGGAACGACGGTCAGCATCAAGGACGCGAGCGGCAAGACCCTCGCAACGGCCACCGTCGATGACGGCGGCGTTCTGGATCTACAGGCCTTGCCCGATGGCGCGGGCGCGTATGCGCTCGTCATCCACAACGGCACCGCCGGCACCATCGCGTTCCAGGCATGGGAGGTGTTGACCGAGAGCCGCTAGCCTCCGCGCGTCAGTTCGCGCCGCGCAGCTCGAAGGAGAGACGGTCGACCTTGCCGCCGTCGATCTTGAAGAGCCACGTCGTGTAGTTCGCGAACACGCCGGGGGCGCGGGTCAGCGTGGTGATCCGCACCTCGCCATCGCGCTCTTCCTCGTCGCGCATGCTCTGGAGGAACTGCGGAGCCATGCGGATCATCTGGCGGACGCCTTCCTTGCCGCGGAGCGGCGCTTCCGCACCCGGCAGAAGGACCTCGACCGCCTCTGTGCAGAGCTCGGCCGCGGCATCCGCGTCACGCTCACGCACCGCGTTGATGAAACCCCGAGCGACTTCGAGACCGGTCATGGATCGATGTTAGGCGGCGAGGGCATCCGGAGAGAGGGCGTCATTCTCCGTTACGGTCAGTGGATCGCCGTTTCGGCATGGTGTTTCTCCTGCTGCTCGGCCCGGCGTGCGCGCCAGCGACAGCCGACAACGCGGCGGTCGAGCGCGACTACGCCGAAAAACGCTCGACCGTCGAGGTCACCGCTGACGGCGTGGTGACGAGGGTTCTCGCGGACGACAGCGGCCCGTCCGGCGCGCATCAGCGTTTCATCATTCGCCTTGCCGGTTCGACGCAGACGGTGCTCGTCGACAACAACGTGACCATCGGACAGCGGGCTCCGGTAATGCCGGGTGACAACGTGATCGTGCACGGCGAGTACGTGTGGAACGACGAGGGCGGGCTGATCCATTTCACGCATCACGATCCCGCGCCGGCCCATGAGGGAGGATGGATCGACTTCAAAGGGGTGCGGTACCAATGACCTCAAAGCCGCGACGCGATCTGGCGGTCCCGACCGGATTCGAACCGGCGATCTCGTCCTTGACAGGGACGTATGCTAGGCCGCTGCACCACGGGACCATGCGCTGCGAAAGCGTTCTGTGCTCCCCTCGCGCCTCACCATTCTGACAGAGACGAAAAAGAGGCGGCGAGTGCGCTTCCTTTCACTCGCCGCCTCTGCCGGTGTGGCCGATGTCAGTCGCTAGGTCGTCGCCAGCGCCGCCTGCCGAAGACGCTTTGTCACCTCATTCGTCAATCGGCTGGTCCTTGCGAGCCCCGCGAGCGTGAAGTCGAGACCCGCTTCTTTCAGTTCTTCGTATCCAAGCCCTCGATAGAGCCGCTTGCCGGCGACGTAGCACATCTCGTCGTACAAGACGGGCCATTCCGCGCCCTTTCGCTCGAAGCAGAAAGCGATGAAATCGATCGCCACCTGGGCGACCCGCTCCTCTGGCACTCCGTCCCCTCCCAGATGCGACATGGCGCATCATCCGCACCCTCTAACGAAGCAACAAGGGCTTTCGTCCACCTTCTTGTCCACAGGTTCATCCACACGATCTGACCACGTTTCCCACAACGTATCCACACTTGAGGCGAGTGGCGTTACTCGTTTCATGTCGATTTCTTCGTCCTGCGATCCGAGAAACGACGCCGTTCCCGCAGACGCGCGCTCGCGCGGTCGAGCGCCGTGTCGCCGAACTTCTCACGCACGGCATCAAGCGCGGCGTTGAGTCGCGTCGTGCGCACGTGATCGAAGAGCCCCATCTGCCGTCCGATCTCGATCCCGGAAGCGGTGACCCCGACCAGCCGCACCGGACTGGTCCGACCACTGCGACGGTCTTCCGCCAGCGCGTCGCGCAGCAACTGACGCGCGGTGCTGAAGATCCTCAGATCGTCGTCCGTCGGCTCGGCGAGCGTGCGCTGCCGCGTGCGCGTCTCGAAGGGCGCGACGCGCAGATGCAGTGTGATGGTGCGACCGCGGAGCTGTTGACCGCGGAGCCTGCGTCCGACGCCCTCGGAGAGGGCCAGGAGCATGGATTCGATCGTCGCGGGGTCGAGCGTGTTGCGATCGAACGTGTGCGAGTGCCCGACCGATTTCGGGGTCCTGCCGTCGCCCACGACCACGCCTTCGTCGATGCCATGCGCGCGCTCCCAGATGTGACGCCCGTGCTCGCCGAGCCGTGTCTCGAGCACGCTCACGTCCATCGCGGCGAGCTCGGCGATCGTACGGAGTCCCCAGCCCTCGAGGACCTCGCGCGTCTTCGGTCCGACGCCCCACAGCCGGCCGAGCTCGAGTGGCGCGAGGAACGCCTCCTCGCCGCCCGCGGGGACGATGACCAGCCCGTCCGGCTTGCGCAGGTCCGACCCGATCTTCGCGCAGAGCTTGTTCGTGGCAACCCCGACGGACAGCACGAGACCGAGCTGCTCGCGTACATCGCGTTTCAGCTCCCTCGCGATGTTCTCCGCTCCGCCGAACAGATGCTCGGTCGCCGTTACGTCTAGGAACGCTTCATCGAGCGAGATCGGCTCCACCAGCGGGGTCCGCTCGGCAAAGAGCGCCATGACGGCGTCGGACGCTTCCTCGTACTTCTGCCCGTCACCCGGAACGAAGATACCGTCGGGGCACAGCCGGCCCGCGGTCTGGAGGGGCATCGCCGAGTGGACGCCGAAGACGCGTGCCTCGTAGGAAGCCGCGGCGACGACGCCGCGGTCGTTCGGTCCGCCGCCGACTATCACGGGCTTGCCGCGGTATTCGGGATGATCGCGCTGCTCGACCGACGCGTAGAAGGCGTCGAGGTCGCAGTGCAGGATCGCGCGGCGCTCGGGCACGATGACGCTCATCCGACGCGCGCCCCATGCGTCTTCGCCTCGGGCGCCATGAAGCGCGCCAGCGCCTCGCCTTCTTCCACGGCCGCGGCGCGTTCCGCACGACCGAGCTTCCCGAAGGGACGGATGCGCACGACCGAGTCGGACTTCGTCGTCGTGAGCGCCCAGGTGCCGGCGGCCCAGCCGTCCACGAGGAAGACCGCTTCGATGATCGCGTTCTTCGAATAGACGGCGGAACGATGTCTCGCGGCGATGACGCGGTCGCGATGCTCGTAGCCGATGAGCAGCTCGTCATATCGAGGAAGAAAGCGCACCGGCGCAGTCGTGTCCGCGGTCGGTCGCGGCGCGTGCGGCAAGTCGAAGAGGACGTGACCCCGCTCGTCGGAGAAACGCTTCAGTGACGGCGCGAGCTTCTCGAGGACGGGTCGGATGCGTGGAGGGACCTGTCCCGCGAACTGTGCGATATCCGCGAGGCTCGCGGGCCCGAACGCCGCGAGATACCGGCGGATGAGGAGCCGCAGCGCGACCTGCTCTGACGGGCGCGAGCCACCGCCGATCCAGTGGCGTGCCGCGACATACGGTGCGTTCGTGCCGCCGTGCGCCCAGTGGCCGCCCGGCGGAGCGGACACGAGATCCGCATGCGCACTCACGAACCGCCAGATGAGCCATTTGTACGGACCGCCGAACGAGCCGAGGCGCTCGGTCAGGTGCGCGACGACCTGCTCTTTCAGACGTGGTTCTCGCGCGAACGCGACCGCAAGCTTCGCGACCGCCTTGGGATCGACGCCCTGGCCGACCTGAAGTCGGTTCCACGCGCCGCGCTGCAGATCCTGGGTCGCGACCGCGTACGCGAAGAAGTCGCGCGCGCTCACCAGGTGAAGCGTGCCGCGCATCAGCCGGGCGCGTATGACGGTGTGCGTCTTCTCGATCGCGCTCCACAGGCTCTCGCGCTCGAAGTTCCTCAGGCGCGACCAGAGCGCGAGATATGGGGACGGCGCCCACTGCGCTTGCAGAGCCGCGAGGCGCTCGATCGCGGTCACGACCGACAGTGACGCGCGCTCGAGGAGCATCTGGCGCGCCAATGTCGCGCGGTTGAGCTCGCGCAGCGTGAGCTCCGGCGCATCGGCGGCCCGGCGCGGGCTCACGCCTTCACCCCATGCGTTTTCGCTTGCGGGTAATAGAAGCGCACCAGCCGCTCGCCTTCGTCGATCAGCGCCGCCTTGTCGCGCTTCGCGAGCGTCGTGAACGGCAAGAGCTCGAGCATCGCCTGCCGTGGCGTGGCCGCGATCTTCCACCGACCGGCGACGAAGCCGTCGACGAGGAACGTCGTCCAGACCTCGGCCGAGAAGATCACCTGCTTCTTGTACGCGGCCGGCAGGATCCGCGTCCGCTCGGCCGCATCGTGGCCGAGGATCGCCGCATCGAAGCGGGCCAGGAAACGCGCGGGCGCGACCGTGTCGGCCGGTGGACGCGGCGCCTTCGCGAGGTCGAACAGGTCGCGTCCACGCTCGTCGCGGAACCGCCGGATGTCCTTGATCCGAGTGAGCGCCTCACGCAGCGGCGGCACGCGGCAGCCGGTCCAGTTCGCGAGATCGCCGACGGTCGACGGACCGAAGGCCCCGAGGTAGCGGCGCGCAACGAGGTCGAATGCCGCGTCGGGCTTCGGGGCTCTGCGCAGCTTCGCCGGCGGCGCGACGAATCGGGCCAGCTGCCGGTATTCCCAGTGCGCGCCGCTCTTCTCCCAGATGAGCCCACTCGCTGTGACGGCCGCGAAGAGATACCAGTTGCGAAGGCGCTCGTCCTTCGGTGCGTCTCGCGCGATGAACTCACGGATCTCTTCGCGCGTGCGAGGCGTCTTCGCCGCGAACGTGAAGACCTTGTCGTGGATGTCCTTGAGCGCCGCGAGATCCGGTCCGCCCGGCGGCCGCCACGCGGCGAAGCGTCCATCGAGGGTCGCAAGCGCATACGCCCCGTACTCCTTCGCGCTGACGAGGTGCAGGGTCGCGCGCATGAGCGTCGCCTTGATCACGAGGCCCTTGTCGATCGGTCCGGTCAGGTCGTCGCGCCTGAAACCCGCGAGCCGCGTCCAGAGGGCGACGTACGGTGATGGCGCCCACTGGCCCTGAAGACAGGCGAGGCGCTCGATCGCATCGACGACGCCGACGCGCTGTCGAGTGAGGAGCATCTGACGCGCGAGCAGCGCGCGGTTGAGTTCGCGAAGCGTGATGACGGGAACATCGGGCTGTGCGGGCATCGCCAGAGGTTAGGCCAGCCGGCGAATGACCCCGATGACTTTGCCTTGGATCTGGATGTCGCGCGTGTAGATCGGCTGCATCGCGCCGTTGGCGGGCTGCAGTCGTACGCGATCCTTCTCCTTGAAGAAGCGCTTCAGCGTCGCGCGGTTGTCTTCGAGGAGCGCGACGATGATGTCGCCGTCCCGGGCGGTGTTCTGCTGTTGCACGACGACGTAGTCGCCGTCGTCGATGTGGTCATCGATCATCGACTTGCCACGGACGCGTAGCACGAAGGTGTCGCGACCGCGACCCGCGAGCTCGCCGGGGATGGAGAGCGTCTCCGTCTTGTCTTCCATCGCATAGATGGGCTCACCGGCGGCGATCTCGCCGATGATCGGCGCGGAGACGACGCGACCGCCAAAGGAGCCGGGGATCGAGAGGGCGCGCGAACGCGTGGCGTCCTTGGTGAGACGGCCCTCCTTCTCGAGCTTGGTGAGGTGGTGGTGGACCGCCGACGTCGAGGCGAGCCCGACGGCCTCGGCGATCTCCCGCACCGTCGGCGGGTAGCCCCGCTCCGCGATGCGCTCGCGGATGAAGGCCAAGATGCGCTCGGCGCGCTGCTGGTCCTGCTTCGTCACGCTTGGACCATACCGAACAGATGTTCACCTGTCAAGCAGCGCGTCCGGGGCCCCTGCTGGTCCTGCCGCGGCTCGGGGGAGACAGCGGGCGCATCGCTCTCTCGAAACGGGCCCGCCTTAGCCCGCATCTGCTGCCCTCGCGTCGGGCCGCGGGCTCGACTCTCGTTCGCGATGCGCCCGCTGCCTCTTACGCGAGCCGTCACCCGCAGCGCAGCACCCCCACGCTCTGCGGCTCGCCTATTCGTGGGTATTCTCCGGCGCGTGCCCATCGATCCGGCTGTCGTCTTCGAGTACGCCGCCCGCACGTTCTGGGCGCTCGTCGTCATCATCGTCATGCTCCTTCTGGCGCGCGTCGTTCGGCGCACGACGATGCGTGCGCTCACCCGTGGCCGGGCCCAGGCGAACGTCACGATCCTGCTCGGCAACCTCGTGCAGGTCGCGGTCGTCACGATCGGAGTGCTGCTCGTCCTCGCCATCTACACGCGCGACGCGTTCGGCTGGATCCTCGGGTCATTCAGCGTCGTCGGCATCGTGCTGGGCCTGTCGCTCCAGGACATCCTCAAGAACTTCCTGGCCGGCATCTGGGTGCTGGTGGAGCGGCCGTTCCGGATCGGCGACACGATCGAGGTCGGCGGCTACAGCGGGGTCGTCGAGGAGATCACGTTCCGGACGACGCTGCTGCGGACGGTGGACGCGCAGCAGGTGATCGTGCCGAACGGCACGTTCATGACGAGCTCCGTCGTGAACCTCACGCGTTTTCCGACCCGGCGCGCGAGCCTCTGGCTCGTCGTGGATGATGCGAGCAAGCCCATCGCAGCCGACGACGTCCGTTCCGCGCTCCGGGAAACCTCCGGGGTCGCAAAGGAGCCTCCGCCCAGTGTGGAGCTGCGGAGCGTTACGGGTGGCAAGGCTAGTTACCTGGTCACGTTCTGGACGGCCGAGCGCGACGCGGCCCTTTCCGCGGCCGTCGCCGCGCTGCGGGCACGATTCCCGCAGGGAGAGGTGCATGGTGGCTAGAGAATTCCGTCCGCCCCGCGACCCGAAGGAAGCGATCGAGCTGATGCGCAAGATGCCCGCATACGCCCGTTTGGTGTGGGCGCTCGCGCGCGATCCGCGCGTACCGACCCGGCAGAAGCTGGTGCTCGGTGCGATCGCCGGCTATCTCGTGTTCCCGATCGACATCATCCCGGACTTCATCCCGGTCATCGGGCAGCTCGACGATCTCGGCGTGCTCATTTTCGGACTCGATTTCTTCATCCGCAACGCGCCTCCCGAGGTCGTCGAGGAGCACATGGGTCGCATCGCGCGCAACGACGACGAGCTGAAGCACGACCTGGAACGCGCTCAGGGCGCGCTGTCCGGTCGAGCGAGCGAGCTTCGCGCTACATTGGACCGGATCTTGTCACGCGACCGCGAAGGAGATAACGCATGAGCGACCGGGACTCGGGCGGCGGTGTATTCGACGTCATCGAGGCGCTGCTCGCGATCATCGGCGCGCTGACCGTCATGGGAGTCGTCGCAGTCGCCGCGTCGGTCCTCGCATGGGAGATGGAGCTCCGAAAGAGCGAGCAGGACGGCTCGCTCGCGGAGACCACTCAGCCCAGCAACTAGCGCGGACCCGTGCGCGTCATCCTGAAGCGTGAGGTGGCCGGACTCGGCCGCCCCGGTGACGTCAAGGACGTCGCTGACGGTTACGCCCAGAACTTCCTTCTGCCGCGCGGCCTCGCCATCGAGGCGACGGCAGGCGAGCTCAAGGTGCTCGCGCGCGCGCGAGACGCCAAGCGCGCGAAGCAGGACCGCGCTCACGCCGACGCGGAGGAGCTCGCGAAACGCCTGTCCGAGACGACGCTCGTGTTCCGCCTCAAAGCGGGAGAGCAGGGCAAGACGTTCGGTTCCGTGACGAACAAGGACATCGCCGACGCGCTGCAGCGCGAGCACAAGGTCGAGGTCGACAAGACGAGGGTGCACTTGCCGGAGCCGCTCAAGTCTCTCGGTGTGCACACGGTCGAGATCCGCTTGCTGACCGACGTCCGCGCGAACGTGACGGTGGCGATCGAACCGGAACGCTGATGCGCTATTTGCGCAGCACCGTCCACCACAGGATCGCCGCGCCGAGGAGCAGCATCAGGCCGAGCAGGACGAAGGCCTGGGCCGACGTCATGCGGCCTAGTGTGGTCTAACCGCCCGCTTCCTTCTTCGGTTCGCGCATCCAGGGCGTGATGGTGACGCCGACGATGATCCCCTCCGGACTGAGCAGGCGCGCCACGGTCTGGCCCCATGGCTCGGTCTTGGGAGCGACGAGGAGTCGATAGCCTTTCGCGCGTAGCTCTTCGGCCGCCGCGGCGACGTCCTCCACGTCGAACTCGATCCACGCCTGCGGCGCGGCGACGTTGGACGGCCATTCGCGCGAGCCGAAGCACGATTCCGCTGCCTCGGCGAGCGGCCAGAGGCCGAGATGCTTGACGCCGTCGACCTTCTCGGTCGAAACGTCCCCGCTCTCCTCGAGCGGGAGGCCGAGCGTGTCGCGATAGAAGCGCAGCGCCGCGTCCATGTCGCGGACGATCGGGCCGAAGCCGGCGACGAACAGGACTTTCATCAGATGTCCGCCCGAGTCTCGCCCAAATCGCGGAAACGCGTCAGCTCGGACTGGAAGTGCAGGTCGAAGTCGCCGGTCGGGCCGTTGCGGTGCTTCGCCAGTTTCAGGCGCACCACGCTTTCGTCGCGGTCCTTGCGGTCCTTCTGCCAGAGGAACAGAACGAGGTCGGCGTCGGCCTCAATCGCTCCGCTCTCCCGGAGGTCAGACAGCATCGGCTCGGTGCCGCGTGTCTCGATCTGACGCGACAGCTGCGAGAGCGCAACGAGAGGCACCTCCAGCTCGCGCGCGATCGATTTCAGCGCTCGGGTGATGACCGCCACCTCTTGCACCCGGCCCTCGTCATTGCCCACACCTTCGATGAGCTGCAGGTAGTCGACGACGACCATGTCCAGGCCACGATCGGCTTGGAGCCGCCGCGATTTCGCAAGGATGTCAGTCACCGTGAGACGGCTCGACTCCTCGATGAAGATCGGCGCGCGCTGCAGCTGGTTCGACGCGGAGTTGATCGACTCGAATTCCTTCTCCGAGAGCCGACCGCGGCGCATGCGGTTTCCGTCGATCTCAGCGGTCATCGAGATCAGCCGCTGCACGACCTGGAGCTCGGTCATCTCGAGCGAGAACACCGCGCAGGTCTTGTGCGCTGCGACCGCGGCGTGCCAGACGATGTTCAGCGCGAGGCTCGTCTTTCCGAGGCCTGGGCGCCCACCGACGATGATGAGGTCGGACGGCTGGAAGCCTCCGGTCTTCGCGTCGAGATGCTCGAAGCCGGTGGGCACGCCCTGCCGCTGGTCGTCGCCGCGCGCGGTGATCTGGTCGGCGAAACGGCGCAGCGCGATCTCGAGGGGGACGACATCGCGATGCAGGCTCGACTCGCTGACCGCGAAGAGGAGCTCCTGTGCGTCGCTGACGGCGCTCTCGGCGTCCTCGCGGGTCAGCGCGAGATGGGCGATCTCGTTGGCGGCCTGGATGAGGCGGCGCAGGAGCGCCGTGCGCTCGACGATCGCGGCGTACGACTCGGCGTGCGCGACCGTCGGCACGTTCTGCATGAGGCCGACGAGGAACTGCGCGCCGCCGATCTCATCGAGCTCGCTGCGGGCCGCGAGCTCGGTCTGCACGGTCTGAAAACCCAGGGCCTCGCCGCGCTCCGCGACGCGCTCGATCGCGCCGAGGATCAGGCGATGCTGCTCGCGCGAGAGCGACGCAGGCGCGATGCGTCCACGCACGATGCCCTCGTAGATCGCCGGATCGATGAGGACCGCGCCGAGGAGGGAGGCCTCGGCCTCGGGGTTCTCGGGTGGCGGCTTGGGTGTGCCGCGTTCGAGTCCGTATTCGACCGTCATACCGGCATCGAATCGTCCGAGGCCCGGCTGAAGAACTTCGCCTGCTCGCTCGCGAAGAGCAGCGAGAAGATGCCGGTGGGACCGTTGCGATTCTTCGCGATGCTGCCGTGGATGAGCTTGGGCGCGCCTGCGGCGGTCTCCTCTTTATCGCGCCAGAGCATCAGCACGACGTCTGAGTCCTGCTCGAGCGACCCCGATTCACGAAGCGTCGAGAGCTTCGGCTCCAAACCTGAATCGCCGGCGGCGCGCGAAAGCTGCGAAAGACCGATGACCACCACGTTGAGCTCGCGCGCGAGCGACTTGAGATTCTTCGTGATCGTCGCGATCTCCTGCACGCGATTCTCTTCGTGCTCGCCGGTGCGCATGAGCTGGATGTAGTCGACGAGGATCACCTCGAGACGGTCGTGCGTGCTCGCGCGCCGCGCCTTCGTGCGCAGCTCCATGATGGACAGGCCCGGCGTGTCGTCGATGAGGATCGGCAGGTTTGCGAGCGAAGACGCGGCCTCCGTGTCGAACACGTTGCCGGTGCGCAGCGCGAGCAGATCGGTCCGGCTATTCATCGCGAGGAAGCGAGACACGACCTGCTTGGTGTCCATCTCGAGCGAGAAGACGAGTGTGGGATGGCCGCGCTTCGCCATGTTGAAGGCCATCGCGAGTCCCAGGCTCGTCTTGCCGACCGACGGGCGCGCCGCAACGACGACGAGGTCGCCGGCGGAGAAGCCCTCGGTGTAGAAGTCGATCTCGCGGAAGCCCGACGGGATGCCGCTCACTTCGTACGGTCGCTCCATCCGCTGACTGAGGTGGTCGAAGTTCTCCTGCAGGGCCGCCTGGATGTGTCGGAGCTGAGCATTCGCGGATTCGTCGCGCAGTGCGAAGATGCGCTGCTCGGCGCGATCGAGCGCGAGCGGGATATCCGTCGGTTCGCCGTACGCGTCGGCCGCGACCGCGGTCGCCGCGCCCAGGAGGCGGCGCAAGATCGCGCGGTCGCGCACGACGCGGGCGTGACGTTCGATCTCGACCGCTGTGGCCACGAGCTCGGTGAGCTCGCGCAGGTAGGCCGGGCCTCCGACGCGGTCGAGCTCCTCGCGGCGCGCCAGCTCGATCTGCACCGTGAGCGGGTCGATGCGCTCGCGGCGCTCGAGCAGCGACTGCACCGTCCCGTAGATGCGTTGGTGCCGAGCCAGATAGAAGTCATCTTTCCCGAGGAGGTCCGCGACCTTGAAGATCGCGTCGCGATCGATGAGGAGGCTGCCGAGCACCTGTTGCTCGGCCGACTCGTCGTAGGGAAGCGCCCGGTTCGTGCCCTCCAGCGTCATGCCGCCTCCTGGTGCAGGGTCGCAGTTATCTTAGAACATACGTTCGGTGTCAATCGGACCGGAATCCGATGAAATGCGCCTTGGGGATCGCTCGCTATAGGACCAAAGGGTGACTGAGAAGGGTCGGGCCGCCTAGGACACTATCCCCAAGGGATCGGCGCGATGGTCCACCGATTTTCTCGCGCTCGCGGGTCTATCCACCGAGAGTTGTCCACCGCTGTGGAAAAAGGAGCATCCGACAGATGCGTGTACTTGTCACCGGCGGCGCCGGCTTCATCGGCAGCACGATCGTCGACGCGCTCGTGGCGCGCGGCGACACCGTCGTCGCCGTCGACGACCTCTCCACGGGGGCGCGCGCTAACGTCGCGACGGGTACGCCGCTGCGCGTAGCCGACGTGTCTGACGAGCGGCAGCTGCGGGGGGCGCTCCGTGATGAGGCCTTCGACGCGGTCGTCCACGCCGCCTCGAAGACGAAGGTCGTCGAGTCGATGGAGAAGCCCGACCTGTATCGGCGCGTGATCGTCGAAGGCACCCGGAACATCGTGAAGATCGCGGACGAGCTCGGCGCACGGATGCTCGTGAACCTATCGACCGGCGGTGCGATCTACGGCGAGACAGCCGATTGCGCGGCGGAGGACATGCCGGTCAAACCAACGTCGAACTATGGGAAGAACAAGGCCGAGGCCGAACAGATCGTCGCGGCGAGCCGCGTCCCATCCATCACTCTCCGCCTCGCGAACGTGTACGGACCCCGGCAGCGCAAGGACCTGGAGGGCGGGGTGGTGGCGATCTTCCTGGCTCGGTGGCGTAGCGGCGAGCCGCTCGTCGTGTTCGGCGCCGGCAGCGCCCAGCGTGACTACGTGTTCGTGTCCGATGTCGTCGATGCCGTCGTGGCCTCCTTCGCCGGCACCTGGAACGGCGTGTACAACATCGGCACGGGCGTGGCGACAAGTGTGAACGATCTCATCGCCGCGCTCAGCGAGATCCTCGGCCGGCCGCAGGGGCTGACTCACACCGCCGCGCGCCCAGCGGAGATCGAGCGCTCTTGCGTGGACGCGTCGAAGGCAAGGCGCGACGGTCTCTGGCGGCCGCGGACGACGCTCGTCGAAGGCCTCCGCCGTACGGCGTCATCCTGATGACCAAGGCCCTTCGCCGACACGTCGCTCACCTGCCGTGAATGCGGCCATGTTCCTCGGGCGTTGGCGCCGGGGAGAAAGCTCGGATGAGCGTGCACAAGTAGCCGATCCGCCGCACAGGTGAATGGGCCCTGAACGATCCAGAAGATGGTCCGGCCCGATTTTGACGAGAGTCCGGCCGCTCAGCTCCTTATTGGAGCGTTAGACGAGCGAGGCGGAAGCTCGCCATTGAAAGGAGGCGCAAGAAAGCGCGGGCGGACGGCTCTCGTTCGGGGAGGAGAGGGGCGGGAAGGCGTACAAAATGTTACGGATCCTGTCTGGACTCGCAGCGCTGGTGATGGCATCAACGACGGTTTTCGTGGCGAGCAGCTACGTTGTTTCGCCAGCGACATCGAGCACCGCCACCGCAGCCAGCGTGACGACTCAAGCCGCCACGACTCAAGCGAAGACCACGGACGCGCAACGGACCACCGCCGAAATCAAGCCAACGGCGGTGCTGAGCACGACGACGCCCACGACGACGACCGCCTCGGTCGCCACCACAGGCAATGGCGCGCCAAGCGGCTCGCACTACAACCTCAACATCATCGGTGTGCCGAAGGACAAGACCGCTGCCATGGACGACAACAACGGGCACCGGATCTTCGTCCAGCTCTTCGGCGGCCAGTCGGCTGCCGACATCTCCGGCAAGGACTTCGCCACCCTGAGCAAGGTCAACAAGATCATGCTGGTCCCGGACACGGCCGTTCCCGGGACCTTCAACGTGCTGGACGCGAATGCAACCGACAGCAACGGAGCACTCTTCCAACTTCCTCTCGACGTCTCGGCCAAGTGGACGGTCTACGCCCGGGCGCTCGGCAAGCCGGGCGGCAGTGCCGACATGACCACGTGCGCCACCCAGAACGTGGTCGATCCGGTCACCGGCGCGATCACTCAGGAAGTCATCTGCTCGGTCGCGACACTCAGCCTCGTGCGCAAGACCGGCGCCATCAACACCAAGTTCCAGAACGTCACGAGCGAGCTGCTCTTTGTGACCCTGAATGTGGTCGCCGGCTCGACGCTCGCGACGTGCCTCGGTGCGACAGGAACGGTCCAGATCCCGCTCTTCAGCCCGTGCCTCCAGAACGACTTTTGGAACTACGACAACAACGGCCTCAAGCTCCTGCAGCTCCGGTTCTATCCGGCAAGCTGATTGAAGCTACCGTCGTAGCCGATCCTTTGCGAGGCCGGGCGAGTTGCCCGGCCTCGCTGTTGCGCGGTCGCGATACGATTCCGCACGGAAATCGACGCGATGACCATGGCCTTCGCCGACAAGTCGCTCTCCTGCCGCGAATGCGGCAACGCCTTCGTGTGGACGGCGGGCGAGCAGGAGTTCTACCAGCAGAAGGGTCTGCTCCACGAGCCGCAGCGTTGCACCGACTGCCGCAAGAAGGCAAAGGCCGAACGCGCCGCCGCGCGGGCCGCGAACATGCACGACGTCATCTGCAGCAACTGTGGCAAGGCTGCGCAGGTGCCGTTCGAGCCCCGCACCGACCGACCCGTGTACTGCTCGGAGTGCTTCGAGGCACACCGCAGCGTTCCGCCGCCCGCCGCGCCGCCAGCCTGACGCAACACTCGCGATAGCCTCGGAGCATGCGTAGGTTCCTCGCCGGGGTGCTCGTCGGCATCCTGCTCAGCGTCGGCACCGGCCTCACCGCGTTCCTTTTATTAGGCAGCTGGCTCGCGGTCGAAGATCCGCTCGAGAGGGTCGACGCGATCGTCGCGATCTCCGGGGATACCGGCGCACGAGCGGACACCGCGATCACGCTATGGAAGGCTGGTTGGGCCCCGATCATCGTGTTCTCGGGGGCGGCGATCGACCCGGAATCGGTGAGCTCCGCCGAGATCATGCGCCGCGAGGCGCTCCGCCAGGGCGTGCCGGAGAATGCGGTGCTCGTGGAAGGTGCGTCGACGACCACGGAAGAGAATGCCGCCGAGGTCGCGAAGCTCATGACGGGGCGCAAGCTGCGCTCCGCGATCCTCGTGACGAGCCCCTACCACCAGCGTCGCGCGGCATACGAGTTCCATCGCGCGTTCGATCCGCGTGGCCTCGTATTCCGGAATCACCCGGCGAACGACTCCGAGTGGAACGCGTTCCTCTGGTGGAGACAGGAGCCCGTTCGTTCGCGGACGCTGCTCGAGCTGGTGAAGCTCGGCGCGGTCTACCTCAGCCAAACGAAGTGAAGGCGCGGTGAACCACGTCGCGAGTTAAGCGAGGGCAGATCGCTCACTCGTCTCGGAGACGCGCGGCGAGCGCACCGGCTTCGCGTCGTGCGCGCTCAAGCTCCGTTCGGCCAACAACAAAGCTGAACTCGGGAAATGACTTCCAGTTTGAGTCCCGTGGCGGCAGCGGAACTGGACGACAGGTGATGCGCCACGTCTCGTCATCGAGTCGGTCGATTCGGAGAGTAATCCCATCGTCGAAGAGCGAGATGGTGCGGTCTGTCGTGGAGCGTGTTACCGCATTTGCCAGCAGATCCGCGAGGTGCCAAGGGTCCGCGATGTCCATAAGCACGTTCTCGTGCCGCTGCGCCGTGCCTTCCGCGATCGTCGCGACGTAGCCCCTCGCATAACCGCTGTAGCTTGGTTCCGGCACAGTACGCGACCGAATGTGGATCTCGAGGCCATCTCCTTGCGATCCACGAAGGACCACGGAGGGGACGCTGATGTCACGCCACTCAAATGCAGATCCAGGCACGACGTGAGGCTATCTCCGACAGGTGACGCGAGGAAACGCGAACGCGTATCGTCTTAATACGTGCCAGTGACCGCCGTCGTCGGGGCCCAGTGGGGTGACGAGGGCAAGGGCAAGATCACGGACCTCCTGGCGCAGGAGGCGGATGTGGTCATCCGATTCCAGGGCGGCAACAACGCCGGCCACACCGTCGTCAACCAGCACGGCACGTTCAAGCTGCACCTCGTGCCGTCGGGCATCTTCAATCCGAACGCTCTGTGCATCGTCGGACCCGGCACGGTCGTGAGTCTCCAAGTGCTCTGCGAAGAGCTCGCGAACCTCGAGCGCAGCGGGATCCGCACCGGCAACCTGCGCGTCGCGGACCGCGCGCATCTCCTGATGCCGTGGCACGTCGCGATCGACCGTCTCGACGAGCGCGAGCGCGGCCGGCAGAAGCTCGGCACGACCGGTCAGGGCGTCGGCCCGGCCTACGCGGACAAGGTCTCGCGTCACGGGATCCAGGTCTACGAAGTCCGCGACGAGCGCCGCTTCCGCGAGCGCGTCGCGCACGAGCTCGAGCGCCAGAAGAAGGTCCTCGGGCGGTACGGCGACGCTCCGCTGGACGCGAAGGTCGTCGCCGACGGGGTGCTTGCGGCGGCGGCAACGCTCGGCGATCGCATCGTGGACACGCTCCCGCTCGTCGAGCGGGCGCTCCAGACCAGCGCGCGCATCCTGTTAGAAGGACAACTCGGTGCGATGCGCGACCTCGACTGGGGTATCTACCCGTACGTGACCTCGTCGAATCCGCTCGCGGGCGGCGCTTCGGTCGGTGCCGGGATCCCACCGCGATACATCACGAAGGTCATCGGCGTGGTGAAGGCGTATTCCACCGCGGTCGGCGAGGGACCGTTCCCGACCGAGATGGCCGGTGGCGAGGGCGATGCGCTCCGCGAGCGTGCGAACGAATACGGGGCGACGACCGGGCGTCCCCGGCGCGTGGGCTGGTTCGACGCCGTCGCAGCGCGCCATGCGCATCGCCTCAACGCGTTCACCGAGCTCGCGGTGACGAAGCTCGACGTGCTCGGCGCGTACCGCGAGATCCCGTTCTGCGTCGGCTACGAGCTCGACGGCGCGCTCACGACCGACATGCCTCCGACGGCGGTGCTGGAGCGCGCGGTGCCGCGGTACGAGAAGCTCGCCGGCTGGTGCGATCCGCTCACCGGCGTCGCCGACCGCGCGCATCTCCCGGCCGCGGCGCGGGCGTATCTCTCGCGCATCGAGGCAACGGTGGGCGCGCCGGTCGGTATGGTCGGCATCGGACCCGAGCGCAGCGCGACGCTGTTGTAGGCGGAAAAAGCCGCCCGAACGGCGTCGTCATCTCAATCGAATCTCAACACTCCGGGTAGACGATTCCCCGCGGGCGCTTGGGGAGGGGACGATGAGCACGGTAGCCGCACCGAGGACGAGGACCTGGCTTGGGGTCCGTCCACCCGCTTTCCTTAAGGCGGTCCCCGTCGTCTTGGTGCTGCTGGTCCTGGGACTGGCGCCGATGGAGCTCGTCGCATCGGTGGCTCTGCAGGGGACGCGCGACCGTCTCACCGACCTGGTCGTCGCGAACCTGACGTCACGGTCGAGCTCGACGGCGGCCTCGATCGACAGCTACATCCAGACCCGTCGCCGGGACATCATCAACGTGAGCCAGTTCCCGGACGTGATCGCGTACGCCCAGAACCTGGGTGACCAGACGCAGCGGAGTCTTGCGCGCGCGGCGCTCGCGTCCGCGGCGACGGTCGGCCCCGAGTACGAGTCGATCGCCGTCCTCGACCTCAACGGCACGATCATGGCGGCGTCGATCCAGACCGACGAGGGGACCAACGTTCGGTTCCGTGACTACTTCCAGAACGCCCGCACCGGTCAGGTATACGTCAGCGATCCGAGCTACTCCGTCATTACGAACAAGCCCGCGCTGTTCTTCTCGGCTCCGGTGAAGACCACGGACGGCATCCTCGCGGGCGTCGTCCGCAGCCGCGTCAATCTGGGTGTGATCTGGGACCTCGTCGAGGCCGACCTCGGCGCTACCGGGGTGGGGGCCCGCTCATTCATGGTGGATGACTTCGGGATCCGCCTCGCGGTTTCCGAGACAAAGGGCAACCGCGACAAGGCCGAGTCGCTCATCTACAAGGTCATCGCGCCGATCGAGCATGACACCGCGGTGAAGCTCGCCGCGGACAAGCGGTTCGGACAGAAGAGCGCCGAGCAGCTCGTCGTCGATCCGCTCCCCGAGCTGAAGACGGTGGTCGACTCGATGATCCGTCCGGGCTCCGTGCCGCTCACGTTCTTCGCGGCTGGCGTCGAGCAGCGGGCCGTCGCGACGCGCCTCGAGTCCAAGCCGTGGGTGTACGTCGTCGCGATGCCGCCCGCCAGCTACACCAGCGTTCTCGCGGGTGCGACAAACGGGCAGAACACGGGCGCCATCTTCGCCGTGGCGCTTGCGGCGCTCATCGCGGTGTGGCTGGGACGTTCGGTCATGCGAGCGGACCGTGGCGCGACCGGGGGAGACACGGATTGACCCTCCGACGGTGCGTGGCTCTGCTCGCATGCGTCGCGGTCCTGTCCGCCTGTGGCACCGCGGCCGCCAGCCCGGCGACGCCGGCGCCGAGACCGAACGAGCAGTTCAATCAGATCGTCGCGGGCGCACGCTCCGAGCTCGAGCTCGCGGTGTCGTGGGCACCCGGGTTCCTTGACGTCGGGCAGGAGATGCGCCGCTTCACGGACGGCTTCAACAAGCAGTACGGGTTGAAGCTGAGCGTGACTTCCAAGACCGGACTCGCGTTGCCTGAATCGGCGGCGCGCACGATCGACGAGTTCCGGCGTGGTGCGAAGAGCTCGACGGACATCGTCATCGGGACCGAGGCCGAGATCAACGAGATGGCGAGGGCCGGTGCGCTTCTATCGGAGCCCTGGCAAGCCTGGGTCAAAGGCCTCGACAACCTGAAGCTGATCGCCGCGGGCGGTGTCGCGATACAGATCCAGACACGGATGCCCGGCATCACGTACAACAGCACCAGGCTGACCGGCGCGTCCGTGCCGAAGAGCCTGGGGGATCTCCTCAAGCCGCAGTACCGCGGCCGCATCGCGACGACGTCGTCGACGGCGCTCTTCGAGCGTCTCGCATTGCCAGAGGTCTGGGGACAGGAGCGCACAGTCCAGTACGTCCGCGCGTTGGCCCCTCAGATCGGCGGCATCGTCAATTGCGGCGACGAGGATCGCGTGGCGAAGGGCGACTTCGACGTTCTCGTGTACGACTGCGGCAGCGCGCGCACGAACCAGATGAAGGCGAAGGGCACCCTGATCGGCTGGTCGGAGCCGAGCGATGGAGCGCTTCTCGGCTATCTGTACATGGGTGTGCCGAAGAACGCCGCGCACCCGAACGCAGCGAAGCTCTGGATCAACTACATGCTGTCGCGCGAGGCGCAGGACATCATGTACGAGCAGGAGTTCGCCGATCACCACCTGCTCGCCGGTTCACGCACCTTCGCCGAGGTCGACAAGGCGACGAAGTCGGGCGTGAAGTTCTACGAGCTCAACACGGACGTCGTGCAGACCGACGAGAACCGGGGCGGCAGCAAGTCAGTGGGTCCGCTGCTGCAGTCGATCATTCGCGAGGCCCTTGCGGCTCGACGGTGATCAGGCTCCGTCCGGGATCGTCCCGCCTGATGGCGCCGCTTCGAGTCGCCGCGTAGCCCCGTTCAGCAGCTCATCGGCGTTCCGCCCGTCCGCGGGGAAGAGCGAGAAGGCGAACGATCCGCGCGCGACGAGGCCGCTCGGCGCGACGCCAGCGAGCTCGTCCTTGAAGCTGCCGAGGATCTGCCCCGCGATGACCTCGGCGCCACGGGCGTTCGTGTCGGGGAGGATCACCGCGAACTGATGGTCCGCCACGCGCGCGGGAATGTCCGACTGGCGGATGCGCTGCTCGATCGCGTCGGCCAGCACCTGGATGAGCGTGTCGCCGACGGACGCACCGAACCGCTCGTTCGCGGTCTTCACGCCACTCAGGTCCAGCAGAAGTAGCGCGAACGTTCCACCTCGACGTCTCTCGCGGGCGATCTCCACGCCCATCGCGAACTCGAAGCCACGCCGGTCCAGCAGCCCGGTGAGGGCGTCGCGGAGGGCGACGCGCTGCAGCCGCTGGTGGGCCACCTCGACGGCGCCCTCCGCGCGTTCCGCGCGATCCCGCAGCTCGCCGGTCACCAGCGCGATCGCGACGAGGGCCGCCACCGCGAGCCCGGTCCTGAGTGGATCGGTCTCGCTCGAGCCGAGCACGAGGCCGAACGTCGCGAGAGCGGCCGTCGCGAGGGCCGGCCAGCGCCCGCTGAGAGCGGCCCCGATCACGACCGCGGCGAAGAGCAGCGGCGTGATCACCGCGTCCGAGACCTCGCGGCCGCTGGCGAGGCGGACGAGCGTCACGCCGAAGGCGAGCGCGGGCCCGGCGGCGGGCGCGGCGATATCGCGGTAGATGCTGTGGCGCTTCGCCGCATTCGTCCGCTCGCGTTCTTGCATGGTCGGTCTCAATCGATTCTCAACCGCCCAACGGTAGCGTCGGTGGCATCCCGGTATGGAGATGGACAAGATGTCGGATCGCACCATCGGCGTGGGCGTCATAGGAGCTGGCTACTGGGGGCCGAACATCATCAGGGCCCTCGCGGAGACCCCTGGAGCGCAGGTCGTCGCCGTCGCCGATCTCGACCCGAAGCGGCTCGCCACCGTCTCGAAGCGCTTTCCCGCGGTCCGCACGACGCAGGACCACCGAACGCTCATGTCGGATCACGCCGTCGATGCCGTTTGCATCGCGACTCCGATCTCGACCCACCGGAGACTGGCCGAAGAAGCGTTCGCCGCCGGCAAGCACGTCTTCGTCGAAAAGCCTCTCGCCGGTAACGTGGCCGACGCCGACGCGATCGTACGTGCGAGCGAGATCGCGGCACGCACGCTCATGGTCGGTCACACCTTCGTCTACAACCCGGCGGTCGAAACCGTGCGCGGACTGCTTCGTCACGGTGTCCTCGGCGAGGTGTTCTACGTCGACAGCCAGCGCGTCAACCTCGGGATCCACCAGTTCGATTTCAACGTGCTCTGGGACCTCGGTCCGCACGACGTCTCGATCATCCTCTACTGGCTCGGTGAAGAGCCGATCTGGGTGCAGTGCGTCGGCCAGGCCTACGTCCAGCCGAACATCGAGGACGTCGTTTTCCTCACCATGGGCTTCCCGTCGGGCGCCATCGCCCACGCGCACCTGTCGTGGCTCGCGCCGAGCAAGCTGCGCCGCACCGTGGTCGTCGGCTCTCGCAAGATGGCCGTGTACGACGACACGCTGCCCGCCGAACGCGTGAAGGTGTACGACCGCGGGGTCGAGGCCATCTCCATCGAAGAGCTGCGACGCAGCTATCGCGCCGGTGACGTTCACAGCCCGCGCATCCCCGAGACCGAGCCGCTGCAGCTCGAGATGCGGCACTTCGTCGACTGCATCAACGGCGACGCGCTGCCGCTCAGCGGCGGCGAGGCCGGCACCCGCGTTGTCAGGGTGCTCGAGGCGGGGATGCGCTCGCTGCGGACCGGGGGCGCGCGGGTGCCGTACCGCATCGAGGGAGCGCGGCGACCGGAGCTCGTGACGCTCGCGAGCATCGGCGCCTAGCGCCGCGCGCGGTCCGATCTACTCGGGCAACCCCGAATAGATCATCACGCCGTCGCCGCCACCGAAGAAGTGCTCGTAGACGATCGCGGTGATCGTCGCCCCGGCGCTGCCATCGACGACGACGGAGTACTGAGCGTCGTCCTGTAGCCCGGTCACGGTGCGGGGATCGATCCACAGCGCTCCACCGGCGGGCACCGTGAGCACCTGCGTGCGCGCGAGGGCGCCATTGGTGAAGCGGTACCAGCGGAGGGTCGCGGTCGTCGAGACGCCGGTGCCCGCTTGCAGGACGATCGGCGTCGTCCACCCGTCCGGACCGCCGAGCGTGCGCGTCACGTTCGGTAGGAAGGCCCGCGTCGCGGGAGCGGCGGACGCGGCGTACGCGTCCGCGGTCACGCTGCTGGTCGGGATCACGATGGCCGCGGCGGTTCCGGTGGCCACGATGCGCACCGAGTACTCACCCGCGCCGAGGCACGTGGCCGAGGCGCCGTGGCACGGACTGGTCGTCCCGAGCGTGAAGCGCGGATCGAACACCTTCGAGCCGCCGACGCCGATCCCGCTGAGTGTGAAGGTCTGCTGGCTTCCGCCGCCCAGCTGCGTGAATTCAAGGAGCGCGTCCAGGGGCGAATCGGACAGGTTCTGCACGACGATCGGCGAGCTCAGCCCGGCATCGCTATCGCTCTTCGCGGCGTAGGGCGCGAACAGCACGCGCCCGCCGGTCGTGACGCCGCCGGTCGTATACGCGACGGGTGCGCCCGTCTCGTTGTGCGCATTCACGATCGCAGCGATGGGTTGGTCCGCGTGAAGCACCACCGAGTACTGCGTGCCATCGACAAGGCCGGCGGTGTAGTCCGGATCAACCACGCCGGACCTACCCGGCTGCACCACCAGGACGACGCTGCGGTGCTGCAGCCCATCGAAGCTCGTGAAGGACGCTGTGACGAGGGTCGTCGCGCTGCCGAGGTTCTGCACGATGAACGGCGTGTCATAGCCGTAGAAGCGGCGCGTGACGTTCGGCAGGTATACCGTCGTCGCTCCGCTCGACGTCCCGACGTAGGACGCCGCCTGCATGCGGTCTCCCTTGCCCTGCGCCTGGTTGACGACCGTGACCACGCGCGACCCGTACGAACGCACGACGAGCGAGAACTGCGTGTCCGACGGAAGCTCACCATCATTCACCGGCACGTCGGCGTACGACGTGCCGGGCGCAAGGGCGGGCACGAACTGCTCGGAGATCAGCGCACCGTCGGAGAAGCGATAGAAGGAGAGCAGCACGTCCGCGGGATCCGCACCGACGTTCTGGACGATGAAGGGCGTGTCCCAGCCGTCGGGGCCGCCGAGGGTCTTGGTGAGGTTAGGCATGAACATCGTCGTCGTCGGCGCGCCCGACGGTATCGGGATCGGCGTCGGGGTCGGCGCGCCGGACGGAGCTGGCGTCGCCGATCCGCTCGACGACGGAGTCGGTGACGCGCTCCCGCTCGCCGAGGGCGATGGCGACGGAGATGGCGACGGCGACGCGGTCGCGCTGGAGTACGTGAAACATCCAGAGCACGAGCCGCTTTGCCCACCCGGATTCGTCACGGTCACCGTGACCGCCCCCACGCTATGCGCGGTGGTCGTACCGGTGATCGTCGTGGCTGTGATCGTCCCCACGCTGAGCGCAGAGCCGCCGAAGGAGACCGTCGCACCGGCTTGGAAGTTCGCTCCCTGCAGGGTCACCGACGTACCGCCCGCGATCGACCCGCCGTTCGGGGCGACGGACGAGACAATCGGCGCGGGAGTCGCGGTCGGAGTCGGCGTTGGCGTCGGGGCGCCTGAGGGCGGAGGTGACGACGAGCTGAATTCGAGGAGCGCGGCGCCGTATCCCGTGAACGCGATCGTCTGCGTGGAAGATGCCGGCATTGTCACGAGCGCGGGGCCGGTCGCGAGGGTCGCGAGCGTCGTCGCGTCGAGCATCCGCATCGTGACCGACTGAAGGCCGGCCATGTTCTGAAGGTTGAGCGTCACGGTCACGGGAAGGCCGATGGCCTTCGTCGTCCCGACCTGGCGATCGATGACGAGGACGCGCACGTTGCTGCCGCCGGGCTGACGCGCCGCGAGCATCTCGACCTCAGGCGCGCCGGCGCTCGGCGTCGACAGCAGGATCGGGCTGCCCACCGGGAAGTAGCGCGATAGGTAGTAGTCGCGCCAGTAGGGGAGCAGCGGAGTCCCGGCGGTCGGGTCGATGAGACCGAGCTGCTTGCTCTCGAGGAATTGGAACTGATGGATCATCGAGAGCCCGCCGACGACCATCGCTCTGAACAACGACGCGCCCCACGCCGCGCTGAACTGGTTCCAGGCTCGCTGCGCGGGATCGAGGCCGGGGTCGGCGCTGACGTTCGTCTCGGTTAGCCAGACCGGCGTGCCGGGCGCGTACTGCGCGACCAACGACTTGATGTTGGCGAGCCCGTCGACGTCGGCCTTGATGCCACCGCCACCGCTGCCGTCGAAGAGCAGCCGGTCACCCTGTGTGTTGTCCCAGCCGCCGTAGCCGTGGAAGCTGACGGCGTCGGGCTTGATGGTCGCGGTGCTCAGGAGCAGCGGCACGTAGTCGACCGGGTAATTGCCGGCCTCGAGCGATGGGTGGTTGCTCGGTGCCGGACCGACAAGCTTGATGGTCGGATCGACCGCCTTCATCTTCGTCGCCGTCGCGTTCCAGAGAGCCACGTATTGCGATGGATTCAGGATCGGGTGCGTGCCATCGCCGGTGCAAGGGTTCTCCCACGGGTAGTCCGGCTCGTTCCAGATCTCCCACCAGGTGATCCTGTTCGCCGTACCCGCCGGATTCGTCTTCGTCCCGCCCTGCGGCATCGCGAAGCTGCCGACGTTGTAGTAGCGGACGAGGTTGGCCATGTAGTCGGAGAAGACGCCGTACGTCTGGTCGATGAGCGTTCCGGGGTCGCCGAAGTTTCCGGTGCAGGTGTACATCGGATCGGGTGCGTACCGGACGTTCATCACCGGGACGGTCCCGGCGGCCCTCACGCTGTTGACCATCGAGTCCATCACCGCGAAGTCCCACGGCTGCTTCGTCCCGCCGCCCTCGAGGACCTTTCCCGCCACGTTGAACGGGAGCACGACGTTGCCGAAGCCGCCGTCGGTTCCGGCGTGGATGCGGACCATCTGCGGCGCGAGCGTGTTCAACCGAGTCTGTGCATTGGGCGTCCCCGGGATCGTCGGCCACACGATCTGCGTTGAGAGCGTCGTGTTGACCGTGCCGGTGACGGTGGCCGCGTCGACGGTCAGCGTGGCTGTCGTCGCGGCCGCGGCGGGCTGTGTGATCGACCAGGACGCCGCGATGCTCGCGACGAGCGTGATGACTGCGACAGCGATGGGGAGACCGCGGCCGTGCGAGCGCGGTCGTTCTTCGAGCATTCGGACGGCTGAACGCACAGGCAGGCGCAACGCTACGCCACGGACCCATCTGCGCGCGGTGGGTACCGTGGTACTAAACCGCGGTACTCAGTGAGATACGTCAACTACAGAGGTTGGGTGCGATGTTCCAAGTCATGTGCGCACCGCGAAGCAGCACTCATACATCGGCTGGCACACCATAGCCGGAACCGGCACTGCGCATCGATCGATCTGTCATGTTGCGCAGCGACCCCGTGGGTCGCACGGAACGCGCGAAGAGCGGAGCGCTAGCCGGCTTTGTAGGCGACGGCGATAGTGACGTTTCCGGTCGAGCCGCTCGAGGTGCTCCACGTGCCGCTGGTGGTCTTGGCGCCCGTCGTCGTTTCGATCCGATAGACGCTGGTCGCCCATCCGTAATAGCTCGCGTTGCCGAAGTCGTGGATCTCCGTGTTCGGCGCGGTCGCAGTGCTCGTCGCGTTCGCATCGATCGTCGAGAAGCCGAGCACGAGGTCGTTCGCGTTCGTCGTCGTGGCCGAAGCGGTCCACGCTGTCCCGGTTCCGGTGGCGCCCGCCGTCGCATCCACGGGCGCGCTCGTCGCGATACCGGTGAATGAGGTCGCCGCGATCAGACCGTGCGTCACCGGACCGGAGAAGGTCGCTGTCAGGACCACGCCCGAGGCCAGGCCCGTCGGCGCGGCCGCGGACGCGATCGCGACGCGCGCGTTGTTGCCGGCGGCTTTCTGTTGACGGTCGACCGTCCAGGTCAGTCCGCCGCCGCTGACCGACGTCAGCGTCCGTGTCGAGTGCGTCCACGACACGAACACGAAGACTCTCGCGCCCGCCACGGCCGTCCCACTCGTGGTCAAGGTCATGCTCGCGCTGTTCGCGTTCTCGCTCTTCGTTCCGAGGCTCTTGTCGAACGCGATCGCTGTCGTGGTGCCCGTCCCCGACAGGGCGACCGAGTGCGGGCTCCCCGACGCGTCGTCGGCGATCTGCAGGCTCGCGCTGCGAGCCCCGGCCGCGGTCGGCGCGAACCTGACGCTGATCGTGCAGCTCGCACCCGCGGCCAACGTCGCCGGGCTCAGCGCGCAGGTCGTGCTCTGCGAGAAGTCACCGGCGTTCGTTCCGGCGAGACCGATGCTTGCGATCGACAGGGCTGCGGTACCCGTATTCATGACGTTCACGGTCTGAGCGGCGCTCGTCGTGCCGACGCGCTGCGACCCGAAGTTCACGGTCGTCGGCGACAGCGTCACCGCCGGCGCGGTGCCGGTGCCGCTGAGTGCGATGGACTGCGGGCTGCCGCCGGCATCGTCGGTGATCTGGGCATTCGCGGCGCGAACGCCGGTCGCCGTCGGCGAGAACGTCACCGTGATCGTGCACGTCGCGTTCACGGCGAGCGTCCCGGGGCAATCGTTCGTCTGGGCGAAGTCGCCCGCGTTCGCGCCGACCATCGTGATGCCCGTGATGGTCAGCGGCGCGGTGCCGGTGTCCTTCAGCGTTGACAGCTGCGAGGCGCTCGTCGTGCCGACGCGAACTGATCCGAAGCCGACGCTCGCGGGCGTGAGTGTCACGGCCGGCGCCGGCGTCACACCGGTGCCGCCCAGCGTGACGCTGTCCGGGCTGCTCGCCGCGTTGTCGACGATCGAAACGGTGGCGACCCGGCTTCCACCCGCCGTCGGCGAGAAGGTCACGGATATGGTGCACGTTCCGTTCACGGCCAGCGTCGCCGGACAGTCGTTCGTCTGCCCGAAGTCGGCGGCGTTGGTCCCGGTCGTGCCGATGCTGGTGATCGTCAGCACGTCGGTGCCGGTGTTCTTCACCATCGAAGACTGCGATGCGCTCGTCGAGCCGACGAGCTGCGACGCGAACGTGAGGCTCGTCGGCGTCAGCATCACGGCCGGCGCGGGTGTGGTGCCGTTGCCGCTGAGTGGGATGGTGTGGGGAGTCCCGGGAGCGTCGTCGGCGATGCTCACGCTCGCTGCGCGGCCGCCCGAGACCGTCGGCGAGAACGTCACTGTGATCGTGCACGTCGCGTTCGCGGCGAGCGAGCCAGGGCAGCTGTTCGACTGCCCGAAGTCGCCCGCATTGGCGCCCGTGAGACCTATGCTGGTGATCGTCATCGGACCGGTGCCCGTGTTCTTGAGCGTCGACGACTGAGACGCGCTCGTTGTGCCGACGAGCTGCGAGCCGAACGCGAGGCTCGTCGGGGACAGCGTCACGGCGGGCACCGGCGTCGCACCGGTGCCGCTGAGCGTCAGGGCGTGCGGGCTGCCGACCGCGTTGTCGGAGATCTGCACCGTCGCCGCCCGCGAACCGGTCGCGCTGGGCGAGAACGTGACGGTGATCGTGCAGGTCGCATTGGCGGCGAGCGACACGGGGCAGTCGTTCGTCTGACCGAACTCGCCGGCGTTCGCGCCCACCACGGTGATGCTCGCGATCGTGAGCGATGCCGTGCCCGAGTTGCGCAGCGTCGACGACTGCGACGCACTGGTCGTCCCCACGAGCTGCGAGCCGAAGACCAGGTTCGTTGGCGTGAGCGTCACCGCGGGCGCAGTGCCCGTTCCGCTGAGCGCGACGGTGTGCGGGCTACCCGTGGCGTTGTCCGCGACCTGGATGCTCGCCGCGCGCGCGCCTGCGGCCGCCGGCGCGAACGTCGCGCCGATCGTGCAGCTCGCTCCGGCCGCGAGCGTGGTCGGACTGAGCGGACAGGTCGTCGTCCTGCCGAAGTCGGCGGCGTTCGTTCCCGCGACGGTGATCGACGTGATCGTCACTGGCCCGGTGCCCGAGTTCGTCAGCGTCACCGACTGCGAGGCGCTCGTCGTCCCCACGGCCTGCGCGCCGAAGACGAGACTCGTCGGCGACAGCGTCACCGCGGGCGTGGGCGTCCCGCCGCCGGCCGGCTTGTACGCGGCTGCGACGGTGACCGTGCCGACCGCGCCGCTGGCGCTCGCCCATGTGCCGTTCACCGTCGTCGCGCCGGCGCTCGCCGCGAGGCGATACGTCGAGGTCGACCACCCGTAATAGCTCGCGTCGCCGAAATCATGGATCTCGACATTCGGCGTGGTCGCGGTGCTGGTCGTGTTCGCGTCGATGACGCTGTACGCGAGCACGAGGTCGCCCGGCACGGTGGTCGTCACGGTCGCATTCCAGGCCGTGACCGCGCCCTGGACGCGGTTACCGGTCGCGTCGAGGAACGCGCCGGCGCTGACTCCGGTGAAGGAGGCGCCCGCGATCAGCCCATGCGTGACCGAGCCCGAGAAGGTCGCGGTGAGAACCGTGCCCGATGCGAGCCCGAGCGGAGCATCGGCAGACGCGATCGCCACGTGGTCGTTGTTGTCGTCCCGGCTCTGCACGTCGACCGTCCAGGTCAGCGCGCCGCCCGTGACCGACGTGAGCGTCCGGGCGGCGTCGTTCCAAACGACGAACGCGAACACGCGTGATCCCGTGACCGCCGCGGCGTTCGTGGTGAGCGCCATCGTCGTTCCGGCCGCGTTGTCCGTCCTCGCGCCGAGGCTCTTGTCGAACGCGATCGACGCGCCGCCGCTCGTCGTTCCGGTCCCGGAGAGGGCGACGGCGTGCGGGCTACCCGGGGCGCTGTCGGTGACGCTGACGTTCGCGCTGCGGCTGCCCGTCGCGGTCGGCTTGAAGCTGACCGTGATCGTGCAGGTCGCGCTCACCGCCAGCGACGCCGGGCAGTCGTTCGCTTGCGTGAAGTCGCCGGGGTTCGTTCCGGTGAGGGCGATGCCACTGACCGTGAGCGGCGCGGTGCCGGTGTTCTGCAGTGTCGACGTTTGCGGTGCGCTGGTCGAGCCGATCGCCAGCGAACCGAACGCGAGGCTCGCCGGTGTGAGGGTCACGCTCGAGGCCGTTCCGGTCCCGGTCAGGGTGACGTTGTGCGGACTGCCGACGGCGTTGTCGGTGATCGCGACGCTCGCGCTCCGGCTTCCGGTCGCCGTCGGCCTGAACGCGACGGTGATCGTGCACGTCGCGTTCGCCGCGAGGCTTGCGGGACAGTCGTTCGCTTGCGTGAAGTCGCCTGGGTTCGCGCCAGTGAGGCCGACGCTTGTGATGGTCAGCGAGGCGGTGCCGGTGTTCTTCAGCGTGGACGTCTGCGATGTGCTGGTCGAGCCGACCACCTGCGAAGCGAACGCGAGGCTCGCGGGGGTCAGCGTCACCGCCGGAGCCGGCCCGCCACCGCCGTAGTAGGTGGCCAGCATGCTGTTCACCCACTGCTGCCGGTAGGCGGCGTAGCCCGCGGTGGTCGGGTGCAGGTCATCGCTCGAGATGAGGCCCTGGTTCGCCTGGTAATAGGCCCAGAGGTCCGGTCCCTTGTCCAACTGCGGGAACGCCGTGTAGAGCGCTTGGATCTTCGCGTTGAATGCCGGGCCGCAGTTCTGGATGTTCGCCGTCCGCGCCCACGGGATGGTCGGGACGATCGGGACCTTGCCCGCGCCGAGGACGGCCTGGACCATCGCGACGTAGTTGTTGTAGAAGGCCGTCGTGTCGCCGCAGCCGTTTGCGTCGTTGGTGCCGAGCGCGATCCCGACGTATCGCCCCGGGAACGCGTTCAGCCAGGCACCGATGTGCGTGGCGCCGTCGAGGGAACCGATGCCGCCGGTGCCGCCGTCCTCGTAGGCCGGGTAGAACCCCGGCCGCGCGGCGCTCACGAGCTGGCTGTAGTTGCCGGTGCCGTTGATCGGCTCGTGGTGCAGGGCGTCCATCGCGATCGAGTCGCCGAAGAAGATCGAGCTGTCGCCTACACCCAGGCTCGCATCGTGGACGTCGAGGTTGAGTACCGCGTTCGTGTTCCCCGACGACCCATCGGACGCGGTGACGCTGATCCGTATCCAGTTGTAGCCGGTGAGATCGACGAGATGCTCACGGGAGTGATAGCCGTTGCCCGTCACTGTCACGAGCGTCACCCAAGAGGATGCTGGCGCGGCCCCACCGCCAGGGGCCGCGTTGGCCTGGATGGTGTAGTCCCGGGGGATGTTGTAGGCGAGGTCTCCGACGATGCCGTGGTCGTACGACGAGGTCTGCGGGTCGTTGTACCAGGCGACGATGACCTTACCGCGCTGGGCCACCGACACGCTCGAGAGGTCGTACGAGAGCGACGAGGGGATCGATCCGTTCCAGTAGCTGGAGTAATCGCCGTCGTTCGCGTTGCTCGCGGGGTAGATCTGCGACGATGCGAAGGCGGGAACGCCTCGACTGATCAGCGGCATCGCCGTCGCGCTACGCGGGCTTCCGGTGCCGCTCAGCGTCACACCATGCGGACTGCCGCCGGCGTCGTCGCCGATCGTCACGCTTGCGGTTCGCGTTCCTGTCGCGCCGGGGGTGAACTTCACGGCGATCTGGCACGTCCCGCCTGCCGCGACCGTGCTCGGCGTGAGCGGACACGTGTTGGTCTGTGTGTAGTCCCCGGCATTCGCGCCGGTCACGGCGACGCTGCTGATCGTGAGCGGTGCGTTCCCGCTGTTCGTCAGCGTCACCGACTGGGTGCCGCTCGTGGTGCCCACGAGCTGCGACCCGAAGACGAGGCCGGTGGGAGCGAGCGACACCGCGGGCGCCGTCGTCGTTCCGGCGCTGAACGCGGCGAGGATGTTCGCGGTCGTCTTCTGGATGCCGGCGTTCACGAAATTCGCGGTAAAGCCGTCGAGGCCCCACGACCACTGGATCGTGCCCGAGGCGAACACCTGCGCACCGCTCGCCGCGGTGTACAGCGTCGAGTTCGAGAACGAGTTTCCCGAGCCCTCGCAGCAGCCGACCACCGGCGAGTTGGACAGGACCGTGAGGCCCGGCGGTGAGAAGCCGTTGCTCCAGACCTTGTCGTACTCGTAGCCGACGATGCCGGGAACGTGCGTCCCTTCCGCGAAGCCTGTGCCGGCGTAGATCCAGTTGCCCGCGTTCTGGACCACGTAGTCGTAGTTCCGCTGGACCTGGTCCTGGTACATCACCCCGATCACGGCGTTCTCCGGCTGGCTCACCGGCGCATCGCGCCAGCGGGACGTGACGATCGCGTTGTTCACGCCGTACATCGGGTCGGGACCCGGCGGAGTATTGAACTGCGAGGAGTCCTTGTAGCCGACCTCGACACGATTGGCCGTCCCGGCGCTGTTCGACTCGAGGCGGATCTGCCAGTACATCGAGTTCGCCGAGAAGAAGGCGGCGTTGACGCCGTGAGCGATCGCGTTGCTCACGTTGTCGCGCATCCCTCTCGACCAGTACTCATCGTGGCCGATCGACATGAACAGCCGGTGATTCGTCAGCGGGTTGACGTTCGTGTGCGTGTCGATGTTCGTGATGTAGGTGAGGTCGTAACCCTGTGACTCTGCCCACCGCACGAACGGGTACTCGAAGGCGAAGTACTGGCCAGCTCCGTCGCCGTCGCGTGGGTCGAAGGGCCGGTCGAAGGACACCTTCGTTGCGGCGGCGTACGGATAGACCGCCTTGTTCCCTTCGTTCGTATACAGGCTGGTGCCGCCCCAGACGTTGTACGCCTGGGCGGTGGTCACGCTGGTCTGGAACATGATCGGTTCGGTGCCGCCGTCGTTCCGGACCACGAACAGGATGAAGCTCTTGTTGCCGTTCGATGCCGTGAGCTTCGCGAGATAGACGCCGGTGACCCAGTCGCTCGGGATCGCGAGTGTCGTGGTCTTCGTCCAGCTCGTCGCTGCGACCATGCCGGTCACCGCATCCGGTGCGGGGATGGCCTGATGAACGCCCGTGAAACTACCGAGCGACGCGACGAGCCGCGCGCCGACACCGCCGTACCAGCCGGTGCGGAAGATGTCGATCGTGAAGTTCGCGGCGGTGGTCGTCACGTAGAGGTCGATCGAGTCGCCGTGGTTGACGCTGATCTTCGAGCCGTAGCCGTTGATCGCGTCCTGGGTCGCGATCGCTGAGAAGTCATTCCAGCTCGACGTCCCGGGCTTCGCGTTCTCGATCTGGATCGCGTTCTGCGTGGCCGCCGCCGCCGGCCTGCTGCCTGTAGCGCCGAACAGGAGCGAGGCCGCGACGAGCACGACCACCAGCCCGAGGTCGCGGGCGGCGGACATGTTCCGCCGCGTCGGCATGCGCGTCATGGGGTCAAGTCCCGAAGTTGGCCAGGATGTTCCTGGTCGTTTGCTGCAGGGCCGGGCTCACGCAGCCGCCAGTGCACCCATACCCCGAGCTGTCGAGTCCGGAGCTCCATTCGATCGTCCCGCCCGCAAAGACCCTCGCGCCGCTCGGTGCGGTGTAGAGCGTCGAGTTGGAATGCGAGGACCCGACCGGCGAATTCGAGAGCGTGACGAGCCCTGGCTGTGGTGTCAGCGTGATCGTCGCGCCGGTGATCTCGTCGACGTATGTCGCGAAGATGCGGTCGTATTCGTATCCGACGATCCCATTGATCTTGCTGCCGTTCGCCAACCCGGTGCCGGTGTAGACCCAGCTCGATGAGTTCTGTACGACGTATGGGACCTCATTCGCGACGCTCTCGGACATCACCCCGACGAGGAGCTGCTCCGGTAAGCTCACGGGCCAGTTCCGCCAGAGCGTCGTCACGCGCGTGTTGTCGGTGCCCGGAGCACACGGTGCCGTGGGACAGAACAACGGATCGGGACCCGGCGCCGCGGATGACTCCGCGAAGCTCTTGTACCCGACCTGGACGCGGTTCGGCGTGCCGAGCGAGCTCGACTCGAGGCGGATCTGCCAGTACATGACATTCCCGGAGAAGAAGCCGAGGTTCACCCCCGCGTTCGCGGCCGCGGTCACGTTGTCGCGCATGCCCTTGGACCAGTACTCGTCGTGGCCGATCGACAGGAACGCCTTGTGGTTCGTCAGCGGATTCACGTTCGTGTCGGTGTCGACGTTCGTTATGTAGGTCAGGTCGTAACCCTGTGACTCGGCCCAGCGCAGCCACGGGTAGTCGTAGAAGAAGAACTGGCCCGCGCCGTTGCTGTCCTGCGGATTGAAGGGCCTGTCGAACGACACCTTCGTTGCCGCCGCATACGGATATACGGACTTGTTCGTCGAGTTCGAGTACAGGCTCACGCCGCCGTACAGGTTGTACGCCTGGTACGTCGTCACGCTGGTCTGGAAGACGTACTTCTCGAAACCGCCATCGTTCCGCACGACGAAGTAGATGAAGCTCTGGTGGCCGCTACTTCCGGTGAGCTTCGCGAGATAGACGCCCGTGACCCAGCCACTCGGGATCGTCACCGTCGTGGTCTTCGTCCAGCTCGTGGCCGCGATCATTCCGGTCACCGGGTCGGGCGCCGGTATGGCCTGTGCCCTTCCGGGGAAGCTCCCAAGCTGGACGATCCGCCGGGCCCCGACGCCGCCGTAGTAGCCGGTGCGGAAGATGTCGATGCTGACGGTGGCGTCCTTGGTCGTGATGAAGAAGTCGATCGAATCTCCGTGCGACACGCTGATCTTCGACCCGTAGCCGGAGAGCGCAAGCTGGTCGGAGACCGCCGCGAAGTCATTCCACCCGGCCGTCCCAGGGAGCGCGTTCTCGCTCTGGATCGCGTTGCCGGTGCCGACGAACGTGAAGCAGCCGGCGCAGGAACCAGTTTGCGTATCGGGATTCGTCACTGACACGGTCACGGCCCCGGCCGCGTGCGCGGTCGTCACGCCGGTGATGGTCGTCGCGGTGAGGGTGGCCACGGAGACCGGCGAGCCGCCGAACGAGACCGTCGCGCTCGTTTGGAAGTTGGAGCCGGAGATCGTGACGGAGGTCCCGCCGGACGTCGAGCCGCTGGTCGGCGTGACGGAGCTGACCGTTGGCGGTGCCGCCGCCGTGTACGTGTAGCAGTTCGTGCAGGTCACGCTCTGAAGATCCGGGTTCGTGACGACGACGCTCACGGCGCCGGCGGCGTGCACGCTCGTGTTGCCGGTGATGCTCGTCGCGTTGACGGTCGTCGCCGTGAGCGCGGCGCCGCCGAACGTGATGGTGGCGCCCGTCTGGAATCCGGTGCCGGCGATGGTCACCGCCGTCCCACCCGCGCTGGTGCCGCTACTCGGTGTCACCGAGCTGATCGTCGGCGGCGGCGCCGCGACGTACGTGAAACAGCCCGTGCAGGTGCCGGACTGCGCGTCGGCGTTGGTGACCACCACGTTGACCACGCCGCTCGCGTGCGCGGTGGTCGTCCCCGCGATGCTGGTCGCGCTGACCGTCGACACGGTGAGCGCGGAACCGCCGAATGAGACCGTCGCGCCGCTCTGGAATCCAGTGCCGGCGATGGTCACGGCGGTCCCACCCGTGCCCAGGCCACTATTGGGCGCGACGGAGCTGACCGTTGGCGGCGGTGCCGGCGTCACGTAGGTGAAGCAAGCGCTGCACGCGCCGTTCTGCGCGTCGGTATTGGTGACGGTCACACTCACCGGACCCGCGGCATGCGCGGTCGTCGTGCCGGTGATGCTCGTCGAGGTCACCGTTGAGACGGTGAGCGCCGAGCCGCCGAATGACACCGTCGCGCCCGACTGGAAGCCGGTGCCGGCGACAGTGACGGAGCTGCCTCCATTCGTCGATCCGCTGTTCGGCGTGACAGAGGTCACGCTCGGCGCCGGGGCCGGCCCCGCGGTCTTGAGTGCGACCTGTTGGATGGACCAGAACGTCACACCGCTGAGCGCGATCGTCGCGGCGGGCACGTTCCCGGTCCCGATCGCGAGGTTGTCCGCCTCGTAGCCGCGCTCGTAGTTCACGACGGCCCAGCGCTGCGCGAATCCGGTCGGATAGGTGACCGTCCCCGCGAATCCTCCGTCGATGGTCAGGAGCAGGAGCGCGACCCGCTGCGCGGAGGTGGTGATCGCGGGCGCCCCCGCCTGGTTCGAGCCTCCGCTCGTGGCCGCGCTCGAGAAACCGGCGAGCGGACTGACGGGGTCGACCCCGACGTATGCGGCGATCCCGGCGACGCCGGTCGCACTGGCGGACGCGGTCCAGGTATAGCTCGCGGGCTCGCTCGCACCGGCGACGCGGTAGTACGTCCATAGGTCGACCACGCTCACGCCCTGGGTGTGCGCGATGAGCGTCCAGCCGCTCGGTGGGGTCATCGTGTTTGCCCCGTTGGCGCTGAGCGAGGCGACCATGACGTCGTTGGCGCTGAGGCCGGCCGGCTTGGGCACGACGTACGTGTTCGTTCCCGTGCCCGTCGAGGTTGCTCTGAGCGTGACGCTCGCGGGTGCGACGTAGGTGAAGCAGCCGGTGCAGGTCCCGCTCTGCGTGTCGGTGTTGGTGACCACGACGTTCACGGCGCCCGCGGCGTGTGACGTCGTGGTGCCGGTGATGCTCGTGGCGCTGATGGTCGACACCGTGAGAGCCGAGCCACCGAACGAGACGGTGGCCCCGGCCTGGAAGTCGGTACCGGCGATCGTCACGGCCGTGCCACCGGCGCTCGCGCCGCTATTCGGTGTGACCGAACTCACCGTCGGCGCGGGTCCGAGGTACGTGAAGCAGGCCGAGCAGGTGCCGCTCTGCGCTTCGGGGTTGGTCACGGTCACAGTCACGGCTCCGACGGCGTGCGCGGTCGTGGTGCCGGTGATGCTCGTGGCGCTGATCGTCGCGACCGTCAGGGCCGAGCCACCGAACGAAACGGTCGCGCCGCTCTGGAAGCCGGTGCCGCTCACGGTCACCGCGGATCCACCGGCGCTCGCGCCGGTGTTCGGTGTGACCGAGGTGACCGTCGGCGGCGGCGGTGCGATATAGGTGAAGCAGACGATGCAGGTGCCGCTCTGCGTATCCGGATTCGTCACGGTCACCGTCACCGCTCCAGCCGCGTGCCCGGTCGTCGTCCCGGTGACGCTCGTGGCGCTGATCGTCGAGACCGTGAGCGCCGATCCACCGAAGGACACCGTTGCGCCCGCCACGAAGCCTGTGCCGGCGAGCGTCACCGCTGTGCCACCGGCGCTGGCGCCGCTACTCGGCGTGACCGAGCTCACCGTCGGTGCCGCGACGTACGTGAAGCAGCCGGTGCACGTCCCGCTCTGCGCGTCCGGATTCGTGACGGTCACACTCGCCGCACCCGCCGCGTGCGCGGTCGTCGTCCCGGTGATGCTCGTCCCGGTCACGCTGGAAACCGTCACGGGGGAGCCGCCGAGTGAGGCCGTCGCCCCGCTCTGGAAGTTGGTGCCCGTGATGGTGACCGACGTGCCGCCAACGGCCGGGCCGCTGGTCGGCGCGAGCGAGCTCACTATCGGCGCAGGCGCCAGGTACGTGAAGCAGCCGGTGCATGTGCCGCTCTGTGTGTCGGTGTTGGTCACGACGACGTTCACCGATCCCGCGGCGTGCGCCGTGGTGGTGCCCGTGATGCTGGTGGACGCGATCGTCGCGACGGTCAGGGCCGAGCCGCCGAACGACACGGTCGCGCCCACGCCGAAGCCGGTCCCCGCGACGGTGACCGAAGTGCCTCCGGCGGTCGCGCCGCTATTTGGCGTGACCGAAGCGACCGTCGGTGCCGGTGCGACGTACGTGAAGCAGCCGGAGCAGGTGCCACTTTGCGTGTCGGCGTTCGTGACGATCACGTTCACGGCGCCCGCGGCGTGCGGGGTGGTCGTGCCGGTGATCGTGGTCGCGTTGACCGTGGCGACGGTGAGCGCGGAACCGCCGAAGGACACCGTGGCCCCGGCCTGGAAGCCGGTCCCGCTGACCGTCACCGACGTACCGCCGGCCGCACTTCCGCTCGTCGGCGCGACCGCCGTCACCGTCGGCGCCGCGACGTAGGTGAAGCAGCTGGAGCAGCTGCCGCTCTGCGTGTCGGGGTTCGTCACCACGACGTTTACGGCGCCCGCGGAGTGCGTGGTCGTCGTACCGGTGATCGCCGTTGGGTTGATCGTCGCGACCGTGAGTGCCGACCCACCGAAGGAGACCGTCGCACCGCTTTGGAAGCCGGTCCCCGCGACGGTGACCGACGTGCCGCCGCCTGCCGGTCCGCTGTTCGGCGTGACCGACGTGACCGTCGGTGCCGCGAAGTACGTGAAGCAGCCGGAGCAGGTGCCGCTCTGCGTATCAGCGTTCGTGACGACGACGTTCACCGATCCGGCGGAGTGCGCGGTCGTCGTACCGGTGATCGTCGTCGCGTTGATCGTGGAGACGGTGAGGGCCGACCCGCCGAACGACACCGTCGCGCCGGCGGCGAAGCCGGTACCGCCAACGGTCACCGACGTACCCCCGGCGGCCGCGCCGCTATTCGGCGTGACCGAGGTCACCGTCGGCGCGGGGGCGACGTACGTGTAGCAGCCGGAGCACGTGCCGATCTGCGTATCGGGGTTCGTGACGACGACGTTCACCGATCCAGCGGCGTGCGGGGTCGTCGTGCCGGTGATGCTGGTCGCGCTGATCGTGGAGACCGTGAGCGCCGAACCGCCGAACGCGACCGTGGCCCCCGTCTGGAATCCGGTGCCGGCAACGGTCACCGAAGTTCCTCCGGCTGTCGGGCCGCTCGTGGGCGTGACCGAAGTCACCGTCGGCGCCGGCGCCACGTACGTGAAGCAGCCGCTGCACGTACCGCTCTGGGTATCGACGTTCGTCACGGTCACATTCACGGCTCCAGCCGCATGCGCGGCGGTGGCGCCGGTGATGCTCGTGGCGCTGATCGTCGAGACCGTGAGCGCCGAGCCGCCGAAGGACACCGTTGCCCCGGCCTGGAAGCCAGTGCCGGCGATCGTCACGGAGGTGCCGCCCGCCGTGGGTCCGCTCGTCGGCGTGACTCCGGTCACCGTCGGCGCCGCGACGTAGGTGAAGCAGCTCGAGCAGGTCCCGCTCTGCGTGTCGGGATTCGTGACGACGACGCTCACCGATCCCGCGGCGTGCGCGGTCGTCGTACCCGTGATCGTCGTCGCGCTGATGGTGGAGACGGTGAGGGCCGATCCACCGAACGACACGGTCGCGCCGGCGGCGAACCCGGTACCCGCGACGGTCACCGATGTGCCGCCGCCGGCCGCGCCGCTACTTGGCGTGATCGACGTGACCGTCGGAGCGGCGACGTACGTGAAGCAGCCGCTGCAGGTGCCGCTTTGTGTATCGGGGTTGGTGACCACCACGCTCACCGCACCCGAGGCGTGCGCGGTCGTGACACCGGTGATCGACGTTGCGTTGACGGTCGAGACGGTGAGTGCCGATCCGCCGAACGAAACGGTGGCTCCGGTCTGGAACCCGCTGCCCGCGACCGTCACCGATGTACCGCCGCCGGCCGCGCCGCTACTTGGCGTGACCGACGTGACCGTCGGCGCGGATGCCAGGTAGGTGAAGCAGCCGGCGCAGGTACCGCTCTGCGCGTCGGTGTTGGTCACGACGATGTTCACGGCTCCGGCAGCGTGAGCGGTCGTGGTCCCGGTGATGCTGGTCGCGCTGATCGTCGACACGGTCACCGCGGAGCCGCCCAGCGAAGCCGTCGCCCCGGGCTGGAACCCGGTACCAGTGATCGTGATCGAGGTCCCGCCCGCCGTGGATCCACTGTTCGGCGTGACCCCGCCAACCGTTGGTGCCGGGGCCACGTAGGTGAAGCAGCCGCCGCAGCTGCCACTCTGGGCGTCGACGTTCGTCACGATCACGTTCACCGCTCCGGCCGCATTCGCGGTCGTCGTGCCGGTGATCGCGGTCGCGCTGATCGTCGAAACCGTGAGCGCCGAGCCACCGAAGGAAACCGTCGCGCCGGCCACGAAGCCTGTCCCCGCCACCGTCACCGAGGTGCCGCCCGCCGTGGGTCCACTGGTCGGAGTCACCGAGCTCACCACCGGAGCCGGCGCGAGGTACGTGAAGCAGCCGGTGCAGGTTCCGCTCTGCGTGTCGGCGTTGGTGACCACGACGTTTACGGCGCCCGCGGCGTGCGCGGTCGTCGTGCCGGTGATCGCGGTCGCGCTGATGGTCGACACGTTCAAGGCGGATCCACCGAAGGAGACCGCTGCGCCCGCCGCGAAGCCTGTCCCCGTCACGCTGACCGATGTGCCACCGGCGCTCCCGCCGCTGCTTGGCGTGACCGAAGCGACAGTCGGTGCCGGTGCGACGTACGTGAAGCAGCCGGTGCAGCTGCCGCTCTGTGTATCCGGGTTGGTGACCGCCACACTCACGGCCCCAGCCGCATGCGCGGTCGTGGTGCCGGTGATGCTCGTCGCGCTGACGGTGGAGACCGTGAGCGCCGAGCCACCGAACGAGACGGTCGCGCCGCTCTGGAAGTCGCTACCGGCGATCGTCACGGACGTGCCACCGGCGGTAACCCCGCTACTGGGTGTGACCGAGCTCACCGTCGGCGCCGGTGCCACGTACGTGAAGCAGCCGGTGCACGTGCCGCTCTGCGTATCGGGGTTGGTGACCACGACGTTCACCGCTCCGGCCGCATGCGCGGTCGTGGTGCCGGTGATGCTCGTCGCGCTGATGGTCAACACGGTCAGCGCTGAGCCACCGAACGAGACGATCGCGCCGCTCTGGAAGTCGCTCCCGGCGATCGTCACGGACGTGCCACCGGCGGTAACCCCGCTACTGGGTGTGACCGAGCTCACCACCGGCGCTGGTGCGAGGTACGTGAAGCAGCCGGTGCAGGTGCCGCTCTGCGCGTCGGGGTTGGTGACCACCACGTTCACCGCTCCCGCGGCGTGAGCGGTGCTCGTGCCGGTGATCGCGGTCGGGCTGAGCGTTGACATGGTCAGGAACGATCCACCGAAGGACACCGTGGCTCCTGCCACGAAGCCCGTCCCCGCCACGGTCACCGATGTCCCGCCCGCAGTCGATCCACTGGCCGGAGTCACCGAGCTCACCGTCGGCCCCGCTGCGAGGTATGTGAAGCATCCGGTGCAGGTGCCGCTTTGCGTATCGGGGTTGGTGACCACGACGCTCACCGCGCCGCCCGCATGAGCCGTGGTCGTACCGGTGATGCTCGTGGCGCTGATCGTCGACACCGTGAGCGCCGAGCCACCAAAGGAGACGGTGGCGCCGGCCTGGAAGTCAGTACCGCTGACCGTGACCGACGTGCCGCCGCTGCTCGCGCCGCTGTTCGGTGTGACCGCGCTCACCACCGGGGCTGGCGCGAGGTAGGTGAAGCAACCGCTGCACGTGCCGCTCTGCGCATCAGGATCCGTCACGATCACATTCACCGGTCCAGCCGCATGCGCGGTGGTCGCGCCGGTGATCGCCGTCGCACTGATGGTCGACACGGTCAGCGCCGAACCACCGAATGTGACCGTGGCCCCGGCCTGGAAGTCCGTACCGGCGATCGTCACGGAGGTGCCACCGGCGCTTGCGCCGCTGTTCGGCGTGACCGACGTGACTGTTGGCGGCGGCGGTGCGACGTAGGTGAAGCAGCCAGTACAGGTGCCGCTCTGCGTGTCGGGGTTGGCGACCACGACGTTCGCGGCGCCCGCCGCGTGAGCGGTCGTGCTGCCGGTGATCGCCGTCGCGCTGATCGTCGACACGGTCATCGCCGAGCCGCCGAACGAGACGGTCGCGCCGCTCTGGAAGTCGCTCCCGGCGATCGTCACCGACGTGCCGCCCGCGGTCGATCCGCTATTCGGTGTGACCGAGCTCACCGTCGGTGCCGGCGCCACGTACGTGAAGCAGCCGGTGCAGGTGCCGCTCTGCGTATCCGGATTCGTCACCGTGACATTCACCGCTCCGCCCGCATGAGCGGTGGTGGTGCCGCTGATGCTCGTCGCGGTCATGGTCGAGACCGTGAGCGCCGAGCCACCGAAGGACACCGTTGCGCCCGCCACGAAGCCCGTCCCCGCCAGAGTCACCGACGTGCCACCGGCGCTCGCGCCGCTGCCGGGTGTCACCGCGCTGACCGTCGGTGCCGCGGTCACGTACGTGTAGCAGCTGCCGCAGGTGCCGCTCTGCGTATCCGGATTGGTGACCACGATGTTCACCGCACCGGCCGCATGCGCGGTCGTCAGGCCGGTGATGCTCGTTGCGCTGATCGTCGACACGGTCAGCGCCGAACCACCGAAAGCGATCGTGGCCCCGGCCTGGAAGCCAGTGCCGGCGATCGTCACGGACGTGCCGCCGTCGCTGGCGCCGCTGGTCGGCGTCACGGACGTAGCGACGGGCGGCGGTGGTACGAAGGTGAAGCAACTGACGCAGGTGGCGCTCTGGGTATCCAGGTTGGTGACGGTGACATTCGCCGCTCCGGCCACATGCGCGGTGGTCGTCCCGGTGATGCTGGTCGCGGTCACGGTCGCGACGGTGAGCGGCGATCCCCCGAGCGACACGCTCGCGCCGGACTGGAAACCGCTGCCGCTCACGGTCACCGAGCTCCCGCCCGCGGTGGATCCGCTATTCGGTGTGACGGACGTCACCGTCGGTGGTGGTCCCATCACGCGCAGGGCGACCTGCTGGATCGCCCAGGTCTTGCCGGTGCTCAGCGTGATCGTCGCCGCGGGAAGGGTGCCGCTCGCGGCCACCAGGTTGTCGGCTGCGTACCCTCGCTCGTAATCGACGAGCGCCCAGCGCTCCGTGAAGGCGGCCGGGTACGTCACCGCGCCGGTGAAGGTCCCGTCGACCGTGAGGAGCAGCAGGGCCACGCTGCTCGCCGAAACGGCGACCGCGGGCGCCGCGGCTGTCGCATTGCTCCCTGTCGCGCTCGAGAAATTGGCCAGGGGATTGATCGGGTCCACGCCGACGTACGCCGCGATTCCCAGGACACCGGCCGCGCTGCTTCCCGCGGTCCAGGTGTAGGTCGCCGCCTCGCTCGCGCCCGCCACCCGGTAATAGGTCCAAAGCCGGACCGCACCTTTCTGCGTGCGGCCGATGGCCGTCCAACCGCTCGGGGTCGCGACCGAGCCACCATTGTTCAGACTGAGCGCCGCGACCATCACATCGTTGGCCGAAAGACCCGCGGGCCGCGCCGCGGTGAACGTGGTGGTGGACCCGGTCGGAACGAACGTCGAAGTCGACCGCAGCGTCACCGTCCCCGCCGCGTTCGCCTGCGAGGGGATCATCGCGCCGCTCCCGATCTGGATCGTGATGACCAACCAGACGCTGAGCCACGCGAGACGACTTCTCACTTCACCTGCGCCGGCCGCGCCTGGATCCATTCGCCACGACCACCACCGAACATCGTTCGGGCGAGGAGGACGAGCTTCCAGGACACGTACAGAACGGACCACAGCGCGAGACGCGCGCAAGCACCGAGCCCGATGCGAGCGAGGCTGAGGCCGCGTGCGACGTAGATGACGCAGCCGGCGAGCGATGCCAGCCCGACCGCCAGGAGCCCGGCGTCACCGATCGCTGCGGCCAGCGCGGTGACACCGGTGCTCGTGGCGACAAGGAAGGAGAAGGGCGGGATCAGCACGTCGTAGCCCGCGGCCAGCGGCGCGATGCGCCGCGACACCAGCCCGATCGCCATGAGGCGCATCCCGTCCCGGAGGAGGTCGAATTTCCCGCGTTCCCAGCGGACGGCCTGTCCGGCCGCACCGCGGAAGCTCTCCGGCATGGGCGAGCGGACGACCGCCCCCGATGCGAGCCGTACGCGGATGCCACGTCGGACCAGGCGGAGGTGGAGCTCACCGTCCTCCACCACCGACCCCTCGTTCCACGGGTAACGCTGCAGCAGATCGCGCGTCAGGCACATCCCGTTCCCGTGAAGTCCCACCGAGAGCCCGAGGCGTTCGTACGCCATTGGGCGTAGCTCGCACTTGAGGTGGAACGCGAGCTCGCGGAGTCGTGCGAGAGGTGCGCGTGCGTCTGCGACGAGATTCTTCGCCTGGAGCGCCTCGGCTCCGCGCGCCACCGCGCGGCGCATTGCCAGGAAGAAGCCCGGCTCGGGACGCGCGTCGGCGTCGAGGAACACGAACGCGCCGGTCCCCTGGTCCTCGGCGAGCACCTCCGCCGTCAACCGATTGAGCGCAGCGGCCTTTCCGGGATGCGCTGGGTCGTTGCGTTCGTGCACGCACGCGCTCGCGGTCGCCGCGATCTCCGCCGTTCGATCGGAGCAGTTGTCGGCGATGACGTGGACGTAGACCGAGCGATCGACCGAGGCGATCGCGGCGAGCGTTCGCCCGATGACGAGCTCTTCGTCGTGCGCGGCGATGAGCACGGCGAGCGGCGGTCCGACGACCGCATCGTGCTCGTCCGTGTCGCGCTTCGCGCGGCGCAGTGTGGCGATCGCGAGGATGCCCAGCACGACACTCGGAGCGAGCACGAGGACAATCGCAAGCACCACAGCGACGAGTGAACCGTTCACGCGGCACCGGTCGTGCGGACGACGGCCGGGAGCGTCCGCGCCAGGATCTCGAGATCGAGCGCCAGGTCGCATTGCTCGGCGTACTCGACGTCGAGTCGGAGCATGTCGCGCAGACCGATGCGTCCCCGACCTCGCACCTGCCACAGACCGGTGATGCCCGGCGACACTTCGAAGCGTCGGAACATCCACGGCTCGTAGTCGGTGAGCGCGTACGGCACCTCCGGCCGCGGACCGACCAAGCTCATGTCGCCCCACAGCACGTTCACGAGCTGGGGCAGCTCATCGAGGCTGCTCTTGCGGAGGAAGGCGCCGAGGCGTGTGATCCGCGGATCGTCCGGGACCTTGTAGATGCCATCGCTCGTGGCCGCGGTCCGTCCCTGCAGGAGCTCGCGCAGGTACGCGGCGTGCACCGACGGGTCGGCGTCGGCCCTCATGGATCGGAACTTGAAGACGCGGAATGTCCGGAGCCCTCGGCCGACGCGGTCTCCGCGATACAGGATCGGCCAGCCGCTATCGACCACGATCGCGAGCGCGACACCGAGCAGCACCGGGATCAGGACGAGGAGCAGCACGAGCGCCGCGGCGACGTCGATCGCGCGTTTCATCGCGATGTAGGCGCGCCCGCGGTCCACGTCCAGCAGGAGACCGGGCGGCGCGGCGATCGCGAGGTACCGGGCGTCGCGTGCTTCCGTGCTCACGACGCGCGCTCCCTTCCGAGTACGAGTCGATACGCGCGCCGCGGCGCGAGCAACGTGCGGGTGAATCGCCGAAGATCGCCGGCCACGACATCCCAGTCGTAGCGGCGCTCCACGAGCTCGCGCCCCGCCTGTCCCACCGACCGCGCGAGATCGGGATCTGTCAGGAGACGGGTGGTCTCGCGCGCGAGCCCGAGCGCGTCGTCGGCGATGAGGATGTCTCGCCCCGCGACCGCAGCGATGCCCTCGGCGCCGATGCTTGTGGCGACGACCGGGCGAGCCATCGCCATCGCTTCGAGGATCTTGAGACGCGTGCCGCCGCCGATGCGCAGGGGCGCGATGACGACCGCGGCGCGCGCGAGGTATGCGCGCACGTCGTCGACCACGCCGACAAGCTCGACGCCCGCGCGCGGCCGGTCACGCAGAACGCTCGCCGCGCCGCCGACGACGACCAGGCGCGCCGCGGGAACGTTTCGCCGGACGGCGGGCAGCACCTGGTCCGCGTAGAACCGGAGCGCGTCGGCGTTGGGGTAGAAGTCCGCGCCGACGAACACGATGTCCGATCCTGTGGGCGTTGGCCGCGGTACGAACTCGGTCACGTCGACACCGTTCGGGACGACCGCGACCGGAGCGTCGCATCCCGCCGCGATCGCCATGTCGCGATCGCGGTCGGACGTGAAGATGCATCCGTCCGCGCGACTCCAGGCGAGGGGCTCTTCGGATCGCAGCTTCAGGTACTCGAGGTGGCTGAACGCGCGTCGCACCAACCCGCGCTCGTGCTGCGACGTGCGAAGCAAGATGTCGTACTCGATGTTGTGTTCGTCGAGGACCACCGGCGCGGACGACGGGAACGTGTATCCAGCCATGTGCGCGAATTCCACGAGGATGAGGTCGAACCGCACCTCGCGCGCGAGCTCATCGATCGCGGCCTGCATGGCAGTCGTGCGGTAGACCAGTCGCGCCACGCTGTCGCCGGAGAACATCGAGCGGAGCTGCAGGAGTCGTTTCGCCACGCCCGTCGCTTTCGATGCGCCGTTCGGGACGGTGACCACGCGCGCCGCGATCTGGCCGGTCGCCTCTACGGCGGCGGCTTCGCCACTCGGGTCCACGAACGAGACGACGCTGACGTCGTGCGCTCGCGAGAGACGAGCGATGAGCTCGTGCATGCGCCGCCGTCCACCGGTGTTCGGCGGAGACGGCAGGTAGGGCGTGACCACGAGCACCTTCATCTGGTCACTCGAATACCGGCCGGTGATCGAGCTGGTAACCGGGTTCGCCGTGCCGCTGGCCGATCGCGCGTGCGGGGACGCCGCCCACGATCTCGAAGGGACGTACGTCTTTCGTCACGACCGCGCCCGCCCCAACGACCGCCCCACGGCCGATCGTGATGCCGGGCAGGATCATCGCCTTCGATCCGATGAAGACGTAGTCGCCGATCGTGACCGGCGCGAGGATCTCGGGGAAGCGCGGGTCGTTGATGTCGTGCTCGTCGGTGACGATCCAGGTTCCAGCGGAGATGCTGACGTTGTCGCCGATCGCGAGGCCGCCGCGACCATCGACATGGCAACCGGCGTTGATTACGCTGTGGTCGCCGATGACGATGCCCGGTCGTCCGTCGCGCGGGCGCCCGCGGAACTCCAGCTGAAGGCCCATGAGCAGCGAGCTGTGTCGTCCGATCGCGATGCCGACGACGCGCGTGTACCAGGCGCGACGCAGCGTGTGCGAGGGGATGTGCGCGACGAGCGCGTTCGTCAGATAGCGCACGAGCTGGAGCCGGAGGGTCCTCATGGCGCATCCGCCTCCGCTGGGAGGTGCGCGAGGTACTCGTGATCGACGATGTCGAGCGGGCAGGTGAGCTCGCTGACGGGTTTGAGGATCCGAGCCGGATTCCCGGCGACGATCATCCCCGCGGGAACGTCGTGCGTCACGACGGCACCGGCTCCGACCAGAGCGCGCTCGCCGATCGTGACGAAGGGAAGGATCGTCGCGTTCATCCCGATCTGCGCGCCCGCCTTGATCGTCGGTCCACGCATGCAGAGGTGGGTCGTGCTGCCGGGGTGCGGGTCGTTCGCCAGCGACGCGCCCGGTGCGAGGAAGACGTCGTCCTCGATCGTCGTGAACTGCGAGACGTAGCAATTCGAGTGGATCTTGACCCGATCGCCGATCGTGCAGCCGTAATCGATGACCGAGTTGTTCCAGATCTTGACGCCCGAGCCGATCTGGTTCTCCTCGCGCACGACGACGTTGTGGCCCGTTTCGAATCCATCCCCGATCGTGCTGCCCGCATAGAGCACGGATCCGCTACGCACGATCGAATCGCGGCCGATGCGCAGGATCAGGTGCGCGATCTGCCGAGCGGGGCGCACCGCGAGGTGAGCGCTCTCGTCGATCAAGCAGCCGCGACCAACGAGGACGCCGGGCGGGAACGGCTGGACGAAGGGCGCGCCGTCTTCCCCACGACCGCGCGCTGAGCGCGCGCCACGTCGTGAGGAGTCGATGACCGAACTCTCCCCAGGAGAGACCGATAGCTTTCCCAACCTCGCTCGCTATGAAGCCCTCCGCGGGTTGAGCGAGGTGGGCCGCCGGTATTAAGCCCTCACTCGCTGTGAGGCTGTGAGGGCGACGAACACGGCTTCCGCACGAGTGTTTGCCTACACGAATCTCAACGGCGCCTTTACGCCGTCTCAATCTTTGGCCCCTAGCGTCGGGTCGCGGCCATCTGACGGGTATTGAGGGGGATTGAGGGATGCAGCGGTACGTTTACACGGCCCGGAACTACCTATGGGCGATCGTCGCCGTCGTCGCGGTGCTCGCGGTTTCGGGTTCCGCCGCTGCGTATACCGAGTACAGCGGGACCTTCGAGTCGAGCGCGACGATCTGGGTGCAGCGCAACTCCCAGGAGCTTCTGCAGGTGCACGCGGTAATGACCGACGTGCCGAGCGTCCCCAACTTCCTGACGCCCGGGAGCGAGTACGCCGAGGCGTTCGGCCAGCTCGTCCAGACCCAGGCCTTCCTCATCGAGGTCGTCGACCGGACCTCTCTCAAGGCGGACCTGGCGACGGCGCGAGACCCGCTGACCTACGTCGATGACATCCGGAAGCGCTTCAAGGTGCAGGCGCTCGGGACCAATCTCGTGCGCGTGTCGTTCCGCGCGCCCGCGCCGACCATCGCATTCGAGATGGTCGCCGCCGCGGTGGCAGTCCGCGATGAGCGCGCAGCATCGGCGAGCATCGCGTCGGCAAGCGTGACCTCGACGCTGTATTCGAAGGAATTCGAGCTCGCGCAACAGAAGTCGGCACGCGCGCAGCAGGACCTCGACGAGTTCAACTCGCTGCACGCGGCGCCACTCAACGCCGCTGACAGCTACCGCCAACAGCAGCTTCGGACGTCATCCGATCTGGCGCAGGCGCGCGTGGATGACCTGCGCGCGGCCATCGACCGGGCGGCCATCGTGGCGACGCTGCTGCAGCTCGGTCAGAGCACCGACGTGCAGGTCATCGACGCGCCCCAGGTCCAGCAGCAGCCTTCCGGTGGCCTCCGGCAAGCCGTGCTCGTGTTCGGCGTGATGATGGTGGGCGCGGTCACCCTGGTCGCGCTGCTGATCATCGTCGGCACGCTACTGACGGCCAGCGTGGCCAGCGAAGCGGATCTCGAGCGCCTAGGCGCGCCGATCGTCGCGGCATCGATCCCACAGGTCCGCGCTCGGCGTCGCGGACGCGGGAAGCGCGATCTCCGCGGCGCCCTCGCCGCGCTCACGTTCGACTCCGAACCACCCAAGGCGATGAAGGGAGCGGCGTGATGATCGAGTCGACAGCGATCACGGCGCTCTTCGATGGCGTCGCGGCGCGGGTGCATGCGAGTACGTCGCCGATACGAACCCTTGCCGTCACGAGCACGCTTCACAAAGAAGGAACGACCACGGTCGCGCTGGGAATGGCCCTGTCCCTCGCGGCTTTCGACTCGACGACCGCGGTGCTCCTGGTCGATGCGAACTGGCTGCATCCCTCTCTGACCGAGGACGCCGACCGATCCGCGGGGCCCGGACTCGCCGAATGCCTCCGCGACGGCGTCGCTCTGGAGCGCGCGATCGTTCGCACGGCGCGACGGGGACTCTCCTTCCTTCCCGCCGGTCAGCCCGGGGCAGAGCCGCCGCCGCTCGGCCGGCTCTCCGCCGTTCTCGCGGAGGCCGAGCGGACCTACGCCAAGGTCGTGATCGACCTCTCGCCCGTGATGGTGGCGCCGTCGCTTGTCGTGCCCTGGGCGAACAGCGTCGATCAGTCATATCTGGTGCTGCGGCGCGCGGTGACTCCAGTCGCGCTCATCCGGCGGGCGATGGCCGAGGTCGGGGCGGAGCGACCACCGCAGCTGATCCTCAACCGGACCCGCGATCGGGCCGGCGACTGGGGCGCCTTCCGCGTCGGATGAGTCACGCAGGGCTGGCGATCGTCATCGTCGCGGCCGGTGCCATCATCGGCCTGACGCGCGGCCGCGTTAGCGATGGCCGGGCGCTCGCGATCAGCCTGGTCATCGCCTCCGCCGCCGTGAGCTTCCACGTCCTCGAGATGTTCCTGTGACCATCTCGGCGTACTCCACGGGCGCGTGGCGGAGCGCGGACGCGCTCGCGCGCGCCGCGATGGTGAGACGCGGGCTGGTCATGGCCGGTCTCGGCGCCATCACCGTCGGGTATGCCGCCGCGGTCGTGGCGACGGAGGGCTCTCCGTACTTCGTCCTCCCGTTCGTGGGCGCTCTCGCGGGACTCGTCCTCCTGGTGTGGCCGCGTCTGGGTCTGTACGCGCTGTTCGCGGCCGCACTGCTGCTCGAGGAGTGGGGGATCGCCGGTCTCGAGCCGATCACCGGGCAGCTGCACTTCTTCCAGAACGTCTCCGGCTACTCCCCGATCCCGCTGCGGCTCAGCGCGGCCGACCTGCTCGTGATCCTCACCCTCGTCGCATGGCTGCTGCGGCGCGTCGTTCGCGCGAACGAGCCGGGACGTCTCGGCCCGGTCGGCTGGCCGATCCTCGCGTACGGCGCGTTCTTCGGTGTCGGCCTGGGGGTCGGCATCGCGCGAGGCGGCGATTGGAACCTGAGCGCCGCGCTGGCCGAGCTGCGCGGCCCGCTGTACCTGTGCGTCACGTATCTGCTCACCGTCAATCTCGTTCGCGACCCGCGTCACGTGTCGATCCTGGTGCGGCTGCTCGTGGTCCTCATCGCGGTCAAGGCCGTGCAGGGTGTCTTCAACTACATCGAGATGACGAACGGGCCGATCTGGCTCGAGGCCGTCACCGCGCACGAGGACGTCGTGTTCCTCGACCTGCTTCTCGCCCTGGCGGTCGGCGCATTCGTCCTCGGCCTTCGGTCGCGTTTCGCGACCGCTCTCTACCTGACCACTCCGATCGTGATCGTCACCGATCTGCTCACGCAGAGGCGGGTCGCGTTCATCGCGATGGCCGCGGCATTCGTCGTGCTCGCTGTCCTGCTCGCGTCGGCACAGCCGCGCCGCACGCTCCTGCTGTTCGGCTCCGCGTTCGCGTGCTTCCTCGTCTACGCGGTCATCGCCTGGGACCAACAGGGGTTGCTGGCGCAGCCGATCCGCGCGCTCAAGGGCGCGATCGATCCGACGTCGCTCAACGCTCGCGATCTCTCGTCCAATTGGTGGCGCGAGCTCGAGAACGCGAACATCGCGTACACGCTGAAGCAGGTGCCGCTGACCGGCGTCGGTCTGGGTCAGCAGTATCTCTTCCTGCGAGAGCCTCCGGAGCTCTCGAACTTCGTCTACTGGCGCTACATGACCCACGACGCGGTCCTCTGGGTCTGGCTGAAGGCGGGCATCGCCGGGTTCGTCGCGTTCTGGGCACTCGTCTCCCAGAGCGCCATCGTCGCCGCGTCGCTGTTCAAGCGTCTTGCGACGACCGAGATGAAGCTGCTCGCCCTCGTGCCGGTGCTCCTCATCACGATCCAGGTCGTCTTCTCGTCGGTGGATCTCGGCCTGACGTACAGCCGGAACATGATCGTGCTCGGCGTGATGCTGGGCCTGACCGCCTATCTGCGGGATCAGGTGCGGACGAGCCCCGCGGCAGTTCGATGAACAGCGTCCGCGTCCTCCTGAAGAACATCGCGATCGTGTCCAGTGGCCAGGCGGTCACGTGGATCGCGACCTTCCTGTTCGTGCTCGCGCAGGCGCGCCTCCTCGGTCCGGCGCGGTTCGGCGAGCTGTCGCTCGCGCTCAGCTACTCCGCGTTCTTCGCGATCGTCATCGACTTCGGCGTCGCGACGCATGTCACGCGCGCGGTGGCTCAGAAGGGCGCCGGCGCGGCCACCGTGCTCTGGCCGGCGCTGGCGGTGCGCGCCGGCCTCTGGCTCGTCGCGCTCCCGACCGCCTGGGCGCTCACCGTCGTGCTCGGCTACGAGGCCGAGCTCCAGGCGACGATCCTCGTCCTCGTCGATTCGCTTCTCTTCGTGGGGGTCGCCGGCGCGCTGGCCGCGTTCCTCCAGGGCAACGAGCATTTCCTGATCCCCACGATCGCGAACGCGCTGCAGCGGGTCGCCGCGGCGGTGTTCGGGATCGCGGTCCTGCAGGCGGGCTTCGGCGTCGTGTCCGTCGCCGTCGTGTACGCGCTGTCGGCCGCGCTCGCGGTCTGCCTGCTGGTCCTCGCGCTCCGGGGATCGGGCGTCCTGCGGCCGCGGATCGATATCGCCGCGACCACCGCGCTCTTTGGGTCAGTGATCCCGATCGGCCTCTACTGGATCGTGGGGACGTTCTACTTCAACGCCGATATGGCGCTCGTCGAACGCATGACCCCGCGTGAGAGCCTCGGTCACTACGCCGCCGCGTATCGCCTCTTCAGCGCCGCGTCCATCGTGCCGGCGATCGTCTGCGGAACGGTCCTCTACCCGATGTACTCGCGCCTCTCCGATGTCTCGGTCGCGGCGCTCCGGCCGGCGGTCGAGAAGACGCTCCTGTATCTGCTGCTGGCCGGCATGCTCGCGTTCGTCCTCCTCACCGCCCTCGCGCCATCGATCATCGGCGTGCTGTATCCGCTTCCCGCGTACGCGCCCGCGGCGAGCGCACTGCGCCTCCTGGCGCCGGGGCTGCTGTTCCTCTACGTGAACTCGGTGCTGGGCGCGGCGCTCTTCGCGCTGCACCTCGAGCGACGGCTGCTGGTGATCGCGTCGCTCGCCGCGGTCCTCAACTTCGCGGCGAACATCATCGCCATCCCGATCCTCGGTATCGAGGGCGCGGCGGCGATCACCTCGGTGACGGAGCTCTTCCTGCTCGGCGCGCTCGTCGTCGCGGCGCCCCCCGGTCTCATCAACCTGACCGGCGGACGCATGGCGCGCACGCTCGCCGCCGGCGCCATCGCCGGTCTCGCCCTCCTGCCCTTCGCCGATGCGCCGCTCGTCCTGAGTGCTCCACTGGGGATCCTGGTCTTCGGTCTCGGATGCGTGCTGCTGCAGGCGCTGCCCATCGACGACCTCCGGCTCGCGGCGACGCTCGTCCCGCCGCGCCGGCGCACCCGTGTACCGGAAGGCGGACCGACGCGTCGGGCGCCGCGGATCTGTGTCATCCGGCAGCTCTACTACGACAACGATCCGCTGCTGCGCCGCGAGGTCGACGCGCTTCTGGGTGACGGCTTCGAGGTGGACGTGCTCTGCATGCGCCGGAGCGGCGAGGCGCGCTTCGAACGCACCGGAGCGCTCACCATCCGTCGCCTGCCGCTGAGCCACGTACGCGGTGGTATGCGCCGCTACCTCTACGAGTACGGCGCCTTCCTCGTCCTCGCCGGCGCGTACCTGAGCGCCCTGCATATCCGCCGGCCCTATGACCTCGTGCAGGTGAACACGCCGCCCGACTCGCTCGTCTTCGCGGCGATCGTGCCGAAGCTGACCGGCACGCCGGTGCTCCTGCATCTCGCCGAGGCGATGCCGGAATTCTTCTCATCGAAGTTCAAGACCTCGCTCACGCACCCCGCGGTGCGGATGCTCGGATCGGTCGAGCGGCTCAGCGTCGCGTTCGCCTCGCAGGCGATCACCTGCACCGAGCAGATGCGCGAAGCCTTTGTGCGGCGTGGGTCGGACGAAGGCCGCATCGACGTGGTCCTCAACGCGTCGGACGAGAAGGTCTTCGATCCCGAGCGCTTCACCGTGCCGCCGCGGTCAGACGGCAAATTCGTGCTGATCTGCCACGGCACCATGGAGGAGCGCTACGGGCTCGACACGCTCATCGAGGCGGTCGCGCTCCTGCGCGACGAGATCCCCGCGCTCGCGGTGCAGCTGATCGGTGGCGGCACGTACCGCCCATACCTCGAGCGACTGGCGGCCCTGCGGCAGGTCGACGACCGGGTCTCGTTCAGCATGGGCTGGGTCTCGCTCGAGGATCTCGTGCGCGCCATCGCGGCAGCGGACGCCGGTGTCGTCGCGATGAAACGCGACGCCTTCCGCGACATCACGCACTGCAACAAGATGTTCGACTTCGTCACCATGCGGAAGCCGGCTTTGGTATCGCGTACGAGCGCGGTGCAGGCGTACTTCGGCGACGACAGCTTCGAGATGTTCGACTCGGGCGATCCGGCCGACCTCGCGCGCGGTATCCGAAGCCTGTATCACGATCCCGAGCGGCGCGCGCAGCTCGTCGCGCGAGCGGCGGCGCGGAACGAGCGTTACCGCTGGCCGCGTCAGCGAGTGCAGTACCTGCGGACCATTCGCCTCGCCCTCCAACGCAGCGCGCGTCCGACGGAAGGCATCCTCCGGAGTGTCGAGTGAACGCGCTGGCAACGAGCCGCGAGCCTGGACTGCAGGGCGACCTCGAACGGCTCGCGCGGCTGCGGATCTTCTTCGCGCACCGTTCCGTCGGCGCGGATCTGTTGGATGGTGTGCGCGCTATCGCCGCGAACGAGGGCGACGAGACCCTTCGTGTGCTCGAGACGGGGGACTATCTACCGCAGCGCGCGTTCGGGCACGCCCTGCTCTCCGCGAACGGCGATCCCGCTCGCAAGCTGCGGCATTTCGAGGGCCTGCTCCGTGGCGGCATCGGGCCGTCCGCGGACATCGTGATGCTCAAGTTCTGCTACTCGGACATCACCGCACGGACGGACGCCGCGTGGCTGTTCCGGTCGTACGACCGAACGATCCGTGGCCTGCGGGAGGCATATCGGCGCGCGACGTTCGTGCACGTCACCGCACCGCTGACCGTGGTCCCGGCCGGCGCCCGCGCGGCGGTGAGCGGACTCCTCCGGCGCGTCCCCGAGGCTCTCGCCGATAACGAGCGTCGCGAGGAGTTCAACGGTCTCATGCGTCGGGCGTACGCGGGGAGGGAGCCGCTGTTCGACCTCGCGAGTGCCGAATCGATGGCGCCGGACGGTGCCCGCGAGCTGCACCTCCTCCACGGACGGCCGATCGCCGCGCTCGTGCCCGGCTATACGACAGACGGTGGACACCTGACCGCGCCAGCGCGCATGAGGATCGCGCGGGAGCTGATCGGCGTGCTCGCACCCCTCGCCGAGGGCGCATGAGCGCAGCCACGCCGCTCCGTCGCCACTCGGTCGGACTGGTGCGTCACTTCGCCCTCGGTCGCAGGCCGTCACTCGCGCGATCGGTCCGTGTGCTCGGAAAGGTCTGGATCCACGGCCAGGGTGACGTGATCGTCGACGAGGACGTCGTCCTCGACGCGCGGTCCGCGCCGATCGAGCTACACGCCACGAGTGGCGCCGAGATCCGGGTCGGCCGAGATGTCCGGATCGAGTCGGGCGCGTCCCTCGAGGCCATCGCGCGCATCACGATCGGCGCCGGTGCGACCCTCGGAGCCTTCTGCAAGATCATGGACAACCACTTCCATCCGCTGGACGGAGAGCATCGCCTCCCGCCGTCGCGCCCGGTGGTCGTCGGCGCCGGGGCATTCATCGGCGAGCGCGCCATCCTGCTGCCGGGGGCATCGATCGAGAGCGGCGCGGTCGTGCCGCCGGGCGCGGTCGTGTCGCGGCGATTCGGGGCAGCTCAGCCATCATCCGCGTCGAGCCGGACAGGCGATGGCGCGGAGCGCATGCCCGTGGCGCACGACCGTTCGATCGTTCCCGCTCGTTCGGTCATCGGAAAGGTGCGCGCGGCGGCCGACATCATCCGCGCGGCGTGGTACCTGCGGACCTGCACGCTCGGAACGCACGTGCGCGCCGGCGGACCGGTCGCCGTCGTGAACGAAGGCAGCATCCGCGTCGGCTCGAATGCCGTCCTGCTCGGCGGGATGATCCCGACCGGTTTGGTCTGCGCACGGGGTGGAGCGCTCGAGATCGGCGCGGGCACGATCTTCAACTACGGCGTGTCGGTGACCGTCTCGCGCTCGGTGACGATCGGCGAGCGCTGCCAGTTCGGTTCCTTCGTGCGCGTCTCGGATCGGACGGGCGATCGAACGGGCCCGGTCGTCATCGGCTCCGACGTGTGGATCGCGCATGGGGCGAGCATCGACCCAGGCGTGACCATCGGATCGGGCTCGGTGATCTCGGCCGGAAGCAGGGTGACCGCCGACGTGCCGGCCAACAGTCTCGCGATCGGCAATCCGGTGAGATGCATGAGCCTCAGCCTCCGGTCCGATCGGACGGCGGGACGCGGCGTCCGCTCGGAGCGCAGATGAGCACGCGCGATCGCCTCCGACAGTTCATCGTCGACACCTTCTTCGTCGACGATTTCAACGACGATGAGTCCTTCCTCCGCAGCGGGATCATCGATTCGACGGGGATGATGGAGCTCGTTCTCTTCATCGAGCAGGTGTTCGGCGTGAAGATCCGCGACAGCGAGCTCCTCCCGCAGAACCTCGACTCGCTGCGGCGTGCCTCCGCATTCGTCGACCGGAAGGTCCAGGCCGCGACGCCCGTGCCCGCCACGTAGATGTGCGGCATCGTCGGTTTCACCACGCGACCGGGCTGTCCTGCGCGGGAGCGCGAGGCGCGCTATGGAGCCCGGCTGCGCAGCATGACCGCGAGCCTGAGGCACCGCGGCCCTGACGCGCAGCGCGCGGTGCTCCTGGACGGCGCCGCGCTCGGACACGCGCGTCTGGCGATCGTCGATCTGGCGGGCGGAGCGCAGCCGATGATCGATCCACGAAGCGGCGTGACGCTCATCTTCAACGGCGAGATCTTCAACTACGTCGAGCTGCGCGCGGAGCTCGCACCGGGCTACGCGTTCCGCACCACTTCCGACACGGAGGTCGTCCTCGCGTCGTACGTGTCGAAGGGCATCGACTGCGTGAACGACTTCATCGGCCAGTTCGCTTTCGCGATCTTCGATCCGCGCACTCGGGCGCTCTGGCTGGCGCGCGATCGCGTCGGCATCCTGCCGCTGCACTACACCATGACGAGCGAGGGACTCGCCTTCGCGTCTGAAGCGAAGGCGATCTTTGCCGGCGGCTGGCGAGAGCCGGCCATCGACGCCGTCGCGCTGAAGCAGACCCTGCAGCTGTGGTCGCCCGTCGTGCCGCGCACCATGTTCGAGGGGATCTCCCAGCTCGCGCCCGGCTCGATCGCGCGCTTCGCCGACGGTCGGCTCGAGACCCGGCGGTACTGGGATCTCGACCTCGGGGTCGAGCCGCGCGCCGACCTCTCCGAGGACGAGGCCGAGGCGGAGCTCGGTGAGCTCCTCGAGAGCGCGGTGCGCCTGCGTCTTCGCGCCGACGTGCCGGTGGCCGCCTACCTGTCCGGGGGCCTCGACTCGAGCCTTCTCTCCGCCATCGCGCAGTCGCAGCTCGGTGGGACGCTGTCGACCTACTCGGTCGCCTTCGCCGACCGGAGCTTCGACGAGCGCGGCTACCAGCAGGAGGTCGCGCGCGCGCTCGCGACCGACCACCGATCGGTGCAGATCACGAGTCGCGCGATCGGCGAGCTCCTGCCCGACGTCGTGTTCCACGCCGAGCAGGTGCTCGTGCGCTCGGCTCCGGCACCCCTGTACGCGCTCAGCGGCCTCGTCAACGAGCATCGCACGAAGGTCGTGCTGACCGGCGAGGGCTCCGACGAGATCTTCTGGGGCTACGACCTCTTCGGCGAGGCGCGCGTGCGGCAGTTCTGGTCGCGTCAGCCGAAGTCGGCCCGCCGACCGACCCTCCTTCGCAGGCTCTACCCGTACCTGCCACTCAGCGAACAGGGCGACGAGCTGCTCGCGCAGTTCTTCGGTGTCGGCCTGGATCGGCCGGACGATCCGCACTTCTCGCATCTGCCGCGCTGGGCCGCGAGCGGCCGGACGCTGCGTTTCCTGTCACCGGACTTCGCCGAGCGCACCGCGGCAGAGGATCCTGCGGCGTCGCTCATCGCGTCTGTGCCGTCGCGCGTACGCGGCTGGCGGCCGTTGGCGCGGGCGCAGTACCTCGAGATGACCACGCTCCTGACGGGCAACCTCCTCAGCGCGCAGGGCGACCGCATGCTCATGGCACATTCCGTCGAGGGCCGTTTTCCGTTCCTCGATCACCGCCTCATCGAGTTCGCCGCCACACTGCCCGAGGGTCTGAAGCTCCGCGGCCTGAAGGAGAAGTGGATCCTGAAGCGCTACGCGGCGCGCTGGGTTCCCGAGCGCGTCCTCCGGCGGCGGAAGTTTCCCTACCGGGCGCCCATCGCATCGGCGCTCACCGGCCGGCAGGCGCCGCGCTGGGCGAACGCGCTCATGTCGCGCGACGCGATCCGCGAGCGCGGCATCTTCGACGACGACAAGATCGCGCGTCTGGTCGCGAAGCTGTCCGCCCAGAGCTCGAGTCCGAGCGAGACGGACAGCCAGGCGATCATGGCGGTCGCGACGACCCAGCTTCTGGCCGAACAGTTCCTCGCGCCCGCAGCCGTCGCGCAGGCGGACATCGACGCCGTGGACCTGGCGGCCGCATGAACACTCCGTTCATCCCGGAGTGGGTCCGCTCGCACGCGCGACGGTCGCCCGACGCGCCCGCGATCGCGACGCCCGAGGCGCGGCTCTCGTACAGCGAGCTCGCCGAACGCTTCCGCGTCCTGGCGGCGCACTTCGCGGCGGCGGGCGTCGTCGCCGGTGACCGCGTCGTCGTATCGCTGCCGAATCTCGTGGCGACCGTCGTGGCCGAGCTCGCGATCCAGACGATCGGTGCCTGCGTGGTCGAGGTCGGCAACACCTGGCGCGCGCCCGCGCTGTCCGCGATCCTGGCGAAGACCGGCGCCCGCGAGGCCGTCGTGCACGCGCGGGATCTGCGCCTGTGGACCGATCTCGCGCGTCAGCATCGGCTGCGGCTGTGGGTGGTGGGGGCGTCGATCAGCGAGGACGGCGCCGTCGTCTCGGAGTCTGACGCGCCGTCGCTGCAGCCGCACCTTCTGCGGCTCGATGACCCCGCGCTCATCGTGTACACGTCGGGTTCGACCGGCGAGCCGCGCGGCGTCGTTCAGACGTGGCGCAACGTCGACGCGAACACGCGCTCGATCGTGCAGTTCCTGGATCTCACGGAGCGAGACCGCGCCATGCTCGTGCTGCCGCTCTCCTATTGCTACGGCCGTAGCGTGTTGCAGACGCACCTCTTCTCCGGCGGCTCGGTGTTCCTCGACGACCGCTTCATGTATCCACGCGCCGTCGTCGAAGCGATCCGCGACGAGGGATGCACCAACTTCGCGGGAGTGCCAACGACGTTCGAGATCATCCGGCGTCAGGTCGACCTGGGCGGTGTCGGACTCGCTCGGCTGCGCTTCGTGACGCAGGCCGGCGGCGCGATGGCGCCCGACACTGTCCGCTGGGCGCGGGAGGCGTTCCGGCCCGCGCGCCTTTTCATCATGTACGGGCAGACCGAAGCGACGGCTCGCCTCAGCTACCTTCCACCCGAGCGCGCCGCCGACAAGGAAGGCTCGATCGGGATCGCCGTCCCGGGTGTCGAGCTCCGCGTCGTGGACGGCTCGGGGGCTCCGGTCCCCGATGGCGAGGTCGGTCACCTGGTCGCGCGCGGCGACAACGTCACGCCCGGCTACTTCGCCGACCCGGAGGAGACGCGCCAAATCCTCCGCGAAGGCTGGCTCTGGACCGGAGATCTGGCGCGGCGCGACGCGGACGGATTCCTCTTCTATGTGGGTCGGACGAAGGACATCCTGAAGATCGACGGCCACCGCGTGAGCCCGAGCGAGATCGAGGAGGCGATCACGCGCCATCCCGAGGTCGCTGAGGCCGCGGTCGTCGGCTCGACCGAAGAGGTGAGCGGGGAGGTCGCGGCCGCGTTCGTCGTACGGCGCGCCGGCAGCAGCCTCACCGAGAGCGGCCTGCGCCGCTTCTGCCTCGAGCACCTCGCGCCCTTCAAGGTACCGAAGGCGATCGCGTTCGTCGACGCGCTCCCACACAACGAATCGGGGAAGCTGCTGCGTGCGCGCGTTGCGTCGGAGCTCCTCGGTCCGCAGGCCGCGGATCGGACGTGAGCAACGTGCTGCGCGATGCGCTCTCGCTCGACCTCGAAGCGAAGGCCGCGGAGCTCGCGGCCGCGCTTCGCGTCGCGGTGCTCCAGCGCCTACGGCGCCGCGGGGTGATCGTCGCGGTATCGGGTGGGATCGACTCCGCGTGCGTCGCGGCGCTGAGCGTCAGGGCTCTCGGACCGGAGCGCGTCTTCGCGCTGCTCCTTCCCGAGCGCGACTCGAGCCCGGAGAGCCTCGTCTACGGACGCGCTCTGTGCGAACGGCTCCAGATCCCGTACGAGGTCCACGACATCGCGCCGATGCTCGAGGCGACCGGCTGTTATCAGATCCGGAACGCCGCGGTGCGTGGTGTCTTTCCTGACTTCGAGCCCGATCTGCCGTGGAAGATCGTTCTCGCGAGCGACCCGCTCAAGGGCGAGCTCCTGCACTTCTTCCAGCTCGTCGTCCGCACCCGGTCCGGCGACGAACGCCGCTTCCGTCTGCCGCCGCGCGCGTATCTCGAGATCGTGGCCGCGACCAATTTCAAGCAGCGCGTCCGAAAGATGCTGGAGTACTACCACGCCGACCGCCTGAGCTATGCCGTCGCGGGCACCCCCAATCGTCTCGAGTACGACCAGGGATTCTTCGTGAAGCTCGGCGACGGCGCCGCCGATGTGAAGCCCATCGCCGGTCTGTACAAGAGCCAGGTCTACGCGCTGGCTCGCCATCTTGGCGTCAACGAGGAGATCCTCCGGCGCGAGCCGACGACGGACACCTTCAGCCTCGCGCAGTCGCAGGAGGACTTCTACTACTCGCTGGACTACTCGCGGCTGGATCTGGTGCTCTGGGCGAAGAACCACGGTGTCGCGCACGATGTCATCGCGGCCTACCTGGGGATGACGGCCGAGCAGGTCGACCGGATCTGCGACGACATCGACCAGAAGCGGCGAGCCACGACGTACCTGCACGCCCCGCCGGTGCTGCTCGAGCCCATCGCCGAGCTCGCCCGACAGGCACCGGACTAGCGACTAGCGCGGCTGCAGCGCGACCCCACCCGATCGGTAATAGGCGCCCACCGCAAGCCGCAGGTTGCCGCCGTCGTCGTCGGCGAACGTCGCGATCTCGGTGTTGCAGCGGTCGCATCCGAACGCGCTGACCGCCGGCGGGTTGGTGACGCCGTCGTGCCGCGCGTCCAGGTACCACGTCGCATCGTCGACCCCGGGGCCGAACAGGACGGCCGCGACGCCGGATGCGGCGAGCAGGTCGGCGTGCGCGAGGAAGTATTCGGCGCGGTTGTCCTGGAAATGTCCGGGAGAGTTATCCATCGAGCGGAAGCGCTGGTTGCCCACCGGCACCTGCCACACGACGATCGGACGCTCGAGCGACGACGAGAGCGTGCGCACGAAGACGAGCCAGCGCGCGAAGTTCGGAAGAGTCTGATCCGTGGCGTCCCACCACGACCGTCCCGCGACCTTCCCGGCCGCGAGCGCGGCATCGCGGTCGATCACGTCGTGGAAGACCAGGTCCCAGCGACGATCGGTCCGCTCGAGGCTCCTCAGGAAATGCGCGGTGTCCCGCGCGATTCGAGCCGCGTCGACAGCCGTCGTGCTGACGACGGGATCGGGCCCGGCGCCCCACGCCGAGGCGTGGACCGCGAGCAGCACGTGCGGCGCGTACTTATCGCGTAGACCAAGGAGCGCCTGGGCGAAGCCGGCGGCGTTGTCGGGCTCGCCCGACACGTCTGGGTCACCCGACGAGCGCACGCTCACTGGCACCGCGCTCGCCTCGGGACGCGCCTGCTCGATATACCCCCAGAGATCCGGCTCGACGTGGACCACGGCCATGCCGACATCGGCAAGCGATCGCATGAGAAGCCGGAAATCGCGGTAGTAGTCGCGCATCGTCGCGCGGTCGGCGAGGTTCGAGTACGCGCGCTCCCGCTCGGTGGTCCCGATCTTCGGTCGCGATTGCTGGAGCTGGTAGTAGCTGAAGATGGGAACGTAGCCCGCCGCGTTCGTGCGCCGGGCGTAGTCCGTCGCATAGAAGCCGGGCTCGCTCGTCCAGGTCGCCCAGCCTTCGCCGGTGTTGACGCCGCCCGATAGATAGGTGTAGCGCGCCGCCCAGGGCACGCCGCTCTCGACCATCCAATTCAGATCCGTCGGGTCATTCCGCAGACCGAACGCGAGTCGCTCGCCGAATACCGCGGTCGAGGCCGCGTCCGGCCCGGCGCCGGACCGCGGGGCGCCCTGCGCCCCGAACGGCTCGCACGCGAGGGCGACCGCCGCGATCACGACGAGGACGGCCAGCGCGCGTGCCGGGACGTGCGGCATCATCGCGTGGCCTCCGACGGGGCTCGCGCGACGGCGGGCTCGTAGCTGACGATGGTCGCGCTGTACCCGCCAAGCGCGAGGGTCACGCTCGTGCCCGCGCCCACCTTCCTCGTGACCGGTCCCGAGTCGAGCGGCGTGCCCGCGTCGAGACTGCGCACCGACAGCTCGCCCGCCGACGTGACTCCCGCGAGCTGCAGCTCGATCGTGAGGCCCTGTCCGGCTCCGCCGACATCACTCGCGCTCGCGACGATGCGATTGACGATCAGCACGTTGATCGCGCCGCCGGCGAGCCGCACCGCGAGCGTGTCGATGCCACGCCGATCGGTCCCCGACGCGACGATCGTCGCACCGACGGGGAACGCGCGCGCGAGCTCGCGGTTCGTCCAGTACGGCAGCAACCGCGTGCCGGTCGTCGGGTCGACCGCGGAGAACTGGTCGCCGCCGGGATGGACGAACGAGTAGTCGAAGATCGCGTCCACACCCATCGCGGAGAGGCGCGCGAAGGCGCTCGCGCGCCACGCCGCGCCGAGCGGTCCCCAGTTGCGCGCCTTCGCGTCGATGCCGTACGAGGCGAGAGCATTGGCCTCGGTCACCCAGGTCGGCCGGCCGGGTGCCGAGGTCTGGATGCGTGTCAGCATCTTGGTGAGGCTCGGGATGCCGTCGGCGAGGCAGCCGCTGCCGCTCGCATACCCATCGAAGAGGCACCGGTCGAGGTCTCGCTCGTCATGCGATCCGTAGCCGTGAAGCGTCGCGATGTCGGGCTTGGGATCACCCGACCGCATCAGAAGATCGAGGTACGCGTACGCGTTGCCCTCGACGCCGCGCGCCGTGGTCGGACCCGCGAGCTTGATCGTCGGATCGACGGCCCGCATCCGCGGCGCGAGCGCGTTCCACACGGCGACGTACGTTGCGGGACTCAGCGACGGAAGGCCCGGCCCTTTGCCGGTCGGCCCGACGCAGGCGAGCGTCCAGAGGTCCGGCTCGTTCCAGATCTCCCAGGTGTCGACACGGTGCGCGGTCCCCGCGGGGTTGGTGATGACGCGACCGTCTTCGGCGATGAAGCTCCCGCGGTTGTAGTAGCTGACGAGGCGCGCAGCGTACTCACCGAACGGGGCGAACGTCGCGTCGACGGGCTGCGCCGTCGCGCAGTTCCACATCCAGTCGGGCATGTAGCCGATGTTCAGGACCGGTCGCGCCCCCGCGGCGAACGTGGCCGTCACGAGCTCGTCGATCGTGCGAAAGTCCCACGCGCCCTTGGTCCAGCCCGCCGGCAGGGTCGGCGGATGATCGGGCAGATATGCGCCATCCGTCCCCAGCATGAGACGGATCTTCGGCGCCGCGTAGTCCGCGAGAAGCGCCGGCCCGCCGGGAACGCGGTCGAGGACGCCGGGATAGATGATCTGGGTGTTCAGCTCCGTCGCGGCACGCCCGGTCGAGCGCAGCGCGTCGACCGTGACGACCGCGGCCGATCCCGGGCCTGGTGGTGTTGACGCGCAGCCCGTTAACGCGAGAACGATCACGAGGACACCGGTGCAGGTGGCCAGCGGCGAACGTCGCCAAGACCGCGCGGGCATCGCCCGTGTTCCGAGGGCGAGCGCGGCTCAGCCGGCTCGGAGGGAGATTGGCCCGAGCGATCCCCGGCTCGCCAGTTCCTTGTTCCGGGCGGTCGCCCCCGCCTGATCCGCCGACATCTGGAAGCGATATCCCACGCCGGGCACGCCGATGATGGCCGCACCCGGATGCTCGGTCACGTGCACTTTGGTCCGAAGGTGGCTGATGTGCGTGCGTAGCGCGCTCGGATCTCCGCCCTCGTAGCCCCAGACGTAGGCGAAGAGGCGGCTGCTGGTCACGACGCGGTCCAGGTGCATCGCGAGCAAATGGAAGATGCGGAACTCGATCGGCGTGAGGCGCACGTAGCTGCCGCCCCAGGTGATCTCGCGGACCTCCGGGTCGATGTGAAGATCGCCGATATCGAGCGTCGGCTGTGATTGCTCCAGCGGCTCGATGCCGGTGCGGCGGAGGATCGCGCGGATGCGCATCGCGAGCTGTTTCGAGGCAAAGGGCTTGGAGACGAAGTCATCCGCTCCGATGGCGAAGGCGCGGATGATGCTCTGCTCATCCTGGATACCGGACAACACCAGGATCGGCGTCGAGTCCTTCTCGCGGATCCGCTGCAGCACGTCGAAGCCGTCATGACGCGGAAGTCCGAGATCGAGCACGATGAGGTCGGGCCGGTCCACCTTCCAACGATGAAGCGCCTGCGCGCCGTCGCAGGCCTCGATCACGGCGAAGCGTTCGCGGCGCAGCGAGTACGCGGTCACGTCGCGAAGGTCGGCATCATCCTCGACGAGCAGGATCTTCATGCGCGGACGCCGTCGGCTTCTCGTGACGGGATGCAGAACCACACGCGCGTCTCGCCGCGCGCGCAGCTTACCCCGACCGATCCGCCGTGCTGGTCGATGACATCGCGCACCACGCTGAGACCGAGCCCGAGACCATCGACCTGCGACTGCCGTGCGCCGCTCGTACGGTAGAACGCGCGGAAGATCGCGTGACGCTCGCCACGCGGGATCCCGGGACCGTGGTCGTGCACGGAGACGATCGTCGCGGAGTTACGCCGGCGCACACGCACGCGAAGGCGATCGCCACGTGGGCCGTACTTGGACGCGTTGTCCAGCAGATTGAGGAGCACACGCGCGAGCCCGCCGTAGTCGCCGAGCACGCCTGTGGTGCGCCCGGTGACCCGGACTTCGATCGTCTGGCCGTTCGCGGTCAGGACCGGCTCGATGAGATCCGCGACGTCCCTGGCCAGCTCGCCGAGATCGACGGTCGTCATCGGGAGCGCGGCGGAGAGACCGCGATCGACCGACGACGCGAGTACCTCGCCCATGAGGACGACGTTCCGACGCACGATGTTGAACAGTCGCTGCGCTCCGTCGCCATCGTTGGTGAGATTAAGAAGCGCGTCGACGCCCTGCGTCACGGCGGCGAGTGGGGTGCGGATGTCGTGCGCGGCCTTGCGCACGGCGGCCGCGTAGTCCGGGACCACCGTCGGCCTCCCCTCGGCACGAGCCGAGGGAAGAGCTTCCAGAGCGCTAAGTGCGCACATTGTTTGCCCCCCACCCCACCATCGCTCGCTACCCCACCACCGCCGCGCTGTGATCAATCAGTACGTTCGAGGTTTACGTTCGTGCCATTCTGCGCACGTATACAGGTCGCTATCAATACTCCAAATCGATTAATCGCAACGTTCTCCGCAGTCCACCGGTTGTGTTTCGTACACGACTGTTCACCGACGGCCCACCGAAAGTTCGCTCCACGTGATCATGTGTCACGCCGCTAAACGCTGCGCGCCAGCGACGCAGTCTTTGACGGTACGCGCGACGAGCTCGACGTCGGCGTCGCTGAGCTCCGGGTACATCGGTAGCGAGAGGACCTCGTCGGCAAGACGCTCCGTCATCGGGAGATCGCCGCGCCGGTAGCCGAGGAATTCGCAGGCCTCTTGGAGATGGACCGGAACCGGGTAATGCACGCCGGTCCCGATGTTCCGCTCGGCGAGCGCCTGACGTAGCGCGTCGCGGCGACCGTCGGGCACGCGCACGACGTAGCAATGGAAAACGTGTCGGCCCTCGGTAGGAATGTTCGGAGTGATGACAGCGGTATCAGCCAGCAGCTCGTTGTACCGCGCCGCGATCGCAGCGCGTCGCGCGTTCCACGCCGGCAGTCGCCGGAGCTTCACCCGAAGGATGGCCGCCTGGAGCTCGTCAAGACGAGCGTTGTACCCGACGACCGGGTGGTAGTAGCGGACGCTCTGACCGTGTTCGCGGAGCGAACGGAGCTCCTTCGCGAGCTCATCGTCGTTGGTCACGATGCTTCCGGCCTCGCCGTACGCGCCCAGATTCTTGCTGCAATAGAAGGAGAACGCCGACGCGCGTCCAGCGCTGCCGGCCATGCCACCGGTGTCGAGGCGGCTGCCGTGGGCCTGGCACGCGTCTTCGATGATCTGAAGCCCGTGCTCTTTCGCCACCGCGAGGAGCGGCTTCATATCTACTGTCCGTCCGTAAATGTGGACGGGCATGATCGCCTTCGTTCGAGGCGTGATCGCGCGCGCCACCGCGTCGGGATCCATGTTGAAGGTGCGCTCGTCAACGTCCACCAGGACGGGCCGGGCACCGGAATAGAGGATCGCCTCGACCGTGGCGAAGAAGGTGTGCGAGACGGTGATGACCTCGTCCCCGGCCGAGATCCCAAGGGCGCGGATCACCAGCTGCAGCGCGTCGGTCCCGCTGCCGACGCCGATCGCGTGTTTTGCGCCGCAGAACGCCGCGAACTCCTCGTCGAAGGCGCGGACATTCGGCCCGATCGTCAGCTGCATGCCCTCGAGCACTTCGTCGATCGCACCACGGACTTCGTCGCGGATCGAGGCGTACTGGGCTTTCAGATCGACGAGCGGCACCGAGCGGCTCGATGAGACGACATTTGACACGGCATCCCTCCCCACACAGCGAGCATGGGGCGCGGCCGTTGAGAACGTATTAAGTAAGGGCGGCCAATCGACGATCGCCGCCGCGTCGATCCGGACTCGTTCTGCGATCGCTTTCCATGAATTGGAAAAGTCGGAGCCTTCGCTCGCCGTCGCGGCGATCCGAGAGGCGCCGTTCGGTGGGGAGGTTGGCCGCCCCGAGCGCCGACGCGACGCGAGGGAGGTCTTCGACAAGGTCCGGCCGGATCTCGCAGTACCAACCCACCGGTTTGGAGTGCGCGACGCGCACCTCGGCGCCCTCGAAGCGATACCGCCTCGCGATCACGACGGCACGCGAGAGCTCGCGGAACCCGATCGCGTGCAGGATCCGTTCGATCGGGCCCGCGGCGTAGACGTGAGCGACGGACGTGCCGCCGTCAGAGTCGGCGACGCGGAGCTCTCCGAACTCTTGACCCACGCTGAAACGCAGGGTGACGCGTGGCGCGAGCTGTCCCGCGCTGGCGTGGTCAAGCTCGAAGGCAAGCTCGGTCTGCCCTTCGGCCGAGAGCAGCTCGGCACTCGCGTCGAGCAGCGCCAGCATCGCGGATGCGCGCGCCTCGCCCAGCTGGTATCGGGCGCGATCCATCGTGGCTAAGCCGGCGGGCATCGCGCTGGTCTGCCCGCGGCGGTCCGGGAGCCCGACTTCAGATCCCTATAGCCACGGCGAGTCCGCGCCGTAGAGCGATTGCCCGTCGTCGTCTGCTTCGCGCGGCGTTGCCGACCTTTCTCGCGCGCTCTGGAGGTGCGACAACGTGACGATCCGTCGCAGAGCCGACCACCCGCGTGTGAGCGGCGTCACGGGGTTTTCGGCCCGTTGGACGGTCGCGATGGGCGCTCGCATGCGGAATCCTCGCAACATCCGGCGATCATCAGGCGCGGCCGTTGAGAATCGCTTGAGGAGACCGAGATCATCGCCGAGACGGCAGACGGTGCCCTCACTCCTTTTAATAGGAGCGCTGGCGAAGCCCACGCCGGGACGACGCACGCGAGAGGGTAGGCTGCTGGCGTGAACCTCCTGGATGTCGCCTTTCCGCACCGCGCCAAGCGGAGCTTCGGCGCGGCGTCGTTCGCGCTGATCTTTCTGATCCTGCTCGGCGAGATCGAGGCCCTGGTGTTCGTGGCGCTCGCGGTGGTCGCGCATCGCCTCGACCTGTTCGTGGACCTGCAGCCGATCATCCTTCCGGGCGCCTGCCTGGTGGCGCTTTCGGCGGCGGGCGTTTTCTGGTGGCGCGCTCGTCAATGGACCAAGCAGCGCATCGAGATGCTCAATCTGTGGGCACAGGGCGGCACCGCGTATGGCGAGCGTCTCGCGAAGTCTCGACAACAGCAGCGCTAGCGTCGGGGCGCGCTCGCGTCGCGCGCCCGACGATCGCGTCCCGGTACACTCCGTCGCACGTGAGCCGCGTGGGGGAGCGCTTCACCAGGGAAGGCCTCACGTTCGACGACGTCCTCCTCATCCCGGCCCGCAGCGACGTCCTCCCCAGTCAGGTCTCCACGAGGGCGCAGCTCACCAAGGACATCACGCTCGAGATCCCGCTCCTCTCCGCCGCGATGGACACCGTCACCGAGTCGCGCATGGCGATCGCCCTCGGGTGGCTTGGGGGACTCGGCGTGATCCACCGGAATCTCACGATCGCCGAGCAGGTGCGTGAGGTGAAGCTCGCGAAGGACGCGGGAGTGCTGGTCGCGGCCGCGGTCGGCGTGTCGGGCGACGCCGACGAACGGACCGCGGCGCTCGTCGCGGCGGGCGTCGACGTGATCGTCGTCGACGTCGCGCATGGCCACTCGGCCGGTGTCATCCGCATGGTCGAGAAGGTGAAGGCACGGCATCGCGTGCAGGTGATCGCCGGTAACGTCGTCACCGCGGAAGGCACCGAGGAGCTCATCGCCGCGGGCGCCGACAGCGTCAAGGTCGGGGTGGGGCCGGGCGCGATCTGCACGACCCGCGTCGTCGCGGGCGCGGGCATGCCCCAGATCACCGCGATCTTCGATTGCGCCGAGGTCGCCGACCGGCACGGCATCCCGGTCATCGGCGACGGCGGAATCCAACAGTCCGGTGACATCGCGAAGGCGATCGGCGCCGGCGCGTCCACCGTGATGCTCGGCGGGCTGCTCGCTGGGGTCGACGAGTCGCCGGGCAGCGTGACCGAGACGCCGGAGGGGCCGTTCAAGTCGTATCGAGGCATGGGCTCGATGGGCGCGATGCAGGCGCGCGCGGGGCAGAAGACCGGCGCGTCGCGCGACCGGTACGGGCAACAGGACATCGGGGAGTTCTCGAAGCTCGTTCCGGAGGGCGTCGAGGCGCACGTGAAAGCCCTGGGTCCGCTCGAGCCGTTCCTCCATCAGCTCGTCGGCGGCCTGCGCGCCGGAATGAAGTACGTCGGCGCCGCGACGATCGAGGATCTCCGCACGAAGTCGACGTTCGTCCGCATCTCGGGTGCCGGGCTGCGCGAGTCGCATCCCCACGACGTCCGGATCACGACCGAACCGCCCAACTATCGAATCAAGGCGTGACGATCCCGGCTTTCGCGGTGGAGCGCGATCTCGCGAAGCGCGCCCTCGATACAGCGCGAACGCGCGGCGCGACGTACGCGGACGTCCGCTTCGTGCGCCGCGATGAGGAGAACGCTCTCGTGAAGAACGGGCGTCTCGACGCCGTCGACCGCAGCGACTCGTTCGGCTTCGGCGTGCGCGCGATGGCGGACGGCGCGTGGGGCTTCGCCGCGTCGCAGATCGTTGCCGCGCAGGAAGCCGACCGCGTCGGGGCGCTCGCCGTGGAGATCGCGAAGGCGTCGGCGCTCACCAAGAAGCGCGACGCGACGCTCGCGCCGGTCGACGCGGTGCGCGCGACGTACGAGACGCCGCTGGACGTCGACCCGTTCACGCTGTCGTTCGACGACCGCCTCAAGCTCCTCATGAACGCCGAGGCGCGGATGCGCGAGCGGAAGGGCCTGCGCACCACGCGCGCGGCGTACGCCGTCTGGCGAGAGGACAAGCTGTTCGTGTCGAGCGAGGGCGCGGACATCGCGCAGCGCCTGACCGAGGTCGGTGGCGGCATCGCGGCCGAGGCGGTGGGGAACGGCGAGCTGCAGATCCGCACCTATCCCGACGGGCTGCGGTACCAGAACGCCGGCGGATGGGAGATCCTCACGCGCTGGGATCTCATCGGGAACGCCGAGCGCGTCGCCGATGAAGCGGTCGCGCTCTTGTCCGCGAAGCCCTGCCCGCAGGACACGATCACCAGCGTCATCCTCAGCGGCAATCAGCTCTCGCTGCATTGCCACGAGAGCTGCGGCCATCCGATCGAGCTCGACCGCGCGCTGGGGAGCGAGGCGGCCTTCGCGGGCACGTCATTCCTCACACCAGACAAGCTGGGAACGTTCCGCTATGGAAGCTCGCAGGTGAACATCCGGATCGACGCGACGTCCGAGGGCGGCCTCGGCACGTTCGGCTTCGACGACGAGGGCGTACCGGCGAGCGAGGGCTGGGCGGTCAAGGAGGGGATCTTCGTCGGCTACCTCATGAGCCGAGAGACCGCCGCCGCGCTCGGTACGCGTTCGAACGGGACGATGCGTGCGGACGGCTGGGCGCGCGTGCCGATCATCCGCATGACCAACGTGTCGGTGATGCCGGGGGACGCGGGCACGCTCGACGACCTCATCGCCGATACCGACGACGGGATCCTCATGGACACGAACCGCTCGTGGTCGATCGACGACAAGCGCTTCAACTTCCAGTTCGGCACCGAGGTCGGTTGGGAGATCAAGAACGGCAAGCGGCGCGATATGGTCCGCAATCCCACCTACACCGGGCTCACGCCGGAGTTCTGGGGCAGCTGCGACGCGATCTGCTCCGAGAGCGAGTGGGTGATGTGGGGCACGCCGAACTGCGGCAAGGGCCAGCCGGGGCAGGGCGCGCATACCGGCCACGGCGCGGCGCCCGCGCGCTTCCGCGACGTGCGAGTCGGGGTGATCAAATGAGTGGAGTTCTCTTTGGCGACCGCGAGCTGCACGCCATCGCGGAGCGCGCGCTACGCGCCGCGGCGGGCGATCAGGCGGAGGCGCTGATCATCGGAAAGACGGGCTCCCTCACGCGCTTCGCGAACTCCGCGATCCACCAGAACGTGACGAGCCGCGAGGCCGAGCTGCGCGTACGCGTCGTGGTCGGAACGAGGCGCGCCACCGCGACGACGAACCGGCTCGATGATGACGGCCTCCGCCGCGCGGCCGAGCTCGCGTCGGATCTCGCGCGCCGTGCCCCGGAGGATCCGACGTATCCCGGACTGCCGGCGCCGCGGCCGATCCCGTCGGCGCCGTCGGCGTACGTCGAGAAGACAGCGGAGGCGACGCCGCTCGACCGCGCGCGTGCCGCGAAGACGCTCTGCGATAAGGCGAGCGCCGTGAAGCTGATCGCGGCCGGTTTCGTCGCGACGAACGTTCAGGAGATCGCGGTCGCGAGCACGCTCGGGACCTGGGCCTACGCGCCGCAGACGTACGCCGAGGCGCAGATCGCCGCGATCGGCGACGACGGCTCGGCCTTCGCGCAGCGCGTCTCGACCGACGTGACGAGTCTCGATGTCGAAGGCGCCGCGGCGGAGGCGGTGGGCAAGGCGGCTATCGCGCAACATCCGCGGGATCTCGCACCGGACACGTATGAGGTCGTGCTCACGCCCTATGCGGTACGCGACATGGTCGGCTTCCTTGGCATGCAGCTGAGCGGACTCGCGGTCGAAGAAGGCCGCTCGTTCGTCGGCGGCAAGATCGGCCAGAAGGTCACCGGCCCGATCACGCTCGTCGAGGACCCCTACGACTCGCGGTCGATCCCGCGCGCGTTCGACTTCGAAGGACAGCCGAGCGAACGACTGACGCTCATCGAGGACGGCGTCGCGCGCGCGGTCGTGTACGACTCGGTGACGGCGCACCGGAACAACGCGGTCAACACCGGGCACGCGCAGCCATTCGTCGGCCTGCCCGCGCCGATGCACGTACGCCTCGAGGCGGGCGACAAGACGCGCGAACAGCTCGTCGCCGGCGTGAAAAAGGGCGTCCTCGTGACGCGCTTCCACTACACGCGCTGGGTGCATCAGCTGCGAACGATCGTGACCGGCATGACGCGCGACGGCACGTTCGCGATCCTCGACGGCGAGATCGCGCATCCGGTGAAGAACTTCCGCTTCACGCAGTCGTATCACGAGGCGCTCGGTGAAGTTCGCGGGATCAGCAAGGATCTGTCGCTGCTGGTGACCGGCGAGCAATTCGGTCTGATGACATCGTGCCAGCGCGTTCCCGCGTTGCATCTGGGTGCGTTCACGTTCACGGGGGCAACGCGCTACTGAGCGATGTCGCGCTGCGCGCCAAACGCGACGTCACGAACACATACTGAACACGCCTCCCGCCGTTTCACCACATGGATAGCGGGTCGCGCATCGTGCGCGCGGCAATCCGTCCCAGTACGAATGGGCCACGCTGTATCAGCACCGCACTTTGGGCGCTCCCGTTGGTGGCTGTAACACCGGTGCCGGTTGCGCCGGTTTGGGAGGCCCGATGCCGAGTGCAGGTAGCGCATTCCGTCGGGGTGGGAGCGGGGCTGGTCAGGCAGAAGCGATCATCGCGCCCGTCCGTCGACGGTGGCGTAAGGTCGAGGCCTTCGCGGTCACGACCGCGACGATCATCTGCGCACTCGCGATCGGATTCACCGTCGTCACGCTTTATCAGCTAGGTGACGAGTCGCAATCCACCGCGGACGCGAGGCAACCCGCGAACGCGGTCCTCACCCCAACCTCGGGATCGGTGGGGACATCCGTGTTGGTGCGGGGAACGAACTTCCCGCGCTACGCGTCGATCGTCTTCAGCTGGGACGGCGCGACAACGGGCATGCCGACGGCCCAAGCGAATCGTCGCGGCGCGTTCAGCGCCACCGTCGTCGTGCCCTCGAGCGCGACCGTCGGCCAACACCTCTTGACCGTGGCTCAAGCGGGGACGTCCGCGACTGCGGCGACGACGGTCAGTGTCAGCGCCGCATTCGCCGTCACGTCCGCGATTGTCGTGCCGACGCCGACTCCGATACCGCCGACGACACCGAGCTTCACATCGAGCGCGTCCGAATCGCCCCTGACGTTGCCGGCCGGATCGACCGTCAGCACGAGCGTCACGACGAACAGCGCGACCGCGGGCTCGTTCCTCGTCGACGCGCAACTGTTCAGTCCTCTCGGCGTCCGGACCTACGAGACATGGTGGGCGAACGAAAGCTTCGCCGCAGCTCAGTCGAAGACATTCGCATTTCCGTGGACCGTTCCCGGTACCTCGTCCACTGGGACGTGGACCGTGAAGATCGGAGTCTTCTCCAACGACTGGGCGACGATGTACCACTGGAACAACGGCGCAGGGACGTTCGCGGTCACAGCCGCAGCTCCGACGGTCGCGCCGACCGTTGCGCCGACGGCAGCGCCGACGCCACCGTCGACGCCCGTCCCGACGCCGGCCCCGACACTCGCGCCGACGCTTGCGCCGACTCCGGTGCCGACTCCCGTGGCTACACCGGCCCCGACCCTTGCGCCAACGCCGGCGCCGACGCCGGTGCCCACTCCAGCTCCGACACTCGCGCCGACTCCCGCGCCGACACCGGTGCCGACGCCTGTCCCAACGGTCGCACCGACGCCCGCGCCCACACCCGTGCCGACGCCCGCGCCAACGCCCGCACCCGGCGCCCTCTCGCCGCTCGTCGTGCGTGGCAACGCGCTGGTGAATTCCAGCGGGGCGGCCGTGCAGCTCCTGGGCGTGAACCGCTCCGGGACCGAGTACGCGTGCATCCAGGGCTGGGGCATCTTCGACGGACCGAACGATGCCGCATCCGTCCGCGCGATCGCCGCGTGGCGCACGAACGCCGTGCGGGTGCCGCTCAATGAAGACTGCTGGCTCGCGATCAACGGCGCGCCGGCGGCGTACTCCGGCACCAACTATCGCCAGGCGATCCAGAGCTACGTGAGCCTGCTCAATCAGAACGGCCTCTACGCGATCCTCGAGCTCCACTGGAGCGCTCCGGGAACACAGAAGGCGACCGGACAGCAGCCCATGCTGGACCGCGATCACTCGGTGACCTTCTGGAGCCAGGTCGCCGCGACGTTCAAGGGCAACAACGCCGTCCTTCTCGAGCCCTACAACGAGCCGTATCCCGACAACAACAGCGACACGACCGCTGCCTGGCAGTGCTGGCGCGATGGCGGCACCTGCCCGGGTCAGAACTATCAAGCAGCCGGCATGCAGGAGATCGTCAGCGCGATCCGCGCGACCGGCGCCACCAACGTGATCCTCCTGGACGGCGTGCAGTACTCCAACGCGCTGTCGCAGTGGCTCACCTACGCCCCGAGCGATCCGCTCAACAACCTTGCTGCCTCGTGGCACGTGTACAACTTCAACGTCTGCGCCGCTGCGACCTGCTGGAACAACACGGCCGGCGCCGTCGCAGCGCGGGTCCCGGTCGTCGCGACCGAGGTCGGTACCGACAACTGCAGCGCCACGTTTATGAACTCGCTCATGAGCTGGCTTGACGCTCATAACTCTGGTTACCTTGCCTGGACGTGGGACGACTGGGGGACGGCGTGCGGGAACATCGCGCTCATCGTCGATTACACCGGCACGCCCACGACCTACGGCCAGATCATCAAGACCCATCTCGCCGCGCGCTGAGCGCGGACGCGCGGGTGCCCGGAGGCCGCTGACGCGATAATCGTCAGGTGAGTCCGGCGCGGGCACCCGCGCGGTCCTAGGCGATCGACGCGGGACCGTTCCTCTCCGAGGCACATGACTGGACGCGCGAAGCATGTCGCTCGCTCGGGATCAGGATCGTCGCGCCGATCGAACCAATTCACGTCCAGCCGTGGTCGACGGTCTTCCGCGCTCCGACGAGCGACGGCGCCGTCTACCTGAAGTGCTGCGGACCGACGCAAGCACACGAGCCACGCCTCACCGCGCTCCTCCACCGCGAGTTCCCCGGTCTGGTGACCACGGTGCTGGCGCTGCACCCGACGAGGCCCTGGATGCTGGTGGCGGAGGGTGGGAAGAAGCTCGGCGAGGTGTACGCCGGCGACGAGCTCCTTCGCGCGTGGCGCGAGATCCTCCCGCGCTGCGCCCAGCTGCAACGCGACATCACGCCTCGTGCTGGCGAGATCATCGGATTCGGCACGCCAGACCACCGCGCGGCAGCGCTGCTCGCCGGTTTCGATGAGGTCGTCGCGGGTGAGCCGGCGGTCTCGGGTCAGCGTTCGGACCGCCTGACCGCCGACGAACGACGGGCGCTTTCGTCCGTGCGCCCGCGGCTCGCCGCTGCGGTGCGCTCGCTCGCCGCACTCGGGATCGACGACACGCTGAATCACGACGATCTCCACCAGAACAACGTTCTCGTCCGCGATGGCCGCATGGTGATCTTCGACTGGGGTGATGCGTGCGTGTCGCATCCGTTCGGCACGCTCGCGGTCACGCTGCGCTTCGCGGCGCAGAAGACCGGACACGCGGAGGATTCCCCGGAGATCCTTGCTCTTCGCGACGCGTACCTCGAGCCGTGGAGCGATCGCGCCTCGACGCGCGAGCTGCGAGGTGCGGCGGAGCTCGGGCGCCGCATCGGCGAGGTCTCGCGAACGCTGACCTTCGATGCGGTCGCCCGAGCCTATCCGGGAGTCATCGACACGTATCCCGGAGGGCTTGCGGGGTCGCTGCGGCGCGTGCTCGCGCTATTTGGCTAGGCGCGCGCCTCCTGGTGTGCGTGCTCGGTCTCCATGGTGACACTGGGATCGCTCTGGAACAGCGAGAACGAGTTCCCATCCGGATCGGTGCAACCGGCGAACCACCCCTGACCCGGAATCGGCTGCTTCTCGTCGGCCGTGCCGCCGGCGTCGCGGACCTTCTTCAGCGTGGCGTCGATGTCGTCGGTCCCGAAGTAGACCGTCGGCGCCTTGACCTTCGAGTCCTGTGCCAAGGGGTTAATCGCGCCGCCGGGCGTGACGCCGTCGATGAGGTAGTACTCGATCCCCGGCATGGCCGAGTCCTTGTACTTCCACCCGAAGGCCTTGCTGTAGAACTTCTTCGCGCGCTCGGGGTCTCGCGTGTTGATCTCGAAGTGAACAATGTCGCCGGCTTTGGGCTCCACGGTGCTCCTCCCTGATTTGGTCGAGGCATAGGCTAAACCGATTTCCCGTCGCAGAACGGATTGACATATTGATGACTGGCCTTGATGATTAAGTGATGCGGACGACGATTCGTCTAGATGACCGCCTGCTTCGAGATCTCAAGAAGCACGCAGCTTCTCGCGGGCACACGCTCACTGCCGTGATCGAGGACGCGGTGCGTCAGTTCCTCGCACGCACGGCTTCCGGCGATGGTCGTCCGAAGGCTCCGCCGTTCCGCGTTATCACCTTCAAGGGCCGACCGCGTCCAGGCGTTGATCTCGACGACAGCGCGGCACTCCTTGATGTGATGGAGGGGACGACTGCTCCTCGTCGACGTTAACGTCCTTGTCTACGCGCATGCGGAAGATGCTGCGCGTCATCTCGAGTACCGCGACTGGCTACGCCAAATGGTGGAATCCGAGTCCGCCTACGGCATGTCCGATCTTGTCCTGAGTGGCTTCCTGCGTGTCGTCACCAATCCGCGAGTGTTCGACGCGCCGATGCCCACGGATCGCGCTCTTGCGGCCGCCGATGCTCTGCGCGCGCGGTCGAACTGCGTGCTCATCTCGCCGTCACAGCGCCATTGGGAGATCCTCGGTCGTCTCTGCCGGGAGGCAGGCGTGAAAGGCAACCTCGTACCGGATGCCTATTTTGCCGCCCTGGCGATCGAGAGCGGGAGCGAGTGGATCACGACGGATCGCGACTATTCGCGCTTCGCCGGCCTGAAATGGCGTCACCCACTGGACTGAGAGGCGACAGGCAGGGCGTGCCGGTCGGGCAAATCGTCGCGTGGACCGTACGCGATAATCAATAGGTGAGCGCGCCGGACAGCCGCCTCCAGACGACGGAGGGGGAGTCCGCCTCGCAGCGCCGAGCGACGGTCGCCATCCTCGACTACGGATCCCAGTACACCCAGCTCATCGCGCGCCGCGTGCGCGAGTCGCGTGTGTACTGCGAGATCTTTCCGCACGATGTCACCGCGAAAGAGCTCGAGCGCCGCGGCGTCGTGGGTGTGATCCTCTCCGGCGGACCGTCGAGCGTGTACGACGTGGGCGCGCCGCAGATCGATCCCGCCATCCTCGATGGGCGCTTCCCGATCCTCGGCATCTGCTACGGCATGCAGCTCATGGCGCAGGTCCTCGGCGGCGAGGTCGCGCCCGAAGGCAAGAGGGAGTACGGGCCCGCGACCGTCGACATCGCCGAGTCCGGCGGCCTGTTCGAGGGTCTCTCCGACCATGAGCGCGCGTGGATGAGCCACGGCGACACCGTGAAACGGCTCCCGCCCGGATTCCACGGCATCGCGCGCACCGAGCGGCTGCCACTCGCGGCGATGAGCGACGGGCGCAACCGCTTCGGCGTGCAGTTCCATCCCGAGGTGATGCACACGCCGCGCGGCGCCGAGGTGCTGCGCAACTTCCTCTATCGCGTGTGCGGCTGCGCCGGCGACTGGACGCCCGCGGCGTTCATCGAGGAGGCCGTCGCGGAATTGCGGCGCACGATCGGCGACCGCCACGCGATCTGCGCTCTCTCGGGCGGCGTCGATTCCGCGGTCGCGGCCACGCTCGTGGCGCGCGCGATCGGCGATCGGCTCACGTGCGTGTTCATCGATACCGGGCTGCTGCGCGCGAACGAGGCCGAAGAGGTCGTCGCCACGTTCGGTCCGCGTCTGCGTCTCGTGCACGTCGATGCGTCGGAGCGCTTTCTTCGCCGCCTCGAAGGAGTGAGCGATCCCGAGCAGAAGCGGACGATCATCGGCGAGGAGTTCATCCGCTGCTTCGAGGAGCAGGCGCGCCGCGTGGGCGACGTGGGCCTGCTGGTGCAGGGGACGATCTACCCTGACGTGATCGAGTCTCGCTCGCGCGAGTCGAAGACGAGCGCGCGGATCAAGACGCACCACAACGTCGGCGGGCTGCCCGAGGTCATGTCGCTCGAGGTCGTCGAGCCCCTGCGGCGCCTCTTCAAGGACGAGGTCCGTCGCGTCGGGGCTGAGCTCGGGATCCCAGAGGACATCCTGTGGCGGCATCCGTTCCCGGGGCCCGGCCTGGCCGTGCGCGTCCTCGGTCCGATCGACCGCGCAGCGCTCGACACGCTGCGCCAGGCGGACGCGATCTTCCTCGAGGAGCTGCGCGCCGCCGACCATTACCGCACCGTCGCCCAGGCCTTCGCCGTTCTCACTCCTGTGCGAAGCGTCGGTGTCATGGGAGACTTCCGCACCTATGGCGCGCTCGTTGCGCTCCGCGCCGTGACGACCGAGGACTTCATGACCGCCGACTGGGCGCGCCTGCCATACGACGTCCTCGCGCGCGCTTCGGCGCGGATCGTGAACGAGATCGCGGCGGTGAACCGCGTCGTCTATGACATCTCGTCGAAGCCGCCGGCCACGATCGAGTGGGAGTGAAGTGAAGGGGATCCGGGACTACCTCCGGCACGGCGAGAAGGTGCAGCAGCTGATCCAAGAGCAGCGCAAGCAGCGCAGCCCAGGTCGCTCGCTCGGCGCGCCGGGCCTCAACTGTCTTGTGCTCGGCGGCGGTGGCCGCGAGTACGCGATCGCGTGGCGCCTCGCGCGCTGCGACAGCGTCGCCACGATCGATGTCGTGCCGGGCAACGCCGGCGTCGCGCTCTTCTCGCGCGTCGTCGATTTCTCACCGCACGATGTCGGCAGGCTGCAGCAGCACCTCGCGGCGTCGGCGATCGACCTCGCGATCGTCGGGCCGGACGAGCTCATCGCCGAAGGCATCGGCGATCACATCCGTCGCGCGAGCGTGCCGGTCGTCGCGCCGTCGAAGGAGGCCGCGAAGATCGAGTGGAGCAAGACCTTCGCGAAGGAGCTCATGACCGAAGCGCATGTGCCGACACCACGCTGGGAGACCTTCACGACGCCGGAGAACGCGCGCAACGCGCTCGATCGCAACAAGTGGGCGGCACCGCTGGTCGTGAAAGCGGACGGTCTTGCCGCCGGAAAGGGCGTGACGGTCTGCCGCACGCTCGAGGAGGCGCTCATGACGCTCGCCACGCCGCCGACGAACAGCGGCCGCGTCGTGTTCGAGGAGCTCCTCCAAGGTGAAGAGGCGTCGCTGCAGGCGCTCGTCGATGGCGAGACCGTCGTGGCGCTCCCGCCCGCGCGCGATCACAAGCGAGTCGGTACCGGCGACGTCGGTCCGAACACCGGAGGCATGGGCGCGTCCTCGCCGACCACTGTCTTGCCGGACGACGATGCGCAGCGCGTAGCGGACGAGCTGATCACGCCCATCGCTCGCGCTCTTGCCGCCAGGGGAACGCCTTTTCGAGGCGTGATCTTCGCCGGCCTCATCCGGACCAACAGCGGTTTCAAGGTGCTCGAGTACAACGCGCGCTTCGGCGACCCCGAGGCCGAGGTGACGCTGCCGCGCATCGGTGGAGATTTCGCGAAGCTCATGGTCGCCCTCGGTGAGGGCCGTTTGAAGGAGCACGTCGCGGCAAATCCGCTGCGTTTCAGCCAGCGCGCGTTCGTCGACGTCGTGTTGTGCGCCGAGGGATATCCAGGCTCGCCGCGCGTCGGCGACAGGATCGAAGGGCTCGACGCGTTGCCCGAGGGCGTGTACGGATTCCACGGCGCGACCGCAGCCACGCCCGCGGGCGGCTTCATCACGACGGGCGGCCGCGTCATGCACATCGTCGCCGGCGGCTCGAACGTCGCTGAGGCGCGCGACCGCGCGTATCAGGGCGCGGAGCGTGTCACCTTCACCGGCAAGTTCTATCGTTCGGACATCGCGGGGAGTGGGGTGGCCGTCGCATGACGCCGTCTGTGAGCGTCCTCATGGGCTCTTCGTCGGACGAGACCATCATGAAGATGGCCGTCGAGACGCTGCACGGCCTCGGCGTGGACTGCGACACGCGCGTTCTCTCAGCCCACCGCACGCCGGAGGCGTTGCGCGACTTTGTCGCCGAGGCCGATCGCCGCGGGGTGAAGGTGTTCATCTGCGGCGCCGGCGGCGCGGCGCATCTCGCGGGCGCGGTCGCCGCGCTCACGACGAGTCCGGTCATCGGGGTCCCGCTCGTGGCGCCGAACGCCGTCGCCGGCGGCCTCGATGCACTCCTTTCCACCGTGCAGATGCCGCGGGGCGTGCCGGTCGCGACCGTCGCCCTCGGTGAGGCGGGCGCCGCGAACGCCGGCATCCTGGCGGCCGAGATCCTCGCGATCGGCAACGATGAGCTCGCCGCCCGTCTACGCATGCTGCGCGAGGGGATGGCCTCGAAAGTGTTAGCCGGATGACCATCCAGAACCGCTTCGACACGATCTCGCCGCTGGACAGCCGTTTCTACGGTGGCGACGCGACGCTGTACAAGGCGCTGCATCCCTATCTCTCCGCTGCGGCGGCCATCCGTTATCAGGCGCGGGTCGAAGGCGCGCTGGCGCACGCGATGGCCGACGCGGGCATCTGCGACCGCAGTGTCGCGGACGCGATCGCGCGCGCCGCGGATCGCATCACGCCACAGGAGGTCGCCGAGGAAGAGACGAAGACGCGCCACGACGTGCGCGCGCTGGTGAACATCATCCGCGCGCAGGTGCCGGAAGAGGCGAAGCGCTTCGTGCATCTCGGCGCGACGTCAAGCGACATCGTCGACACCGCGAACGCGCTGCGGTACCGCGAATGCGTCGAGCGCGTCGTCGTGCCCGCGCTCGGCGTGCTCGTCGCTCGTTGCATCTCCATCGCCGAGGCCGAGGCGGACACTCCGCAGATCGGGCGAACGCACGGTCGCCACGCCGAGCCGATCACGTTCGGTTTCGCGATGGCGGAGTACGTCTCCAGGCTCGGCGACCGTGTCGAGATGCTGCGCTCGGTCGCCCGCCGTCTCCCCGGCAAGCTCTCCGGCGCGGTCGGTGCCTACGCCGCGGCGGGACTCCTGACGGCCGACCCGCGCGCCCTCGAACGGCGCTTCCTCGCGTCGCTCGGCCTCCATCCGAGGTCGAGCTCGACGCAGATCGTGGAGCCCGAGGGCTGGACCGACCTCGCGCACGCCTGCGTCACCGCACTCGGCGTGATGGCGAATCTCGCCGACGACATGCGCCAGCTGCAGCGCACCGAGATCGGCGAGGTGGCGGAGTCGTTCGCCGCGGAACAGGTCGGCTCGTCGACGATGCCGCACAAACGGAACCCGGTGTCGTTCGAGAACGTGAAGTCGATCTGGAAGGCGATGGCGCCTCGCGTCCTGACGACGTACCTCGATCAGATCAGCGAGCACCAGCGCGACCTCACGAACTCCGCGTCGCAGCGCTTCCTCGGCGAGATCGTCGCCGCGACGGCGTACGCGGCGGGCCGGCTGGCGAGCTCGCTGGAGGGCATCCGCGTCGACCGGGATCGCCTCAAAGCCAACCTCGCGATGTCGCGCGGCGCGATCGTCGCCGAGCCGCTCTACGTGCTGCTCGCGAAGTACGGCCATCCCGACGCGCACGAGGCCGTGCGCCGGCTCACGCTCGAGGCCGAGCGCACGTCGCGGTCCGTGCTCGAGGTCGTAGCGCAGGACACCGAGCTGCGCGAGTACCTCACGAGGCTGTCGCCCGAGGAGCGGCGCATCCTCGAGCGTCCCGAGGACTACCGCGGTCTCGCCGCCGACGTCGCGCGCGACGTCGCCGCGACATGGCGCGAGCGATTGAAGGGAGTCCTGCCCGAGTGAAGACGCTGATCCAGAGCGATGTCCCCGGCGCGACCCTCTTCCGGCGCGGCAAGGTCCGCGATGTCTACGAGGCCGGCGGGGATCGCCTGGTGATCGTCGCGAGCGACCGCCTTTCCGCCTTCGACGTCGTTCTCCCGACGCCGATCCCCGACAAGGGCCGCGTGCTCACCGAGATCTCGACCTTCTGGTTCGATCGAACGGAGCGCGTCGTCCCGAACCATCTCGTCTCGACGAACATCGATGATCTGCCCGCGGTGTTCCGCGAGGTGCCGGAGCTCGATGGCCGCGCCGTCCTCGTCAAGCGCTGCGAGCGGATCGATGTCGAGTGCGTCGCGCGCGGGTACATCGCGGGATCGGGCTGGACCGAGTACAAGGCGCTCGGGACCGTCGCGAGCGAGGCGTTGCCGAAGGGGCTTCAGGAGTCGCAGCGCCTTGACGAGCCGATCTTTACGCCGGCTACGAAGGCGGTGACCGGCCATGACGTGAACATCTCGCGCGCGCAGCTTGCGTCGCTCGTCGGCACGGAGCTGGCGAAGCAGCTGGAGGAGACGACGCTCGAGCTGTATCGGAAGGCGCACGCGTATGCGCTGGGGCGCGGACTGATCCTGGCCGACACGAAGTTCGAATTCGGCTTCTACGACGGAAAGCTGACGCTCATCGATGAAGCGCTCACTCCGGATTCGTCCCGCTATTGGGATGCCGCGACGTACAAGCCGGCCGGGTCGCCGCCGTCCTACGACAAGCAGTACGTGCGCGATTTCCTGACCGAGAGCGGCTGGAACAAAGAGCCGCCCGGACCGGCGCTGCCGCCCGAGGTCGTCGCGGGGACCAGTCAGCGCTATCGCGAGTGCTACGCGAAGCTGACCGGCGAGGAGTGGTTCGGATGATCTACGTCGCGACGATCCGTGTGCTGCCGAAGGCCGAAGTCCGTGACCCGCAGGGCGAAGCGATCCGCGGCGCGCTGCGCTCGCTCGGTCTCGCGGTATCCGACGTGCGGACCGGGAAGGAGATCGTCGTGACCTTCGAGGCCGCCGACGAGCCCGCCGCGCGCGACGCGGTCGGCATCATGGGCACTGAGCTGCTCGCGAATCCGGTGATCGAGGACTACGCCTACGAGCTGAAGGAGGGCGCGCCCGCATGACGCGGGTCGCGATCCTCCGCTATCCGGGCACCTGGAGCGAGCGCGACTTCCAGCACGCGCTCTCGCTCGTGCCGGGCGTCGAGAGCGACATCCTCTGGCATGACGACGCGGCCCTCGACGGCTACGACGCGGCGATCATCCCCGGCGGCTTCACCTACGGCGACTACGTGCGCGCCGGCGCGATCGCGAAGATCTCGCCGGCCACGCGCGAGCTGCGGCGCTTCGCCGACGCTGGCAAGCTCGTGCTCGGCTCGTGCAACGGCTTCCAGATCCTGTGCGAGGCCGGGCTCCTACCCGGCGCGCTGGTGCGCAACCGCGGCCTCGAGTTCCGCTGCGACTGGGTCCACATGCGTGTCGAGAGCGACAACACGCCGTGGACCACGGGCCTGCGCGGCGCGGTGTTGCGGATGCCGATCGCGCACGGCGAGGGCTGCTGGGTCGCGGACGACGAGACGCTCGCCGACGTCGAGTCGCGCGCGCAGGTCGTGTTCCGCTACACCGACGAGCGCGGCGGCGCGAGTGCCGCGACCAATCCCAACGGATCCCTCGCGAACATCGCCGGTGTCTGCAACGAGGGCCGCAACGTCGTCGGCCTCATGCCTCACCCGGAACGGTGCTCGGAAGCCCTCCTCGGAGGGACCGACGGGTATCGGGTCCTGGCCAATCTCGCCCCGGCTCTGGCGGGCACGGCTCCTGC
>VBFY01000071.1 GCA_005889405.1 Chloroflexota bacterium | reverse complement strand
CGTTCCGGTGACGCAGCTCGCGGGCTACGTTCGCTCCGGGCCATCGTTCGGAGATGGTGTGGAAGGCGCGCGCGTGGCCGCGTATGTCGCCGGAGGCACACCCTGTTGCCGCACGGTCGGCGTAGCTACGACCGGTTACGGCGGCACCTTCGTCATGTACGTGCCCCCGGGAATCTACCGATTCGTGTTCGATCCGCCAGCGGGGTCACCGTACGCGGCCCAGTGGTGGCGCGCGGCCGCAGGGTTCGCGACGGCGACCGACGTGACTGTCGGGTCTGAGCGGATCCAGCTCGACGTCGAGCTGGCTCGGAGGCCGTGACGCCATAGCGGCGGGGCCGCGCGACTACCATCGCCGCATGGCTGAGCCGCGTCGTGCGACCGAGCGCGCGCGTCACGAGACGACGTACGGCGCGCCGCTCCCGCCGTCGTATTCGGACGACGACGCGTATCGCGAAGCGGTCGAGCGTCTAGGCCTCCCGGGCGATCGGCCATACACGCGCGGCGTGCAGCCGACGATGTACCGCGGTCGCCTCTGGACGATGCGCCAGTACGCAGGGTTCGGCACGGCCGAGGAAACGAACGCGCGCTTCCGCTATCTGCTCGAGCATGGACAGACGGGTCTCTCCGTCGCGTTCGATCTCCCGACGCAGATGGGCTACGACGCGGACGACGAGCAGGTCGCGGGCGAGGTGGGGAAGGTCGGCGTGTCGATCTCGAGCCTCGCGGATCTCGAGCAGCTCTTCGCGGGCATCCCGCTCGACAAGGTCACGACCTCGATGACGATCAACGCGACGGCCGCGATCCTCCTCGCGATGTACGCCGCGGTCGCGAAGAAGCAGGGCGTCCCGCTCGCGGGCATCGGCGGCACGACGCAGAACGACATCCTCAAGGAATACATCGCGCGCGGCACGTACATCTTCCCCCCGCGGCCCTCGCTCCGACTCGTGACCGATCTCATCGCGTACTGCGCCGCGGAGCTGCCGCGCTGGAATCCGATCTCGATCAGCGGCTACCACATCCGCGAGGCCGGCTCGGACTCGGTGCAGGAGCTCGCGTTCACCTTCGCCGACGCGATCGCCTACGTCGATGGCGCGGTCGCGGCCGGCCTAGCCGTCGACACGTTCGCGCCGCAGCTCTCGTTCTTCTTCGCCGCGCATTCGACGCTCCTCGAAGAGGTCGCGAAGTTCCGCGCCGCCCGGCGGATCTGGACCGCCGTCATGCGCGACCGCTTCGGCGCGACACGCGCGGACGCCCTCGCGCTCCGCTTCCACACGCAGACGATGGGGTCGACGCTCACCGCCCAGCAGCCACTCAACAACATCGTCCGCACTGCGATCGAGGCGCTGGCGGCCGTGCTCGGCGGCACGCAGTCGCTTCACACCAACGCCTACGACGAGGCGCTCGCCCTTCCGAGCGAGGACTCGGCGCGTCTTGCGCTGCGGACACAGCAGATCATCGCCGAGGAGACCGGCGCCGCGGACACGATCGATCCGCTGGGCGGCGCGTACGCGATCGAAGCGCTCACCGCGGACATCGAGCGCCGCGTGCACACCGAGCTCGACAAGATCGCCGCGATGGGCGGCGCGCTCGCCGCCATCGAGAAGGGCTACCAGATGCGCGCGATCGAGGATTCCGCCTACGCGCAGCAGAAGGCGGTCGAGAGCGGCGAGAAGGTGATCGTCGGGGTCAACGCGTATCGCTCGGAAGGCGACGAGGCCGTGCCGCCGCTCCAGCGCGTGGACGACGCGCTCGTCCGCGGTCGCACCGAGCGTCTGCGCGCACACCGGGCGAAGCGGGACCGTGCCGCGACCGAGCGCGCGCGGGCCGACCTGCTCACCGCGGCACGCGGGACGGCCAACCTCGTGCCGCCGATCGTCGCGGCGGTCGAGGCCGGCGTGACGCTCGGCGAGATCTGCACAGACCTGCGCACCGTTTTCGGCGTGTATCACCCGCCGCGCGCATGAAAGGGGTCAGCGCTCGCGAGCTGCATCACGTCGCGGTCGCGGTGCCCTCACTCGCCGAGGTCATTCCCTTCTATCGCGACCTGCTCGGCTACCGCGTCGACGAGCCGCGCCTGATCGCCGACCAGCGCGTGCGCGTCGCGTTCGCGACGCGGGACGGCTCGCGCGTCGAGCTGCTCGAGCCGACCGATGCGGAGTCCGGCGTCGCCCGCTTCGTCGCCGAGCGTGGTCGGCCGACGCTGCATCACCTCTGCTTCGTCGTGGATGACCTTGCGGGGACGCTCGACCGCCTTGCGGCCGAGGGCGTCGAGCTCGTCGATCGCACGCCGCGCCGCGGCGTCGACGGTCTGGTGGCGTTCCTTCATCCGCGCGCGGCGAACGGCGTGCTCGTCGAGCTCATCGATCGCGCCAGCCTGCGCGACTAGACCGAGGAGCGGCGACTAAACCGAATACCATGGGATGTGGATGGGATCCCGGATCGCCGTCACCTTGTGCGGCCACACGGCGCGTCGGTGTGTGGTCGCGCGCGAGCAATACCTCCACGCCATCCGGCGCAGCGGGGCGGAGCCGATCGCGGTCGATCCGTCCGATGCGCTCCCCGAGGAGTTCGATGGCCTATGCCTGACCGGCGGCGGCGACATCGACCCGGCGCGGTACGACGAGGTCAACACCGCCTCTCTCGACATCGACGACGCGCGCGACACGATCGAGCTGGCGCTTCTCGAGCGAGCGCTCGCGCGCGACATCCCGGTGCTCGGGATCTGCCGCGGCCTCCAGCTGATCAATGTCCGCTTCGGCGGATCGCTGGAGCAGCACCATCTCGGGCACTCGCCGAAGTACCCGCCCGAGGGTGCGCCGGTCTCCGATGATCCCGCGGGTGCGGATGCCGTGCGCCATGTCATCGCGCCCGACCCGGGTTCGAAGCTCGCCGCGGCGTGTGGGAATGAAACGTTCGCCGTGAACTCGAGCCACCACCAGGTGGTGACGCCCGATCGTCTCGCGTCCGAGCTGCGCGCCACCGGGCGCGTCGATGAGCTCATCGAGGCGCTCGAGTCGCCCGCGCACCGCTGGGTCGTCGCGGTGCAGTGGCATCCCGAGCGCACCGCGCAGGTCGCGGCTGCCGCCACGCGGATCTTCGACGCGTTCGTCGCCGAGGTGAAACGCACACCGGTCACCGCCGCGTGACCACCTCGACCGAGCTCGTCGCTTCGGTCGAGATCGCGCACGAGGCGCGGACAGAGAGGGTCTCCTCCGGCGCTGTCGATGGTCCGGTCCTTCGCGTGATCCCTGGCGACGCCGTCCGCGTCGCGGCGCTCCTCGGGCGCGATCCGCAACTGGCCCGCGCCATGGCCTTCGGCGCCCTGGCCGGCGGCGCGTCGCTCGTCGGTCTCCTCGGCACGCACGACGGGCGGTCGTTCGTCGAGCGCGCGGAGCTCCTGCGCGACGCGCACCTCGATCTCATCGTCGCGCTCGCCTCGGATCGCCGCGACGTCGACGGGATCGTCGACCTCGCCGAGGCGCTGCGGTTCGGCTGCGCGGATCAGCATCCGCTCCCGCACATCCTCGTCGCCGCCGATGAGCGCGTTCGCGATCGCATCGCCGCCGCGTGTCCGGCGAACACGATCGAGGCGCTGCCGGACGTGCGCATGCCCGCGGGCCGCGAGGCGCTGGTGGCGAGACTCCGCGCGGTGCGCCGGCGCGCCCAGGGCGACGTCGTCTTGCGCGATGAGGCCCTCGAGGCCGCGGCGCGCGCGATGGCGGTGGAGGCGAAGGCCGACGTCGTCGTTCTCGACGTGACGGGCGGCGCGACGTCGGTCATCCACGCGCGGCCGGACGGCGTGGTGCTCGGCATCCACGAGCGGCTCGGCGTCGGGGCGGCGGCGGACCGCGTGGTCGCGCGCGCGGGACTCGATCGCGTGCGCCGCTGGATCCCGCGTGCGGTCGAAGCACCCGCGCTGCTCGAGCGCGTGTTCAACCGCGCGCGCTGGCCGGACGCGATCCCCGCGTCGGTGCTCGCGCTCTCGCTCGAGATGGCGCTCGCGCGCGAAGCGATCGCGCATGCGCTGGCGGACGCGGAGCGCGCCGGCGCGTCGCTCGAACCCGCGTGGGCCGCACCGCTGATCGTCCTGACCGGCCGGCTCGCGCAGCTTCCGCGCGCCGCGCAGTCCCTGCTCGTCGCGATCGATGTGTTCGGCGCGACCGGGCCGACGCTGATCTCGCGCGCGCCGAGTGACGCGCTCGTCGCCGCCGGCGCACTCGCCGCACGCGGTCGAGTGGCCACGCTGCCGACCATCGACGCGATCGCGATCGTTGCCGAGATGTGGCCGCGACGCTCGGCGGTCGTGCGCGTAAAGGACGAGAACGGCGTCGTCGAGGAGCGCGTCGCGCGCGGATCCTTCCTGCTCGTCCCGACGAAGGGCGTCGTCGAGATCGAGCTGCCGAGGACGACCGTTCGTCCGCGCGCGGAGCACCTTGAGCTGGGCGTCGTTATCGACGCGCGTGGCCGTCCGCTCACGCTCCCGCCTCGCGACGCCGAACGCATCCCGACGCTCGCGCGCTGGAATGCCGCGCTCGACGTTCTGCCCGCGGAAGCCCGCTGATGTCGTGGCGGTATTCGCGCTGGTCGGCTGATCATTCGCTCCCGATCGGCGCGAGCGAACGCGCCGCGGAGGGGCAGGATGTCCACGCCGGCGACGTTCTCGCCGCGGGGACGACCTACGGCACGCCGGCGCGCGTCGCGGGCGCGCGTCGCGTCGGCATCGCGCCCGACGATCTTGGGCGTGTCATGCGCGTGCCGGTCGGTGGCGGGGTCGAGCGGCGGACCGTGATCGCGCGCACGGGTCGCCGCTTCGCGCGCGCGGTGTCTTCACCGATCGCCGGACGCCTGATCCATCAGCGCGCTGACGGCGATCTCTATGTCGCGCCGGTCGTCGGTCGCTGGGTCGTGCGGTCGACACTCGATGGCCAGGTCTCGCGCTCGGACGATGGGTGCGTCACGGTCACGGGATCCGCCTGGGCGCTGCAAGGGGTCGCGGCGTACGGGCCGGACGCGATCGGCGAGATCGCGCTCGCGGTCGACACGCCGGCGGCGGAGCTGCACCCGTCGCGGATCGACGTCCGCCTGCGCGACCGCATCCTCATCGGCGGCGCGCGCGCGACGGCGGAGTCGATCACGCGTTCTCATGCTTGCGGCGTCGCCGCCATCGTCGCCGGCGCGGCGCCGGCCGGCGGACTGCGCGTCGTGTACGGCGACGAAGCGACCGCCTCGGGCGCGACCACCGGCCCCGATGCGCCGACGGTCCTCTGCCTCATTGGCTTCGGCAGCGCACCGCTGCCGCGCGAGGTCTTCATGCCGCTCGTCGCGCTCGTGGGTGCGCGCGCGGCGGTACACACCGCGTCCGCGCGCCTGTTCGTGTTCGCGCCCGAGCACGCCGGCGACTTCGCGCAGAGCGCCCCGTCGCTCGCCCTCTCGGATGACTGGCTCGGGGCCCGGCCGATGGACGAGCATCTCGCGCTCGCCGGCGTGACCCGCTTCGCGAGCGAGATCGAGGCGGAAGCGGTCTCCACCGCCGACGGCCCGGTACCGGTCGCGAACGTCCTCGCGTTCGACGCGTCCCGCACTCCTCACGCCTAGTCTTTCGCCGTGGGGAGAAGACGCCGGCGCGAGCGACGCGCCGAGCGGGACGCGCACGCTCCGGCGAACGCCGCGACGGCGGAGCCGAAGCGCGCCGCCAAAGCCGAGGAGCGGCGGCGCGCGAAGTACGCGGAGGATCGCAAGCGCCTCGAACGGCGCCGGACCGTCATCGGCCTCCTCGCGCTCATCCCGCTCGCGGCGTGGGCGCTGCAGCTTCCGTTCGGACCGCTGGACTTCGTCGGCATCTCACCGCGCGATGGCTGGCTTCTCATCTGGGCTGCCCTGTTCGGCTCGTTCCTCGGGCTTACCATTCGGCTCGTTCTTGAGCGCCGCAGATTCGAGCGCGCAGCGGCGAGCGGGCGCCCCGCTTAACGCGGGGCAGGCCGTCGAGCTCGTGAGCCACTCGTCACTTCACACCGAGCGCGTCGGCGAGCGCCTCGCGCGCCTCGCGCGTCCCGGCGATGTCGTTGCCCTGTGGGGCGAGCTCGGGGCGGGGAAGACCGTCCTCGCAAAGGGCATCGCGACCGGCCTCGGCCTCGACGCGTCCGAGGTTTCGAGCCCGACGTTCGTGATCCTGCACGAGCATTTCGGCGGACGGCTGCCTCTCTTCCATCTCGATCTCTATCGGCTCGAAGGCAAAGATCTCGGCACCACCGGCTGGGAGGAGACGCTCGACGGCGGTGGCATGACGGTGATCGAGTGGCCGGATCGCGCCGGCGCGGCGCTGCCGCCCGATCGACTCGACGTGCACCTCGCGCACATCGCCGACACGAAGCGGTCCGTCGCGCTGCGCGCCACCGGTCCGCGATCGGCCGAGCTCCTGGAGGGTTTCCGTGACTCTCTTGGCGCTTGACACCTCGACCGAGTGGGCCTCGGTCGCGCTCTACGACGGACGCGATGTCCTGGCCGAGGAGACGTGGCACGCGCAGCGCCGTCACGCCGACGAGCTGTTCCCGACGATCGAGCGTCTCCTCGCGCGAACGCACATCACGCTCGCGTCGATCGACAAGGTCGCCGTCGCCACCGGCCCGGGATCGTTCACCGGTCTGCGCATCGCGATCGCGGCGGCACAGGGCCTCGCGCGCGGCGCGGGTGCCGCGATGGTCGGCATCTCGACGCTCGACGTGCTCGCCTATCCGCACGCGGCGTCGAAGCAGCGCACCTGCCCGCTCCTGCCAGCGGGACGCGACGAGTTCTACGCGGCGTTCTATCAGGAGCGGAACCGCAAGTGGCAGCGGCGCTCCCCGTTCATCGCGGCGACGCTGCCCGAGCTTTGCCGGCAGATCGGTGTGCACACACTCTTCGTGGGCGAGATCGGTGCAGAGACCGAGCAAACGCTACGCGACATCCTCGGTCCGAAGGCGCTCTTCGCCTCGCCGGCGTCGCGGATGAGGCGCGCCGGTTACCTCGCTGAGCTCGGCTGGCGGGCCCTCGAGACGAGCCCGCAGGCGAAGCTCGGCGAGGTCGAGCCGATCTACGTGAAGCAGCCGTCCATCCGCCCCTCGTTCGACCAGCCGTTCGCCCCACCGCCGACCGACGATCTCGCCCTCGGTCTGCCCAAGCGACACTAGAGGAGAGATGGTCGCCACCTTCCCGATCGTCATCGAGGACATGACCGCCGACGACATCGCGGCGGTGCAGGAGGTCGAGCGCGTCTCGTTCCCGGTCCCCTGGCCGGCGAACGCGTTCAAGCACGAGCTCACGCAGAACAAGAACGCGCGCTACATCGTCGCGCGCGAGGGCGAGCGCATCATCGCGTACGCCGGTCTCTGGCTCGCGCTCGATGAAGCGCACATCACGACTTTCGCGGTGATCCCCGAGCGGCGTCGCCGCAGGATCGGCGAGCGGATGCTGGTGCGGCTTTTCGACCTCGCCACCGAGCTGAAGGCGGAGTGGCTCACGCTCGAGGTGCGCGCGTCGAACTTCCCGGCGCAGCGGCTGTACGAGAAGTACGGCTTCCATGCCGCCGGAATCCGTCGTCATTACTACAGCGACAACAACGAGGACGCCATCATCATGTGGACCGAGCGCCTGCGCGACCGCGCGGTGCGCGAACGGCTCGCGAAGCTCCGCCTCGAATTCGAAGAAGACTAATGCGTATCCTCGCGATCGAGACCTCGTGCGACGAGACCGGCGTCGCGGTCGTCGACGACGGGCGGCACATCATCTCGAACGTCGTCGCGTCCCAGCTCGCGCATCAGGACACCGGCGGCATCGTTCCCGAGGTCGCGGCGCGCGAGCATCTCCGCGCGCTCGATGGCATCACGCAGCACGCGCTGCAGGAAGCGGGTGTCGAGCTGCGCGCGGTCGACGCGGTGGCCGCGACCGTCGGGCCGGGTCTCGTCGGGTGCCTCCTCGTCGGCGCGAACTACGGGCGCGGGCTCGGGCTCGCCGCGGGTCTGCCGTTCATCGGCGTGAACCATCTCGAGGGGCACGTCTACGCGAACTGGCTCTACGAGGGCGACGCGCCGACGCCCGAGCCGGAGATCCCCGCGGTCGTGCTCATCGTGAGCGGAGCGCACAGCGATCTCGTGCTGATGGAAGGACACCGACGCTTCCGTCCCCTCGGCCGCACCATCGACGACGCCGCGGGCGAGGCCTTCGACAAGGTCGCGCGGCTCCTCGGCCTCGGATTCCCGGGCGGGCCCGCGATCGAGCGCGTCGCGCGGCAAGGCGATCCGACCGCGTTCCCGCTGCCGCGCGCCGCGCTCTCCGGCTACGACTTCTCGTTCTCGGGTCTCAAGACCGCCGTGCTCCGGCTGGTGCGGGCGCTGGAGGCGAAGGGCGATGTGCCGGTGGCCGACGTTGCCGCGTCGT
>VBFY01000040.1 GCA_005889405.1 Chloroflexota bacterium | reverse complement strand
AAGAACGAGAAGATCAACGTCATCGCGTTCTGCGGTGACGGCGGCGGCGCCGACATGGGCATCGGCGCGATCTCCGCGACGCTCACGCACAAGGACTACAGCTGCCTCGTACTGTTGTACGACAACGAGTCGTACGCGAACACGGACATCCAGCTCTCCAGTCAAACGCCGTACGGCGCAGTCACGACGTTCTCTCCATCGGGCGACAAGAAACGGCTCATGCACACCCGCTGGAAGAAGAACGTGCCCGGCATGCTCGCGGCGGGTCACCCCGAATCGCGTTACATCGCCGCGGGATGTGCGGCCTACGCGGTGGACCTCATGAACAAGATCCGCAAGGCGCTCGAGCTTGGCGGACCCACGTTCGTTCACACGCTCGACCCGTGCCCGAAGGGCTGGGACTACCACCCGCAATACAGCCAAGAGCTCGGGCACCTCGCGGTCGAGACCGGGATCTGGCCGCTGTACGAGGTCATGGACGGCGTGTGCAACCTCACCGGTCCGACGCGGCAGATCGCCGAGGGTCGCAAAAAGCGCAAGCCGGTCTACGAGTACCTGAAGCGACAGGGCCGCTTCGCGCACTTCATCGACGAGGACGTCGAGCACTTCCAGGCGCAGGTCGACAAGATGTGGACCGACTGGCTCATCCCCGGCGTGATCCCGTTCACTGTGCCGGCGAAGGATGTAGCGATCCTGAAGATCGACAAGAAGGCGAAGCCACTTCACGAGGAAGCGAAGACCGCCTAACCGACACAGGCAGGACACCGCACGCGGCGGAGGTGGTCATATCCTCCGCCCCGTGCGCATCCCACGCGTCGTCGCTCTCCTCGTCGCCGTCGCCGCGCTGAACGTCGTCTGTAAGTCCGAGCCGACGGCGGCGGCGCTCACCGACAAAGGCGTCGCGAACCTCAAGAACGCGAAGACGGTCCAGCTCGACGGCATTGGGTCGCTTGCGCTCAAGGCGCAGAACGGGATCTCGTTCTCGTTCGACTTCAAGCTCTCGGGCGACGCCGAGCTTCCGGACAAAGCGCGTATGTCGGTGGAGCTGACGGTCCTCGGCAACGCGTTCAAGGTCGACACGATCGCGATCGCCGGGAAGGAGTACACGCTGGACGCGGCGTCAGGGAAATGGACCGCCGGCTCGGGGACCTCGAAGGTGACGAGCGTCATCGACCCGCTCGGCAACGTGGACGCGTCGGTCATCCATGACGTGGTCGAGGTCGATCGTCCGGAGATCGACGGTAGAAAGACGCGCCACCTCCGTTATCAGGCCGACACCACGAAGATCATCGCCGGGATGCGACAGAGCGCCGGCGCGTCGCCACAGTCGATCTCGAACGCGCAAGGCACGGGCGAGCTCTGGATCCGCATCGACGACTCGCAGATCGTGCGCCAGCTGGTGAAAGTGTCGCTGGACGTCGACGGCCTCGCCGGGCTCGCCAGCACGGGCGCGGCATCGAGCCCGACCAGCGCGTCGATGGAGATGTCGCTGGACATGCACTTCTCGCATCACGGCGAGGCGTTCCCCAAGATCACGGCTCCTCCGGTCGCGCCCTGAGCGCGCCGGTACAGACCGGTAGCAACGCGGTGACCGCATCGCGCGAGGGCGGCAGCAGGGCGTTATCACCCGCGTGAGCTTGCTCGCAGGACTCATCGCCGGCCTCCTCATCGCGGCGATCTACGTCCTCGCTGGGCACCTGCGCATCGAGACGCCACAGATCGTTCTCTCCGGCAACAGCACCCTCGCGCTGGCGACGGCATCCGTCCTGGTACCTTTGGCCATCCTCTGGGGATGGACGTGGGTCTCGGATCGCTGGTCGGGTCGGAGCGGGCCGCGGCTGCTGCTCTTCAATCTCGGCCTCGTCGTCGCGACCGCCGCGGCGTTCCCCCTCGACGCCGTGGTCACCGCGTCGGCGCCGGACCGCATCGTGTTCGACCCACGGATATCGGTCAACGCCGTCGACGGTGTGCTCTGGGTCCTTCCGGTCGTCGCGATCGCGGGGATCCTCTACTGGCTCTTCGGATCGGGGAAGCTGCCGGTCGGCGGGCCAATGCTCGCGATCGCGTATCTCGTGGGACTTCCGCTCGGACTCGTCTTCCCGCCGGCCGCGATGGGCGCGGTCGCCGGCACCGCCGCCGGTCACGCGTGGCGTGAACCTGGCGCACGCGCGCTGATCGTCGTGCTCGTGATCTTCCTCATGCTGGTCGCGGCGGTCGAGCTGCCGCTGGCGGCCGCGACCGTCAACGGCTTCCTGAAGTAGTCGCGCCGCCTTCACTGCGCTCAACTGCGGCCCACGACGCGTTCGGCGTTCCATCCACATAGCGGCCAGCCTGTCATCCAGCGTGTCGTGAAGCACGTCCGCGACACGTACGTTCCCTTCTCAAGGAAGGAGGCCTCTCGTGAGAAGGATCCTCATCGCTCTGGTCCTCGGCACGCTGCTCGCTCTGAGCGTGGCCTCCGATGCCGCGGCGAGAGTGAGCATCATCGGACTGCCAAATATGGACCGATTCGCCGACAACGGGTCAACTCGCACGGTCATCGACGCGGGGTCAAGGCTCAGCGCGCGCCTCCGCGCCATCGACGCGATGCTCTACCCGGACTCGTTCGGCGCCGCAGGCGCGTGGATGATGCCTGACGTCAACTACCAGGTCTCATAAAGCCGGGCGTCCTACGCGTGATCGACAACACCAGACCGAGGCCGGCGAGCAGCCCTCCCGGCCTCGGCCTCCCGCTGTTTGCACGTAGCATCGCCCCCGTGATCGCCATCGTCATTCTTGCCGGATATCTCGTCGGCCTCATCGTCGCGCTGCTGACGATCGGAGCGGAGAACTCGCGGATCGCGTTCGGCGGCTACGCGCTGTACGGGAACGGCGCGCTCATCGTGCCAGCCATCCTCGCGCCCTACGCCCTCTATCCCGGCTGGGCGTGGGTGCTCGCGCACGAGGGCGATCGCCGTCTTGAAGCCGGGCTGTACGTCCTCGGACTCTATTTCGGGGTCGGCTCGATCAGCATCCTCGAGGCCGCGTGGTTCCCGCAGTCCGCGGACGTGACGCTCCTGAGCGCGCTGCCTGGCTTCGCGCTGACCGGTGCGCTCTTCGTGATCCCCGCGGCAGTGTTCGCCGCAGGGACACTCTGGCTGGTCCGATCCGGCCACGTGGCGATCACGCCCCTTACGGTGGCGTTCGGGATCATCATCGCCGCGCTCACGGCGCTGCTGTTCGGCGCCGGACTCGGCATCCTCGCCGGCGGCGCTGTCGCGCTCGCGCTGCAGCAACCCGCGCGCCGGATCACGATCGGCGCGGCGCTGTTCGCTCTGCTCGTCGTCGTCGGGAACGCACCATTCATACCGGCGCTCTTCACGCCGAGCGGTCCGACTCCCTAGCGGCGCGGCCTTACGAGCTCGGGCCTTCCCCTTCGGGACGGCGCGGCGGCGCCGGTGGCTGCGGAGCCGTTGGCGCGGCCTGCGGGGTGGGCTGCGGCGCGGGCGCACCTGGCGCAGCGCTCACCGGCCGCGGGGCCCCGGCGGGACGGAAGTCGCCCGTGGGTCGGAACTCGCCGGCGGGCCGGAACTCACCGGCTGGTCGCCAGGGGCCGCGCTCGGGCTTGGGCGGCGGCGGTCCGCCGGCCATCGCACGCGCCTGCGGTGACATCAGGCCACGCACGTGATCGGCGGTGTACGGCAGGAGTGCCATGAAGCGCGCCCGCTTCAGCGCCGTCGTCAACATCCGCTGATGCTTCGCGCACGACCCGCTCTTGCGACGCGGATCGATCTTGCCCCGCTCGCTGATGTAGCGGCGGATCCGACCGACGTCCTTGTAGTCGATCTTCTGCACCTTCTCGACGCAGAACGAGCAGACCTTGCGGCGCGGACGCCGCGGGCCGCCCGGGCCGCCGGAGCCGCGATCGCCGCCGCCGCCACCGTACGACGGCCGACTGCCGGCGTACGACGGACGCGGTCCGCGCGGCGCCATCGGAGCCGGCGGGCGCGGCGCGCCTCCTTCGACGGCCTCGGGATGCGGCTGGGGTGTTTCAGAGGTCATCTTCGCCGCTCCTAGAAGGGGATCTCGTCGGGGTCGAAGCCGCCCGACTTCTCGCCATCGGCGGCGCGTTCGCCACCAACGGGGGCCGTCACACCGGATTCGCGACCCGGCCGCGGGTCGAGCATCTGGAAGTCGTTCGCACTGATGTCGAGGCTGTAGCGCTCCTTGCCCTCGCGATCCGTGTACGTGCGCGGTGTGAAGCGGCCATCGACCAGCACGAGGCGACCCTTGGTGATCATCTGCTGCGCGCGCTCCGCGAGCGCCGACCAGCAGCTCACGCGATACCAGTCGGTCTGTTCGACGCGCTCCTCGCCACGACCGCTGACACGGTTGACGGCAACGCTGAACTCGCAGACCGGTCGGCCGTTCGGCGTCATCTTGAGCTCGGGGTCACGGCCCACGTTTCCGACGATGATGATCTTGCTGAATGAAGCCATTGCTATTCGTCCCTTCTCACAACGATGTGGCGCAGGATGTCTTCCGTGAGACGGATCGTGCGCTCGAACTCGCGCGCCTGCTCGGGCGGCAGCGAGAACTCGAGCACCCCGTAGTGGCCGTCGCGGTGGTGCGCGAGCTCGTATGCGAGCCGACGGCGCGTCGGAGGGGTCACTTTGTCGATCTTGCCGCCGAGGGTGGTGATGGTGTGCTGGAGGCGTTCGCCCACAGCGGAGAGGCGTTCCTCGTCGGCGGTCGGGGGAAGCAAATACATGAGCTCGTAGGGCCGCATTCGATCCGACGTCCTTTCCACGGGTTTGCCGCGGGCCTTTGGCCCGGGGCGAAAAGGCGCCGTGGCACAGGTCCACGGCGGTCACGAACATTGTATGGGATGGAACGGACGGAGGCCTCACGTTGGAGCGTTCGGCGCCGCCTTGCGAGCGCATCGTGACGCTCCGCCCCGACGCGACCGTCGAGTGCGCGGACTGCGGGCTGCCGATGTTCCCCATCGCCGAGTCGTCGCTGACGGTGACCCTTGAGTGCGCGAACCGGCATCGGGTGGTCACGGCGCTGCCGGCCGAGCGCGCGATGCGCGTGCTCATCGATAACTGGATCGCGAAGAAGGGCGCCCAGCTGCACGTGCAGCACGAGCGCTGGGAACGCGGAGAGGACGAGGAATGAACGCGATGGTCGTGAGATCTCCCGAGCGCCACACCCAGACGAGCCAGACGAGCGGCATGGTGCGTGAGGAGGCCTTTCACACCGACAACACCTGGGCGGGCGTCGCGCGGAACTCAGCGCGCGCGGTCTCCGGGTGGCATCACCACGGCGACCACGAGTCGACGATCTACGTCCTGAGCGGCCTCGTCCGGATCGAATGCGGCCCCGGCGGTGGCACCGTGCTCGACGGCGGCCCAGGCGACTTCCTCTTCATCCCTCCGCGCGTGGTGCACCGCGAAAGCAATCCCAGTGACGCGACGACTGAGATCGTGCTGGTGCGAGCGGGTCAGGGCGAGGTCGTGATCAATGTGGATGGACCGGCCTAGCGGCGCGCGAACACTGCCCCGGCAAGGGCCATCAACGCTATGGCGACGGTAACGAACGCGAGCGGCGTGTTGTCCTTTGGCGCGCTCGGCGGGGCGGCGCTGCCGGCACCGAAGAACGAGGTCTCTTCCGTATTTGGCTCGCCGGCGTGGCTGCCGCTGCACGCATCGGTTTGCCACGACCCGTCTCCAGCTGAACGCAGGTAGAGCGTCTGCGCCTCGCCGCGGCGCGCGGCCTCGTAATCGACGCTCGTGATCGCGCCGCCTTTCGTTGGCCCGAGGTAGACCTGGACCTCGCCGGTCAGCGTTCCCTTGAGAAAACGCTCAGGTCGGAAGCGGATCACGCCGCTCGCGGGCGCGAAGGTCTGGCGCGTCTCAGTCACGGTGCCGTATACGACGACCTCGGCCAGCGCCGCGCGCTCGGAGACGGTCATCTGCACGCACGACGCGAGCGCTGGCGACGAGGCTCCGGCCGGGACGAGCAGCACGGTCGCCGCCAAGACCAGCGCGCGGGCGAGATGCATCACCTGGTTCCGACGAACGAGCGGCGGCAGCGGTTCCTTACGTCGGTTGGCCGCCGAGGAGCGCGCGCAGCCGATCGCCGAGAGCCTCGAGGACGGAAACGGCGATCAGTGCGTTCTGCCGGATCACGTTGTGGAACTCACCGCGTGAGAGCACCAGGCACTTCATCGGCCCCAGCGCGGTGACGGTCGCGGTGCGGGGCCCACCGTCGAGCAGCGCGATCTCCCCGAAGAAGTCGCCGGGCCCGAGCTCGCGCAGGTGGCGGCCCTGGCGCCGGACCTCCGCGGTCCCGGAGAGGATCACGAAGAACTCGCCGCCACTCGCGCCCTCGCGGCAGAGATCCCGTCCGGCGACGAAGTCGATTTCGTCCACTTGCGTCGCGATGAAGGCGAGCTGCTTGTCATCGCATTCCGCGAAGAGCGGCACGGCCTTCAGCATCGCTATCCGTGGATCAGCCATTGGCCGCGAGGCTACGTGGTGGAGTGAAAGCTCGCAAGGACGCGGCGCAAGGGCTCTGTGCTGGCGGCGGGATTCGAACCCGCACTGAACTCCTCTTAGGGGAGTTGTCTCTGCCGTTGGACTACGCCAGCACCTCAAAGAATAGGTGGGTGATCAGGGCGACGGGGGCGCGCGGCTCGCCTGAGGACGCACGACGAGGCGCGCGACCATCCCGAGGGTTTCGTGACCGAGGACCGTGCAGGTGATCCGCACCTCGGTGGGTTCCGCGGGTGCGGTCCAGTCATTGCTCGCACTGCCGCCGGGTGCGAGGTGGGCCTGCGCCAGGCCGAGGGCGCGGCCGCGGGCGTCGGGCACGAAATCGTGCTCGAGGCGCCCGATGTTTCGCACGACCAACCGGACACGCTCCGCCGCCGTCACCTCGATCGTGGGCGGGAGGAAGGCGTACTCGGTCATGGCGACCACGATTTCTCGCTCCGGCGCGGCCGCACATCCGACGACGAGCGCGCAGCACATCAGGAGACACAGTCGCAGCACGCTCGGCCATCGTAGACCGAAGTAAAGTGTGCGCATGAAAGCGCGAGGCGACCTCGCCGAGTACGCGCTGGCGGTCCGAAGCTTCAGCCGGAACGCGCGCTTGTTCATCCTCCACGTGATCGGCATGGACACCGTCCACGGCACGTCCCTCGTCCTCGTGAATCTCTATTTCCTCACCGTCGGCCTCCCGATCGAGTTCATCGGTCTAAGGCTCCTGCTCGGCGGCATCGCCGGCGCCGCCTTCTCGGTCCCGGCCGGGCTCATCTCGGACCGCATCGGGCGGAAGTGGTCGTTCATCATCGGCGACGGCGTCGGTGCGGCCCTCTACCTCATCACGATATTCTCGGTCGACCAGAGCGTCTTGCTTGCGACCGGCGTGCTCAGCTCGATCTCCGGGACGCTGCATGGCGTGTCCGAGCCGGCGTTCATGGCGGAGAACAGCGAGCAGCGCGAGCGGGTGCATCTCTTCTCCGTATCAGACGGACTTCGCACGCTCTCCGCGATGGTCGGCAGTCTCCTCGGAGGCTTCGTGCCCCTCCTCGCCGCGTCGCTCGCGGACAAAGTGACGCTCTATCGCGGGTCGATCTTCATTGGGATCGCGATCTGGGCGCTGTCGCTGATCCCCGCGCTGATGCTGCGCGGACGCGATCGCCCGATCGAGCGCGGGGCCTCGGGTGTGCGGAACATCTTCGCCGCGGTACGACACCCGGATCGCGTGCTGCGGCTCGTCGCGGTCGGAGGGATCGCGGCGCTCGGCTTCGGCTTCGTCGGTCCGCTCTTCAACGTGTTCTTTTATGAGGGACTGCACGCGCACACACACGACATCGGGATGACGTTCGCGTCAGGCGAGCTCTTCCTCGCGCTCGCGGCCCTCGCCGCGCCCTTCCTGGTGGCTCGCATGACAAAAGTGCAGGCCATCGTTGGCACGCGACTCCTCGCGGTACCCTTCATCCTCCTGATCGGCCTCTCGCCGAACCTCTCGACCGTGACGACGGTCCTCACGCTTGCGGGCGTCGCGTATGTGGTCCGCATCGTCCTGGCGAACGCCGCCGGTCCTATCGGGGAGGCGTTCTCCATGGAAATCCTCGACCCGGGTGAGCGAGGCACCATGGTCGGCTTCCGATCGACTGCGCAGCAAGCATTGAGCGGCCTCGGCGCGTTCGCCGGCTCGCGCCTGATGGCCGGGGGCGACTACGTCACGCCGTTCGCCCTCATGGCCGGTCTGTACGGTGCGTCGGCGATCCTGTTCTGGGTGTGGTTCCGACCACTCGAGCGCGCCACGCTTTCCGCAGCGCCAGTCGCGATGGCTGGAGAGCCTGCCGACTAGGCCCCGACATCACGCGGCCCATTCCGCGAAACTAAGTGCAGTTCACTGCGAGGAGTGCGTCTTTGGCCTCGGATCCCACTCGCTTCGTCATCATCGGTAACGGCGCGGCCGGGACCTACGCGGCCGAGCAGCTGCGCAAGGACGACTCGGCGGCCGAAATCGTCATGATCGACGACGAGAAGTACACGCTCTACAACCGCGTGTCCCTCCCGCGGTACCTCAGAGGCGTGCTGCTGGAGCAGCGCGTCCAGGTCCGGGACCTGGAATGGCACGTCAAGAACCGCATCGACCTCCGCCTCGAGACACGGGTCACCCAGGTCAACTTCGAAGAGAAGACCGTCTCGATCGAGCCAGGATCGGAGCTGGGGTACGACAAGCTACTGATCGCGACCGGCGGCCGTCCCAACCCGCTGCGGGTTCCGGGCTCCGACAACGCGCCCTATCTGTTCAACTTCCAGTACTTCGACGAGACCAAGGCGATGGTCGCGAGGATCCCCGAGTCGAAGATCGCGGTCGTCCTCGGCGGCTCCTTCATCGGCTACGAGCTCACCGAGGCCTTCGCGTACCGCAAGCTGGAGACGCACTGGCTGCAGCGCGGCCCGTGGTTCCTGCGGCGCTCGCTCGACGAGCCGGGTGGAAAGGTGGTCTCCCACCTCGCCGAGGATGCCGGCGTGCACCTGCACTACGAGGAGTCGATCGAGACGCTCGAGCGAAACAACGGCCAGCTGAAGGTGCAGGGATCGAAGGGCTTCGCGGCGACTGCGGACCTCGTCGGCGTCGGCCTCGGGCTCACGATGAACATCGACATCTTCAAAGGCACGGCGCTCCAGACGAAGATCGGCGTGCTCACGAATGAGTTCCTCGAAACCAACGTGCCCGATGTCTGGGCGGCGGGCGACGTCGCTGAGTTCTACGACGTCGTGTCGCAGCGCCATCACCGCATGGGGACCTGGGACAACTCGCTCAACCACGGGCGACACGTGGCGAAGAACATGCTCGGCGCGAAGCAGCCGTACGTCGAGGTCCCGACATACGCGTCGGGGATGTTCAACTCGAACATCTCGGTCATGGGCGTGACGACCGAAGAGGAGCCCGACGCCGAGTCGCTGTACGAGGTCGACTACGACGCGCGGAACTACAAGCGTCTCTTCTTCCTCGGGGACAAGCTCGTCGGCGCGATCCTCATCGGCAAGATGAAGGGTCGCAAGAAGGTGCTCGAGCTCATCAGCTCGCGCGCGCCGATCGACGAGCGGCAAAAGGTCTTCGAGCTGCTCGCAATGCCCGAGGTGCCTGTGAAGCCGGCGCCGGCCGAATGACTCTGCAGCGCGTCTCGTTCGTCGTGCCCGGCGGCGAGCTCGTAGGAACGCTGCACCTACCGGACACGCGTGCCGTCGGCGGCGTCGCGGTGCTTCATGGATTCGGAGGGCATCCGGACCAGCCGCACATCGTCGCGACGTGCGAAGCTCTCGCGGACGCGGGCGTCGCGGCGCTGCGTTTCGCGTATCGCGACCATGAGCCGCCGCGGATGACACTGGCAAGCGGCCTCGCGGACGCGGGGGGAGCGGTCCGCCTCTTGAAGGCCCACCCGGACATCCCTGAGGCGATGGGGGTCGTCGGCTTCTCCTTCGGTGGTGCGGTCGCGGCGCTCGTCGCGGGTCGCGATTCACGCATCCGCGCCGCGGTCCTGGCCGCGGCGCCCGCGCGATTCGGCGACGACAAGTTCAATCCGATCGCTGAAGTCACGCGCACCCGCGCGAGGGTGCTCCTCATCTGGGGCGGCCGCGACACCCAGGTGCCGCTCGCGAACGCTGAGCGGTACGCGGCACTACTCTCACAGGCGCGCGTGACGAATCGGACTGTTGTCATCGAGGGCGGCGACCACGACTTCGCACCCGCGGGTCCGCGTGAGAAGATGGCGCAGCGGGTCGCCGAATGGTGCCGTGAGGGTCTCGCGGCGTGAGCGGCGGGGTGCTCGTGCTGCACGCGTGGTGGGGACTGAACGACGACGTACGTGCCTACGCCGAACGTCTGCGCCGCGAAGGCTACGTCACGGAAACGCCTGACCTCTACCGAGGCCATGTCGCTACGACGATCGCCGACGCGGAGAAGCTCGCGAAGGGGCTCGACGGGGCCCGGGCGACCACCGATGTCGACGCGGCGCTCACGAAGCTCGCAGGCCAGGCGGACCAGGTCGCGGTCCTCGGCTGGAGCTTGGGCGCGTCCTACGGCTGGGAGCTCGCCCAGGCGCGCAGAGCCGGCGTCCGGGGGCTCGTCCTCTACTACCCCGGAATGGACGACATCTACGCCGATACAAGCCTGCCGACCCTGGTCCACTTTGCCGACCACGATGAGTTCGAGTCTCTCGCGGACGCGCGGCGGGCCGAGCTGGTGGCGAGCCGGGGCCCGACGGCTCAGTTCTATCTCTATCCGAACACGAAGCACTGGTTCGACGAGCCGTCGCGACCCGAGTACGACAAAGCCGCCAGCGAGCTCGCATGGCAGCGCACGGCGGCCTTTCTCGACACGCATCTGCGACGCTGAACGGAGCCGCGCCACCGTAGCCTTACGCCGGCATGACCACCACCGCGGTCGACGTCGTCGAGCCCCTCGGGTACGCCGAATACGGGCAGCGCGTGCGCGCCGCCATCGTCGATTCGCTGCTCATCACCTTCGCCGTCGGCGCGCTCGTGTTCGGACTGTCGGTCTTCGCCGCGCGAGGCGGGCCGTTCGCGAGCTTCCTGAGTACGCTCGCCTACCTCATCTACCTCGCGGGCGCCACGCTTTACTACACCGTCTGCTACGCCGAGGGCGGGCAGACGATCGGCAAGGTGACGACACGCACTGCGGTCCGCCTTGACGGCGACGAGGACCGGTCGCTCGGGTACATCCGCGCCCTCATCCGAGCGCTCATCCCGCCTTTCTTCTGGGTGTTGATCGTCCCCGGTCTCCTCGACGTGTTGTGGCCGATGTGGGACCGCAAGCACCAGACGCTCCACGACAAGCTCGTCGGCAGCGTGGTCATCCAGATCTGAGCGACGCGCCTTATGGATCGGGTTCAACCCGATATCCGAGGTTAACGCTTGAGCGGCCAGTAGACCTCGGTGCGCAGCTTGTCGTGCGGAGTCGTCGCGACGTCATCAACGTATGACTCCCACGGTCCTTCGCCAGGCCGGAGACCGTGCTCCTCGCACCACGCTTCGATCCGGCGATACTCCTGCGAGAGCGTCTCGTACGGACCGATGTGGACCGTCATGGCGGCTCGGCCCCCGGGGAGCGTCGTGACGCGCATGCCAGTTGAGGCGGTCACCGTCCCCGTGAACGGGATGCCGGCCTCGGTGTCGAAGGCGGCCTTATCGCTGTTGTAGTAGCGCGCGAAGGGTGGGCCGGACGCGGTCGCGCCGTTCGCGACGATCGCCGTGCGAGCCCGCGGGAACAGCTCCATGAAGAAGGCGCCGAGCCCGCTCTGCGGCACCGTGCGGCGGACGGTCAGCGCGCGCCGCGGCTGAAGCTCGACGACCTCGATGGGCGCATCCATCAGACCCGTGGGAAGTCTCCATTCTCACGCAGGTAGGCGATGACACCACCGGCGGACAGGATCTCCTGCGCGAATGACGCAAGCGGCCGGACCGTCGCAGCCCCGTGCGGCGTGCGCAATGCGCCCGCCGCCACATCGAGCGTCACGTCGTCGCCGTCCCCGACGATCTGGATGGCATCCGCCGACTCGATCGCCGGGATGCCGAGGTTGATGCAGTTGCGGAAGAAGATGCGCGCGAAGCTCTTCGCGACGACGGCACCGACCCCGAGCTTCTTCAGCGCCGCCACGGCGTACTCACGCGATGAGCCGCAGCCGAAGTTCTCGCCGCCGACGAGAATGTCGCCAGGCCGCACTTCCTTCGCGAAACCCGGTCGCGCATCGCAGAACGCGTAGGTGTGGAACTTGTCCTGGCCGACCATGAACGGCGCGTACCGGCCCGGCACCATCTGATCGGTGTCGAGGTCATCGCCGAAGACCCAGGCACGCGCCACTAGTCGTCTATCTCCGCGACCGGCCCGCTGCGCGCGCTCGCCATGACGAGCTCGCGCGAACGATCGCCCGAGCGCGACGATGCGGCACCGCGCTCCGGCCGCTCGCCGCGGCGCCGCGCAACGAGCGCGTCGAACTCCTCGTCGGTCGCTTCGAGGTACGGTCGTGGATCGTCGATGACTCCGGTGAGCGCGGCGACCGCCGCGACGTAGGGCGAGCCGATGTAGATGGACGCGTCGGGCGAGCCCATGCGGCCTTTGTAATTGCGGTTCGCGGTCGAAAGACAGATCTCCTGCGCCGCCAGCACGCCGCCGGTCCGTCCGAGACAGGGGCCGCAGCCGGACGAGCCGATGACCGCGCCCGCGGCCGAGAGCGCCTGCAGCGTGCCGTCCTGCATCGCGAGCTCGAACTGACGGCGTGAGGAAGGGACCACCTCCAACCGCACATGCGGCGCGACCCTGCGGCCACGGAGCACGCGCGCGGCTTGCTGCATGTCAACGAGGCGACCGTTGGTGCACGATCCAAGAAAGACGATGTCCACCGGCTGCCCGATCGCGACCGAGACGTCGACGACCTGGTCGACGCGAGGCGGCACCGCGATCTGCGGCTCGAGCGTGGTGAGGTCGATCGACACCTCGCGCAGGTAGTGCGCGTCGGGATCGGGCCGCAGCCAGGCCGGTGCCTCTGGCGTGTCGACCACGATCCCGGCCTTCGCGCCCATCTCGGTCGTCATGCCCGCGAGCGTGATCCGGTCGCCCTGCGGAAGATCGCCCACGCCGTGGAACTCGACGCACGCGTAGCGCGCGCCATCGGTGCCGATCTCGCGCACGACACGCATGATCGCGTCCTTCATCGTGATGCCTTTGCGCAGGCGACCGGTGAAATCGACCTTGATCGATTCGGGCACGCGCAGCCACGTCCGGCCGAGAGCAAGCGCCACCGCGACATCGGTCGCGCCCATCCCGGCACCGAACGCGCCCACCGCGCCGTAGGAGTTCGAGTGCGAGTCGCTGCCGACGATGACGCTGCCCGGTTCGCAGTAGCCCTCCTCGACCATGATCTGGTGGCAGACCCCTTCGCCCGCGTCGTAGAAGGTGGGGATCCGCTGTTCGCGGACCCACTCGCGCAGCACGCGGTGGGAATCAGCGACGACGGGCGTGGGCGCCGGTGCCGCGTGGTCGACGAAGACGCAGACCTTCGAGGTGTCCCAGACGCGCTCCCGCCCGAGGTCGCGCAAGCCGGCCATGACCGCGTCGATGACCGAATCGTGGACCATGACGCGTGACACCGGGACGATCACCAGATCGCCCGCGCGGACGTCGCGCCCCGACACGCGCGACAGGATCACTTCTGCGAGGGTCCGCGTCATGCCACCACCCATTCGCGGAGGAGTGCGTCGAGCTGATCCATCGAGAGCGGGCCCGAATCGGCCAGGGTCTTGATCTTGGTCGTGATCGCGCGGAGCTCGTCCTTGCCAAACTGTAGCCCGAGCTCCTCGGCCCGGCGTCCGACCGCGTTGTGGCCGGTAAGGCGGTGCGCGATGTTCATCGTGCGTGTCAGACCGAAATCAGCGGGGTCGAGGATCTCGTAGCTGTTGGGGTTGATGTAGATCGCTTTCGTGTGCATCCCCGCCTTGTGATGGAACGCGTACTTCCCCGTCACGAAATTGTTGTATGGGATCTCGATCGCGACGAGCGAAGCCACGAGCTCGTCCAGCTCCTTTAGCTTCCGCAGGTCGTACTTCCGTTTGATCGCCGCCGGATCGTCGGCGTACATGCGAGCCACGAAGCCGCCCAGCGGCGTGATCCCGTTGCGCTCGCCGATGCCGAGGACGCTGGTGTCGATATGCGTTGCGCCACCCTCGAGGATGCTGTACGAATTCGCGATCGCGCAGCCGGCATCGTTGTGTCCGTGGAACTCGATGTCGCACTGGACATGGTGACGCAGCTCTGTCGCGAGGGCATAGCACCGTCGCGGCGTGGCGATGCCTACGGTGTCCGCCACACCGACGCGGTCCACGCCCATTCGGTCCACCGCGGTGTAGACCTTGAGGAGGTCACCCTCGGTCGAACGGAAGCTGTCCTCGCTCGAGAACCGGACCTCCATGCCGTGGTCCTTGATGAACTCGATGACCGTGCCCGCCTCGCGGATGATGTCGTCGACACTCTTGCCGTGCGAGAACTCACGCAGGTACGACGAGGTGCCGAACAGAATGTCGATGCCCGCGACACCGGTCTGCACCGCGACGCGCGCGTCGTCCATGTGACAGCGCACGTGCGTGAGCACCTTCGCTCTGAGCCCCAGGCCGGCGACGATCTTCAGGTCCTCGCAGGACTGCGGGGACGCGACGGGCGACGTGAGCTCGATGTACTCGACGCCGAATTCGTCGAGCATCTTGGCGATCTGTACCTTCTCGGCGGTCGTGAAATGCGCGTTGGAGAATTGCTCGCCCTCGCGGAGCGTCGAGTCGATGATCGCGAAGCGCTCGACCGGCATCGTCACGTCCATTTCCCCGCGCGCCGGTCAGCACCGTCGGGCTTCATCAAAGAAGCCCGGCAGCGCATACGCGCACACCGAGCCTCACCGCAGGCTTGGTCGCACGGTAGCGCTTCGACCCGAGGTCACCCTCGAGCCGACAGCCCGTCTCCTTCCGGTGGACGAGCCAGCCGGTGATCGCGAAACCGATCACCGACTTCGGCGATCGCCCCGTTCCCGTCGCTTCGGTGGAAGCTCGTTCCTCCGCGAGCGGTACTCCTGACGATCGCGCCTCTGGCCGGCAACGCGATATGAAGTTGTTCGCCGCAGCATACCCTCAAGCGATGGTGGTGCGCTACTGCGGCGTGGGCGAAGCCCACACGCCAAGCAGATGAGCGCGGCGAGTCCGCGCGAATACTCGGTCCGGCCGGCGCGCTCTCAAGACGCCGACGCGATCAGTGTCATATACAACGAAGGGATCGCGGATCGCGCGACCCTCGAGACCGAGTCACGCACGCCCGACGAACGTCGCAGCTGGCTCGCAGCCCGCGACGCCAGGCATCCGGTCGTCGTTGTTGAGGCTGACGGTGTGGTGGTCGGATGGGCGAGTCTCAATGTCTTCAACGCGCGCGATGCGTATCGGCACGTCGCGGACATCTCCGTGTACGTCGCGCGTGCCGCACGCGCGAAGGGCGCCGGCAGCGCGCTGCTCCACCGCCTGGTCGAGCTTGGCCGCGAGGTCGGCTTCCACAAGCTGGTGCTGGCGGGATTCCCGACGAATGCGGCGAGCGTCGCCCTTTACCGTCACCTCGGTTTTCGTGAGGTCGGCGTCTACCGCGAGCAGGGCCTCCTGGACGGTCGTTGGGTCGACGTTCTGCTCATGGAGCGGCTCCTCTAACCACACAGCGCCTCTGGGTGGGCCCGAAATAGCCCGTTCGGGGGCCTTACGCACCCCCGACGGCGCCCCTAGCGTCCGAACCGTGACGCTGGGTGAACGGGTTCCCGCGCCCTTTCGTTAGGTGAAGCAAGGCGACGCCGACGTGGTCGTAGGCCGGGCGCGCCCCGCCGATCTTGTAGGAGGTGGGTCCGGGACCGATGGAGTCCTTGTTCGCGCCGCGAAATCCGGAGACGCCTCTGCGTTCGGTGAGCTCTACGAGCGTTACCGAGACGCGATCTATCGCTACTGCCTCTCCCGCACCGGCACCGCTCACGACGCCGAGGACCTCACGTCGGATGTGTTCGTGAAGGCCCTGCATTCGATCGACCGGTACCAGGACCGCGGGCTTCCGTTTGTCGCGTTCCTCTACCGGATCGCGCGCAACGCCGCCATCGACCGGTCGCGCACGCTGAAGCAGCCGCTCTCCGTCGACGAGCTGGTCACGCAGCCCGCATCCCGGCAGAACGTCGAGGCGGACGCGATGCTTGCCGTCGACCGCAGCATCCTGCTCGCGGCCCTCACGAAACTCAAGACCGAGCATCGCGACGTCATCGTCATGCGCTTCATCGAGGGCTACAGCGCGCTCGAGGTCGCCGCGGCGCTCGGCAAGACCGAGGGAGCGGTGCGCACGTTGCAGCACCGCGCGCTCGAGCGGCTCCGCAAGGAGTTCGACGACGCCGAGCGCGACGCCGCGCGCAGGGGTCGACGATCGTGAACGACGACCGTCTCACCGGGCTGCTCGCGGCGCTGCGCACCGAGCGGATGGAGCGCACGGCCGACCAGAAGCTGCGCGCCCGTCTCGAGAACGCGTGGACCGCGCACGAGGACCGGAGTGGGCTCGCGTGGCGGATCCGCCGGCCGGTGCTGGCCATCGCGACGACAGCGCTCATCTTCGGATTCGCGGCCACGACGCTTTCGGCGCCCGGCGACAGCCCGCTCTATTCGCTGCGCGTGACCATCGAGGACCTCGCGGTCCCGCTCCATCGCGATCCCGAAGATCGCGCGGAGTACCTCGTCTCGCTGCTGGAGCAGCGGACCAGCGAAGCCGCGCGTCTCGAGGCGACCGGGAACGCGCTTGCCGCCGGCCGTGCGCGCGAGATCGAACGTCAGACGCTGCGCATGGTCCAGCAGAACCTTCCGGTCGCGCCGGATGCGGTCGACGCCGCGCCGACAGACTCGCCGACGCCATCGCCGAGCCCGACGCCGTCGCCCACAGCATCGCCGACGCCTACGCCGACCGACCCGCCCGCGCCGACCGCGACGCAGCGTCCGGCGACGCCGCGTCCGACGACCGCGCCGCCCGCGACGGTGAAGCCAACGGCGACACCAACACCGAAGCCGGCCGCGACGGCGACGCCGCAGGCCGTGTCCTTCACCGGCGCGATCAAGAATCCGGATGGCACGTACGCCACCAACGTCTGTGTCTCGTTCGATGCTGCAGGGCCATGTCAGGTCGTCACGACATCGGCCACCTTCCGGGTGACGTTCTCCGGCAAGATCGGCCAATCAGTGACGCTGTACTTCCTGCGCACCGACGGCACCAAGACCTACCGGGCGTACATCACGAAGACGATCTCGAGCACGTACATGGACGTCGGGATCGTGCTGCTCAGGGTGCAGTGATCGGCCGTTAGGCACGCGACGCCGCCCCGTACCGTACTGGTACTTCCACCTCTGTAAGGTCCCCGGCGACCTCTCGTTCTCAGGACCATGAAGATCCTCAGCAGCGCCCTTCTCGCGGTCCTTGCCCTCGCAGTGGTCCTTGTCGCGAGCGCATCGGCGGCGACCGTCGGTGGTGGGACGGCCGCGACCATGCCGCATCCCGATGAATTCAGCCAGCTGTTCGCCGCCTGCCTCGACACGCGCGACGCCAACAGCGACGAGTGCTACCGCGCCCAGGAAGTCAGCGGTCTCGGCCCCGACGAGTTCTTCGACAAGCTCATGCGCAAGCTCGACGCGCTCGCGGAGCAGCCGAAGCCCGAGCCGAAGACACCGGACGCGTGGGCCTTGATGAAGGAATGCGCCGGTACGCGCGATCTCGACAGTGACGCGTGCCACCGCTTCGTCGACGCGACCGGCCTGAGCGGCGACGACGTCGCACGTCTCGCCGAAGGGCTTGCCTCGCCACGCGCCGCGCGGGAGGCGACAGCCGACAACAAGAGTCGGGCGACCGCCATGACCGACACGATGAAGGCCTGCGTGGACCTCCGCTCCGAGATGGGTGGCGGAAAGTCCGCGGAGCAGCTCGCCGCACTCGCCGAGAAGATCAACTACGTCTGCCCGAAGGCGATCCGCGAATCGAAGCTCTCGCCCGGGCAGTTCTGGTCGAAGTTCACCGCGTACCGCTAGTCCCTCTCCCCCTCCCCGCAAGGCGAACGGCGCGTCCCTGTCCAGGACGCGCCGTTCCATGTCCAAGCGGCACGAGGAGTAGGACGTTCGGGGGAGACATAGCGGCGAACGCCGCTCGTTCTGAGCGGCAAGGACCACAGACCGGGTCCATCGAAAGGAATCGAAAAGTGCTCTCGTACATCCGCAGCGCGCTTTCCCTGGCCCGGCACGCCGTGGCCCTTACCCTCGTCGCGAGCGCGGCCGCAACGACGATGGTCGCCGGCGCGGTGGACCAGCGTCCGATCCAGCCGCAGCACGAGACCGCGGCGATGACAACGCCGGCTCCGACGACCACGCCGGAGGCAACGGCGAAGTCCGAGGTAACTCTCACCGTCACGTCGAACGCAGTCACACCCAAGACGAACGCGAAGCCCGAGGTGAGGACCGACGACATCGAGGCGCTCGTCAAGGACTGTCTCACCAAATACGCCGCCGCTAAGACGAGCACGACCGCAGGCAGCGCCGCGTCCGAGGCCTGCCGTCGCGCAATCGAAGCCTCGGGCTTTACGTCGACCGAGTTCTGGGCCCACGTCGCGCCCAAGACGGAGCCGACGACGGCGCCACAGAAGCCTGCGTCGAACCTCGAGGCACTCGTCAAGGACTGCCTGACGGCGTACGCCGCCGCGAAGACGACCACGAGCGCAGGGACCAGCGCATCTGAGGCGTGCCGTCGCGCGATAGAGGCGTCGGGTCTCACGTCGACCCAGTTCTGGACGCGGTTCGGTCCGAAGGCGGAACCAAGCACCGCGCCGGTCAAACCCTCGAGGTCTCCATCCACGAACATCGAGGCCCTCGTGAAGGACTGCTTCGCGAAGTACACGGCCGCGAAGGAAAGCGCCACCGGAGCGACGGCCGCGTCGGAGGCATGCCATCGTGCCATCGACGCATCAGGGCTGACCGCGACCGAGTTCTGGGCGAAGTTCGGAGCACCGCAGGCCGCGAAGCCTGCGCCAAAGCCCACCAGCACGCCGACCACCACAGAGCCGACCCAGCTCGTGCGGTACTGCCTCACGCTCCATGCCGCGCTAAGCACTACCTCGACTCGCGAGCAGATCGAGCGCGCGACCACGGTGTGCAATCAGGCGATCGCGGAGTCGAGGCTCACTCCCACGGAGTTCTGGGCGAAGCTCGCCGCGTATCGCTAGACCTTTCTTCCCTCCCCGCACGGTGAACGGCGCGTCCGGTCCAGGACGCGCCGTTCCATGTCTAGCATTGGGCACATGAAGCGACGCATCGGCATCCTCACCGGCGGGGGCGACGTTCCCGGACTGAACCCGGTGATCAAGAGCGTCGTCTACCGCTCGACCGAGCTCGGGTATGAGGTGCTCGGCATCCGCCGCGGTTGGCAGGGCTTCACGCACATGCGTCCGGGCCGCGAGCCCGACCCCGAGTATGTCCGCCCGCTGGATCGCAACAACACGCGCGCGATCGACCGCACCGGCGGGACGATCCTGCACACCTCCCGGACGAATCCGCGCAAGATGATCGAGGCTCGGCTGCCACCGCTCCTGGACAAGGCGGAGCGGGCGCGCCTCGCGACCGCCGACGGCGTTTACGACCTCACGCCGATCGTGCTGCGAAACATCGCGTCGCTCGGCCTCGACTCTCTCGTCACGATCGGGGGCGACGACACGCTGTCGTACTCGGAGGCGCTGGTGAGCGAAGGCATCCCGCTCATCGCCGTCCCGAAGACGATGGACAACGACGTACAGGGCACCGAGTACTGCATCGGCTTCTCCACCGCGATCACACGTGCGAAGGAGCTCATCGACCGCCAACGCACGACGCTCGGCTCGCATGAGCGGATCGGGGTCTTCCGGATCTTCGGCCGTGATGCAGGCTTCAGCGCGCTGCACGCCGCGTACGTCACGTCGGCGCGTTGCCTCATTCCTGAGGCGCCCTTCGACCTCGATCGGCTCGTCGAGATCCTGGTCGAGGACAAGCGGAACAACCCGTCGCGGTATGCGTTCGTCATCGCCGCGGAGGGCGCGATGTGGAAGGGCGGCGCGATCCCGGAGTACGGGCCGGCGGACGCCTTCGGACATCGCCACAAGACGAACATCGCGGAGACGCTCGCCGACGAGGTCCGGAGGCGCACCGGCGAGGAGACGCTCGCGAGCGAGCTGACCTACGACCTGCGCAGCGGCGATCCCGATGCGCTCGATCAGACCGTCGCGATCACGTTCGCGAACATCGCCGTCGATCTCATCCGCGACGGCGCATCGGGACGGATGGTCGCGATCCAGGGCGGCAACTTCGTCCACACGACGCTGCCGGACCCGAGGCTCGGGCCGCGCCGCGTGGATGTCGCCCACCAGTACAACGCCGAACGGTTCCGCCCGCAGTACGCCGACCGCCTCGGCGCATCGATCTTCCTCTCCGCGCCCGCGGACTGATGCGTGCGGCGGTCGTCGCCCTCGCCGCTCTCTTGATCCTTGAGAGCTGCGCCGCACCGATCGCCACCACCACCTCCACGCCGTCGCCCGCGGCCACGCTGGCCAGCGCTGAGCCGAGACCCAGCGTCACGCCGGAGACGCCGCGGCCGCCGCCGGCGCCCACGGCCACACCGTTCCCGCAGTGCACCTCGCCGGGGAAGGTCGTGGCGGATATCTCCCTCGCGAACCTGTGCATCCCGGCCGCCGATGCCTTCATCGAGACTTCGATCGGAGGAGCGGATCTCCAGGCGCTGTTCGACCAGATCGAGGGGGACCTCGCGGAGGTCCAGCGCGAATTCGCGTGGACACTTCGCGGACGGCCGACGATCGATGTGTTCGCGACGAACTCCAGCTACACGACCGGGTTGGTCCACGTCTTCGGCTACTCCGGCGCGACCGCCGCGTTCGTTGCGGACAACTCGGTCTCCTTCTTCGAGCCCGACCTCCGCACGATCCTGGTCGACTGGGAGGCGGTGCGCGAGCGCCGACCGATCGCCGCGATCCGCCACGAGCTCACGCACTACGTCACGCTCGAAGCCTGCGCGCCCCGCTGCGACCTCGTACCCGCTTGGCTCAACGAGGGCCAGGCGCGGCTCGCGGAGGCGACGATCGCGGGCGGCGAGTGGCGTCTCGTGCGCGTGCGCTACGAGGCCGCGTCGATGGTCGCGACGAAGACATTGTTTCCGCTGTCGGCTCTCGTGTCGCAGATCCAGTGGAACAACATCACGAGCTGGGGCGGCTATTACAAGTATCAGGAGGCCGCTCGAGCGACCGAGCTGCTGCGCGGAGACATCGGCGGCACGCAGCCGATGGCGCAGCTCTACGACCGCATGCGACGCGGCGAGGACGTCGCGCGCGCCTACGCGACACTGACCGGGCGCACGTTCGATTCATTCGTCGGTGGCCTCGCATCGCGGTTCGCGGACGCTGTTCCCGCTGGCCCGGCCATCGTCATGACGCCGGGACCGCAGGCCGACCACGGCCTCGGCTACCTGCTCTACGGCTTCGGTTCCGAGGAGAAGGTCACCGTGCGCCTCGTCGGCCGGCGCATCGAAGAATGGGAGGAAGTCACGGTGTCGCCGCAGGGCGCGCAGTTCTCGGAGATCGCGGATCGGTACCCACCGGGCACGTACGTGCTCGCCGTGACCTCTGGTGAGACCGTGATCGCGTCGGCCAGATTCGAAAAGCGCGGTGGACGGCCGCTGTCGGTGGAATAACTAGGTCACGGGATGCGGCGGATCGACCGGCGCGGTCTGCGCGCGGCCATCATCACGATGCCGATGAGCACGCCGAGGCCGACGAGACCGGCGATCACGAGGAGGTCGGAACTGCCGCTCGCGGCCGGCTGGCCTGAGGCGCTCGTGGCCGCTGTCGGACTCGCGACCGCCACCGCCGAACGTGTCGGTGACGGAACGGTGGCGCCAGACGGAGTCGGAGCGACGCTCGTGGTCGGCGCGGCGCTCCGTGACGCGGCCGCGCTCGCGGTGGGCGTCGCGCTCGCCGGCGCCGCCGTCGCGGTCGAGGCGGGCGACGGACTCGTGGTGCTGGTCCCGAGCGATGCGCAAGCGCGCGAATCGATCACGCCCGGAGCCGACGCGCAGACCGACCGCGCCGGGGTCACCCACGAGCTGCCGTCGGCGGCGGTCCGCGAGAGCGACACGAGGATGAACGGATAATGCGCGCTGCTCGGTGCGCCGCAGGTCCCGGACTCGAATAGGAGGTCGAGCGTCGCGGTGTCGCCGTCGAGCGTCGCGTTCGGACCGGTGCGCAGGCAGCGGCCGCCGGTGTCGTTCCCGCGCGCGTAAAGCGCCAGGATGTCCTTGTCGAAGCTCATGAACATGTTCGCGACCGCGGGGAACACGTTCGCGTCGCCCAGGCTGATGCGGAAGCCGTCGTACGCCGCCTGCGTCTGGAACACGCGCATCACGGGGCGCTCGCCCAGCTCAGGCAGATGGCCTCTCAGCTGGAGCTTCGACGCGACGGATGTCGCCGCAAGCGCGGGTGTGGCGAGCAGGGACAGTCCGAGGAAGAGAAGACCGACGATCGCGACGAGCCTGCGCATCGCGGCAGACTCTAGATGACACCGTCGGGGCCGGCATTACTGCCGGCCCCGACATGAACTCCCGCGAACGCGTTTTGGACTACGGCCCGAAGAAGGTGATCACCCGTTTCAGGAGGTCGGCCTGGTCGGCTGCCGCGCCGTACTCCTCGAACGGGAACGCGAGGAAGACGACTTTGTATGCCCCGCTGAATGAGAGACCATCGGCGATGCCGGCGTCATCGGTGAAGGCCACAAGTGCACCGCCGTTGGGTGTGATCCGGTCTTCGAAGGCGGCGCCGAGCACAGCGTGGTTCAACGCAACTGCGCCGATGGTCGGCGGCTGGGCGGTGCCCGTGACCGGGCTGGTGGCGACGCCGTTGACGTTCACTGTGCGCTTGTCGTTCTGGGCCTCTGTGCCGTCCCACGTCACGTGTAGGTAGTCGCGGACGAACGTCGTCGTCCCCGCGGCCTGGTCGAGGAGGTCCTGGCCATTGATGAAGAGGCGTCCGCCGCCGTCGAGGAACGACTTGAGCTTGGCCTCGTACGGCAGGATCGGACCGGGATACGAGTTGCCGGTGAACCACACGATGGTCTTGAAGGCCTTCATGTAGTTCAGCGGAAGGTTCGCGTCCACTTTCAGATCCCAGACGTTGAACTTGACCGCGTTACTGGTCAGCGCCGTTGTGTAGGACGCCTGCACGTTCGGTGCGTTGTCGTCGTTGTCCACGAGCAACGTGGTGATGTCCGCCCCAACGGCGATCGTGTTGATGGTCGCGCTGCCTGAGACGCTCGGGCTGGCCACGGAGGTTGCCGTCACGGTGGCCGCGTTCGTCGCACCGTTAGCGGCCCCGGCGGGGATCGCCACCTTGACGCAGACACTCATCGTTCCGCCCGCCGGAATGCTCGAGGTGGTCGCGAGCGATGTCGTGCAGGTCGAGTCGTAGAAGGTCGCCGTCCAGGGACTCGCCGCCGACATCGTGTAGCTGTCGGCGTTGAAGCCACGGTTCGAGACGGTCACGGTGTACGGCACGCTCGTCGCGACCTTGCCGCCGTCGGTCTGCGACGCGGGCGCGAGAGTCACCGCATACGGCGGTGCGATCGGCGTGATGAACGGCGAGCCGGTCGTGAACGGACCCTGTGCCGAGGTGACCTTCACGCCGTCGTTGACGATCGAGCTCACCTTGTTCTTGATCGCGTTCGCGATGCTCACGGTGAAGTGGAGTGATGTGCTGCTGCCAGCCGCGACCGTGAGGCCGGACCAGGTGACCGTCCCGCTCGAGTTCGTTCCACCGCCATCGGCGGAGACGAAGCTCGTGTTCGCGGGAACGGGGTCCGTCACGGTCACGCCTGTGGCGGCTGCGTTACCGATGTTCTTGACGGTGAGTGTGTAGGTCACGTTGCTCGAGGGCCCGACCGGTGCGCCGGCATCGACCTTCGAGAGAACGAGAGCCGGGATCGTGCGGGACTCCTGGATGCTGAATGCGCCACGCCCGTGCGTGCCGGCCGCCATGAGCCGGTGCGACGGGTCGAGGTCGAGCTGCCAGATCGCGACGATCGGGAAACTGGAGCCGAGGGCGCTCCAGGTGACGCCGCCGTCGAACGATGCGAACGGCCCGACGTCGGTGCCCGCGTACAGGGTGTTCGCGTAGGACGGGTCGAGGATGATCGAGTTGACCGGGCTATCCGGAAGATTGCCGCTGACGTCGGTCCAGCTCTGCCCGCCATCGGTCGTCTTGAAGACGTGGCCGGGCTTGGACGGTGTCGCGGCATTGAATCCCGCGTACGCGGCGTACGCGATCCGATAGTTGCTCGGGTCGACCGCGAATTGGGTCACCGGCCGCTTGGGCAACTTGCCGTTGTCCAGGCGCGTCCAGGCCGGGCTGCTGTTCACCTGGGCGTCGGTGCTGATGTACACGAGGCCGTCGAGCGAGCCGGTGTAGACGGCCTGCCCGCCGCCCACGCCGATCGCGGAGATCGTGCAGTTGCGCGCGCCGTTCGGCGCGGTGCCGGTGCAACCGCTGGTGAGATCGGGGCTGATGATCTTCCAGGTGACGTCGCCCGCGGACCCGGCTCGGGCGTTGTCGGTGCGATACAGCCGATAGGTCCCGAGGAAGAGCTGGTTCGTGTTCGCCTTGTTCATCACGAACGGGATGTAGAAGTCGGAGCGGTCGGACAGATTGATCCCGCTGCGGATGAACTGGTTGCTGAAGAAGTTGCCGCCGTCCGTGTAGCGGTACGGAGAGATCCCGAAGTACGTGCCGTACACGTAGCAAGACGGACCGAGGAGGCAGCTGTCGACCGTCGGGTCGACGAGAACCTGGCCGCCATCGCCGCCCGCGACATCGAACCAGGTTTGGCTGTTGACCGACTTGCGAAGGGTGCCGTTGTCCTGCGTTCCGCCCCAGAATCGCGCGGTGGCCGCGCCCACGGGGACCTGCGGCACCGTCGCGATAGACGTGAACTGGCCGATCTGCAGGTTCGAGCGTGCGAGAACGGCCGCGCCCGGTGTGACCGTGCCGTTGAGGTTCTGCCAATCAACGGCGCTCAGCGGATCCGACGCGTTCGGACGGCCACCACGATTGGCGCTGAACCAGACGCCGCCGTCGGAGCCGCTGAGGATGTGGGCGGTGTTGGAGGGGTCGAACGCGAACGCGTGGAAGTCCGGGTGCTGATCCCAGCCGAGGTTCTTCCACGTCGCTCCGCCGTCGTCCGAGCGGAAGATCCCGCCCGACCCGATGCCGTAGTTGAACTGGCCGGCAGCGAAGACGATGTTCGGATTGTTCGGATCGACCTCGATCACGTTGTCGTAGAAGCACTGCCCACCGCAGTAGTCCTCGACGGTGTCTGCGCCCGAGCCCGCGGACGTGATCACCCAGCTCGCGCCTGCGTCCGTCGACTTGAAGACGCGCGACGGGTGGTCGCCGGCGGCATCGCTCCAATCGAAGCCGGCGTAGAGGACCGTGGGCTGGAGCACGCTGGAGTGCGAGATCGCGATCGAAAACCGCGTCTGGGCACCGGCGTAATCCGCTACGGGGAGGCCATTCATGATCGGCGACCAGGTCGCTCCGCCGTTGGTGCTCTTGTAGATCGCGTCACCCCAGAACGAGGCGTACACGGTCTGTGCGTTCAGTGGGTCGATCTCGACGTCGGTCGCACCGTTGAACTCGGACTTCGCTTCCTTGAGCAGCGTCCAACTCACAGCGCCGTCCGTCGATTCCCAGATGCCGAACCGCGAATGCACGGCCGGTGTTGTCCGACGCGCACCGCCGCGACCGCGGAGGACGCTCGCGTAGAGGTGGTTCGGGTCCGCGGGGTCGACGGCAAGGTGCGAGACGGAGACCGCCTCGAAGAAGTCACCCGACACTTGGCTCCAGTTCGTGCCACCGTCCGCCGACTTCAGGATGCCATCGCCGAAGTAGCTGTCACCGGAAAGGGCGCCTTCGCCTGTGCCCGCGTAGATGATCGCGTCGTTCGAGGGCGCGATCGCGAGGGCGCCGATCGCAAGCGACGGGAGCGTGTCGGTCTTCGGAGTCCAGGTTCCCAGAGTGGCCGGGGCAACAGGTGGCGTGTAAAGCCAGATCCCGCCCTGCGCCGCGCCGAGGATGTATTGGCCGTTGCTGGGTCGGATCGCCAGCGCCCCGATGCGGCCGCTCATCGCGGTGAAGCCACCGCTTCCGCGCGTCTGCTGAACGATCGGGTTGGGGCCGAGCGCGGCCCAGGCCGTCGTGAACGTGGCCGGACCAGCCGCGGCCGCGCCGTTCTTGCGCAGATCCGACGCTACGTGAGCGGCGGCGGCGCGCATCGCGCCAGCCTCCTGATTGCTGAGCGCGTTGTCGCCGGCCGTGCGCCGGGAGATGAATGCGATATCGCGCTGCTGGAGGATCTCCTCCGTCACTTCGTCGAAAGGCAGCGGCTGCGCGCCAGGCCTGAGGATCGGGTCATCGCCGTTTGGAATGACCGGGCCCTGCGCGTTCGCG
>VBFY01000039.1 GCA_005889405.1 Chloroflexota bacterium | reverse complement strand
TCTCCGGAGCGCACGACCTTCTCGCGGATGTGGCCCTGGATCCGAGCGGACACGCGAGCGTAGTGCTGCACCGCGCTCACGAAGGCGGCGTGCGACCAGGTGAGCGGCGAGACCGACAGCGGCTCGCCGGTGTACGGATGGACCTGCTCCGCGAGGACCCCTGACGGCAGCGCCTTGCTCGCGGACCACCGCAGGAGCGCGAGCGGCCGCTCGAGATCGTCGAGCGTCGCCGCCGTCGCGATGTACCACTCCGCCAGCCACAGCGTGCTCACGAACCACGGATTCCCGGGGACGCTCGCGACGTCCTGGGACACCTGGAAGTAATGGTCGTTCTCGTAGCGCGCGATGCCGCCGACCGGCGTGCGCACGGTGAGCCGCTGCTCGATGGCCTTCATCGTCGCGACCACGCGTGGATCCGCCGCGGGCAGCATGCCGAAGAGGAAGATGCCGGCGAGCGAGATGTCGATCGTCGCGTCTTTGACGATCATGCCGTCAGGCAGGACGGCGACGGTCCGCACGAACCGGCCGCGATCCTCATCCCAGAGGTGCGTGAGCGCGGCTTCGCGGATCTCCTGGGCAGCGACCGCGTAGCGCTTGGCGAGCTCGTGCTGTCCGAAGGCCACGGCGAAGTTGCGCCCGGCGGTGAGGCCTGCCCACACCGCGGCCGTGGTGAATGCGTGGATGCCACGGCGCTCCTCCCACAGGTCGAACGACGGCGCGGGGAGCTTCGTGTGCGTCTCGCGGAAGGTCGCCATGAAGTCGGCGCCGGTCCGCACCAGCTTGCGGTAGAGCGGTCGGATGAATTCGATGTCACGGTCGCGCTCGTAGTGCTGCCACAGCGCCCAGATCGGCAGCCCCGTCTCGTCCTCCTGGATCGGCAGCTCGAGGCGTCCGTCCGACGTGGACCACGCGTGCCACGACGAGCCCAGGGATCCATCCGGGTTGTACTTGTGGAGCAGGTAGCCCTCGTGCGTCATGAGGTCGCCGCACAGGAAGAAGAAGCGGCGCGTCACCTCGCCATATCCGGCGAGGTCGAGCGCATCGGCGACGAGCGCGCCGTCCCGCGGCCACATGTAGGAGTACGTGTCGCGGTTGAAGCGCAGGACGTCCGAGTCGTTGCCGGCGATGATCGCGCCGTGGTTGTCGACCTGCGTTCGGATGACGAGTGTCGAGCGTTTGTACAGACGCGCGATCTCCGCGGGCAGGTGATCCGCGATCGACTCGTCCTTGTTCGCCCAGAGGCGCCAGTAGTCCTTCGTCCGCGCGAGAAACGATGCCGGAGTTCGCTCGCGGACGAGCTTGTCCAGCTCGCGCACCTCCTCGTACGACTCGCCCGCCGCGATCCAGAACACGACGGTCGAGCTGCCGCTGCTCGGGACCCGAAACGTCAGCATCCCAACGCTGTCGATCGAACCCTGCGCGACGGGATTGCGTGACAGCACACCGTCCTCGGCGTCGCGCCACGTGCCTTCCTTGCCCGGCGAATCCTTCTGACCGATCGCGAACGAGGTCAGACCGAAAGAATGCCCACCCGCGGTGCCCGAGATGAGAAAGGCACGCCTGCCCTTGTAGTGGACGATCGCCTGCGATCGTGGGTCGTAGAACGCAGAGTCGCCGACCTCGTTCCCGAACAGGTGCGCGTCGAAATGCTGGAAGACGCGGATCTCGCGTTCCCGTCCAAGCTCGTCCTCGACCGTGACCTCTTTGAAGTAGATGTTCCGGTCGAAGTCCACCGCGTCGCGGCAACGAAGGCGCAGCCCGAGGGTCTCGTTGTGAGCTGTCGTGTCGCCCACGAGCGTCTCGTGCTCGTACGCGATGTGGCTTTCCCAGTCGTCACCGCCGACCCAGCTGAACTTGCCGTCGACCCACACGCCGAAACGGCATGGTGCGCCGACGGTGTGGTTCTCCTGTCCGACGTGCGGGTAGAAGATGTCGCGCAGCTGATAGCGCGCGTCGAACGTGACGAGAAAGTCGCCATTGCCGAGTGGGAGGTCGCGGGGCAAATCAGGCCCTGCGTGTCGCCGCGAGGAAACGCTTGGCGTTCGTCACGATACCGGCATGGTCGCCGCGCTCGAGGAGATCGCCGCGGATGAGCGGGCCGCCGATGCCGAAACCGACGACGCCAGCCTTGAAATACGCGGGGATCTCGTCATATTCGACATTCCCGGTGGCGACGAGCGGTAGATGCGTGAGCGCGCGGCGTATGTTCGCCACGAAGTCCGGGCCGCCGATCGTCGCGATCGGAAAGATCTTGATGAAGTCCGCGCCCAACTCGGCGGCCTTCACCATCTCGCTCGGCGTCATCGTCCCGGGCATGGTCATGACGTCGCGCGCGCGACCGACCTCGAGCATCTCGGGCACGAGTGCCGGGCTGACGAGGAAGCGCGCGCCCGCGAGCACGGCGTCCTCGGCCTGCGCGCCGGACAGAACGGTGCCGGCGCCGACGATCGCGCCCTGCTTCGCGAAGGCGTCGTCGGTCGCGAGCTTTGCGATGAGCTCGTAGGCGTCGGGCACGGTGAGCGTGATCTCGACGAGACGAACGCCCGCCTCCGACATGGCGCGCGCGGCGCGCTCGGCCAACTCGGGTGTCGCGGTCCGGATGACCGCCACGAGTCGGTCTTCTCCGAAGATCCGGACCAGGTCGCGCCGTAGCGCGAGCGGCTGCTGCAGGGTCGCCATCTCAGCCAATCGTATCGCTCGGCGAGCGCGCGATGGCCGACGCGACCCGGCTCGCGAGCTCTTCGGCCGTCGCGACATCCTCCGGAGCGAAGCGTCGCTGCGATTCCGCGTTGGTGAACGACATCGAGCCCTTCACCTGACCCTGCACGAGCAGTGGGACGCCCATCCACGCGCAGATGCCGCGTTCGAGCAGTTGGCGTAGGTGGTCGCTGTTCCGCGCCAGGCGCTGCAGTCGATCGGGATCGACCTCCGCCCAGATGATCGGCCGCGCGTCGCGCAATACGTCCCACACCGGATGCGCTCCGAGCGGATCGCGCCGGTAGCGGCTCGCGACGGCCCAGTTCGCGCGCTCGATATCGACGTCGAGCGCCGCGAGCGCGACGCGCCGCAGCGATCCGTCCGCTTCGAGCAGATCGATCGCGCAGAAGTCGGCGAGCTTCGGCACCGCAAGTCGCACGATCTGCTCGAGGCGACCTTCCACGGCACTCTCCTCACCGAGTGTTTCGCCCGCCCGGAGCAACAGCCGCATCCGGCCCTCAGCGGCTTCCGCCGCGGCCCGCGCGCGCCGCTCTGAGTCGAGTAGCGCAGCGCGGTCGATCGCGCTCGCAACGCGTTCGGCGATGAGACGGAGCAGGCCGAGCTCATCCGCGGTGAACGTGTGCCCGCGCTCGCACGCTAGGTAGAGGAGACCGACGAGCTCGCCCTCGGCGTGAAGGGGCGCGACCACGGATGCCTGGACCGGTGCGCCCACGAGCGCGTCGAGCTCGGCTGCGGAGAGATCCAGGATCGCCATCGGCCGGCGGGCCTGTATCGCGCGCTCCGCGTCGCCGCCGCGGACACGCACCGATGCGCGCGGCAGCTGATCGAGTCCGACCGCGGCCCGCACGGCGAAGCTGCCCGCGGGGTGAGCCGGAACGAGCACGAGCGCCGCGCGCGCCTCGAATACCGGCATGATGCGCCGCAGCATCTCGGGCAGCTGATCGTCCAGCGCGTTTCGTGCAAGCACTGCATCCGTAATGCGTTGCAGCGCCTCGAGCCGCGCCGTCGCGATCTCGGCATCGGCTCGCGCGTTGCGCTCGCGGTAGAGCAGCTCGCGTCGCTCGCGATCGGCGCGCCGAAGGTCGTCGGCATCGCTTGCCTCGCGGATGAGGGCGGTGCGCTCACGGCGCATCACGCCGACCTCACGGATCATCGCCGAGACGATGAGCGCGGTGAGGCAATAGAGAACGAGGATGAAGGCGACGTAGGGCAGCTGGATCGGCAGCCCGAGCGCGCGCTCTCGCCAGAGCGCGAGGCCAAAGAACTCGAGCGACACGATCAGCGTCGCGGCGCCTGCGCCGATGTCGCCGAGCCGGAACGCGGCGGTGATGATGAACAGGACGGCGAAGAGCGGGAACAGGACCCAGTTCGGGTCGGGCGTGATCGTGAGCATTCCGAGAAAGATGACGACGCAGTCACCGACGAAGGCGACAAGCGAGATCCGCTCTTGATCGGCCGCGGTACTCGCGCGCCCGGACAGGACGTGCAGCGCCGCCGCCCATACCAGCAGAAAGCCGGACAGCGCGAGGACGTAGCCGAGTCCCAGATTCGGTAGAAGCGGCGCGATGAGCAGCGCGGCGATCGCGCCGACGACGCGCGTCCAGGTGATCGCGCGCTCGAAACGTCGTGGCGCCTCGCCGATGTCGCTGACGTCCGCGCCGCGAACGTCAGCGCTCGATGAGGAAGACTCTTGCGGGAGCACCGTCACCGCCTTCGAACTTGATGGCGCCGCACGCGAGCTCGTACTCTCCGGGCCGCACCTCGCCAAGATCGAGACCCTCGATGATCACGATCTTCGCGCCGAGGAGCGTCTTGTGCGTGGGATAACCCTCCTTCTCCGGCCCCTGCGGCTCGATCGAGAGGTAGTCGATACCGACAAGCTTCATGCCGCGGTCGACGCACCAGCGGGCCGCGGTCCGGTCGAGCGCCACGAAGTCCCGGTCGAACGGACGGGCCGGCTCGCGCCAACGCTCGCTGTTGCGCGTCTTGAATAGGATTCGCTCGGTGCTCGCGGGCACGCCGGCGCGCTCGAGCCAGGCCGCGCTAATGTGACCCGGGCCGTCGAAGCCGATCACGCGACAGGGGCCCACGAGCGCGTCGACCGGCAGCTCATCAACGGTGCCGGCACCCTCGATGAAGTGCACCGGCGGATCGACGTGCGTCCCGGTGTGATCGCTGAACGTCACCACGGAGACGTTCGCTGAGTCGCCCTTCGCGATCCGCCGCAGCGGCGTGATCTTTGGGCCTTCCTCGCCCGGCCAGGTCGGCATCCCGGGGCGCATGACGAGCGAAACGTCGTGCACGTTCATGGACCAACCTCCACCACTGTCTTGATCTGCGATGGATCGTGTGGCAATGCGCTTGCCGCATCGGCGAGTGGCACGCGCCGAGTGATGAGCGTGCTGAGAAATCCTGGCCAGCGCCGCTCCGCCTCGGCGAGATCGGCGATGCCTTGCCGGAAGTCGTCGGACTTCGCGTTCACGACGCCGAGGACGAGGATGTTGTCCAACACGAGGTTCTGATTGATGAGGTCCGCCGGCAGCAGGCTGGAGCGCCCCGCGCCGGTGACGCTCGTGAGGATCACCGCGCCGTTGGCGCCGACGAGCCGAAGACACTCGAACGCGATGGCGGACGTTCCCGTGGCCTCGATCACCACGTCGATCCGCTTCGAGCGCGCCGCGACAGCGGCGAGGGGCGTGACGCTGGTCGCGGCGTAGCCGGCGCCGATGCGTGCGAGGAGTGCCTCCTTCTCAGGCTTGTGCCTGCGCTCGACGACGGTAACGTCGAGACCCTGGAGCCGAAGCTTCACCGCCGCGAGGATCCCCACCGGTCCGCCGCCGGCGACGATCGCAGCGCGCGGTTCCCACACCGTCATGCGCCGCTGCGCCACGCTGATGTGACGCCATCCCTTCTCGCTGATCGTGAGCGGCTCGAGGAGCACCGCGACGTCGGCGATGGTCTCGGGGACGGCGAACAGGTATTCGGGTCGCTCCGCGAAACGCTCGGCGCAGAAGCCGTGGAGACCTTCGATGCCGCGCTCGAGGAAACCACCCCAGAGACACATGTCTTGCTCGCCCAAGAGGCAGTTCGGACAGCCATCGGGCCGGCGAACGCTCGCGACGACCGGCGTGCCCGCCTTCAGCGACCCCGCGTCGCGGGCGACGCGCCCGAAGCTTTCGTGACCGATGACGAGCACATCGGCGCCGTCCGGCGCGCGTCCATACTCGCCGCGCTCGATCTCAGCATCCGTACCGCATAGCCCGACGCGCACGACGTCGACCAGGACCTCACCCTCGGCCACGACTGGCTCGGGTACGACGCGCACCGCGCCGGAGCCCGCGCGTCCCGGCTCGACCGTGAGCGCTCGCACCGGCGGAGCATATCGGCACGGTGGCCGCGATACTGTCGCGCGATGGTCACGCCTCGCGAGGTCGAACGCATCTTCCACGAAGCTGGTGCTTTCCGCGAGGGTCACTTCGTGCTCGCGTCGGGAAAACACTCGCCCGGGTATCTCGAGAAGTTCCAGGTGCTGCAGTGGCCCGTGCGCACGGCGATGCTGTGCGCGGACATCGCGGAGTGGGCGCGCTCTCTCGCGCCGCGGACCATCGCCGGTCCCACGACCGGCGGGATCATCATCGCGCATGAGGTCGGGCGCCAAATGGAGCTGCGCGCCGTCTACGCCGAGCGGACCCTGGGCGCGCGGGGCAGAGAGTTCCGTCGCGGGTTCGAGATCGGATCCGGAGAGCGCGTGCTCGTCGTCGACGACATCATGACCACCGGCGGATCGGTGCAGGAGACGATCGACGCGATCCGCGCGAAGGGCGCGCAGGTCGTGGGCGCCGCCGTCTTCGTCGACCGCTCGGGCGGCGCCGCGACACTCGATGTCCCGATGCATGCACTCTGGACCCTGGACATGCCGGCGTACGCGCCAGGCGAATGCCCGCAGTGCGCCGCGGGCGTGCCGCTCACGAAGCCTGGCACGACCCCTGCTCCGGTGGCGCGCTGATGACCGATCTGCTGAAGCTGATCCGCACCCTCGCCTGGTTGGCGTTCGCGGCCGCGATCTACCAGGAGCTACGCAAACCTCCGGAGGCGCGCACCTGGACCGGCAAGGTCGGGGGCGTCGTGCCGTATGACTTCCGCGTGCCGACGCTCGATCGGCTGCGCGACGCGTACTGGGCGCCGGAGAGCGACGAGATCTTCTCCGAGAAGGTCTTCGGCGTCGGCTGGGCGGTGAACGTCCCCGTTGCCGCGCGAAAGCTCAGCGAGATCCTTTCGCAGTACGCCGAATCGAGCGCCGCGCTCCGCCGCCGCGCTTCGCGACGCGACGAGCCCTGATCTCGAGGTACGCGGGGAGCCAGCGCTCGAGCTCGTCCGCCGACCCCGGCTCGCCACCCTCGTAGCTCGGCGAGGACTCCCAGAGCCCGTCGACGACCAGTCCGTTCCTCGCGCACGCGTTGACGAGGTCGCCGGTCCGGTGGCCGTATTCCAGGGTGCGCGCCTCCACCTTCACCGAGCCGAACTCCCAGAGCGCGTCCTCGAGCGGGATCGGGCCATCGTCGAAGTACCGCTGCTTGAATCCCCAGCCGGTGCCGGTCCATGTCTCCTGCATGCGCAGCGCGACCGGATGCATCGTGGAGAAGACGTAGAGACCGTCCGCCGCGAGGATGCGAGCGACCTCGGCGATGACACGCGTCGCGTCCGGCACGAAGACCATCGAGTGGTGGTGATTCACGACGTCGAACTCTCCATTGTCGAACGCGGAGAGGTCGCGCATGTCGCCCTGGACGAAGCGGAGCTTCGTCCCGCGGTCGCGGGCGAGCGCGCGCACCGTGGCGAGCTGGCGCTTGGAGATGTCGAACAGCGTCGTGGTCGCGCCGAGCTCCGCGAACAGGACCGCGTCCCATCCGCCTCCGCCCGCGAGCGACAGGACGCGCTTGCCGTCGAGAGCGACGCCACGAAGCCGGCCACGCGTGAGCTCGTCGAGGAAGCGCCGCTTGCCCCTGACGTCGCGCGGCGGCTTGCCCAGCGGGCGCGTGTACGGGATGCCGGCCTCCGCGAGGCGCTCCCACATTTGCCGGTTGTGCTCGCCGACGTCGTCGACCGCGGCGTGCGCGGAACGCGCACGCCCGGCAGGCGAGGGCAGCGAACGCTGCCCGATTGCGGCGATGCGCCGCGTCACGGCACGCTTTCGCAGCATTGGTTCAGGTGCGCGTCCAGGAAGTGCCGGACGCGTGCGTCGTCGGACGCCGTGAGCTCGTCGATCCAGTTCCAGGCTGTGAGCACGATCGCGCCCGGCGCGATCCTGTCGTAGGGGCGGATGAGTAGCTTCACCTCGCCGTACTTGTCCTTGGGATACGCGGTGAGAAGCGCCTGCAGCGCCGCGAGCGCATCGGCTGGGATGTTGTTGTACGACGCCACGACGCCGCCGTGCTCCAGGTTGTGCACCGCGCGCTCGTCCGGCACCGCCTCGCTGTGGAAGCCCCACGTCGTCGGCGCGGGCCAGTGCGGCCCGGACGTCGGCGGGTGCGACGGATACGCGATCGGCGTGCCCTCGGTGATGTGGTCGCCGACGCCGCTGCCGGGACCGGTGTAGCGACCGGCGCTCTCGCCGACACCGAAGGAGCGCGCGACGAGCACGCCGATCACGAGCAGCACGGCCGCGGCGCCGACCGCGATCCACGGCACGCGCCGGTGCCACGGGTAGTTGCTCTCCGCTCTCGCACCGGTGGTCGTGGCCCGCGCACCACGTACGGCGCGCTTCTTCTTCCGCGGCATGCGGCCGCTAGTCGCTCAGGGCGGCGTCGACGGCGTCGCGGATCCGGGCCAGGCGCTGGGGGCGTTCCCTCGCGAACCGCTCGATCCCCGCGAGCAGGTGCTGCGGCGAAAGATGCGCCTCTGCGATCACCTCGTCGACCGTCCCACCGGTGCGCCAGCGGTCGTCCCAGTCGGAGGTGAGCGAATACTCGGCGACGACGGGATGGTCGATCCAGTCGCGCATCACGCGGCGCGCGCGGTTGCTGATCACCATCGCGTCGACACGGTCCGCGGCCGAGGCGATCTCGTCGCGGTAGCGCTGATCCTCCAAGGCGAAGAGCTGCGGGCTGATCGCGGCCACGATCTTGACGTTGAGCCCCCGCTCGTCGAGCTGCGGCAGGATCTTCACCAGGTTCGCGGTCGTCGACGTGCCCTGCACGAAGATCGTTCCCATCCGTGGCTGCCCGGCACGATAGCGGCGGATGAAATATGCGCCGCGCGCGGCCGCGAAGTGCGAGTCCATGCCGAGCGCCTTTCGGTCCGGGATGTCGACGTTCGGCCGTGTGAGGTGTAGCGCGACGATCGGCGCCTTCTGGCGCAGCGCGGCTCCGAGCACGACGGGGACCTCGTTGTATTCCCAGGGATGGACGTCGATGACGGCGCCATCGGGGAAGAGCTGCGTCACACCCGTCTCGAAGATGCCGAAGTGCGTCCGGGAGTCCTCGGCCGTCTCGGGGCCTGAGTGTCCTGCCACCCACAGGACCTTCCCGACGCGGAGCTCGCAGTCCTGCGCGAGCTGGCTGAACAGGCGCATCTCGCCGTACTTCAAATAGGAGAACGCTCCGTAGGTCGAGCACGCGCCCCAGAACCCGTTGAACTCGCTGAACGGATCCTCCGCGAGATTCACCGAGGCGATGCCGCATGCGACGCCGGAGTTCGTGAACTCTGTGATCTGCTGCGGCAGGAGGGCGCCGTGGACGTTCGTGTCGCGCTGGTACCAGCCCCAGCCGGGGGCGTCGCCGAATCCCTTCATGAAGCCCGCGATATTGGTCGACTCGGCGAGATCGGCTGACATCGCGATGAAGAGAGGACGCCCGTACTCCGTCTTCGCGAACGTGTTGACCCACGAGCCCCAGGTCGCGAGCGCGGCGCGATTCGGCTTCTTGTCGCCGGGTTTCGCCCAGATCGCTTCCGGGTAGCGCTCGTAGTCGCAGATCCGCTCGTCCTTGAAGATGTCCTTCGCGCGGCCGCCGAGGAAGAACGTCGGCAGGTCGTCCGGGACCGTGCCAGCGATCTCGACCAGGCGATCCGAGAGGTAGTCGCTGACGTCGCGCCTCGTGTTGAGTACCGAGGCGGCGATCTCGAGGTTGCGCCGCGCCTGCGCGCGCACAGCCGCGGCGTCCGTGGGTGCGTCCTGGTCAACACCCTCGTACTGCACGCCGTACTTCTTCTGAAACTCCTTGCGCAGCTGCCAGAAGAGCTCGCTGTTCATCGCGTGCGCGGTCCCGTGCGAGGCGTAGTCGTACTTGAGGTAGCCGCGCCCCTTGCGTGTGCGGAACCAGCCGACGCTTGGGACGCGCGCTGGGTTGTCACCGCGCGCGGCCTCGAGCACGACCTTCGTGACGGCATCCCACTCGCTTCCCTGTTCGGTGCCGACGACGCGCCAACCGTACGGCTCGAACCAGTCGCGCGGGCCGCCGTGCACAACGCTCGACACCGCGTTCACGTCGATGCCGAAGTCGTTCCAGTCGAGAAGGAACACCAGGTTCGAAAGGCCGAGGCCCCACGCGGAGTTGCGCGTCTCGTGACTCGCGCCCGGCGTGAGCCCGCCCTCACCCTCGACCGCGAAGACCTTCACCTCTTCCGCGCCCGCGATCTTCAGCGCGACGGCCTCGCCCACCGTCGGCGGCATGCCGTGACCCGAGGGCCCGGTGTTCCATTTGAGGAACAACGTCTTGCCCGCCATCTCGGCGTGACCGGGAAGACCGCCGTGGCGGCGGAGCCCCAGCAGGTCCTCCCAGGTGAGCGCGAACTTCCCGTCGAAGGGGAACGCGAAGCGCTCGTCGGGTGTGCGCTCATGCCGCACGCGCATCGCTTCGTTGAGCGTCGCGAGAGTCGCGTAAATGAGCGGTACCGTGTGACCCGCCGACAGGATGACGCGATCGCCGAAGCGGCGCCACGGCCGCAGCAGATCCCAACGCATCGCGCCGGACAACATCAGTGCGAGAAGCAGATGGACCTTCGAGCGCGAGCCGCCGGGATGACCGCTCTGCCGGTAGTTCAGGGAGAGGTCGATGAACTCGTCGACCACGTCCTTGGTGACCTCCCACAGTGGAAAGGTCGACGCGGAGTCGGCGAAGAGGCGTTCGACCCCGGAAGTGATCGTGCGAGCCACAGGGCTTTTTGTAGCACCATTTGCGCCGTGAGCGGCAGCGCGCACGTCATGCCCGAGACGGTGCGGATCGCCAGCGAGGGCGAGACGCTCCTCGGCGATCTCTATGGCGTACTCCCGTCACGACGCGCCACGATCCTGGTGCATGGCCAGCAGTGGGATGCCAGCGGTTGGCGCGACGTCGCTGCACGCTTCGTCGAGCGCGGTCTGCCGGCGCTCGCGCTCAACCTGCGCGGCTACGACGGGAGCTCTGGCAAGACCAACGAGTTCGCGCCGCCCGCGCCGTGGTCGCCTGCCGCAGACCTGCGCGCGACGAAGACGCTGCTGCGCGATCGGGGCGTTCGCGAGATCGCGTTGGTCGGTGCATCCATGGGCGGCCACGCGATCCTCGCCTCGAGCTTTGAGGCCGACGTCGAATCCATCGTGTCGGTCTCGGCGCCAGTTGTCGCCGTCTCGGATGAGCTGTCGCGCCGGATCACCGGGCGAAAGCTGTTCGTGTGCGCCGATCGCGATCCCGCGGCGCCGCACGTGCTCCATGCCTTCGACGTCGTCTCGCGTCCGAAGACGCTGCTCATGTTCGGCGGTAACGAACACTCGCGCGGCATGTTCGCGGCACCCTACGGACCCGAAGTCGTCGACGCGATCGTCGACTTCGTGGCGCGAGGGACCTGATGCCGGCGCGGGTCAATCCCGACGTGCCCGGCGAGCCGCTGCTGCTGAAGCGTACGGGTAAGCGTCTGCGCGTTCTTCGGCGGAGGCGTGGGCTCACGATGGCGCAGCTCGGCGCGGACAAGCGTGGCCGTGTCTACTTCGAGCGGCAGTACGTCTGGAAGATGGAGACCGGCCGCGTCGCGCCGTCGCTCGCCGCGCTCGCGCACTTCGCGCGCCGGCTCGACGTCACGCTGTCCGAGCTTCTTCGTGGGATCTGACGTGCGCGATCGGCAGCGTCACGTGGAAGGTCGTTCCGGCGTCCACGTTGCGCTCGGCCCAGAGTCGTCCGTGATGCCGTGACACGATCTCGCGGCTGATGTAGAGGCCCAGCCCAAGACCGCCGACGTGATCGGCGCGCGGGTCGGGAGAGCGGTAGAAAAGACCGAAGATCTTCTCCACCTCGCCGGGCGCGATGCCGATGCCCTCGTCGCGCACCGAAATGACGGCGTTCGCGCCGTTCACCTGCAGTGACATCACGATGCGGCCGGTCTCGGGCGAGTACTTGATCGCGTTGCCGACGAGGTTCTCGAGGACCTGCTCGATGCGATCGCGGTCGGCGACGATCGGGGCCGTTCCGTCGATCTTCGTCTCGATCTGTTGGCTCTTGCTCAGAAGACGCATGCGCTCGGCGACCTCCTGGACGACGTCGGCGAGATCGATCTCGGCGAGGCGCATCTCGACCCGACCCTGCTCCAGCCGGGAAACGTCGAGGAGCTCATCGATCAAGCGGGCCAGCTTCTTCGACTGGCGGCTCGCCATATCGAGCGTCTCGTCCGCCTTCTTCGCCTCCTCGCGCCACGCGGCGGGGACCTCCGTCGCGCCACTGAGGCGGGACATGCGGCGCCGCGCGATCTGCATGAACCCGCTTACGGCGGTGAGCGGTGTGCGCAGCTCGTGCGAGGCCATCGACAGGAACTGCGTCTTGAGCCGGTCGAGCTGCTCCAGCTCGACCAGGCGCTGCCGGAGCTGTCGTCGCTCGAGCGCGCGCCCGATCGTCGCGCGCAGCTCGTCCACATCCGATGGCTTGATGAGGTAGTCGTACGCGCCGCTTCGCAGCGCGGCGACCGCCGACTCAAGTGAGGCGTATCCGGTGAGCATGATCGAGACCGTGTCGGGCCAGAGCTTCTGCGTCTCACGGAGGATCTCGATGCCGTCGAGATCGTCGAGCCGCAAGTCGGTGAGCACGACATCGAACTCGCGCTGCCGGAGCTGCTCCATCGCCTCCTTGCCGCTCGTGACGGCCGTGACCTCGCTTCCGTCGAGCTCCAGGATGGCCTTGATCGTCGTCGCGACGCTCTGCTCGTCGTCGACGACGAGGACCTTAGGGTTCGGCATCGTCTGGCGGTCCCGCGACCGGAAGCGTGATCGTGAACGTCGTGCCCTGGCCGGGACGACTGCGTACCTTCAGCGTCCCGCCGTGCGCCTGCACGACGCCGTGCGAGACCCACAGCCCCAGCCCGGTGCCCTTCTCCATCTTCGTCGAGAAGAACGGCTCGAAGATCCGCGCGATCGTTTCCTCGCTCATGCCCGCGCCCGTATCGCGGACGTCGATGCGCACGACGTCTGGCGAATGCGCGTCAAGCTCGCCGCCGCCGGTCTGCGTCGTGATGATGAGCCGTCCTCCATTCGGCATGGCCTCAGCGGCATTGAGGTACAGGTTCAGAAGGACCTGCTTGAGCTGATCGGCCGAGGCGTGGATGAGCGGCAGCGTGGGTAGCAGCTCCTTCTCGATCCGGACGGCGTGCTCGCGGAGACGCTTCGCGACGAGCGTCTCGGCCTCCAGCACCAAGGCGTTCACGTCGGTCGGCCCCATCGACGTCGTCGGACGGTAGAAGCCCAGCATCTGCCGAAGGATGCGCGACATCCGCTGCGTCTCGCGCGTCGCGATGTCGAGGAAGGACCGCTGGGGCGTACCCTCGGGCACCGCGCGCGTGAGCAGATACAGCGAGTTCTGTACCGCCTCGAGCGGATTGTTGATCTCGTGAGCGATCGAGGCCGCGAGCCGGCCTGTGGCCGCGAGCTTCTCCGTCTCGAACAGCACCTGCTCCAGCCGTCGTCGCTCCAGCTCGCGCAAACGACCGACGTCCTGCATCGCCGAGACGGTCGCGACCACCGAACCGTGCGGCCCGCGGACGTCGGCGGCGGTCACCTCCATCTCGAGGTGCTCTTCGCTTTCGGGATCGGTGAGCATGACCTCGCCGCGTTTGGTTGTCGATGGCTCGAGACGAAGCTGCGAAAGGAACGAGGTGAAGCGCGCGTCGTTGGAGAGCGCGATCTGGTCGTGCCGGCCGCTGCCGCCCGTCGGCGAGAAGAGATGTTGGGCCGCTGCGTTCAACGTGATGATCTGATTGTCGTCGTCGACGACGATGATCGGGTTCGGGACGCTGCGGAGGACCAGGTCGAGCCGGTCGCGTTCGGCGCGGATCTGCAGGTCCGCGGTCTGGATGCGCTCGGCGCTCCGCGCGAGCTCCTCGGTCATGTGGCGGATATCGGTCACGTCCTTCAGCACCGAGACGACGCCGCGCTCGCCGATCCGGTGGTTGAGCGCCGGCATCGTGATGACCTCGTAGATGAGCTCAGTGCCTTCGACGGGATCGACCAGCGTGACCTCGCGGTTCGTGGCGCGGCTCGCGGTGTCGAGGTTCCAGGCCGACAGCGCCGCGGTAAAGAGGAAGTTGTTCATCCACACCGCGCGCCGCTTGCCCGCTGACTCCTCGTCGCTCGATCGGAAGAGATGCTCCGCGCGGCGGTTGAGGTGCAGGATGTCGTTCTGGGCATCGGTCACGAGCACGGGATCGGCGACCGAGTTCACCATCCACCACAGCCACTCCTTCTCGACGGCGTGGGACTCGCTCGCGCGGCGGAGGACCTGGACGTCCTGTTCGCGCATGAGCGCGGCGCTCGCCTGCCGCGCGAAGGGGACGAGCCGCTCTAGGTCGACGTCGCCGACGCCATCTTTCCGGGCGAGCAGGACAACGGCTCGGGGTCCGTCGCTGCGTCCGCTCGCGGAGCGCAGCGGTGCGGCGACGAAGCTGCCGATGCCCATGTCGGCGAGCGCGGCGCCGGTGTTCTCGTCGAGCCTCACCCCATCGCCCAGCTCGACCCGCTGCGGTGCGCCAGTGCGCAGCGCGACGACGAGAGGATTGTCAGAACCGGCGACGCCGACCGCGAGCCGGCGCGCCTGATCGTCGGTGACATTCCAGCCGAACAGTCCGCGCAGCGATGCGGTCGAATCGTCGTACACGAGGACGACGGCTTTGTCATAGCCCAGCCCGCGCACGAGATCGTCGAGCATCGGCTCGAGCGTCTCGCGTGGGTCACGACCGCCGGCGCTCTCGCGCTGCGGCTCGGCGAGGTCTCGCATCGTCTGCCTGCGGCTTACCGCTCCTGCGTCGTACGTGCTCGGCTCGTCGCGGCGTCCACGGAGCCCGCGCCGGCGCCCAGCGTCCCGGTCGCCTGGCGCGGCGAAAGGCCAAGCGCATCGGCGTACCGCAGGTAGGTGTCGATGGAGGCGACGACCACGCGTGCTTCGACGGTGATGAGGTCGATGCCGACGAGCGACACGCGGACCCAGGCATCGATGATGATGCCCTTATCGAGGATGCGGTCGAGGACATCGATGAGGCTCGAGCCGCCTGGACTGCGTTCAACGACCGCCATCTGTCAACCCCCTCTTGTCTTGAGCTGTCGCTCGAGCTGCGCGATGCGCGCCTCGAGACGCGCGACATCGCCGGCGCCGACCCCGTCAGTCTGGCGCTTGCCACCGAGAGTGGGATCGTTCCGCCACCAGTTGAGTCCGATCTGCTCAGCCTTGTCGATCGAGCACACCAGCAGTCGGATGCGGATCGTGAGCAGCTCGACGTTCGCGAGCGACACGCTGACGTCGCCCGCGACGACGAGGCCCTTGTCCAAGACGCGGTCGAGCAGATCGACGAGCGTCGCGGACTGTTGCTGCTGCCCAGGGGACATCCGGCTCATGCTCATGACGCGGCCGCGATCCGGAGCTGGATGTCGTCGTGGTCGAGCCCGAACTGCTCGGCGATCTCGCCGACCTTCTGCTCGAGCCGCATGAGCGCGATCCCGACCCGCTCCACCTCGTCGTCGGTGAGCGTGCCGCCCTCCATCCGGCGGATGGCCTGGCGTTCGAGCACCTGGCGCAGGAACTCCACCAGCGTCAACACCAGCCCAGCGAGCCCGCGCTCGACGTCCTCGGGGTCGAGATCGATGTGTTCGGGGAGCAGCGATCGTAGCCGCGCGATCTCCTCGCGCAGCTCGAGCTCGATCTTCGCCGCATCGGACGTGGTCATTCGCTCACCGCGAACGTATACGGAGCCCAGGGTCCTTGCATGACGGTCGTTACGTCGCCTAGCTGCGCGCCGAGTCGCTCGACGCGCGAACTCATTTCTTCGATCTCGTCGCGCGTCACCAAGACGGACATTGAAACGGCCACAGCGGGTCGAGGGCAAATCCGGTGTCGAATGAAAGCCGGCTCGATCGCCAGCTCGCTGAGCAGGCGGGCAACGATCGCCTCAGCCCGCCGTTCCCGCGCCCGTTCGACGCGCATCTGTGTCAGCCCACGCTCGAGGTACGCGCGACCGCTGCGTGCGGGGACGATCGTGGCGCGGGGGAGCGCCTCCTGCTCGCGCCAGGCGCAGGTGATCGCGAGCTCGCAGCGGTGACCGAGACGGACGAGCTGCGCGGCCAGGTCGACTTCGCGCAGCGCGAGCCGCAGGCGCAGCGCCTCTTCGTCGGCGAAGGCGCTACCGAAGCGCGCGGGGAGACACGGTACCCGCTCGAAGACCGCCTGCACGATGCGGTGGTGATCGAGCAGCTCGGCTTCGCCCGCGGCGCGCGCGGTGTCCCAGGCCGACGCGAGGGCAGCAGCGCGCGTCCCTGACACGCTGAACAGACCGAGGTCAGCCGCGACGCCGGCGTCCTCCGCCGCGACGATCGCGCGAAGCAGAAGGCTCATATGTCGGCTCCGTGACGCCGGATCGTGTCCACACCCGAGAGCACCACGCTGAGTCCGAGATAGATCAGGTCGACGCCTGCGACCGAGATCGTGACTTCTCCGGTGAGCACCACGCCACGATTCAGCAGCCGGTCGACCAGCTCAACGAGCGGGACATCGAGCGTCGCGACCTGCTCGGTCACGACATCCCGCCGAAGCGGTACGCGGGCCATGGCCCGCTCGCGCGGACGCGATAGCCGCTCTGACCGAGGCGGCTTTCGAGCTCGCCGATCGCGCTCACGAGCGCGGGCTCGCGTTCGCGCGCGACGAGCACGGACGCCCGAAGCGCGACCGCGTCCGCGCCCTCGGCCGCGACCGGCTCGCGGTAGGTGCGCTCGGCGATGCCGTCGAGCTGAGCCAGGGCGGCCGCGGCCGCCTCGTCGTCGCGCCGCTGGGTCGAGCGTGACAGCGTCGTTCCGCGCTGCTTGTCGAGGAGGAATGCTCGGCCCGGCGGGCTCGCGGCGATCTGCGCGTCGAGCGCGCGCACCTCGGCGTCGTCGGCGGGTGCGTCCCGGTCGCGTGACACCGTGACGACCCACTCGGCGCGGCCGGCGAGGGAGGCGAGCAGGGCGGCGCGGGCCGTCGTGTCCTCGCGCAACATCGTGCGCACGCGTCCGTCGTCGCGGTAGATCGCGCCGAATGACAGCGGGAGCACCGTGCCGAGGAGCTCGAGCAGACGCCCGTTCACCACCTGATGCTGTGCGGCGCGCGCGGCGAGCCAATCGAGATCTCGCACGTGCTCGTTGAGCGGCGCCTCGCCGTAGTCCGCCTCATCCACGTCGCTGGCGGCCGCGAGCAGGCTCCCCTCGACGACGCAGCCGACCGGACCTTCGTCGATGCCCGTGAGGCCCGCGGCCGCGACCCGCGCGGCGTCGCTCGCCCGCGCGATGCCGTACACGTAACGCAGCGAGCTCACCGGATCTCGTCGGGGAGCTCGATGACGACCTCGCGCGGACCTTCGTCCGGCAGCGAGGACAGCTGCGCCTGAGCGGCCGCTTTCTTGTGCTCGCGGATCTCGCGCAGCCGCGCGAGCAGTTCCGCCTCCCGCTCGCGGAACTCGGCCTCGGGCATCCGTCCCTCTTCGAACGCCTCGTTGACCAGGATCAGCTGCTCGCGGACGGGATCCTCATCCCACATCTGGTGGTCCGCTACCTCGAGGACCTTCTCGAGGCAGTAGCGGATGCCGGCCACCGGTGCCGTCACGGGCAGCGCAAGGAGCTTGAAAAGGATCACGCGCTGGACCCGGCGCCCCGCTCCAGCTTCAAACGGATCGTGACGAAGTTGTACGGCGGCCACGGACCGGTGTACTTGAACGACAGCTTGCCCTCGAAGCGCTTCCCGACCTCCTGGACCTGCTTGTCGAACAGGCTGGCCTTGTCGCGCGCAACGAGAAAGGCCGCGTTCATGATCATGCGGTCGCCGATGACCTTGTTCGACCGCGAGGCGATCACCGAGTCCTGCAGCGACTCGTAGATCTCGCGGGTGTAGGCCTCGGACTTCTCGGCCAGCGCCTGCTCCACGAGGCGGCCGAGCTGCATCCGCGCGAAGTACGTTGATGCCTGCTGGTTCCTCTCGATCTCGGCCTTGAGGCGGCGGATCTCCTCGTAGTCGCGCTCGACCTCGACGAGGACGGACTCGCGGTCCCAGTTGATCTTCAGGCCGAACTCGAGCTTGTCCTTCATCTTGCGCAGCACGTCGCGGAGCTCTTTGTAGGTGTCCTTCAGGAACTCCCGGGTGTCGTCCTCGGTCTTGAAGAGCGTGCCGAAGCTCATCGGAACGGGCGTGAAGTTGTTGTCGATCATCACGACCTCGTTCACGTGTTCGTGCGTGAGCGCGTTCTCGCGGGTGGGGTCGTACACCATCAGCGGGCTGCGGCTCACGACCGCGGCAAGATCTTCGTGATGGACCGTGTACACATCGTCACCACGGCTGCCGATCCCGATCTTGCCGAACGACCTCGGCTCCGCCGATTCGATGATGCAGTAGACGTAGATGCCCTCGCCCGACGCGGGCTTATCGCTTGGCGGTTCCACCTTCACCGCTTCCATGGCCCGTCACTTTAGGGTCGCGTCGCTCTGCGCGCGAGCGACGGGCGTGACGGCGCTCGCTCGGTAGCTCGCTAAGGCTCGGTACGTTCCACGACCTCGGTGACGGCCGCGATCACGCCGCGCACCGATCCATCCGACGCACGCAGAGGCTCGGCGTCGACGCGCACCGAGGCATCGCGACCGAGTTCGGGCAGGAACATCCGCAGGCGCACGTCCCGGAACGCCTCGCCGGCGAACGCGCGGGCGAGCGTGTCCTCGATCGAAGGGAGCTCGCGACCCGTCGCTTCATCGCGGAGTCGATAGCGTTTCGCGGATTCGGAGGTGACGTTCGCGAAGGGCCCGCCACCGAGCAAGGCCTGGGCGGCGCGATTCACCTTCACCACCGCGCCGCTGCGATCGAGCACGACGATGCCGCTCGGGACCAGATCGAACATCGCGAGCTGCTCGGCGGAAAGCTTCGCCAGCTCCTCGCGGGCGAGCACCGCGTCCGTGACATCGACCGCCAGGATGCTGATGCCGGCGACACCGTCAGCCCCGGGTAGCGGCTGGAGCGAGACCTCGGCGTACCGGTTGGGCTCGGGTTCGCTTCCCCAGCGGCCGCGGAAGTCGTGCAGCACCTGGGGTCGGCCGCTCGCGTACACCTCGTCGAGGACCGAGCGTGCGCCCTCGGGAAAGACCTCGCCGAAGGGACGACCGATGATCTCGCGGTCGCCCGAGGCCCGACGGTAGGCGTCGTTCGCGGCCACGAAGACGTGGTCCGGTCCGCGCACGATCGCTTTCATCACCGGCGACCGCTGGAAGACGTACTCGAGCCACTCCGGCTCGAGGTCGATCGTTCCGACGATGCGCAACCGCGTCGCGATCTCGGCGAGTGACGCGCGGTTGCGGACCGCCAGGCGCTGCAGGAGCGTGGAGACGTGTTCCTTGACCGCCTGCTCGGATAGACCGATGCGGTACCCGATCTCCTTGTTCTCGAGACCTTCGGCGACGAGGTCGAGGACGACGGATTGCCGGTCGGTGAGCCGCCTCCCGCGGGCGCGCCGCCGCTCGGCTTCGGGTGTTTCCGGCGATTTCTTCAACTATACGTAAGTATGGCTTTTCGAGAGGCGGGACGGCGACCTATAACTCTGTCCCCTCCAAAGGGTGGCGGTCTGCTGCGAGTTGAGCGAGACGGGCGGTGGTGTGAGCGGTGCTTGACGAAACGAAGGTCATCCTGCTCGTCGAAGACAACCCCGACGACGAGGCTCTCACGCTGCGTGCCTTCGCGAAGAACAACATCGGCAACCGCATCGTGATCGTGCGCGACGGCGCCGAGGCCCTCGATTGGTTGTTCAAGCGGGGCCAGTACGCCGGGCGGCAAGACCCGGAGCCGCAGATCGTGCTGCTCGACCTGAAGCTGCCGAAGGTCGATGGCCTCGAGGTGCTGCGGCAGATGCGCGACGACCCGCGGACCAAGCTCATGCCGGTGGTCATCCTGACGTCCTCCAAAGAGGAGTCCGATGTCCTGCGCGGCTACGAGCTGCGCGCGAACAGCTACATCCGCAAACCCGTCGACTTCGCGCGCTTCGTCGAGGCCGTGCGGGAGATCGGAATGTACTGGCTCGTTCTCAACGAACCGCCGCCGGTGCTCGTCCCTAAACGTTGAGCACTCTGCTCCGCGCGCTCATCGTCGAGGACTCGGTCGATGACGCGGAGCTACTGGCTCGCGAGCTGCGCCGCTCGGGATATGAGGTCAGGTACGAGCGCGTATTCGACGGCGAGTCTCTCGACCACGCCCTCACGCAGGGGACCTGGGACATCGTGTTCTCGGATCACAGCATGCCGCACTTCGGTTCGGGCGCCGCGCTGCAGATGGTCCGTGGCCGCGACCCAGACGTCCCTTTCGTGATCGTGTCCGGCACGATGGGCGAGGACGTCGCCGTAGACGCGATGCGCGCTGGAGCGAACGACTATCTGGTCAAGGGTCGGCTCGCGCGTCTGCCTGCGGTCGTCGATCGCGAGCTCCGTCAGACCGCAGCTCGCGCGGCGCGCAGTTCTCTCGACCGTGCTTTCGCCGCGCTGCGTGATGTCGCGAGTGCGATCGGCGGCCTGCCCGAGCCAACCGTCGTCGCCGAGCTTGCGGCTCGGCACGCACGCGAGTTCGCGGCGGCCGATGGTAGCGCGATCTACTCGTGGGACGCCGGGTCGCAGCTGCTGCGCGCTCTTTCGATCGAAGGGGTCCCCGAGGGTCAACGCGCGCAGGTGCTCCAAAGCGGCGAGGGTGCAGCCGGAAGCGCGTTCGTCCGGCACGAGCTGGTCGTCGTGGAGGACTATGCCCGTTGGCCGAACGCAGCGACGATCTCGCGCAGCTTCGTCAAGAGCGCGATGGCCGCGCCGCTGCTCGTGGGTGACCGCGCGATCGGTGCCGTCGTCGTGATCAGCGCCACGCCCCGCTCCTTCTCGGAGGAGCAGCGGCAGCTCCTCTCGCTGCTTGCCTCGGAGATCGCGCCGACGCTGGAGGTGGGACGTCTTTTCGACGAATCGCAACGGCAGCGCATCGAGGCCGAGGCGCTCACCGAGGCCGCGCGGATCGTCGCGGCCGGCGCGCTGGCACACGACGGTCTGGCTTCGATCCTCGCCGCGGCGCAGCGCGTCGTCCCTACGTCTGCCGCTGGACTGTTCGTTCCGGTGACCGGCGGCCGCATGGAGCTCGTCGCCGCCATCGGCCGCTTCCGCGGCGCCCACGGCCGTTCGTTTCCTACCACTTCGTCGATCGTCGGCCGCGCGCTTCTGTCCGGCGCGGTGCAGATCCGCGCCGAAGACGAGCCGCCGGATGAGACGCAGATCGCGCTCGGCGGTCCGGTCGCCCTCGCGGTGCCGATCGTGAGGAACGAGGTCACGGTCGGGGTGATCGGGCTCGGCGTGGACCACCGGCGCTTCGTCGCACGCGATGTAGATCTCCTGCGTCGCTTCGCGTCGCTCGTGTCGATGGCCCTTGAGAACATGCGTCTCCAGTCGGAATCCGACGCTCACGCGCGCGACCTCGAGCGACTGGCGCATTTCGACACGTTGACCGAGCTGCCGAACCGCGCGCTGTTCCATGACCTCCTGCGCGACGAACTGGCGCGAGCAAGCGCGGCGGCAAGCCGGCTCGCGGTGCTGTACGTCGACATCGATCATTTCAAGGATCTGAACAACACCGTCGGACCGCGCCTGGGTGACGCGATGCTGCGCGCGATGGGACCGCGGCTGCGCGAAGCCGTCGGCGACGCGGCGGTCATCGCCCGGGTCAGCGGCGACGAGTTCGCGGTCCTCGGCGCGGTAAGGGACGATGGAGCCGCGGCACGCCTTGGACGCGCCGCGCACGACGCGTTCGTGCAGCCGCTGCGCGTCGACGACCAGGTGCTGCAGGCGCGCGTCAGCGTGGGGTTCGTCACGTATCCGCGCGACGGCGACGACGCCCACACGCTGCTGCGACGGGCCGAGGTCGCGGTGCAGATCGCGAAACGCGGCGACGGTTGGGCCGCCTACGCCCCCGAGCACGACGAATACGCGCCCGAGCGGCTCACTCTCATGTCGGAGCTGCGACGCGCCATCGAAGGCGACGAGCTCGTGCTGCACTTCCAGCCCATCGTCGAGCTCGCGACCCGTCAGATGCGCGGAGTCGAAGCACTCGTCCGCTGGCAGCATCCGGAGCGCGGCATGGTCCCGCCCATGGAGTTCATCCCGCTGGCCGAGCGCGCGGGGCTCACGAAGCCACTCACGGTCTGGGTCCTCCGAGAGGCGCTCCGGCAGCTGCGGCTCTGGCGTGACGAGGGCCTGGATCTTTCGGTCGCCGTGAATCTGTCGATGCGGACGCTGCACGACCCTGAGCTGCCTCAGCTGGCACACGATCTCATCGAGCGCGCGGGGGTTCCGCCGGCCCTCGTCGGATTCGAGATCACCGAGACCGACATCATGGCCGACGCGGAAGGCGCGATGCGTGGGCTGCGGGCGCTGCGCGAGCTCGGGGTCAAGATCTCGATCGATGACTTCGGCACCGGGTACTCGTCACTCGCGTATCTCCATCGGCTCGCGGTGGACGCCGTGAAGATCGATCGGTCGTTCGTGTCGCGGATCACCACCGACGAGAACAGCGCCTCGATCGTTCGCGCGACGGCCGACCTCGGGCATGCGCTCGGCCTCGAGGTCGTGGCCGAGGGCGTCGAAGATGAGCGCGCCTGGGGTCGCGTGCGCTCCCTATCGTGCGATTTCGCGCAGGGTTACTACATCGGCCGACCGATGAAGGGCGCGGACATGGCAGTCTGGATCAAGGTGTGGCGCGGGGTGGCGGCGATATGACCGCGAGCCAGCTGATCCAGCTGCTGTCGAGCGCGACGTTCGTGCTGGTCTTCGTCGCGGTGCTGGTGCGCGCGATCCGGCGCCCGAGCCGCGAGAGCATCGACATCGCGCTGTTCTTCGGCGCGCCGGCGTTCTCGATCGTAGCGGGCCAGGTCGCGTCCGCACTCGGCATCCGAAGTCCGACGCTGTCGCTCGTCTCCGCGGCCCTCATCCTGGCGATGCCGCTGCTGACGCTCCGAGCGATCAAAGGCTTCACCGATCTGCAGCGCCTCGTCGTGCCGGCCGCCGCGGTCGCCTGGGCGGTTTCGGCGATCGGTCTGCTCATCGCGCCGACACCGATGCCGCCGGCGCTCCTTGTCCTGATCCTCGTGTACTTCGTCGTCTTTGAGACCTACGCGGGCTTCGCGGTGTTGCGCGCGACGCGACGTGCCCACGGTGTGACGCGCCGCCGCCTCCAGCTCATCGGCGCTGGCACGCTTTTCCTGGCGCTGACGATCTTCGGCGCGGGCGTCGCCATCGTCCTGCCTGTCGCGGGTTCGTTCATCCTTGCGCTCGCGCTCGCGTCCGGGATCGCCTACCTGCTGGGGTTCGCGCCGCCGGCAACGCTCCGGCGCGCCTGGCAGTCCCCTGAAGTGCTCGCGTTCGTGCAGCGAACCGGTCGGCTCGTGGGCGAGGCCGCACCGGAGCTCGTGTATTCGACGCTGGCGCGGGAGCTTGCCGCGGCGAGCGGTGAGCCCGACGCCGGGCTCGGGATCTGGCAGCCGGATCTGGAGGTCCTGCGGTTCTATCGCAATCGCGGGGAGCCGATCGACCGTCGGCTCGACGAATCGCTGGCGGGCCCGGCATTCGTCCAGCAGCGCGCGCTCGTCACCGCCGAAGACACCGGTGGCAGAAGACAGCTTCCCGCTGAATTCAGGCGCGACGCGCCACGCTACGTGTTGGCCGCGCCGCTCACGGTCGGGAGCCGTCGCATCGGTGTCGCTTCCATCCTCGTTCACACTCGTTCGGCCTTCTTCGAAGACGACCTCGCGCTTCTCGAGCTCCTCTCCAGTCAGACCGCCATCGTGCTCGAGCACCGCCGCCTCTTCGAGGAGGTTCACGGCCTCAACCGCGCCCTCGAGCGGAACGTGTCCGAGCTGCGCGCGCTCAACGACGAGCTCGGGGCGTTCGCCTACTCGGTCTCGCATGACTTGCGCGCGCCACTGCGCAGCATCGACGGCTTCAGTCAGATCCTGCTCGAGGACAAGGGAGCGGCTCTCGGCGACGACGGTCGGAAGCACCTCGACCGCGTGCGCGCCGCGGCCGGGCGCATGGGCAGCCTCATCGACGACATGCTGCTGCTCTCGCGTCTCACGCGCGACGAGATGACCCCGCGCAGCGTGGACCTGACGCAGGTGGCGCGTTCCGTTGTCGACGACCTGCGCGCGCGCGAGCCCCAGCGACAGGTGGAGTTCGAGAGCAACGGCGCGCTGGCCGCGACGTGCGACGAGCGGCTGCTTCGCATCGCCCTCACGAACCTTCTCGGCAATAGCTGGAAATTCACGCGCAATCGCGAGCCCGCGCACGTCAGCTTTGGCGGCGAACAGCGCCACGGCGAGTCTATGTTCTTCGTGAAAGACGACGGCGTTGGGTTCGACATGCGCTACGCGGACAAGCTCTTCAGCGCCTTCCAGCGACTGCACAACACGTCGGACTTCGAGGGAACTGGTATCGGTCTCGCCACCGTGCAGCGGATCATCCATCGTCACGGCGGCCGCGTCTGGGCAGAGAGCGAGGTCGGCAAGGGGACGACGTTCTACTTCACCTTGCCGCCCGCCGACATTCCGGAGGCGCGCTTCTAGTCTGGGCTCCGTGGGCGAGATCCGCGCGGAGTCCTTCGGTCGCCGCAGCACGCGCGCCTGGCACTCGATCGAGGAGCGCATCGTGGAGATCGAGCGCGAGGTCTTCGGTGACGACGCCTTCAGCGCCGATGAGCTCCGCGCGGCATTCACCGGACGGCAGAGACTCGCGGTCCTGCTGTGGGACGGCGACGTGCTCATCGGATACACGCAGGCCGGTCAGGCCCGAGCTCGCGGGACCTACTACATCGCGAACACCGCGATCGCGAAGAGCTACCAAGGGCGCGGCCTGATCCGGCTCCTGATGGAACGGCTCTACGCCGACGTTCGTGCTGTCGGCGCGCGCTTCATCGAGCGAGACGCGGCCATCGCGAACGGCTACGCCGACAAGATCGTGCGCTTCCACTCCGCGGACATCATCACGACGCGCGATCACGACAGTCCCTATGGACGCCAGCGGTTCATCCGGATGCGTGTGCCAGAGGCCTAACATCACGGCCTCGATCGCTCAGCTTTGGGAGGGCAATGCCATGAGAGGGTTCGCCCTGTGGCTCAACTCGCCGGTTGGACAGGTGATCCGCGACATCGTCGAGGGAGGCATCGCCGGCGCGCTGGCCGCGGTGCTCGCGCTGCAACTCGACGTAGCGACACCGCAGGTGATCTGGGCGGCCCTGCTCACTGGTTTCATCTCCGCGGCGATCGCTGTGGCGCGGCGCAAGCTCGTCGGCGCGAACGTCCCCCCAACGCCCGCACCAGGGCAATAGCGAGGCGGCTCCCGAGCAGGCAACAGATATGCCTGGCCCGCCTCGACAGCGGCGAATCGATCATCCGGTCTGGGATGAGAAAATGGGGCGCCGAGGGGCCCGTATCGCTTCAGTCATGGGCCCGTAGCTCAACGGTAGAGCAGGGGACTTTTAATCCCTTGGTTCCGGGTTCGAATCCCGGCGGGCTCACATGCTGCGCGGCCTCGACTCGATGAACTGTTTCAGGCTCCGGCTGGCGTCGCGCATTCCGCGCTTCAGTACCGGCCGCAGCAGGAGCAAGAGCGGACCCAGCGGTCCCTGAAACGCGACATCGCTCGATCGCGTGAGCCTCGTCCCGTTGCCGACCGCCTCGAGGGCGTAGCGCGTGTTCGGCGACCGGATCGGACCGCCGTTCATCGACATCACCACACCATGCGGCGGATCCCACTCTTTGATCACAACGTCGATCCGGGACTCGAAGCCGAAGAACACCATGCGGCCACGCATGGTCGCGCCAACGCCCAGAGGTCCGGGCGACGTCTGACGCATTCCCAGCACGCGAGGGCCCCAGAGTCGTGGAGCGTCGAAGAGATTGGCTATGCATGCCCACACTTCCCCGATCGGACGGTCGACCACGACAGACTCTTCGAGGCGCATCTAGCCGACCGCCGGAGCGCCGAGCAACGTTGGCAGGACCGTCCCGAAGAAGTAGCCCACGATTCCGGCCAGCGCGCCGATGACGAGGATCTCGATCCCCGATGCGACCGGATTACCGTGGGTCCAACGGGTCTTCACGACGCCGATCACGAAGAGGACCACGCCGGTCGCGATCACGGACACGTAGATCGCGACGTTCAGTGGCAGGAGTACGTATGGCAGCACAGGCGCCAGTGCACCAAGGGCGAAC
>VBFY01000038.1 GCA_005889405.1 Chloroflexota bacterium | reverse complement strand
TCGGACCCTGAGCACCGGTCGCACCAGCAACACCATTCGTCCCGGCAGCTCCGGTCGCGCCCGTGGCACCAGTCGCACCGGTCGCACCTGTCGGACCAACTGGACCGATCGGACCCTGAGCACCGGTCGCGCCATCAACACCATTCGTCCCGGCAGCTCCGGTTGCGCCCGTGGCACCAATCGCACCGGTCGCACCGGTAGGACCTGTCGGACCAACTGGACCGATCGGACCCTGAGCACCGGTCGCACCATCAACACCGTTCGTCCCGGCAGCTCCGGTTGCACCAGTCGCACCGGTCGCACCGGTCGCACCATCAACCCCGTTCGTGCCGGCCGCTCCAGTAGGACCAGTCGCGCCTGCGGCACCCGTCGCACCAGTAGGACCTGTCGGACCAACTGGACCGATCGGACCCTGAGCACCGGTCGCACCAGCAACACCATTCGTCCCGGCAGCTCCGGTCGCACCGGTCGCACCATCAACCCCGTTCGCGCCGGCTGCACCAGTAGGACCAGTCGGTCCCGCAGCACCTGCGGTACCGGCGGGACCAGTCGGGCCAGTCGCGCCATCAACACCATTCGTTCCCGCGGGACCGGCAACGCCGGCGGCGCCAGTCGGACCTGTCGGACCCGTCGGACCAGCAGGACCTGCGGGGCCTGTCGGGCCGCCAGCAGGACCAGCGGGGCCGGCGGGACCAGCCGGGCCAGCAGGACCAACAGATCCATTGGCGCCCGCGGGACCGATCGGACCCGTCGCGCCATCGGCGCCGTTCACTCCAGCGATCCCTTGCGCACCACTCGCACCATTCGCACCGTTCGCGCCCGCACCACCCGCAGGGCCCTGCGCACCCGTAGTGCCGTCGGCGCCAGCAGTCCCAGTCGGACCCTGAGGACCAGGAGGACCCGCGGGACCCGGCGTGCCGGCGGGGCCGGCTGGACCCGCGTTGCCGGCGGCGCTCGGCTCACGACGGAAGAGCGCGAGGATGTCGGAGCCGTTGTTCGCGGGAACGCTCGCAGTCATCGGCGACGGCAGCGTGCGCACGACGTCGGCGCTGAGCGAAACAATTTCTCTACTGCTCACGCGAACACCACCGACGGCGACGCCGTCAACGACGGGGCGTGTGTCGGAGATGTGGGCGACGACGACGCCGTCCGAGTTGTGTGCCTCGGCAGCGACGCTCACGTTGTCGGCGCGACCGAGCGGTGTGACGACCGATCCGAAGCGATCGCCATCGGCGTTCGGGATCGTCACCACAACATTCGATTCCACGCGAGCCACCGTCGAGCCCGGGATGTAGCGAACGAGGGTGCCATCGCTGATGCCGGCGGACCGACCCGTGCGGTCGACGATGACCGCGTCGCGCGAGCCGTCAAGCACGAAGGTGACGCTGGTCTGCGCGAGCGTGGCGGCGGCCGACGGCGCCACACCCTTCGACGCGACCGTGGTCGTGAGGCCCGCGGTCACCGAGAGGTTCGCGTTGGACGCGCTATCGACACCGCGCACGTCGACGGCGCCCTCGGTGGTGCTGATCGTCGTTGCGCCCGCGCCGTCGACACGGACTGTGAAGGCCGTGCCCGTCACTGACGCGGTCGCGGTCGGCGTGTTGACGGCGTAGCGCGTAGAAGACTGGTGAGTGACCACGTGCCACGTCGTGCCAGCGGTCTGACGCAGCGTCGCAGCGATCGCGCCGTTGGACTGTGCGCGGAGCTCGACGATCTCGATCTCGGTGCCGGGCTCGAGGACGACCACCGATTCATCGAAGAAGGTGAGCGCTGCGTTCGACGCGGCACGCGTGCGGAGCGTGTCGCCCTGTCGCACGACGTAACCGGTGCCGACCGGCGCGAATGCGCCGTTGCCGCTGCGCACGTCCACGTTGCCCTGGAAGATCGTGACATTCGCGCGCGCCTGAACCGCACTCGCGGCCGGGCCAAGGATCACGCCGGCGCTCGTGACGAACAGCAGTAGCGCGGCGAGGACGGCAGCGATGAGAAGGAGCGGGCGGCGCCGGCGCTCGCTCGAAGCGGCGCGCTCGGCGACCGGTATCGCTGCGATCTTTGGATTTGGGGCGACGAAGCCGCGCGCGATCGCAGCTGCGATCTCGCCGGCGCTGGCAGTCACGACGTTGACCGGGACGTTTCCGAGGAGAGCGCTGACATCGTTCGGCGTTTGATCGTCGAGCGGGTTCGCCATCGCGAGGGTCGCCTCGCTACGGCCGAGCGAAAGCAGGACCACGTGACGCTGCTCGCACAGACGTTTCGCGAGCTGCGCGGCAACGGTCGGATCGATCGGGTCGATGAGGCTGCGGCGGCCGCGAGCGAGGCGCACAACTCCGGTGTCGTGGTGTGGAGTGAGCGTCACGAGTGGCCTGCCGCTGACACGCGCGAGGACCTGCGCCGCGCGCGCGTCGGGAATGAGACCGGTCCGGATCAGGGCGGCCGCGAGGGACTCGCGCGCTTGCCGCGACGCCACGAGGCGCGCCATCTGATCGTTCGTGAAGAGGTGCTCTTCAACGAGCGCTCCGGCAAGCGTGCGTTCGATCGCGGTGAGCTCCGCCGGCTTCGCCTGCGCGCGATTCAGCGCGACCTGGCGGAGGATGCGGAGAGTCTCCTGTGGTGCCGTGTCCTTTGAGATGTGCGCGACCGCCCCGACCGCGAGCGCGAGGTCGCGAATCCCGGGGTCGAGCGTGAGGAAGACGATCGAGGCGTCGGGCAGGAGTGGCCTCAGCTCGCGGGCGACCTCGAGGCCGGTCTTGCCCGGCATCGAGTTGTCGAGAAGGATCAGGTCCGGCTTGAGCTCCAGCGCCATGCGGCTCGCCTGGACGCCGTCAGCGGCCTCGCCAACGACGAGGAGCTCGTCATCCGGGGCAAGTAGCGAGCGGATACCCTCGCGGATCGCGAGGTGGTCGTCGGCTACGAGGACCCGTGTTGGCATGCCGATAGCCTCGGGTTTGGGCCGCTTTAGGGCTATCGGTCGCAGGTGTGAGAAAGGTAGGAGAGGCGTGTCGCGATTCCCTACAAGGTCGACGGATCAGCGACAGCTCGCTCGCCCGCCTGGGGGACGCACCTATTTAATGGGCGCGATGGGCGCCGCGCGTGGCGTTGAATAGCGGCATTGGCACAGACACGGGTGCTTCTCGTGGTCGCTCACCCCGTGATCGGATCGGGCATCGAGACCCTGCTCCGGCTCGAGAAGCGCTACGACCTCCGTCGTGTTGCCGGGGCGGCGGAGGCGGCCGCGCTCCGCGACTGGCGACCCGATGTCGCACTCATCGATGGCACGCTGCTAGGCGGTGGAGCGCGCGTGCACCTCGGCGCGCCGACACTCGTCCTGTCGGGGACAGAGGCCGATGGGCGGACGCTGCTGCGGCGACTACCTGAGGGACGGGGCTGGCTACGCAAGGACGCGACGGCGGCCGAGTTCGTGAAGATGATCGATGGGGTCACACGGCCGATGTCTCCCGCGACCCTCGGAACGCTCGGCACGATCGTCCTCGTGCTGCTCGTGCTCGCGGTGGCGCTGCTCGTGATCTACCTCGTCTGGCTCGCGATTTACTGAGCCTCCATTCAGCAATGTGCGCGAGGGCTCTTTCGTCCGTGGCCCGTACAATCAGCCCGTGACACGAGTCCTGCTCGTCGACGACCACGAGCTGGTCCGACAGGGCGTGGCGGCAATGCTCCTCAAGGCCGACGGCATCGAGGTCGTTGGCGAGGCGCGCACCGGACGCGAGGCCATCGAGGCCACGCGTCGGGATCTGCCGGACGTCGTCCTCATGGACGTGCGCATGCCTGACATGGACGGCCTCGAGGCGACCAAGAAGATCAAAGAGGAGCGCCCGCGCACCGCGGTGATCATGGTCACGATGCACGACAACCCCGCCTACCTCCGTGACGCCGTGCGTGCCGGAGCCGCCGGCTACCTGTTGAAGGATGTCTCGAAGGAAGAGCTCGTCGACGCGATCCGCCAGGTCTCGACCGGCGGCGCGTTCATCGAATCGAAGCTCCTGCGCGGGATGCTTAGTGAGATGAAACCCGCTGGCCCAGTCGCGTCGGCGGCGAAGAATCTCACCAAACGCGAGCGCGAGATCCTCGGCCTCGTCGCCGAAGGACTCTCGAATCGCGAGATCGCCGACAAGCTCGTGCTCTCGCCGGAGACGGTGAAAAGCCATGTCGCGGCGATCCTCGAGAAGCTCAACGTCTCGGACCGCACGCAGGCCGCGATCTACGCCGTGCGCAACGGCTTGGTGGACGCGACCGCCCTCTAGCCCGCGCGCGCTTTCCTTACAGTGAACGTCGCCACCGCCGCAGCCTGCGTCGCGAGCGCGACGACGAGGACGATTCGTGCCATCGCCAGCGGATCGGTCGCGCTCGTCAGCAACAACACGAGCTCCGCCACCACGGCGAGCGCGAGCAGTAAGCCGACCCGCATCTCACCGCGCCCGATGAAGTACGAGATCCACAGGTTGAGCAGGGCATTCGCGAGTGCGGCGACGCCGTACGTGCCGACGATCTTCGCGGTCTCCGGATACTGCGAGCCGACGACGAGCGGCACGAGGAAATCGGGGACCAGGATGTACGCGAGGGCGACGAGGCCGCTCGTGGCGAGCACGAACGCGAGCGCGAGAAACAGAGCGTGATCGGTGTCCTCGCCGAGCGCGTGCGTGCGCGCGGTGCGCTCGAGAAGCAGAAAGCCGATCGCGATCGGCGCGAAGAGGACGATCTTCCCCATCGTGATCGCGCCGGCGTAGGCGCCCGCGTCCTGTGGCCGCAGGAGCGACCGCGCGAGGACCGCGTCGATGTTCGTGAGCGCCGCGTATGCGAGCAGCACGACAGCGGAAAGGGCGAAGAACCGCGTCTCCGCGGGCCCGAGCTCATGCGTCACCCTGCTCCCGCGAGCCGCACGGAACAAGGGAAGGAGCGGCACCGCCACGACGACGAGGCTAAGCGCGATCGCCGCGGTCGCGCCCGTGAAGGCTCCATCGACGCCGAGGCCCACCAGCACGAGCACGACGCCGACGGCGAGCCGAGCGCCCGCCTGCGCGATGAGCGCGGTCCCCATCCACACGAAGCGCGCCAGACCCTGGAGCAGGCCAAGCCCGAACGTGAAGCTGAGCGCGAGGAACAGCGTGAGCCCCAACAGGGCGACGGACAGCGCGGGCAGCGCGAGCGCGCCTGCGAGCACGCCGGAGAGCAGAGCGACGAGAAGCCCGACCGCGGCGGCCCCGCCGCCGACGCGCACGGCCCAGCGGCGCACGAACGCGTGCAGGGCCGCCTCCTCGTCCCGCGCGCGGTACTGCGCGGCGAGCTTGGCCGTCGCGGACTGGATGACCTGGCTCGAGATGGACTCGAGGATGAGGATGCCGAACAGAGCCGTGAGCACGGCGAACTCCTCCGGTCGGAGGAGCCGCGCCATGACGATCTGGTAGCCGAACCCAAGGACGTTCGCGGCGGAAGTGGCGATGAAGAGATACAGGCCGCCGGAATGTTGCCGCGCGCGTGCGAGCATCCGCGAAGGTTAGCGACTACGGGTTCAGGCCCGGACCGGCTCCTTCAAGGGCGCGACGAGCATGAAGTTCTCGACAAGCTCGTCGGCCTCGGGCGAGGTGTAGTTCTCGATGTCGCCGTTGTCGGCGTCGCGCGCGATCGCAGGATCGATGGGCAGCTTCCCCATCAGCGGCGCGTTCGAGGCGATGACGAGCTTGAGGCCCTGCGATGGACCGAATACCTCGAGGCGGCCTCCGTCGGGGAGCGTGACGTAGGCCATGTTCTCGACGACGCCGATGATGTCGCCGCCGAGCTGCTTCACGAGCTTCACCGCCTTCGTGACGACCATCGTCGCGAGCGCCTGCGGCGTGGTCACCAGCACGACGCCATCCACGGGCAACGCCTGCATCACGGTGAGCGGCGCGTCGCTCGTGCCCGGCGGGAGATCGACGATGAGATAGTCGAGCTCGCCCCACTGCACGTCGCTGAAGAACTGCCGGATCGCGCCCGACACCATCGGGCCGCGCCAGATCACGGCCTCCTCTTCGCTCGGCAGGATGAGGTTCATCGACATGATCGGGATTCCGCCACGCGACTTCGGCGGGACGAGGGTCTTGCCATCCGCCGACATCGGCTTCTCGCGCACGCCGAACATCCTCGGGATCGAGGGACCGGTGATGTCGCCGTCGAGGACGCCGACGCTGAAGCCGCGCCGCTTCAGTCCGACCGCGAGCAGACCCGCGACGAGCGACTTCCCGACGCCGCCCTTGCCGGACATCACTGCGATCACGTGCTTGATGCCCTTCTGCTCGGCCATGCCGCGCGGGACGCCCTTCGCGGCAAGCGATGGCGCCGGCGGCGCGCCTTCGGGCAGCTTGCCGGTGTCCGCGAACGTGTTGAGCTCGCCGATCAGGTCGTCGAGCTTCACGCGCCCGGCGCCGTGACCAGCCGCGGCCTGCGCGATCGTCTCGCTCTTGCTGATCGCGCACGACGCGCAGCCGAGCGTGTAGCGGGCGAAGATCCGCGCCGAGTCGGGCCAGCGGTCGACGACCGAGGCGATGGTCATGTCCGGAGTGATCTGAGTGGCCAGGGCGGGCTCCTTCCGTTCTAGGACGCTGGCTGCTCGGCCTCCTCGATGAGCATCACCGGGATGCCGTCGCGCACCGGATACCGGCGGCGACAGCGCCCGCAGATGAGACGATCGCCTTCCTCGCGCAGCGGACCGTGGTCCGCCGGGCAGACGAGGATCTCGAGTAGCTGCTTATCGACAGGCACGCTTTCGATGTTAGTCGTTCATTTGGAGCGTCGCCGTCGCTCGGACCGTGCGCGTGGACTCGCCGTCGTTCGACTCGAATTCGAGCAGCAAAACGTAGGCATCCGCCGGAACGCGGACGCCGAACTCGTCGTCGCCGTCCCAGGTCAGCGATGTCGTCGCGCGCCCGCCCGCGGTCACCGTGGCCGCGTTCGTGTCGAGACGGCGCACGAGCTCCTCGGCCGGCGAGCCGGCTTCATTGATGCCGCTCGCGCTCACCCGCGCTTCGAGGGGCCCGGTGACGGCGCCCTGCGTCGCGATGATGGTCACGTCGATCCGCGTCGGCTCGCCCAGCACGTACGTTGGCTGTATCGCGATCTCGACCCGTCCGTTCGGCAGCTCGGTCGGCACGATGATGACCGTCGGCGTGGCCGTGCGCTCGACCGTGACCGGTCGCGGTCCGCACGCCGCAACGACGAGCGCGATCGCGAGCGCGCTAACCGGCCGCCACACGGCTCCGCGCGATCGTGCGCCCGGTCCAGACCAGGCCAAACAGGGTCGTGGCCACCAGCACGATGGTGCCACCTGAAGCCGCGTTCACGTAGTAACTAAGCCAGATGCCTGCGACAGACGACAGGACGGCGACGAGCAGTGCGCCGACGACCAGGGCACGGAGGTCCTGCGCGAGGAGCCGCGCGGTGGCGGCCGGCGTCACGAGCATCGCCACGACGAGAACGACGCCGACGATCTGGACGGACACCGCGATCGCAAGACCGATGAGCCCGAGGAGCAGGGTGTCGAACCGCAGCGTATTGAGACCGGCTGCGGCCGCGCCGATCGGGTCGAAGCTGACGAACACGAGCTGACGCCAGATGAGCCACAGCGCGACCAGCACCGCCGCCGCCGTGATCGCTGCGAGCACGAGCTGCTCGGTGGAGACTCCCAGCACATCACCGAAGAGGATTCCGAGTAAGTCACCGGTGTAGGTCCGGATGCTGCTGAAAAGGACGATGCCGATCGCGAACATTCCCGAGAACACCACCCCGATCGCGGTGTCCTCTTTCAGACCCGACCGTCGGGCGACCGCGCCGATCGCGAGAGCTGACGCGACCGCTGCGATCGAGCCTCCGATCACGATGTTGATCTTCAACAGGAACGCGATGACGACGCCGGGAAAGGCCGCGTGCGCGATCGCGTCACCGAGAAAGGCAAGTCCCCGCAGCACGACGAACACGCCGACGCTCGCGCACACGAGCGCGACGAGGACCGCGGCGAGCAGCGCGCGCTGGACGAACGCGTACTGCAGCGGCTCGAGGAGGTCAGACATGGTGCTCGTCCGCGATGTGCTGTGGACCGCCTGGCCGGTGGCCGCCGTACGTGCGGCGCAGGATCGCATCGTCGCGAAGGATGGAGGCGTCTCCGTCGGCGACGATGCCACCGTTCATCGCGAGCACACGCGGAAAATGCGCCATCACGCTCGCGAGATCGTGCGTGGAGACGAGGACCGTACGGCCGTGGCTCGCGAGATCGCCGAGTAGGGACATGAGCTGCTCCTCCGTCGCGGGGTCGACGCCGGTGGCGGGCTCATCGAGCAACAGCAGCTCGGGATCGGACGCGAGGGTCCGCGCGAGAAGGATGCGCTGACGCTGCCCTCCCGACAGGGCCTGGATCGGCCTCCGCGCGAGATCGTCCGCCTGGACGCGGCCGAGCGCGCTTCGGGCGGCGTCGCGATCCGTTGCGGTCGGGCCGTGTCCCGGTGCCGCATGTGCGACGCGTCCCATGAGGACGACGTCCTCAACGCGGAGCGGATAGTCCCAATGCACCGTCTCGGCCTGCGGCAGGTACGCGAGGCGACGCGCGCTCGCGCCCGGCGCTGATCCGAGCACGCTCACGCTTCCCTCGTACGGGCGGAGCAGGCCGACGATGACCTTCAGCAGTGTCGATTTCCCGGCGCCATTGGCGCCGACCAGCGCGACGAGCTCGCCGCGGCGCACCGTCAGGTTGACGTCCTCGATGACCGTGCGTCCGTCGTACCCAGCACGGACACCGCGTAGCTCGATGACGGCCGGATCGTTCACGGGCAGCGACGATACGCGAGCCGGGCCCACACCCCGTTTCACTATTTCAGCGCGGCGACGATCTTGTCGACGACGACGCGCATGAGCCCGAGGTATGAATCGGCCGGCTTGTCGAGCAGGCTGTCCGTCGGCAGATCGGTGATGACCTTCGCACCCGTTTCCTTCGCGATCGTCTCTGCGAGCTGTGGCGAGACGCCCGCCTCGGAGAAGATCGCCGGCACGTTCGCGGCCTTCACTTTGTCGATCAGGTCGGCGAGCTCGCCGGCCGACGGCATCTTGTCCGGCTCGGGCTGCGCAAAGCCGACGATCTCGAAGCCGAACGCCTTCGCGAAGTAGGGAAAGGCGTCGTGTGAGGTCACGAGCCTGCGGCCGCCAGCCGGGATCGTCACGACCCTCGCCTTGAGCTCCGCGTCCAGAGCGACCAGCTCTTGCGAGTACCTCAGCGCGCTAGCCGTGTAGACCTCCCGGCCAGCGGGGTCGAGAGCGATGAGGGCGTCACGGATCTTGTCGACGTACTTCCGCGCCAGAGTCGGGTCGAACCACATGTGCGGATTGCCGTCGATGTCCGGTAGACCATCGGTGACGACCACGACGGGCGTTCCGTCCTTGGCGTTGCGCAGCAGCGGCTCGACCCACTTATCGAGATCCAGCCCGTTGGTGATGACGAGCCTCGCCTCCGACATCCGCTTCGCGTCGTCCGGCCGCGGCTCGTACTCCTCGACATGCGCGCTGGCAGGCACGATCGAGCCGACCGACATGCGGTCGCCCGCGACCTGCTTCGTCATATCGGCGAGGATCGTCGTCGTCGTCAGGACCTGCGCGCTTCCGCCGGCGACGAGGGCGCACCCCGCGACTGGGGCGGCCGCGAGCAGAACGAGCAGGAGGTTTGCGAGCCTATTCACGTCGTCTCCCATCACGAGAATGGGTCTCAATCAGATAATGAGAATCATACTCGAAACGCCGAACCGAGGAGTATGCTGTCGGTATGGCACGAACAGCCACGCGGACGGTGCTCGCGAAACGCATCACCTCGCGTGGCAGGCGCCTCACGAAGCAGCGGGTCATAGTCGCGCAGGCCCTTGCGGCTGAGCGGCAGGCCACCTCGGCGCAGGAGCTGCACCAGCGTCTGCACCGCGGCCACCCGCGGCTCGGACTCGCGACGATCTACCGCGCCCTTGAGGCGCAGGTGGAGGCCGGCATGGCGACGCGGCTGGAGCGACCGGGGCACGTCTCGGCGTACGTCGCGTGCGTTTCCGAGCACCACCATCACCTGGTCTGCACTAGCTGCCAGCGCGTGGAGGACGTCGACGAGACGATCCTTCGTCCGGTCCTCCGCGGGATCCGCGACCGACACGACTTCCAGGTCGATCACGAGCGGCTCGACTTCTACGGTCTCTGCGCCCGCTGCCGTCGCGAGCAGGCAGCGCTCTAGGTCACACGACGCCGCGCGAAATAGACCGCGATCGCGGTGGTGATCGGCACGCACAGGACCAGGCCGATGCTCGCCGAGAGCACGGTGAAGATCGATCCGATGATCTCCTCGCTGTTGAGCGCGACCGAGAACGGCTGGAAACCGAGCGAGAGCAACAGCACGAGCGGCAGCGCGCCACCGAAGTACGCGAGCGCGAGCGTGTTCACGAGCGATCCGATGTGGTCGTGTCCGACGTTGAGCGCCGAGCGATAGAGCTGCGCCGGCAGTAGTCCCGCTTCCAGCGACGCGAGCTCCATCGTCGCCGAGGCCTGGCCGACGCACATATCGACGAGCGCGCCGAGCGAACCGACGATGACGCCGGCGAGGACGAGTCGCGGCATGTCAATACGCCCCTCGGTCCCCACCGCGAGAAAGATCTGGTCCTCGGTGCCGAGCCCGGTCAGATGCAGCGTCGCGAGGCCGACGCTTGCGATCACGCTTATGACGACGAGCCCCGCGAGCGTTCCGAGCAGCGCCGCCACGCTCTTGCGGTTCGCGCCGTGGACGACGAATACCGATACCGTGACGACGCCGGCCGCGCCGATGAGCGTCGCGACAAGTGGATCGCCGCCGCGCTGCAGCGCCGGCACGATCGCGAGTAGGAACACCGCGATGCTGGCGGCGAGCCCGGCGAGCGCGGCCAGTCCTTTTAGTCGCGCGACGGCGAGCAGGGCGACGAATAACACGACCGCGAACGGGGCGAGCGCGGGCAGGCGAACGATCTCCTGGATCGCGTACGTGCGCTGGCCGCCGTCCCGGCTTTCTGAGACGAGCACTTGATCGCCCGCGCGCAGGAAACCGCTCGGGTCGAGGGCGCGGCGGCCGCCCCATTCCACGGTGACGACCTCGCCGCGGTAGAGGCCGCCGTCGAGCTGAAGCTCGAGGCGCTGGAAAGGCTGGCGCATGCCCGTGGGCGTCGGGTTCCGGTCGCCGGTCTCGATCACGCGGACGACGTGCGCGTCGAGCACGCTGGTCCCCTGCCCCTGGTTCAATCCTTCGCACCCGGTCAATGTGAGCGCCGCCGCGACGAGGGTGATCCGCAACGCCGCGAGCACGCGCTTCACCGCCCTTCTAGCTCCCGCCGCCGAAGATGAGCTGCTGCAGGTCCGGCAGCACCGTTCCGAGACCGACGATGAACAGCGTGCCGATCGCGAGGCTGGCCACACCCGCGAACGCGCCAACGATGACGTACAGCGTCCGCATGCGCTGGGCGCCGATGAAGCCGCTCGCACTGACCACCGCGACGAGCGTGTTCGAGAGGAGCAGGCCCACGATGAACGCGAGAAGGATGACGATCCCGGTGGTCCCGGTGACGCCGGCGATCCCCGCGAGGAGCAGCGCCTGCGACCCCGTTTCGGCGCCGATACCGTGGATCATCCCAACGCCGAACGCGGTGCGCGGACCGTACTGCGTCGAGTGCGCCGAGGGTCGGTGCTCGTGTCCGTGGATGCGCGCCTGCAGCGCGTCCCAGGCGTTGCGAGCGAGATCGAAGACGAGCATCCAGCGGCTGCGCAGCCGGAACTCGCTCCTGCCGCGTAGGTACTGCACCACCGAATAGATCACCCATGCGCCGAGCAGCACCAGGGTCACGCCGACGACCTTCTCGAGGATCGGGTCGACCCAATCGGGGAGGACCGCGCCGAGCGTGAGCGCCAGCACCCCCAGGACCAGCACGACCGATGCGTGTCCCAGTGCGTAGAGCGATGCGAGGCCGACCGCGTGCCGCTGCTCGTGCGCGAAGCGCGATTCGCCGAACACGTGCATCGCTCCCGGTCCGCTCGCCGCGTGGGCGTGCGTGTGCCCGCGCATCTCGCCCACATCGTGGCCGTGCGGCGTTACCGGCGACGCCGCCGGCACGTCGACCTCGGCGTGGCCCGCCGTCGTCGTGCTCGTGATGTCGGTGATCGCGGCGATGTGATCCCAGTCGAACCCGTGGCGAAAGCCGAGAGCGGCCATACCGACGAGCAACACGACGAGGCTGAGATCCACGGCTCGCAGCGTACCGACCGATCATGCTTATCGCAAAGAGCCGCAATAGTGGTCTGTTGCAACACGCTCGCGTTTGCGCGAGGCTTGCGCCATGGAGATTGATGACCGGCTGCACGCGAGCGGTAGGCGGATGACCGTTCAGCGCCGCCTCGTGCTGGAGGCGCTGCAGCGGGCTCGCCATCACGTGACGGCGGACGACATCGCGACCCGGGTCCGGGCGCGTCATCCGCAGATCGACCCCTCGACGGTGTACCGGAACCTCGAGGCCCTCGAGGAGCTCGGATATGTCACGCACACGCATTTCGACGACCGGGTGACGCGCTGGCACCGCGCAGATGCGCAGCGCCACGGCCACCTCGTCTGCCGTAGCTGCGGCGCCGAGCAGGAGGTCCCGATCGGACTTCTCGAACCCCTCGCTCGCCGACTGCGGGACGAGCACGGCTTCCAGGCGGATCTGGCGCATTCGGCGATCGTCGGTGTCTGCAAGGCCTGCGCGAACGTATCCTCAGAGTAGTGATGCGTATGATCGCGATCGTCGTCTTCGCGCTCGCCGTCACCGGCGCCACGCTCGCGGGCTCCGGGCTCGTCGTCGCGCCGCACGTCGACCCACCGGGAACGCCGAAGTACCACGACCACGTGCTGGCGGCGTATCGCCTTCCGATCTTCCTCGCCAACATGCAGGCGCGCTTCGATCCGCGGCGGGGAGTCCTCACGGAACACTTCTCGGACGCGGCAACATTTGCCTTCGTTCTGGGGCTGCTCATCTTCGCGTGGCCGCGGCTGCCGCGGCCGACGCGTCGTCCGCTCGCGGAGCTCGCGCCGGCACGGATCGCGCAGTCGCAGTGGCGCTCGCCGCTCATCCTGGGACCGCCGCGAGCCTGACCCTCCGCCTACGAGCGGCCCGGTGAGCGTCGGGCACGAAAGACCATGGAGGGTCGTATGACGCGTCTCATCTCGTTCGTTGCGGCGACGCTGGTCGTCGTGATGGGCTTCATCGCATTCGCCGGCACCGCGGCGGCGCACGAGCGTCGCACGGTGGGGCCATACGAATTCGAAGTCGGTTGGCTGAACGAGCCGGCATTTGCGGGCCTCATGAACGGCCTCGACCTGAGCATCACGGACACGCGATCGGGCAAGGGCGTGCAGGGTCTCGAGAAGACCCTCACGGTCGAGCTCCAGACCGGTGGCCTCGCGCCGCTCCCACTCACCCTCGCCGCACGCTTTGGCACGCCCGGCGCGTACGAGGGCAACTTCATGCCGACCGTGGCGGGCACCTACACCTTCCACATCAAGGGGAAGATCGACACGCAGAACGTCGACGAGAAGTTCGAGTCCGGTCCAGGTCGCTTCGACGACGTCGATTCGGCGACCGCGGTCCAGTACCCGGTCAAGGTCCCCACCGGCGAGGAGCTCAGCAAGCGTCTTGACGACCTGCAGGGTGGCCTCGATCAGACCCGGCTGCTGTCGGCAGCGGCCCTCGTCATCGGCATCGTCGCTCTCGGCGCGGCCTTCGCCGTGTCGCGGCGCCGGGCTTAGTGCGCGGACTCCTCGCGGCGCTCGTCGCCGCGTCCGTCCTCATCCTGATGGGCGGCGCGGCGGCGGCGCACGCGAACTACGTCAAGTCGAACCCCGCGTCCGACGCGCGCCTCACGAAGCCGCCAGCGGAAGTTCGCGTCACCTTCAGCGAGACGCCAGCTGCGCGCGGCAGCGACGTCGCGGTGCTGGACGTCCATGGGAACCGGTTCGATAACCACGACGTGACGCTGGTGAGCGACGAACCGAACACGCTGCGCGTGTCGCTCGGGGTGATGGGCGACGGCGGCTACATCGTCTCGTGGACCACGGTCTCGGCCGTCGATGGCCACGAGACGAACGGCGCGTTCGCGTTCGCCATCAACGCGCCGCTTCCGGCGATCAAGGACATCGGGCCGTCCGCTCCCTCGCCGACCGCGCTCGAGATCGCGGGCCGCGCGCTCTCGTACGCCGGGATGGCGCTGCTGACCGGTCTCGCGTTCTTCACGATGTTCATCCGCGTTCCCGCGACCGACGGCGAGGCGCGGCGTGAACGGCGTTTGGTGATCATCGGTGGTGCGGGGCTCGTCGCGGGCGGCGCGCTGCTGATTCTGAATCAGGGCGCCGACATCCCCGGGCGGCTGCTGCTCTTGCTCGCGCTGCGCGTGGTCGCCGGTGTGGCGGCGGTCGCCGCGCTGGCGGTGCCCTCGCGACTGCTACCGGCCGACGCGCGCCGCGAGGCGACCGCGTTCTTCGGGCTCGCAGCCGGACTCACCGCAACGCTCGTGTCGCACGCCGCCGCGAGCGGCGACCTCCGCTACCTCGCGCTCGACTATCTCCACGTCATCGCGATCTCGATCTGGCTCGGTGGCGTCGTCGCGTTCTCGTATGTCGTGATGCTCTCAGCGCGAGCGGAGGATCCGAAGGAGCTCGGGCGCACGATCTGGCGGTTTTCGCTCACTGCCCTCGCCGCCACGGCGGTCATCATCACGACCGGGACGCTGCAGGCGCTTGATCGCCTGGTGCTCCTCGAAGATCTCGTCGAGACCCCGTACGGCATCGCGCTGCTCGCGAAGATCGTGCTGCTCACCCTGCTGCTCGGGCTCGGAGCGCTCAATCTGCTGGTGTGGGGACCGCGGATGCGACGCGGCCGCGCAGCCGCCGCGCAGTTCTGGCGTGGCGTCATCGGCGAGACCGCGCTCTTCGCGGGCGTGCTGGTCGCCGCCGGGTTCCTCACCGCGTTCGCGCCGCCGGCGCAGGCGAACGGGGCCGCCTTCGATGAGACCAAGCACACCAGCGGGATCCGCATCGAGCTGCTCACGGCGACGACGCTTCCCGGTCGCAACCGTTTCGTCGTGAGAGTGCAGCAGGGCCTCACGCCGATCACCGGTGCGGAGAAGGTCGCGCTCCGCTTCACGATGGTCGAGCACGACATGGGCGAGCAGGAGCTCGTCGCGACCGAGCGCGCGCCCGGCGAGTACGCCGCCGAGGGCAGCCCGACGGCGATGCTCGGCACCTGGAAGGTCCAGGTGATCGTGCGTCTGGCCGGCAGACCCGACATCACGGCGCTCTTCACGGTGCCCGTGTCCCAGCCCGTGGGTCAGGAGGCGACGACGAAGATCATCGCGATCCCGCCGTATCAGCTCATCGTGTTCTCAGAGCCGTTCCAGCCGCAGGCGGGCGCACCCCTCACTATCAATGCAGTCGTGGTGGACTCGAAGGGCGATCCCGTCACCGGCAAGAAAGTGCACGCGACGTTCAGCGGGCCAACCACCGCGCCGGCACTGGACGCCGTCGAGAACACCGCCGAGCTCGGCCCGGGTCGCTACCGCTTCACGGTGCCGGGACTCGACGCGGGCTCCTGGAAGGTCACGATCAGCGTGAGCGACGCCGGCAGCGGTGTGTACGACCTCGAAGTCACGAGGTGACGCTGCTCTCCGTATTGCCACACGGCGCGACCGGCACCTGGCTCGACGAGATCCTCGAGTTCGGCCTGCCGCTGGTCATCCTCATCGTCCTGTACATGTGGTCGTCGCGTAAGCCCAAGGCCAAAGAGAAGAGCAAGTGACGTTCCCCATCTCGCGCCAAGGACTGCAGGACATCGCGCAGTTCCTCATCGCGGGCGGGGTCGTGTTCCTCTTGCTCGCGCTGGTGACGCGCTACCGCGGCGGCGAGTGGCGGCGGTTCGCCATCAGCGCGGGTGCGCTCGGCTCGCTTGTCCTCGTCTCGTACGCGCTCGCGTTCACGGTCGCGCCGAACATCCCGACGCCGGCAGTCCCGTTCACCGCGCGCTTCGCGCAGAACCCGACACCGGACACGCAAGAGACGATCGACGCGGGGCGCGTGGTCTTCCAGGCGAACTGCGCGATCTGTCACGGACCACGCGGGCTCGGCGACGGCCCGCAGGCGTTCGTGCTCAACCCCAAGCCGGTCAACCTGCAGCTACACGTGCCTCAGCACGCGCCCGGAGAGATCCAGTACTGGATCACCAACGGGGTCGCGGGGACGGGTATGCCGGCGTGGAAAGACACGCTCTCGGACACGCAGCGGTGGCAAGTCGTGCGATATCTCCAGGCCCTTGCGAGCGGCAAGGTGGACCGGTAGCGCCGAGGCCCCGGCCCACCCTTACCGCGATGTGGGTCGGTCAGCTCTGGCGCGAGAGCTGATCGCGGCGCATGCGCTCCTCGATCAGCGAATCGGGTTTGCCGTCGCCCCTGGCAGGAGCTGGCGCAGTGTCTACTCGCTCCATCGCCGATGACGCCTGGCCACGCCAATCGCGCAGTGCCTTCGCCGCCTCCTCGCGGCCACCCAGCCCGAAGGCGAGGGCGAACGCGAGAGCGACGGCCGCGACGACGCCGGTGAACAGGATGTTGATCAGCGTCGCGGCAACGCCGATCTGCGATGCCGCGGCCACGATGCCGAAGCCGAGCACGGTGGCGTAGGCGAGCGTCGCGAGCGCGCCGGAGTTCTGCACGCCGGCGCTTTCGGTGGCGCCGGTGACGAGATTGCGAACCACGCCCGCGAGCCACGCGAACGCGCCGAGGATCAGTAGGGCCACCAGCAGGTTCGGGATGAAGGCGATGATCTGGTTCAACACCGAGCTCACCGCGGTGATCCCGACCGCGTTCGCGGCCATGATCACGAAGATGAGCCGCACGTACCAGGTGATGATGCCGCCCACCAGTCCGGCGGCATCCAGCTTCATGCGCGCGCGTTGCAGGAATGCGGTGATGCCCGCCTTCGCGGCGAGCGTGTCCAGACCGACCTTGCGGAGCAGTCGCGTAACGAGTCCGCCCACGATGCCGGCGACGATCCAGCCGATGACGAGCAGCAGGAGCGCGCCGACGATCGACGGAATGGCGACGAGGAAAGCAGCGAGCATCGCGTCCATTGTCAACACCTCGTTCAGAATTCGAGTTCCGTTACGAGCATTCGCGGAGCCCGACTGCTCGCTTCGTTAGGGCGCACTCATGCGCTTGCGTAACGACGATGCGGCAGATGGGTATCGAGCGCGTTAGATCGGACTCGAGCCGGTGATCGTCGCGCGCGCGACCTTGATCGGTGGGCAGAGGCACACGATCGAGCCCATCCCGTTGGAAGACCACCAGTCGCGGGCGAGCCGCTGAGGCCCGAGCAGCTCGATGCCGGAGAAGAGGTCGAGCGCGCTCATCGTGTAGCGCACGTTCGCGAGCGCGCGCGTGATCCGACCGTTCTCGATGAGGAACGTGCCGTCGCGCGTCGTGCCGGTCATCGCCGCGCGCTTGGGGTCCGGCGTGTTCGTGTAATGGAAGCGCGTGATGAGCAGACCGCGCCGCGTAGCGCGAATGAGCTGATCGCGTTTCGCGTCGCCGCCGGCCATCGTGAGATTGCCCGCATGGCCGCCGACGCTGTAGCGGCGGGGATCGGCCGCGTGCCCCGTCGAGCGCGTGTCGAACCAGCGCGCCGACTGACGGTCATACACCACACCTTTGGCGACGCCGCCCTCGACCAGCGTGACCCGCTGCTTCGGGGTGCCCTCCACGTCGAATGGGATCGCCAGCGTGCGACCGTCAAGAGCGTCGTCCCACAGCGAGAAGCGCGGGCCGGTGACCTGCTCACCGAACTTGCCCGCCATGAACGAGCGCCCGTCCTTCACCGTCTCCCCGGTGAGGCCGGTGAGCGACATGAAGCGCAGGACCTCGGCCACCGCGAGCTCCTCGAACACCGCTTCGTAGTCGCCGGGCGGCAGCTGCATCCGGTCGCGATCGAGAGCGGCCTTCTCGATCGCGCGCGCAGCCACGTCCGAAGGATCCAGCGACCGCGCGCTCCAGCCGAGATCTTCGGCCCAACCGGTCCCGCTCTCGCTCGTCACCAGCGCGCGCAGATAGGCCATGGTGCCGGGCGCGTACGCCGCCGCGCCGTTGGTGTTCGCGAGCGCGTCCTCGTTCAGCTCGATCTGATGCGTGCCCGCCGCGCGGAACCCGCGTTCCTTCGCCGCGGCGGTGATGCGCTTGATCGCATCGGCCTGACTGCGGGCGTCGGCGCGGGCGGTCTCGGCGTCGTACGCCTGCGCCTCCGGCATCGGCGCCGGCGCCGTGAGGCCCGGCCAGTCGTCGTTCGCGGCGCTCTCGCGCGCCGCGGCCGTCGCATCGGCCACCAGCCGACGGAGATCCGCCGGGTCGAGCGAGTTCGCGCTCGCGATACCGACGGCCTTCGCGACCACCACGCGCGCCTGCACGTGCGTCTCGTCCGCGACGGCGTTCTGGTGGATCTCGTTCTTGGCGTATCGGCTGATCGCCGAGCGTCGGCGACGTACCCAGAGCTCCGCCTCGTCCGCCTTCACGTCGCGCAGCGCGTACTGGAGCGGCGAGAGCATCGCGTCGCGACCGCGCACCGTCACCCACGCACCTCGATCGGCACGTCGCGGAAGCGTGCGTGCGCGGCACCGTGACCAACGCGCATGAGCTGGAGTGGCTCGCCCTTCGCGCACGACAGGAAACCGTGCAGCTCCCAATCGTCGGCGACGCCGTCGCACCGTCCCCAGAACGCCGGCGTGAGCGACTGGAACGAGACGCCTCGCGCGTAGCCCTCGAGCGCGCCGTTCCGGATCACCCGTGCCGACTGCGTCGAGAAGTGGAAGTTCTGCCGTTTGTTGTCGAGCGAGTACGAGGCAGGTGCCTCGAGGAGCAGCCCATCGTCGACGCCGCGCAGCAGTGCGTCGTAGCGCTGCGTCCCGGGATCGAGGCTCACGTTCACCATGCGCACGATCGGGAAGTGCTGCCAGCCCTCGGCGCGCGCCGAGCCGATCGCGACCGGCAGGTCGAGCGCGGCCGCGGTCTCGCGCGACGTGAGGTAGCCGACGAAGGTGCCCCGATCGATGAGCTTGGTCCGCATCGCAGGCACGCCGTCGTCGTCCCAGCCGAAGGTCCCCATGCCGCCCGGCACCGTCGCGTCGGCCGTCATCGAGACGTGCTCCGAGCCATAGCGGAGCGTGCCTCGGTCCGTCGGCCACATGAAGGTCGTCCCCGCGAACGCGATCTCGTGCTCGAGCACGCGGTCGGCCTCCGTGGGATGGCCGCACGATTCGTGCACGAGCAGCGCGAGGAACTCGGGCGTGAACACGAGGGTCGTCGGCCGCTCGGCGGCGAGCGGCGCGTCGAGCATCGCCTCCGCGTCGTCGCGATAGCGCGCGGCGCGCCCGGGGAGATCGAGATAATCGATGAACTCCCACCCCGCTTGACGCACCAGGCGGCTGTCGTAGCGCTGCGCCGGCTTGGCACCGGCTTTCACCGCGGTGACGCTGAGGCCCGCGCCGGACTCGACGATCTCCTGGCGCACGTCGGTGCCCTCGCTCGTGACGAGATGCTTGCGTGTGCGGTACGCGGCGACGCTGCCACGTCGTGACACGGCGTGCGGACCCTTGAGGTTCGCGTCCGCGGAGCGCAGCAGTGCGATGCGGTCCGTGAGCGGGACGGCGAATGGGTCACGCAGGAGGGTCGTGCGGTATTCGCCGCGCTGCGGTGCGACCTGCGCCAACGCGACCGGCGCCGCGCGCGTGCCTGCCGCAGCCTCTGCGCGCGCGAAAGCTTCGTCAACGACGGAACGCAGTGACATGTCCTCCGTCCGGTCGGTGGCGGCGAAACCCCAGGCACCGTGGTGCAGGACCCGAAAACCGATGCCGCGGTCGCCCGACCGCGTGACCGATTCGACCTCCCCGTCGCGAACGGAGACCGCCTCGTACTCGCGCTCGACCCGGCGCGCGTCGGCGTAGGATGCGCCCCGCCGCGCGCCGAGATCGACGAGGTCGGCTAGCTGGGAATCGCGATAGGGCATCACGCCGAGAGTACGTCGAGATTGCGATCGAGATCCGCGACGTAGGCGCGCGCGGCCTCGATTAGCGAACTCGGCCGGGGATTGGGGAACGAACCGAACCAGAGCATGGCGTGAAGTTCATAGAAGCCGCGCTTCGCGGGATCAGGGCGTGCACCATAGCCGCGCCAGAACGCGCTGTCGACAGCTCCAACTTGCGCCCGCGTGAAGACATCGAAGCGGGCTAGATCCCACTCCGGATCGCCCATCCACGCGTACTCCCAGTCAAGCCACGCGGCAAGTCGCCACCTCGACGCGGCGGAACGGACGAGGATATTCGCGGCGTGCGGATCGTTATGCAGCAGTCGGACTCGCGCGTCGTGACCGAGCGCCCGCGACGCGAGCTCGCTGAGCGCCTGGACACGCGCGAGCTGCGCGCCGCTGATCCGCTCCAGCGTGCGAAGCTTCCGTGCATGCGCCCGAATGAGTGATGCGTGGAACTCACCCCAGGGCTGCTCGAAGGGCTCGAGATGATCACCGACGATGACGCCGGCGCGGTCGAAGAGCGGAGGAAGCTCGTGAGCTCGCCGGAGAGCAAGACCAGCCTCTTCCCACGCGCTTTCGACGCCCTTTGTCCCTGGTGCGATATCTCGAAGGCGCTCGCCGTTGATCCACTCCAGCACGACGCATTCACCGTTGGCCGCAACCCCGTGGACGCGCGGCACCGCGACCCCGGCCGTCCCTAGGAACTCGTGAAGGAACGCCTCTTTTCTGCCCCGCTCAAGGTCGGGTTCTTGATGCGGCCAGTGGTAGACGCGCAGCAGCACGCGGCGACCACCTGCGAGCGTGACGGCGAAGTTCGCATTCGTTATCCCGCCCGCGCACGGAGTCACGGCGAGGATCGCGTCGCGGACATCGCAGGCGGCGAGGAGCTCCGCGGCCCGTCCGGGCTCGAGCGGCGGAGGCGGAGGTGGGAGCAGATCCAAGTTGTCTCGCACGGCACAGATCCTGTCGGCTACACTGGCATCACAACAAAAACGGCGCGCGCGACGACCAATGCGTTCGTGATGGACGCGCTCGCGTACCGACCGCGCTTGGGCGACACGAAACTCGTGAGCCAAAGAGCGTTTGGACGAGGGTGAGCATCTAGCGCGTGACTCCGAAAGGGGTCCGCGAACGGGTCGGGCGGCGTGTGCGCTCCATAGGAGAATCCCTTGCCCGACGTCGCTCTCCTCATTGACTGGGAGAACGTCTACTACACGCTGCGGCAGCACACCACCGGACCGCTGCCGTCATCCCTCGCGATCCTGCAAGCCATACTCAAAAAGGCCGCCGAATTCGGGCCTGTGCGCGTGAAGCTCGCGATCTTCGGACAGGAGGTCGCGATGCAGGACGAGACGCTGCTCATGGCGCTCGAGTTCACCGGCATCGAACCGATCCCGGTCGCGCAGCGCATGAGCGGCCGGCTGCTCAAGGGCCGGTCGGACGCGGTCCTCATCACCCGCGCGATGAAGCTCCTCTACAAGGATCGACCCGACATCGAGGTCTGGTTCATCGTGTCCGGCGACCGCGACCTGAACGCCTTGTGCAAGGCGCTGAAGGACGAAGACAAGAAGGTCTACCTCGTCGCGGGCGATCTCTCGCTCGCGAACGAGCTGCGCGAGTCACCGCACCTGCGCGATGACGTCTTCTTGCTCGAAGACCTCATTCCCGAGGCGCGCTGGACGCGCGGCGGCCTGCGCGCCGACGACACCCAGCACGGCAAAGAGGAGCGGCGTCCCGACGAGCCGCTTCCCGCGCGCACGCGCGCGCGGCGGGGCGCCGGTCGTAGCAGCGGCGGCGGCCGCGTCGTGCGCGCCACCCCACCGATCGTGCCGGCTGTCGTCCCGACCGCTTCACCCGAATCAGAGAAGGAGCAGCGCCGGCTCGCCGTCCTCCTCCTCGATCAGCTCGTCGCCATACACGCGTCGTCGATGGCGCGCGGCGACTTCGTTCGCTCCGTCGTGCCGCTCTCCGAGAAGGAGGCATCCAGCGTCCTCGAGGAGCGGATCGACGCCGCGATCGAGCAGCGCCACATCGAGGCGAAGTTCGAAGGCCGTACCCGCGCAAAGGCGAAGCAGCTCCTCGCGCCGAACTTCGGCTCAGCGCTCGTGGCCGAGACGTACTTCCACTTCGTGCGGCTGCTCCGGCGCATCAACACTGTGACCAAGGACACCAAGCGCGTCCCGGTCGTGGAGGCGGTCCTCGACCCGCTCTCCCGTGCCGACCAGCCCGGCGGCATCGCGCGCGGCAGGACGCAGCGCCGCGTGCTGCTCGAGACGCTCTTCAACATCGCCGAAGAGCGCGGCGCGATCCAGAGCGAATCGGTCCAGCGCGACGGCCGCGAGATCACGATGTGCTGGCTCGTCGACGAGCACCCGCTCGTCGTGTACGCACGTCAGCCCGCGGCGGCCGTCGCGCACCTCTTCAACTTCGTCAGCACGACACGCGCGCATGGCGACCGTGCCGACTGGGTGAACGCGGCGCTGTTCGCTGAGCTCCTCTCACGCGTCGAGGGCGACGCGCTCGAGTCGAACATCCGTAGCGCGGTGGAGCGCGGCATCATGAAGCCCGAGGATCACGGTAAGAAGGCCGGCTTCGTCATCACGCGCGATCATCCCGAAGTCCGCGCGATCCTCGGTGAGTTCGGCGGCCTGAACGGCAGTGCCATCGAACGCGCCGTCACGGCGACCGCGGCAGCGGCGGAGACGGAGGGCGACGACGCCGCCCTCCCCGCCACGACGGACGAGGCCGCGGCACCGGCAGCGCCACGCAAGCGCACCAGGCGCGGATCGCGCGGCGGACGCCGGCGCGGGGGACGCGGGCGCAACAAGACGACCGCGGCCGGAACGGGAACGGAAGCCGCGAACTGATGGCCCGCATCCTCATCGTCGAAGACGACGCCGCGAGCATGGACCTGGCCCTGCGCATCGTGCGGCTCGCGCGGCACGAGCCCATCACGACGATGGACGGCGAGACCGCGTTCGCGGTCGCGCAGGCAACGCGCCCGGAGCTCATCCTGCTCGATCTACATATCCCACGGCTCGACGGGTTCGCGTTCGCTCGCGCGGTCCGCAGGGAAGCGTGGGGCAAGGACATGCGGATGATCGCCATCTCCGCGTCGGCGACGCCGCCGGACCGCGAGCGCGCGCTGGCCGCCGGCTGCGACGGATTCCTCGCGAAGCCGTATTACCCGGAGCAGCTTCGCGCGGCCATCGACCAATATCTGCCCGCGCACGCAAAGCGCACACACAAAGACCGCTAATCGAAAATATCCCGCCCTCGTCGCTTGCCTGATCGTTCAGCACCGAGGCTCCACTCGCGCACCGACACACGATCGTTGCAATAACCGCCTGCGAATGGGGTGACAATCCCGCGGCGTGGCACGGGATGCGCAGCCCAGAGGGCATGGTTACAGCCGGTAACGCGCGAACGAGGATCGTCATGGTCGTCGAGGACGACCGGCCGATCGGGGAGCTCCTCGCGGGCGTGATCAACGACGAGGATGGCTACCGGGCCATCCTCGTGACGCGCGCGAGCGAAGCACTGCACACCTGCGAGCAGGTGAAGCCCGATCTGCTCCTCCTCGACGTCGGGCTACCGGGCATGAGCGGCCTCGAGCTCTACGACCGGCTGCACGAGGATGATCGCCTGCGGCGCGTCCCGGTCATCTTCGAGACGGCGGTGTCGCAAGAGTACGGTCCCGAGTTCCGGAAGCGCGGCATCCGCAAGGTCCTGCAAAAGCCGTTCGACCTCAACGAGCTCATCGCCGACATCAAGGAGCTTGCTCCGCCGATCGCGGCTTAGCCCGCGGCACCGTCCTCGACACGCTCGCGCGACTTCGCGACGCGTGCCACGTCATCGCTGGTCTTCTGCGAGCTCGACATCAGCGTGCGCAGGCCGTCGGCGTCGAGCGCCAGCACCTCGAGGGAAGTCTTCGCCCGCACCGTCGCGTTCCGCGCGTGTCCGGTGAGGATGCCGACCTCGCCGAAAAAATCGCCGGCGTGGATCGTGTTGAGCGTCCGCTCGGACCCGTCCGGCTCGCGGTGGACGACGACCGCCTCGCCCTTCGCGATGACGTAGAAGCGATCCGAAGGCTCGCCCTGGCGCATGACGACCGCACCTGGCGGGAATGTGAGTATCGTCATGCGGCTCGCGGTCTGGGCGACGACCTCGCGCGGCGCCTGCGGGAAGGCACGCTCCATGTCCTTGAGCTCCTCGATGTAGCGCTCGGCATGGAGCACCGCCGTCGTGGCGTCGCCGACGGCGGTCGTGATCTGCTTGGCGAGCTGCGCGCGCGTATCGCCCGCGGCGTACACGCCGGGAATGCTCGTCTGCATGAACTGGTCGGTGATGAGATACCCGTTCTCGTCATGCGCGATGTGGTCAGCGAAGAGCTGACTGCCGACCGGCTTGAAGCCGATGAACACGAACACGCCTTCGACCGGGATGCGCTCGACCTTGCCGTCACGTTCGACGTCCATCCATCGCACAGCGGTGCCGTCGCCACCGATCTCCTTCACCGTCGCTGGGGTCACGGTGTGGACGAGGTCCTTCGCGAGCAGGCGGTCCCGCAGGATCGCCTGCGCGCGGAACTCGCCACGCCGGTGCACGAGGTGCAGCTTTTTCGCGAAACGCGTGAGGAACAGGCCCTCCTGGAACGCGCTGTCACCCCCGCCGATGACGGCGAGGTCATTGCCCTTGAAGAACGCGCCGTCGCAGACGGCGCAGTACGACACGCCTCGGCCGTGGTACTCCGCCTCGCCGGGAACGCCGAGCTTGGTGGGCTCGCCGCCGACGGTGATGATGACGGCGTACGCGCGGTGCGTGGTGCCATCCTCGAGCTCGATGACCTTGCGGTCGCCGTCGACGCGGATCTGCTTCACGCGCGCGTAGGTCTCGATCTTGAGACCAAATTTGCGTGCATGGTCGGCCATCTTCTGGGCGAGCTCAGTTCCGGTAACGGACGCGAAACCGGGGTAGTCCTCGATGAGATCGGTGTTGAGAATCTCGCCGCCGACGTCCTTGCCCTCGAGCAGGACCGCGCTCATGTTCGCGCGCGCGGCGTACAGTCCGGCGGTAAGCCCGGCGGGGCCACCGCCGATGATGACGAGGTCGTAGTCGGCCAAGAGCGGTCCTTTCTGGAAAGAGCTTCCACACACTAGAACAGCGGAGCATTCCATCGGCATTCCTTCGACAGAGCGCTGGCTTGCCCTCGGCGACTCGTTCACGATCGGAACGGGCACGACGCCGGACCGTTCGTTCCCGGCGGTGCTCGTGCGCCTCTGGAACGGTCGCGGCCGCGGCGTCGAGCTCCGGAATCCGGCCGTGAACGGTTACCGCACCGACGATCTCATCGTCGAGGAGCTTCCACTCGTTGCCGTCTTCCAGCCAACGTTGGTGACGCTCCTCATCGGCGCGAACGACATCGTCGCCGGCTCCTCGGACGATCGCTATCGCGACGGGCTGCGCGTGATCTACGAACACGTTCGCGCCGAGGCGGCCGCCGCGGTCGTGTACGCATTGCCACAGCCGGATTGGTCACTGTCGCGCGCCGGCGCATCGTTCGGAGATCCGGCGGGGATCGCCGCGCGCATCGAGCGCTTCAACGCGATCGCACGCGAAGAAGCGGAACGCGCGAGCGCGACGTACGTCGACATCTTCCCGCTCATGCGCGACCAAATGCGACGCGGGATGCACGCGCCGGACGGGCTGCACCCATCGGCCGCCGCCTACGCCGAATGGGCGGACGCGCTCCGCGATCGGCTGCCGGCTAGGCGGGTTTCGTCACCATGAGGAAGACGATGACGACCACGATGATCGCGAGGACGATGCCGACGGTCCGGCCGCGCGCAGCAAGACGCTGGTATTCCTCGCTCCCCGGACCTTCGCTCTCCAGCACGCGGATCTGGTCGCGCAGGGTCGGCGTGTAGATGCCCAGGCCGACGAACACCAGCACGAGCCAGAGACCGATGGCCGCCGCGAGCCACAGTCGGCTGAAGGGGATCCCCGCGCTGAAGGCCATGAGGAGGCCGGTGATCAGCAGGAGACCATAGGCGGGATTCGCAAAGCGGTCGTCGAGGAACTTGATCGTGCGGAGGACGTGGCTCTGCGTCGCCTGTGTCGCTGTCGAGGAACGCGCGAGCCAGATCCCGTACGAGGCGTTGAAGCCGACCGCGACGATCGCGAGCAGCACGTGGATGAACTTGATGAACTGAAAATCCATCGCTTCGTCCTCCTAGGTCCGCGCCACGATCGGGATCGCTGCGCCGTTCACGCCGCTTGACTCACGCGACGACAGAAAGAGGATGACGTTCGCGACTTCATCCGGCGACGGCCAGAGCTTGGGGTCGGCCTTCGGCATCTGCGCGCGATTCACCGGATGATCGATCGTCGTGGGCAGGACCGCGTTGACGGTGATGCCCTCGCCCTTCACCTCCGCGGCGCAGGATTCGGTCCAGCGGACGAGCGCGCTCTTCGACATCGCATATGCGGCGTTATTCCGGCCGCCCTTCTGCGCGCCGATGGCGGACACGTTGACGATGCGGCCGTATCCCCGAGCGCGCATCGGCCGTAGACAGGCGGCGCTCGCGGTGACCGCGGTCAGCACGTTGCTTTCCCACAGCTCGCGCACCAGTCGCGTGTCGAGCGACGGTCCGCCTTTGAAGATGCCGGCGAGATTGTTGAGGATGTCGACGCGACCCCAGGCGCGGAGGACCTGCTCGACGAGCGCTTCCATCGCCGACGCATCGGCGGGATCGGCTTCGATGACGAGCAGGCGCGGATCGTCTGAAGATCCAGCCACGTCGCTGAGCGACGATCGCAGCGCCTCGCTCTTCGCGGCATCGCGCACCGCCGCGGCGACGTGCGTCCCACGTGTGAGATACGCGCGGAGGACGGCCGCTCCGAGATTGCCGGTCGCGCCGGTGATGACCGCCGCACAAGACGAAAGATCCAGCACGCGCCCGTAGTATGGGCACGATGACCGTGCTCGAGCGCATCAACGACCCGCGCGATCTGCGCGCGCTCCACAAGGACGAGCTGCTCCAGCTGTGTCGCGAGATCCGCGAGTACACGGTCGAGATGGTCCAGCGTACCGGCGGCCATATCTCGTCGAGCCTTGGCACTGTCGAGCTCACCGTCGCCCTGCACCGGGTCTTCGAGTCGCCGCGCGACAAGATCGTGTGGGACACCGGCCATCAAGCCTATGTGCACAAGATGCTCACCGGTCGCCGGGCGCGCTTCGACACGCTGCGACAGCTTGGCGGCATCTCGGGATTCCTGGTGCGGACCGAATCCGAACACGATCAGTTCGGCGCTGGCCATGCCGGAACCTCGATCTCGGCCGCGCACGGGATGGCGCTCGCGCGCGACCTCAAGCGCGAGGAGTGGAATGTCGTCGCCGTCATCGGCGACGGCGCCCTCACCGCGGGCCTCGCGTTCGAGGGACTCAACAACGTCGGCCACGATCACCGCCGCGTGATCGTTGTGCTCAACGACAACGGTATGAGCATCGCGCCGAATGTCGGCGCGGTCTCGCGGATGCTCGAGGCGGTGCGCACCGCGACGCCGTACCGCGGTGCGAAACATGTCGTGCGACAGGTGCTCGACCACATGCCCGCAGGCGAGCTCGCCGAAGAGGCGCGACGCCGGATTTTCAACAGCCTCAAGGCGCTGCTCATCCCGAATCTGCTCTTCGAGCAGCTTGGCTTCACGTACTTCGGTCCCGTCGACGGTCACGATCTCTTCGCGGTCGAGAACGTGCTCGCGAAGGCGCGCGACTTCCGCGACGGACCGGTGTTCGTGCACGTGCATACTCAGAAGGGCCACGGCTACGGTCCAGCCGAGGACGACAACGTGAAATGGCACGGCGTATCCGCGACCGGCGCAGCGAAGGCGACCGCGCCCCAGTACACCGCGGTATTCGCTGACGCGGTGCGCGAGATCCTGAAGAGCGACGAACGAACGGTCGCGATCACGGCGGCAATGCCCGGCGGCACCGGGATGCTTCCGCTCTTCAGCGAGTTCCCGCAGCGCGTCATCGACGTCGGGATCTGTGAGCAGCACGCGGTCACGATGGCCGCCGGCCTCGCGACGCAGGGCATCGTCCCGGTCGTCGCGATCTATTCGACGTTCCTGCAGCGCGGTTTCGATCAGGTGCTCCACGACGTCGCCGTGCAGGATCTGTCGGTCGTGTTCGCCATGGACCGCGCGGGCATCGTCGGCGACGATGGCCGGACGCATCAGGGTCTGTATGACATCGCGTATCTCCGGCCGCTGCCGGGCTTCACCCTCATGGCGCCGAAGGACGAGGCCGAGCTACGCGACATGCTCTGGACCGCGCACCATCACGCCGCTGCGCAGCGTGGTCCGATCGGTGTCCGGTTCCCGCGTGGCACGGGCTTCGGTGTCACGATCCCCGCGGCTCCCCGCGAGCTCCCGATCGGCGTTTCGGAGACCCTGCGGGAAGGCGACGACCTCGTCATCATCGCGTACGGGCAACCGGTGAACGCGGCGCTCGAGGCGGCCGAGACGCTCGCCCATGAGGGGCTGCAGGCCACGGTCGTGAACGCCCGCTTCGCCAAGCCGCTGGACGCGGAGCGTCTCCTGGCGCTCGCCGCGCGAACGCCCCGATTCGTGACGGTGGAGGAGCACGTCGTGGCCGGCGGCTTCGGTTCCGCGGTCGCAGAGCTGCTCCACGAACGCGGCGCGCGGGTGGAGCTCGAGATGCTGGGCATCCCCGACGAGCACGTCGACCACGGTGCGCAGAGGCTGTGGCGGCGCCACTACGGGCTCGATGCCGAGGGGATCGCCGCGGCGGTGCGCGGACGCTGGCCGCAGCTCGTGCGGGCGCACGAGCCGGAGCAAACCGCGGGCTAGGTTAAGCCGCGATCTCGGGGCGGCGGTTGCCGGCCATGAGGCGATCCACCGTCGCGAGCAGGCTGTTGATGTCGAACGGCTTCGCGATGATCTCGTGCACGCCCGCCGGCGCGTTCGCGGTCGGCGCCTTTTCGGGAAGGGCCGTCAGGAAAAGGATCGGCACGCCCTGCCAGTGGCGGTCGTTACGCATAAGGTCGAACACATCGAGGCCGCTCAGGCCGGGCATCTCGATATCGAGGATGAGGAGATCGGGCCGACGCGCGACGAGGGAGTCCATGACGAGCGCGCCGTTCGCGACGTTCTCGGTCGCGACGTCAAGGTGCTCGCTCAGCACCTCGCGGAGGAGCTCGGCGACGTCGGCGTCGTCCTCCGCGATGAGGATGTACTTCACGAGATGAGGAGTGCCAGGATCCGGAGGAAGATGCGCTCGCTGACGCAGACCTTACAAGTGCACATGGAGGGTCTGTTATGCAGCCATCGTGCCACCTGGCACGTTCGCTGCTCTAAGTACCAGGCATGAGGACCGGGGGGTTCGCGGGCGCGCTGGCGTCTGCACTTGGTTCGATCGCGCGTCGCATCGGCAGAGTCGCGCACTGGAGCTTCGAGTCAGACGAGGATGAGCTGCCTCCGCCGTCGCCGCCGCAGCCAGGGCCGCCGCATGGGCCGATACCCGCGATCGATCTAAGGCGAGAGCCGCGTCGCGGCGAAGTTCCGCCGAGCGCCGGGCCTCCGCCCCGCTAAGGCCGGCCCGTCGGCCGCGGCGTCGCGGTGCGTGGCGAGGTCGTGCGCTCGCTGCCACGCGGCGAAGGGTCGTTCGTCTTCGGTGAGGCGCCGCCCGGGTTGCGGTTGTTGTGGTCCTGCTTGTCCTTGGCGTTCTGCGTCGTGTCCTTGCGCTCTTCTTCAAGCGCTCGGTCGACGGAGACCTTGGCCTTCTCGGAAAGCCGGTCCTTCAACTGCTCGAGGATGATCTCGTGCTTCTCACGCGCGGCGTCGGCCACGTCCTGCGCCAGCGCGCTCTTGTCTTCGGGCGCGGCCTCCTGCAGCGTGTCGACGGCATCGCGGAAACGGGTCACCGCGAGGGCGTATTCCTCCGACGCCGTCGGCGCCTTGTCGTCGCGAGTGGCCACCTTCTCGAGCTCGCTGAGCCGCTGATCAGCGATCTCAGCCAGCAGGCGCACCCGCTCGACATCGTCGAACGTGAGTGCGACACGAACTTCCTCGATCGCGCGCTTCAGGCCGAAGGCGGGATCACCCGGGACGCTACCGGCCGCGGCCGAACCAGCGCCGGCGACGAGCACCAGTGCGGCAAGACCGACGGCGAGCGCGGGCCGCAGCCACGCGGTCCACGCCGTGTCACGACGTTTGCCCGTCAGCGTGACAGCAGCCTCGCGCATGAGGCGCGCGCGCAGCTCGCGACGGAACTCGTCGCGGAGACGCGGCTCGGGAAGTCGACGCTGACTCAACCCAGTGCCTCCCGTGACGGGATGAGCTGACGCAGGGCGCCAAGCGCGCGGAACTGGATCCCGCGCACGGTGCCCTCGCGCTTGCCGATCAGCCTCGCGATCTCATCGGTCGAGTAGCCCTCGAGGAAGCGAAGAACGATGACCTCCTGCTGCAGCGGCGTGAGCTGCCCGAGCGCCGTTCGCAGCGTGGCCTTGTCGGAGCCGGCGAGGACCTCGAGGTCGGGGTCGATCGCGTTGTGCACCTCGGGGTGCAGGAGCGCGTCCTCGAACGAGACCTGGCGGCCGCCGCGGCGGACGTGGTCGATGACGGCGTTGCGCGCGATCCGGTAGAGCCAGGCGAGGAACGCCTGACGCGGCTCGTACCGTGGGATCGCTCGCAGGGCCTTCATGAACACATCACTGGTGAGGTCTTCCGCTTCGGCGTCGTCCCGCACCCGGTAGTAGACGTACCGGTAGACGGCGCTGACATGCCGGTCGTAGAGCACTCCGAACGCTGCCGGATCACCCTTTGCGGCTCGTACGGCCAGAGCGGCATCCTCTTCCTTTCCACCAGGCGTAACGGTCTCCGGCAGGGGGTCGTTAGGAGCCATCTCTCACCTCAACGAGGCCAGATAGGCAACCAGAGCGGCCAGATCTTCCGGTGACAGGTCCCGGGCGAGCCCCCGGGGCATGGAGTCCGGGTACCCAGGTACTACGTAGGCACCCGGATCGGTGATCGACCGGCGGAGGTACTCCTCGGCGCTCATGCCCGCGACGCGTGTGGCCGCCACCCGGCCAACCTCGTTCAGGGGCGGACCGACCGGCCGAAGGAAGTTGGTGATGGTCCCCTCGTGGCAGTTGGCGCAGCCCAGCTCGCGATACACCTGCCGGCCGCGCGCGATCGGATCGGTCGCGGTGGGCTCGGGCGCGCAGGCGACCACCAGGACAACGACGGCCAGGCTGCAGAGGCATAGGACCCGCTCCATCATGCGGCGCGTGCCAGAGAACGCATCGCTCCACGATGTCACGGTCGTCCTCGATGACCGAACGGTCCTTCGGGGGATCTCGCTCGAGCTCGGGCCGGGCCTCACGCTGCTGCGGGGTCCGAACGGCGCGGGCAAGACGACACTGCTGCGCGCCCTCGCCGGGCTGGCGCCGCTCGCGCGCGGTCACCGCAGCGTGCCCGGCGGTCCACCCCTGTACATCGGGCATCGTCCGATGCTGCTGCGCGGGCTCACGGCGCGCGAGAACCTGATGTTCCTCGCAGCGTTCCGCGGTCACGTCGCGAGCGACGTGGCCGAAGCACTGAGGAAGTGGGGACTGAAGGACGAGATGGATCGCCCGATCGAGCGACTTTCGGCCGGCCAGCGACGGCGCGCGTCCCTCGCACGGATCGAGACCGAGCAGGTGCCGCTGGTGCTGCTCGATGAGCCCTTCGCCGATCTCGACTCCGACGCGCTGGTTCGCCTGCGCGCGGCGATCAACACCGCGCTCGTACGCGGGCAGGCGGTGCTGATGGCGACGCACATGCACCACGAGCTCGACCAGGACGCGACGCACCGTTACGTCCTCGACGACGGCACGCTGCGCGAGGCTTGAACGCTCTCGACCGCGCGCTGCTCGTCGCGGCGCGCGAGCTCGCCGCCGAACGCCGGCACCCCGACGGATTCGTCGCGGCACTCACATTCACCGGCCTCCTCGTGCTCATGGAAAGCCTCGCGATCGGACCGGTGCAGGCGCGGCAGCCCGGCGTGGCGAGCGCGCTCTACTGGATCGCGATCCTCTTCGCCGCGACGCTGGTGGCGACGCGGTCGTTCGACCGCGAGCTCGAGGATGACGCGATCGACGCGGTCCTCATGCTCGACGGCGGCCGCGAGGCGCTCTACGCCGGCAAGCTGATCGCGATCGCGATCGTGCTGGCGATCGTCGCGCTTGCCGCAGCGCTGCTCTCGCTCGTGCTGCTCGACCTCGGCGTCGCGCTCGCCGGACATTTGGTGCTCGTTGGCGTACTCGGCATCCTGGCGTTGCCACCGGTCATCGTGCTCGTGACACTCCTCGCGCTGCGGGTGCGCGCGCGCGTTGCCCTCGTGCCGATCCTGTCGTTCCCGATCCTCATGCCTCAGCTCGTCGCATGCACCCAAGGTGCCGCGGCCGCGCTGACCGGTGACGCGTCGGCATCTCTCGGATGGGCCGGAATCCTCGCAGCCTTCGCGCTCGTGTACGGGGTCCTCGGCCTTACCATCGTCCCTGCGGCCATCGAATGATCGAAACGACTGCGGCGCCCTTCCCCACCATCCGCGTCCGCCCTTGGCTGGGCCGCCTCGCGGTCGCCAGCTCGCTGATCGCGACGTTCATGGCGCTCGTGTGGGCGCCGACCGACGCCGTGCAGGGCGACGTATACCGGATCATCTACGTCCACGTCCCGCTCGCGTGGCTCGCGTACCTCGCGTTCTTCGTCGTCTTCCTCGCGAGCCTCGGGTGGCTCTGGACGAAGCGACCGTGGTTCGACGCCCTCGCGGTCGCATCGGCCGAGGTCGGCGTGCTCTTCACCGGCATGTTCATCGTCGCGGGTTCGATCTGGGCGAAGCCGACGTGGGGCGTGTGGTGGACCTGGGATCCGCGCCTGGTGACGACGGCAATCATGTTCATGATGTACGTCGGCTACCTGCTCCTGCGGTCGCTTTCGACCGATTTCTCGCGGCGGGCCACACGTGCCGCGGTGATCGGCGTCATCGCCGTCATCGACATCCCGATCGTTCATCTGTCGGTGCTGTGGATGAACTCGCTGCACCAGCTGCCGACCGTGCTGCGCGCCGGCGGCAGCCCGTCGCTCGACGCGGCGATGGGCATGACGCTGGGGATCTGCGTCGTCGCGTTCACGCTCGTGTACTTCGCGTTCCTCGCCGAGCGCATGTCGATCGAGCTCGACCGACAACGTCGCATGCTCGAGGCGCGAGCGTGATCGAGAACCTCGGCTTCATCGTCGCCGCCTACGTCGTCGTGTGGGGCGGCATCGCGCTGTACCTCATCTCACTGCGCCGGCGCCGTGACCGTGCGCAACGCCCGCGTAACTGAGCCCATGGGAGCGCGCCGCGTCCTGCTGATCGCGGTGCTCGCCGCCGCGGTGCTGATCGGCTTCGTCGCCGTCCAGAACCTCGCGAGCTCGACGGTGTACTACCTCACGCCGACCGAGGCCCGCGAGCGGAACATCGCCCCCGGCACCGCGGTGCGGCTCGGCGGCCAGGTCGAGACCGGCAGCCTGCGGTACGACCCGCAGACGCGCGACCTGCGCTTCGTGCTCACCGATGGCACCACGCGCGCCGCGGTCATCGGTACGGGGGCGCCGCCCGCGCTCCTGCGCGAAGGTGCCGGCGCGGTCGTCGAGGGCACGTTCGCGGCGGACGGCACGTTCCGGGCGACACAGGTCATCGCGAAGCACGACGAGCAGTACGCGCCGCCCTCGCCCGGCGCCACGCCGAGCCACCAGACACCTTGAGCTTCAGCTTCGCGGACCTCGGCACCGGCGCGCTGCGCGCGGCGCTGCCGCTCGCGATCTGGGGCATCGGCGCAGCCGCGTACGCCGCGGCGAAGCGCGACGGCCGCGCGCTCGCGAGCGCGCGCTGGTCGGCGCTCATCACGTTCCTGCTCGTCGTGCTCGCCGCGCTCGCGATGATCGGCGCGCTCGTCACGCATGACTTTTCGATCGCGTACGTCGCGCGGAACAACGCCCTTGAGACGCCGCTCTTCTTCACTGTCGTCTCGCTGTGGGCGGCGCTCGAGGGATCGATCCTCCTCTGGACGGCGATCCTCGCCGGCGCGACGGCGTATGTCGCCTGGCGTGGCACGCCCGCCCTGCCCCGCCTCGCGACGACCGCACTCGCGGTCCTGTTCGCGATGCTCACGTTCTTCCTGCTACTGGTCACGACGCCCGCCGCCGATCCCTTCGTGCGGAGCGACATCGTGCCGCTCAACGGGAACGGCCCCAACCCGCTGCTGCAGAACCATCCGCTCATGGCGCTGCACCCGCCACTCCTTTATCTCGGCTACGTCCTGTTCTCGGTCCCGTTCGCCTACGCCATCGCGTCGCTCATCCTCGGCGAGGGCGGCGATCGCTGGCTGGTGGCGACTCGGCGCTTCGCGCTCGTGTCGTGGGCGCTGCTCGGCGTCGGCATCGTCGCGGGCTCGTGGTGGTCGTATGCGGTGCTGGGTTGGGGCGGCTACTGGGCCTGGGATCCGGTCGAGAACGCCGCGATCATGCCGTGGCTCGTCGCGACCGCGTACCTGCACTCGGTGATGGTCGAGGAGAAACGTCGCCTGCTCCGCAGCTGGAACCTGTCCCTCGTGATCGCGACCTTCGCGCTCACGATCCTCGGTACGTTCCTTACGCGCAGCGGCGTCGTGAACTCGGTACACGCGTTCACGCAGTCCGCCATCGGGCCGCTGCTCCTCGGCTACCTCGTGGCGATCGTCGTCCTCTCGGTCGGTCTGCTGCTGTGGCGCCTTCCCACGTTGCGCGACGCAGGCGCCGTCGGCACGCCGCTCTCGCGGGAGGCGATCTTCCTGTTCCAGAACGTGGTCTTCGTCGCCGCGACGCTGACCGTCCTGCTCGGCACGCTCTATCCGCTCATCGCGGAGGCGCTGAGCGGAGCGCAGCTCTCGATCGGACGGCCGTACTTCGATCGCGTCGAGGTGCCGCTCGCACTCGCGCTCCTCTTCCTCATGGGTATCGGCCCGCAGCTCCCGTGGCACGGGGCGTCGCGCGTGACGCTCGAGAGGCAATTCACCGCGCCCATCGTCGCTGCAGCGGGCGGCGCGCTCCTCGCGGTCGCGACCGCACTCGGCGGCGCCTTCGCGGTGCTCACCTATGCGCTCGCGGCGTTCGTTGTCGCGACGGTCGTGCAGGAGTTCGCGCGCGGAATCCGCGCCCGAAGGGCGCTGCACGGCGAGAGCGCGAGCACCGCGTTCGCGAACCTGCTGCGGCGCAGCGGTCGCCGCTACGGCGGGTACATCGTGCATCTTGGCATCGTTCTCGTCGCGGTCGCCGTGGCGACAAGCCAGTCGAAGACGGTCGAGGTCGAGCGCACCGTCAGCGCCGGCGATCACTTCGAGGCCGCCGGCTACACCGTGGCGTTCGGCGGTCTTCGCAGCGTGAGAGAGCCCCAGCGCGATCTGCTCGTCGCGGATCTCGCGATCACGGGCAACGGCGCCGACGAGAATCTCCGCCCGGCACTCCTGTTCTTCCCCAACGCGACGCAGGCGGTCGGCTCACCCGGCATCGCCGCGGGTCTCCACGACGACGTGTACACGATCCTCGTCGCGTACGACACGAGCGCGCGGTCGTGGGCGACGATCCGCGTGCTGGTCATCCCGCTCGTCTCGTGGCTCTGGCTCGGCGGCGGGGTCGTCGGCCTGGGCGCGGTGATCGCCGCGCTGCCGCAACCGAAACGCCGCGAAGTCATGCGCCCGCTCACCGAAGCGCCCGCGACGGTAGGCGACTGATCTGATGCCGAGGTGGCTGCGCTACTCGATCGTCGTCGGCATCGCGGCGCTCGTCGTCGTGCTGATGCTCTCGTTCCGGCGCGACCCGCACGACATCCGCACCGGCACCGTGAACAAGCCGGCCGCCGCGTTCACCGCCGATAGGCTCGACGGAACCGGCACGCTGTCGCTCAGCGACTACGCCGGCAAGGTCGTCGTCCTGAACTTCTTCGCGTCGTGGTGCCCGCCGTGCAAAGAGGAGAACCCGGCTCTCGTGCGCGTGTGGGAGCGTTATCGCACCAGCGACGTCGTCTTCATCGGCATCGTGTACGAGGACGCGACGGACAAGGCGCGCACGTACGTGAGCACCAACGGCGTCACCTGGCCCACCGTGCGTGACGACGATGGCCGCATCGCGTTCGCGTACGGGGTGTTCGGCCCGCCCGAAACGTACTTCATCGGACCCGACGGCGTCATCGCCGGTCGCCACATCGGGCCTGTCGACGAGGCGACGCTCGTGGCGAGCATCGACAAGCTCCGCGCGCAGGCGTCGCGATGACGCGCGAGCGCGCAGTCATCCTCGTCGCGCTGCTCGCGATCTTCGGCGCGGTCGCCTGGAGCGCCTGGCCACACGAGACGACGGCGGCGGAGCGCGTCGATCGGATCACGAGCGAGCTGCGATGCGTGACGTGCCAGGGGCTCTCGGTGAAGGATTCGCCCGCGGCGAGCGCGCGGCAGATGCGCGATCTGGTGGTGCAGCGCGTCGCCGAGGGCCGGACCGACGACGAGATCCGCGGCGAGTTCCGCGCGTCGTACGGCGATTGGGTACTGCTCTCGCCGCCCGCATCGTCGTGGACCGGGTTGATCTGGCTCGTACCTGTCGTCGCGCTCGCGGCGGGTCTTGCCGTCGTGGTCCGGCGGATGCGCGCGATCGTACCGAGCGCGGCCGCGCCGTCCACGCGAGAGCTCGCCGCGCTCCGGGAGCGCGTCGCGCGAGAGGAAGCGCTCGATCTGCCGCAAGCGGACGGTGCCGAGTGAGCTACCTCCTCTTCACGACACTGTTCCTCGCCGGCCTCGCGCTCGCCGTGCGGCCGCTGCTCGCGCGCCGCGGTCTCGCATGGCCGGTCGAAACCACCGACGCGCACGACGACGTAGCGCGCGCGGTGAGCTCGCTTCGCGATCTCGAGTTCGCGCGCGCCGCGGGCACGATCGCGCCCGCCGATCACGAGCGGCTGCGCTCGCTGCTCGAACGGGGCGCGTTCGTTGCCCGACACGAGACACGAACAGTGCCCGCCCCGTGGCGGACGCTCGTGCTCGCCGCGTTGCTCGCCGGCATCGCCGTCGTACTCGTCGTGATCGAGCTGCCGCGTGCCGCGGGCGACCGCGCGCCTGGGGAGTCGATCACCGGATCGGTCCCCGCCGGCCCGACGACTTCGGGGCTCGAGGCGCGCGCGAAGGCGAATCCGCGTGACGTGCCGACGTTGCTCGCGCTCGCGGATGCCTACGTGAGCGAGGACCGCGTGACCGAGGCGGTCGCGACGTATCAAGCTGTCCTCGCGATCGACACGGAGAGTGTTCCCGCGCTCAATGGGATCGGCTTCATGCTCTTCCGCTCGGGCGAGCTCGCCGGCGCGCGCATCGCCGCGGACCGCGTGCTCACGCTGCGTCCGCGCGATGCGGACGCGCTGTTCCTGAAGGGGCTGATCCAGTACCGCAGCGAGGACTGGCGGGGTGCGGTCGACACCTGGACGATCTATCTCGACGTCGGCGAATTCCATCCCGGTGCTGCGATGGTGCGTCCGCTCTACGAGGACGCGAAGAAGAAAGCGGGACTCTAGTCCAGCCAGTCGTCTAACATTTCATTCCGACAGGAGTGCCTGTCTCTCACGGCGGCTATGGTGTAATGGCAGCACTGATGGTTGTGGACCATCCAGTAGCAGTTCGAAACTGCTTAGCCGCCCAGCAGCTTGCATCTACATCGCGGAGTCCGACCTAGTCACTCAGTCCTATTGCACCGACGTCGCGACGGTGCGATGTAGATGCGATGGCGCTCGATCCCTTCTATTGGCTCGCTGGCATCCTCGAGGGAGAAGGCACGTTCATGAGCGGGCCGCCGTCGCGCCCGAACGCGCCTGTCGTCAGGATCCGCATGACCGATCGTGATGTCGTGGAGCGATCGGCAGCTCTTCTAGATCGCGCAGTCACTCCGATACGACCCCGCCAGGCTCACTACAAACCGCCTTTCATTACCCAGTTGAGGGGCGCCGAAGCTGTGGATCTGATGATCGCAATGCGCCCTGTCCTCGGCCCCGAGCGCACCGCGCAGATCGATCGGGTTCTGGCGCGCTGGAGTCCTCGCGGACGTCGGTCACGGCCGAAAGCTCCGCGCTTCCCAGTTTTGGACGGGATCGATGGCTCCACGAGCAGGGATCCGCGTGCGTTGAGTTGGCTCGCGGGCCTGCTGGAAGGCGAGGGCACGTTCTCGTTGACCTGCGACAGTTACCCGGTGATCTCACTGAACATGTGCGACGGCTCCGTTGTTCGGATAGCGGCAAAGCTCGTCGAGGCCCGTTCCGTCGCCTTACGTGAAGCGCGCCGGCCAGAGTGGCGCCCAACGTTCGTAGCACAGGTAGGAGGCGCCCACGCAGCCGAATGGATGAAACGCCTTCGGGCGTTCATGGGCCAGCGCCGAACTGAAGCAATCGACGCGGCACTCTCGCAGTACCATCCGATCCGTCTCATCGATCCGCCGTTGTCGTGTGTTGTTCCCGGGTGTAGTGCGCCACATCGCGGTCGCGGCCTGTGTCACAAGCACTACATGATGTGGTCGCGCGACAAGGCGAACGGTCGCGAGACGCGGATCACGCCGCTCCGCTAAGGCCTCTTCCCACCGAAGAGCGCATCCACTGCGCCCGGCGCCTTCGAGTTCACCGAACCGGTCGACTGCCTCACGTTGGTCCTGCCGTCGGCCGTCCGCGTGACGTCGACACTCGCGCGGCCCTGACCGGTCGTGTCGGCGGTGACTTTGGTCTGCGTCTTCACCGGCTCCATGCCCCGGTCCTCGACCGTCGTCTGCACGTCGACCTCACCGCCGCCAGTAATGCGCACCAGCGCCTCGAGACGGCCGTCCGATACGTTCGGGAGCACGATCTGGAGCTTTCCGTCCGGAGTCTTCACGAGCTGTGCGCCGGGCGTCTCAAGGTGCTTCTTCCCGTTCCTGTCGATGCCGTTCGCGCGTCCCTGCGAGTCGATGACGAGCGAGTTCTGATCGTCGAGCGTCACCGTGACCATGCGCTCCGGTCGGGGCGCCGCCGCGGCGGGCGCCGGGCGCGCGTTCTTCTTGTGCTCGTGCGTCTTCCCGGCAGGCACGGGCACGTCGACCGTCTGGCCCTGGTGGTCCGGGTCCGCGACACGATCCACCACGGTGCCCTCGGTCGTCGTGACGATGGTCCGCTCGCTGTCGCTGTCCACCTGGAACGCGGTGCCGCGCACCGAAGCGGTGCTGGCCGGCGTCTTCACCTCGTATTTGGAGTTGCCGGTGATGAGCTTGGTCACGACGTGCCAGGTGCGACCGAAGTTCTGCTGCATCACGACGATGGTGCTGCCGTCGGTGAGCGCGGACGCGTTCTCGATCGCGAGCTCGGTGTTCGGCTCGACGCTCACCGTCGACCCCTCGAAGTACGTCAGGATCGCGCGTGAACCGTCGCCGGTGCGCACGGCGTCACCCGCAACGAGGACCTCGCCGTCGGTCGCACTCACGAACGACCCGGTCGCGCCGTGTCTGACCTCGACGTCGCCGGAGATGACCGTGACGGTCGTCGACGCGGCGAGGGCACGACCGCCGAAGCCACCGCCGACGCTGAACGCGGTGAACAGAAGGAAGCCGAGGACGACGGGCCCGGTCACCCTTCGCAGGCGACTCGGACCTTTGGAGCCCCCCATCCACACCACGCCAGCGGATCTATCCATCCCTCACCACCGCGAGTGAGTCTGGTGCGGGGGTATCACCCCCTCATCAGCCGTTCGGGGGAGTCGCCGGTCTCAGGCGCGTAGCAGCGCGGCTAGTCGCGTGGCGGCGAATATTCCGAAAGCGTCACGAGGAACGGCCGCGTTCGACCCGCCTGGATCGTGAGCGGCTCCGCGAGCGCGGCCTTCGCGAATACCGCGATGCGCAGGCCATGGAGCCGCTCGGTGCGCCGCTGCCACTCGGTCCCGCACACCGGACACACGAAGGCCCCATCGGCCATCCGTTCACCCTGCGACAACAGGATCTTCGCGCAGCACCGCTCCACGTTGGGTTGGTGGCCGTCTGCGGCGCCGAGGTACGGGAACGACGCCTGCGGCCCGACGCGCGTGCGCCGGGTGAAGACCCGTCCGTCGCCGCGCCGATATGTGTCGGTGTCTGTCTTCTTCCATGCCGTCGCGCACTCCGGACAGCTGAACGAACGATCGGATTTGTAGAAGCCGCCCCATTCGATGATCCAGTCCTCGCAGCAGTCCGCGAGGATCACGCGCTCTTTCACGAGTCACCTCGCAGCAGCCAGCAGAGGATCGCCTTTTGGGTGTGGAGCCGATTCTCGGCCTGATCGAAGACGACGCTCTGCGGGCCGTCAAGCACCTCGTCGGTGATCTCCTCGCCACGGTGTGCCGGCAGGTCGTGCATCACGATCGCGTCCGGCTTTGCGTGACGGAGCAGCTGCGCATTCACCTGATAACCCATGAACGCGCGGCGCCGGCGCTCGTACTCCTGCTCCTGCCCCATGCTCGTCCAGACGTCGGTGTAAACCACGTCGGCGTCGCGCACCGCCGCGATGGGATCGCTGCCGAACTCGATCGAGCCATTCGCCTCGCGGGCCTTGCGCTCCGCGAGCTCGCGGTAACGCGAAATGGGCTCGAAGCCGACAGGTGTCGCGACACGCATGCGTGCGGAGCGCAGGACCACCGCGAGCATGAGCGAGTTGAGGACGTTGTTCCCGTCGCCGACGTAGGCAACCATGACATCGCGCAGATCGGGTCCCTTCTTTTCGCTGATCGTCAGGATGTCCGCCAGGCCCTGGCAGGGATGGGACAGATCGGAGAGCCCGTTGATCACCGGGATCGATGCGAAGCGCGCGAACTCTTCGATCGTCTCGTGCGCGTTCGTACGGAGCACGACGGCGTCGACCATGCGGCTCACGACGCGTGCGACATCGGCGACGCTCTCGCGCCTGCCGAGGCCGACCTCCTGTGGTGAAAGATAGACGCAGTGACCGCCGAGCTCGGTCATCCCCACGTCGAAGGAAAGCCGTGTTCGCAGGCTCGGCTTCTCGAAGATCTGCGCGAGCGTGCGGCCCGCCAGCAGCGGCTCGCGCCGGTGGCGCGCGGCCTTGAGCGCGGCGGAGCGTTCGAGCAGGTGCGCGAGACCCCCCGGATCGAGCTCGGCGATCGAGACGAAGTTGCGCACGCGCGCCCACACGGCGGTCACAGCGCGCGAAGCGCGGGACGCCGGCGGTGCTCGACGAGATCGAGGAGCGCACGTGCCACGCGCTCGGGGTCGTGGCGGATCGTGTCCTCCTTGAGCCACAGGTCGCGCGGGCCGCTCCACTTGTCGATGATCGGCGCGGTCACCGGGCGGACGCCGAGCGCGCGGATGCGGTCGAGCTCGTCCGCGGTGGGGTCGAGCAACGCGAGGCCTCGCTCCGCGTAATGGTCGCGAAGATGCGCGGGCGGCGGGTCGTCGTTCACGAGCACAGCGTCGAGACCCGACCCTCCGAGATAGTCCTGCGCCGCGCGCACGTGATCGGACAGCGTGAGCGTGTCGGTCTGTCCCGGTTGCCGCGTGGTGTTCGCGACGTATACCACCAGACCGTCGGCATTCGCGATCGCGCGCGCGATCTCCGGAACCAGCAGACACGCGCACACCGTCGTGTAGAGGCTGCCCGGTCCGAGCGTGATGAGGTCGGCCGACGCGATGGCCTCGACACTGCCGGGCGTTGCGCCGACCTGGCTGTCCTTGAGGAAGACCCGCTCGATCGGCGCCTTCCCCACCGCGCGCACGTTGACCTCGGTCTCGACGACGCTGCCGTCGGTCAGCTCGGCGCAGAGGTGCGTGTTGTAGAGGGTGACGGGTAGAACGCGCCCGCGGAGCTTCAGGAGGCGCGACGCCTCCTCGACCGCGACGAGGAACGACCCTTCCTGCTGGGTCAGCGCCGCGAGAAAGAGATTGCCGAAGGCCATGCCGTTGAGTTCCTCGCTCTTGTCGGTCTCGAAGCGGTGGTTGAAGAGGCGCGTGAGGACCGGATCGCCTTCCGCGAGGACGGTGAGCGCGTTGCGGATGTCGCCGGGCGCCGGCACGTCGAGCGCGATGCGCACCTTACCGGTCGAGCGTCCCGAGTCGGTAACGGCGATGAGTCCTGTGATGTCCGAGGTGTAGGCGCGCAGGCCGGCCATGACGGTCGGCGCACCCAGCCCACCGCCCACACAGACGACCTTGAGTGGGTCCATCGCCGCATCTTCGCAGATATGCACCCCCTTGCTAGCCTGAGCAGACGTGAAGCGTGCAGGCGCGTTCCTACCGATATGGGCGCTCCAGTTCGTGATCGGCATGTTCGCCGTGCTGCTCGCCGTGGGTCTCTTCGCCGCGGTGATCGGGAGCGTCGTGCGTGGGCCCCAGACGTTCTTCGACGAGGTCGGGAAGACCGTCGCGCGGATCGCTCCCCAGCCGAAGGCCGATATCCGGAGCGACGCCGATCTGAAAGCGGTCATCAAGGCACTCCCGGATGGACGCTTACGGGTCGCGAGCATCATCACCGAGCAGGACCGCGTCGTGTTTACGGTCACCGCCGACCGCGCGGCCGTGAAGGCGGCGGTCCAGCCGGGCGACGAACTGCGGATCTCGCGATCCGGCGACGTCGAGATCGCGCCGACGGGCATCCCGGGACTCGTCGATCGGCTTCAGCAGGCGATCGACGATCTCCGACGGTCGTGGTTCGGAAAGTAATCCCGGAAGTACGTAAGGGCCGCCCTTCGGCGGCCCCTTACGACCAGTGTTTGAGCTGCGGCGAAACTAGCTCGCCTTGCGGAGCTGCTCCAGCGCGCGGCGCGCGACGACCTGCCGGGCGACGAGCTCGCCGCGCCACTCCTTGCGACGCTCGAGGGCCTGGCTGAAGCCGCGCTGATAAGACCCGACGGCAAGAAAGCCGACGACGACCATCCCAAACGCGATACCGAAGACAAGACCAGCGAAGAACGCGTCCATGACCGCCGTCCTTTCCCGCCGCGTTGGGGGCGGAACCCTTTGCTGGACAGCCGTCATAAGCAACTGTTGTGCCATGTTTTTCATGCCGCCAGCTGTGGAGACGCCGCCGACGCGTGCCGCGTTCCGACCCTCGCGCCGTTGACGAAACCGATACCCGCCGTCGATCTCGACTATGTTTCCGGCCGACGAGCTAAACGTGGAAACTGAATTCGCCGTCGACGCGCAGGGTGTCCGGAAGCGCTTCGGCGCCATCGAAGCACTACGCGGGCTTGATCTCGCGATCCGCGCCGGCGAGATCTACGGCTTGCTCGGGCCGAACGGCTCCGGAAAGACGACCTTTATCCGCTGCGTCGCCGGACTGCTCCGGCCGGAAGGAGGCATGCTCACCGTCCTGGGTGGGGCGCCGAGCGCGGCGGTGAGTGCCGGACGTGTCGGTTACATGACACAGGCGGCGGCTCTGTACGGCGACCTTTCGGTCGACGAGAACCTGCGGTTCTTTGCCGCGCTCCAGGGAGTCGCGCACGCCGACGAGCGAATCGTGGAGGCGCTGCGCACCGTCGACCTCCTTGATCGACAGCGGTCCGTCGTAAACACGCTATCGAGCGGGATGCGGACTCGCGTCTCGCTCGCGGCGACCCTCCTCCACCGGCCGAGCCTGCTTCTCCTCGATGAGCCGACTGTCGGCGTCGACCCGCTGCTGCGGCAGGAGTTCTGGGCGTACTTCCGTAAGCTGGCGGCGTCGGGAACGACGCTCCTCGTCTCCAGTCATGTGATGGACGAGGCGTCGCGCTGCGACCGCCTCGGTCTGATCCGCGCCGGCGCCGTCCTGGCCGAAGGCACCGCGAACGAGCTCGTCGCGCGGGCGGGAACCCCTGATCTGGAGAGCGCCTTCCTCGCGCTCGCGGAGGCGCGCTGATGAATGGGCATCGCGTAAGAGCAGTCGCGAAGCGCATCGTCCTCGGATTCCGGCGCGATCGGCGCTCGTTGGGACTGCTCTTCGTCGCGCCGGTCGTGGTGCTCTCGCTTGTTGGGGCGGTCTGGGGCGTGGCGACCGAGCGCGTCCCCACAGTCGTCGTCGCAACGGACCGCTTCAATTTCCCGGCGCCGATCGTCGACCGCTTCGTCGCGTCGAGCGCGATCCACGGACGGCGTGGCACGTTCGAGGAGGGCCTGAGTCAGCTGCGGGACGGCAAGGTCGACGCGGTGGTGTGGCTCGAGGGTACGACGCTACATATCCAGATCGAGGGCGCCGATCCGCTCGAGAGCGGCTCCATCGGAGGCGCGATCCAGAAGGCGCTGGCCGACACGCTCGCGGGGGCCAGCGTCCTGCTCGGCGGCGGCCCAGCGGTGCAGGTCGATCAGCTCTACGGTGGACCCGACTACTCGATCCTCGACTATCTCGCGCCGGTGCTCGTCGCGTTCTTCGCGTTCTTCTTCATCTTCCTGCTGTCGGCCGTGTCGTTCTTGCGCGAACGTACGACGGGGACGCTCGAGCGGCTCATGGCTACGCCACTCCGCCGAGCAGAGCTCGTGCTTGGCTATCTCGCGGGCTTCAGCTTCTTCGCATTGCTGCAGGCGATCGTGATCCTGCTCTTCACCGTCTTCGTCCTGAAGGTGCACTACCGCGGTACCCTCGCAACGATCTTCATCGTCGAGGCGGTGCTCGTCATCGGCGCGGTCTCGCTCGGACTGCTCGTCTCCGCGGCGGCTCGCAACGAGCTGCAGGCCGTGCAGTTCGTGCCGATCGTCCTGCTGCCGCAGGTCTTCCTCTCGGGGCTCCTTATCCCGGTCGACCAGCTGCCCGACTACCTGAGACCGCTCTCCGCGGTCCTCCCTCTGACGTACGCCAACGAGGCGCTGCGGTCGGTCATGATCAAGGGCTACGAGCTCGCCGATCCGCTCGTCCTGCGCGACATCGGCATCCTCGTCGTCTTCGGTCTCGTGATGGCGGTCGGCGCCGTCACGTCCATTCGACGCGAAGTCGCGTAACGGCAGGAGCATCGCTAGAGTTTCGCGGCGCGCCCTTTGTGTCCCGAGAGGAGGGAAAGCCATGCGCCTTTCGCTGCTCCCGAAGAAGAGCTTCTTCTTCACCCAGTTCGACAAGCACGCGACGAACAGCCTCGAGGCGGCGGTCGCGCTCGAACGGCTGCTCACTGACTTCACGAACGTCGAGAGCAAGGTGCGCGACATCCACGCCATCGAGCACTACGGCGACCAGCTGACCCACGAGATCTTCAGGAGCCTGAACGAGACCTTCGTCACGCCGCTCGATCGCGAGGACATCATCGGCATCGCCTCGAGGCTCGACGACGTCGCCGACGTCGCATACGACGTGAGCGAGGTCGTCTTGCTCTACAAGGTCCAGAGCGTCCGCCCCCAGGCGATCCGTCAGGCGAAGGCGCTCGTCGGCGCTGCGACCGAGATGGTCGCGATGATGAAGGCGCTCGAAGGGCTCAAGGGTCTCGAGCCGTTCTGGATCAAGATCCACACCTACGAGAACGAGGGCGACCAGGTCTTCCGTGACGCCGTAGGCGACCTCTTCGCGAACGTCAGCGACCCGATCGAGATCATCAAGTGGAAGGACATCCACTCGCTCATCGAGGTGGCGATCGACCGGTGCGAGGACGTCGCGAACATCGTCGAGATGATCGTGATCAAGCACAGCTAGAGAGCGCAGTGGATAACGCGCTCATCCTCCTCGCGCTGGTCGTCCTCCTCGGCGTGATCTTCGAGTACGTCAACGGCTTCCACGACGCGGCGAACGCGATAGCGACGGTCGTCGCGACACGCGTGCTGACCCCGGTCCAGGCCGTGCTCATGGCGGGGACCCTCAACCTCGTCGGCGCGCTCTCGGGTGTGGCCGTCGCCAAGACCGTCGGCAACGGCATCGTGGACGCGAAGGTGGTCACGCAGGACCTCGTCGTCGCCGCGCTCATCGCCGCGATCGCGTGGGATCTGCTGACCTGGTACTTCGGCCTGCCGACGTCGTCGAGCCATGCGCTCATCTTCTCGATCATCGGGGCCTCCGTCGCGGTGCACGGCCTCGACGTGATCATCGTGAGCGGACTGCAGAAGACCACGTTCGGGGTCGTCTACTCGCCGGCGCTCGCGTTCCTCGTCGGCTATCTCCTCATGCTCGGGCTGTACTGGATCCTGCGGAACACGTCGTTCGGCTGGGTGCAGCGATTCTTCGGCCGTGCGCAGATCCTTTCGAGCGCGTACATGGCGTTCAGCCACGGCGGCAACGACGGACAGAAAACGATGGGCATCATCGCGCTCGCCCTCGCGGCATACGGTGTCGTGCCGACGGGGGCCGACTTCTACATCCCGGACTGGGTGAAGGTCATCTGCGCCGTCGCGATCGGCATCGGCACCGCCACCGGCGGCTGGCGGATCATGAGGACGATGGGCGTGCGCATCACCAAGCTCACGCCGGTGCAGGGCTTCGCGGCGGAGACGACCGCCGGCACGGTGATCGAGATCGCGACGCGCTTCGGCATTCCGATCTCCACGACGCACGCCATCTCCGGTGCGATCCTCGGCGTCGGCTCCACGCGTCGGCTCTCCGCGGTGCGCTGGGGTATAGCGGGACGCATCGTGACCGCGTGGGTCTTGACCATCCCCGGCTGTTTCGTCCTCGGCTACATCGTCGCCGTCGCGATGCGCGCGATCGGCGTGCATCCGTGATCGCTGCGGCGTCTCGGTCCGTAATTTTCTAGTCCGCACGCAAGACGCTCGTCATCAATTCGCGGTAGCCGAGCGCGACGCGAGTCTCGGACACGTATCGCTCCCCCACTTGGGTCCACATAGTCATTGCCCTAATGACCTATTGACCCCTTACTAACGCCGACTCGAGCTCGCACTCGAGCGGCTGGTGGGGAGTAGAGCGAGAACGTGATCAGGTCGGCGATGCGCTGGCTGGCTGTGACGATCACCGTCGCGGTCCTCGTGGGGACCGCGGGAACTCCGATCGAGGCACGCGCCTTCGACGCAACAAAGATCGACGCATCATTCCTGACCGAGGTCCTCGCGGCGCCGACCGCCGACTTCGACGTCATCGTTCGCTCCGTCCCCAGCGATTCCGACAAACACGCGGATCGGGCCACCGCGCGCCGCATCGAAGCAGCGGCGAAGTCCGTGACGAAGCAGGGTGGCAGCCTCAAGCACGCTCTTGCGATCGTCGGCGCGGTCTCGGCTCGGCTCAAGGGCGTTCAGGTCCTGAAGCTCACGCGAGACAACGACGTGGACTACGTGGCCAAGGACCAGCAGCTCCGCGCACAGTTCGATCCCGCGCTCGACAGCGCGAAGGCGCAAACGCCGGGCATCCTCGAAGTGAACGCACCGCAGGTCTGGTCGCAGCTCGGCGTGACCGGCCAGGGCGTGGGCGTGGCGATCGTCGACAGCGGCGTCTACCCGCACCCGGACCTCGCCGGTCGCATCGTCGCGTCGATCGACTTCACCACCGCGTCGCCGACCGTGTCGAGCACCTCGACCGGCGACCCCGGTGGACACGGCACGCACGTCGCGGGCCTCGTTGCGGGCGACGGCACGCTTTCGGGCGGCGCGTACACCGGCGTCGCGCCGCGCGCGAACATCATCAACGTCCGCGTCATCGACGCGACCGGCAGCTCGAACGTGTCGACGATCCTCCGCGGGCTGCAGTGGGTTCTGGCGAATAGAAACGCCTACAACATCAGGGTCGTCAACATGTCGCTCGGCGCGACGCCGACCGGCAGCTACAAGTCCGACTTTATGGCGACTGCCGCCGAGGTCCTCAACTTCGCGGGCGTCACTGTCGTCGTCTCCGCCGGCAACACCGGCCCACTCGCTGGCACGGTCACGACGCCGGCCACGGATCCCTATGTGGTCACGGTCGGCGCGCTCGACGACAACGGAACGAGCCTCCCGTTCGACGACCTCATGACGGTGTTCTCTTCACGCGGCCGCACCGTCTTCGACAACCTGTCGAAGCCGGACCTCGTGGCGCCGGGCCGCAAGATGATCAGCCTCCGCTCGCCAGGGAGCGAGCTCGACACGCTCTTCCCGGATCGCCAGGTCGTCGCGACCGGTGCGCTGACCGCGAACTACTACCGCCTGTCCGGCACCTCGATGGCCGCTCCGGTGGTCACCGGTGTCATCGCGCTCATGGTCGAGCGCAACCCGGCGCTCTTGCCGGCACAGATCAAGAAGCGGCTCAAGTCCTCCGCGACCGCCTTGACGTTCGGCACGCCGTTCGATCGTGGCGCAGGTCTCGTGAACGCGTACAAGGCCGTGTCATCGGTCGATCCCGGCAGGGAATTCGCGCCGGACCGTGTGAGCGACGCGTTTGCCAAGGACATGCGGAAATTCATCGAGGGCCAGCCCTTCGTGTGGCGCGACCTCACGTACCACGGCGGCGTCGACTCGGCCGGCACGAGCTGGGAGGGCGTGACCTGGGAGAACGTGAGCTGGGATGCGGTGACGTGGGAGAACGTCACGTGGGAAGGCTTCACCTGGGAAGGCGTGACCTGGGAAGGCGTGACTTGGGAAGCAGTGACCTGGCAATCAACTGACCAGCAGTCCACGGGCGCGCAATCGGGGACCGGCACGTCCTGGGACCCGGTCGATTAAGGGGGGCGTGATGGATCGCAAACAGCTGATGAAGACGTATGTCCTCTTCGTCGCCGCGCTGGGGGCGCTGGCGCTGGCGCAGTCGCTGCGCACGCTCAGCCTGGCCCACGTCGACCCGTTGATGCTGGCGATCCTCATCGGCCTGGCCGCCGCCGCGCAGCGCATGCCGGTGTTCCTGTTCCGCTCCAGCGCGATCTC
>VBFY01000037.1 GCA_005889405.1 Chloroflexota bacterium | reverse complement strand
CGAAGGTGGATCTCGGAACGACACTGGGGTCGCGTGCCTGGGCACAGTGGAGCGTGGACGGCAGACTCGCCTTTGTCAGCGGCGGCGGTCGCGAGACCTGGGGCAACAAGCAGGTCGTCGTCCTCGAGCGCGACGGAACGCGGCGTATCGTCGCCGGCGACCTCGGGCAGATCGGAGGCGGATCGAGGGCGGCGATCGCGCCCGCGTGGCAGCCGATCTTCGGGACGCCCGCGCGACTCGCGTGGATCGAAGGCCCAGCTGACGGCATCGGGGCGAGCTCCGATTACTTCCGCGGCCTGGGGCCCGCGGCACGGCGCGTCGCGATACTCGAGTTGCCAAGCGGTCGTGCGAGCCTCACTTGCCCTGGCCTCATCACCGAAGGTGTGCGCTGGTCGGCGGACGCGCGCGCGGCGCTCCTTCTTTGTCGCGTGCCAGCAGTAGATCAGCACGCGCTTGAAGTCTGGTACGCGCCGCTCGGCGGGGTGCCCCAGGCTCTGGTGACGGGCATCGGCGATCTCGGATTCGGGTATTACGGACTTCAGCCCAGCCTGTCCGACATCGTCGCGTGGTCGCTCGCCGACCGTTAGGAGCGCGCCCCGCCTAGGATTCTCGTGATGAGGACGGTCGCGCTCATCAGCCCGGGTGACATGGGTCAGGCGGTCGGCGCACTGCTGGTCGACGCTGGTGTGCGCGTTCTGACGTGCGTCGGGGGACGTTCCGGGCGCACGCGCGCGCTCGCCCGGGCCGCGGGATTCACCGACGTGCCGACCCTCGACGTCCTGGTTCGTGAATCCGAGCTCCTCCTTTCGATCGTGCCGCCGGCGCAGGCTCTCGCTGTCGCGCGCGACGTGGCCGCAGCCTTGCGCGCGACGGGCGCGCGCCTCACGTATGTCGACTGCAACGCGATCGCGCCACGCACGGCTCACGAGGTCGCGGCGGTCATCGCGCCGACGGGCGGTGGCTTCGTCGACGCGGGCATCGTCGGAGGCCCGCCGCGCGACGCACCGAGCCCGCGCTTCTACGCGTCCGGTCCGGATCGCGCGCACTTCGGCGCGCTCGGTGATGCGGGGCTCGACGTGCGGCTCCTCGGTGACGACGTGGGCGAGGCCTCGGCGGTGAAGATGTGCTACGCCGCGCTCACGAAAGGCACCACCGCGATCGCGACGGAGCTGCTCGTCGCGGCCCGCAAGCTCGGCGTGTACGACACGCTCGTCGCCGAGCTTCGCGACAGCCAGGCGACGCAGGCGAAACGCATGGCCGATGCCATCCCCGCGATGTCCGGCAAAGCGCACCGGTGGATCGGGGAGATGGAAGAGATCGCGCGCACCTTTGACGATGTCGGACTCACGCCGCTCATCTTCCAGGGCGCCGCGGAGATGTACCGCCTCACCGCGGGCTCGGAGATCGGCGGCGAGCGGCCGGAGACGGTCGATCGCTTTCGCGGCGTCGACGGGACCATTGACGCGCTCGCACGTGCGAGCGAGAAGGTGTCGACGAAATGAAATTCTTCACCAACCTGAAGCGACTTCTCGAGCCGCGAACGCAACCACCGGCGGAGACCATCCGGCAACCGACCGCAGACCGGCCACCGCCCCTTGAATCGGTATCGTCCGACGTTGCATCGGCACCGGCTGAGGTTGAATCGATACCGTCCGATGAACCCGCGTCCGCGGAGTTCACCCCCACCGTCGACGACGTCTCGGAGGTCCGAGCGCTTCTCGAAGCCGTGGCCGAAGCTCCCGTCATCAGCGCGGAGCCCGAGGTGGAGACTCCCGAGCCCTCAGCCCCCTTGCCCCCGGCGTCGATCGAATCGCCGCCCGAGGTCCCTAGCGCGGCACCCGAGACCATCGGGGATGCACTCGTCCTCACCTTGGCCACGCCAGCGGCGACCTTCGCGGTCGCGAAAACGTCGGCGACCATCGGCCGCGGTCAGGAGAACACGATCCGCTTGGACGATCTCTCGGTGTCACGCCGCCACGCGCGCATCGCGCACCGGCAGGGCGGCTACTGGCTCAGCGATCTCGGGAGCATGGGCGGCACGTGGGTCAATGGAACGCGGCTCAACGCACCTAAGCGGCTTGTCGCGGGTGAGGTGATCGACATCGGCCTCTGCCGGTTGACGGTCAGCCTTGCGGGCGATGCGCCGAAAGAGAAGAAGCGCGCGACCACGCAGCGGTCGGAGCTGGCGGAGAGTCGTCGCCGACGTTAGCTCTTCGGGCGCGGATGTGGTCCCGGCCCGAGACCGAGGAGGCCGTGCGTCACAGCCATGCAGCGTCGTCTGACCACCATGAGGCCGCCTTTCGTCGCCAGCGCCACGGCCTCATCCGTGTCGGTCCCCGGTTGGAACCACACGACCTTCGCGCCGACCGCGACCGCGTCGTGGGCGACCGCCTCGGCCTCCGCCGGTGGACGGAACACGTCGACGACGTCGATCGGCACGTCCACGTCGCGCAGCGACGCGAACGCAGGCTCGCCGAGGATCTCTCCGCCGCGCGGATTCACCGGGACGATGCGATACCCCTGCGACTGGAGATAGCGCGGCTTGTCGTGCGCGGGCTTGCCGACGGAGTTCGAGGCGCCGACCACCGCGATCGTCTTTGGCTGCTCGTAGACGCGCAGCAGCTCCTCGTGCGACGGCCCCTTCGCAGGAGAATTCGACATGGACTCACGGTAATGGATGACATGGTCGTCGGTCGTCTCGCTGACCTGGCACAAGCTCGCGCGGAGCGCGCGCTTCTCGCCGACGCCCTCGCACATCTGGATCACCGATACGCCCTCGCGCGCAAAGTGGCGCGCGAGTCCGAGCTCGAAGCGATCCTCGAAGAGTTCATCGGGCGCCTCCAGCGCGCGTTCGGATCGCTCTCGGCCGTTCGGGGAAAACGCATCCTCGACATCGCGTCGGGATCGAACTCGAGCCGGTCGCCATCGACGGGCAAGCGCACCGCACTCTTCGAGCCGTGGTTCGCGCGGCTGGCGCTCGAGCTCGGCGCCGAGCCGGTCGCGCTCGACGGCGGCGATCTCGACGGCGAGCGCTTCGAGCACCATCGCCTTGATCTCGGCCTGACCGGCGCCCTTGACTTCCTCGCCGACGCTTCGTTCGACGGGGTGCAGGACAGTCGCCTCTTCGGATCGCCCGAGTTCCGGAAGGCATATCCGCGGCAGCGCGATCACGATCGAGTCAGAGCCGAGATCGCGCGCCAGGAGCGGCGCGTGCTAAAGCCGGACGGCGTCCTCATCCACAGCGATAACCCGCGTCGCGTCTAGTCGATCAAAGGACATACGCAAGCAGCACGAACTGACGTTGGTACGACAACGACCGAGGCTGTCTGTCGGTCAGCGCGCCTTCGGTGGCCAGAACAGCGGCTGGTCCTTCTCGTACACGGTGATCCGGTAGCCGTCGGGGTCGGCCATCGTGAATGTCCGACCGAACGGGCCGTCGAACGGCTCGGCGAGGATCCGAACGCCGGCCGCCTTCACCTTGTCGAAGAGCGCCTGCGCGTCGCTCGCCCGCCACCAGAGCTGGATCGTGGTCGTTTCGGGCGACGGACCGGACTGACCGGGGCGGCGCGCCGCATTGAGGCCGAAGGTCGGCCAGCCAACGTAGGCGACCGCGTCGGGTCCGAAGTCGAAGGTGTCCCGGACGGCGCCGAGATGCTGCTCGTAGAACTCGGCCGACCGGTCCACGTTGCTGACCTGGATCGAGATGAAGCCGGGGCTCGGGGTGACGGCGGTTCGTGCCATGGGAGATACCTCCTACCGATAACGACCCGCGGTCGGGTCGAAACTCATCGGTCGGGGCGGTAGTCCGGCGGAAGCACGGGTGGCAGACCGAACGGATCGAACAGGCTGGCATCGACGAAGTTCGTGATCGCGGCGATGGCGTCAACGCGAAGCGTCAGTACCTGGATCGCGAAGGCGCGCCACTCCGATCCCTCGCCGTCGGACCGGTAGTAGGCGAAGCCGGGTTGGTCGTTCACCGCGACCGGCAGCAGGAGCTGCCGGCGACGGCTCCTCCACGCCCAGGCCATGAATGCGCCGATGTCCGACCGGCCGATGAACCACTCCCGCCACGGTGGCATGCTCCAGGCCGCGTCCTCTTTCAGGAGCGCGACGAATCCGTCGACGTCGCGCTCCTCCCAGGTCTTCACGTAACGCGCGAGCAGGCTCCGCCGCCGCTCGTCGGACAACTTGTCGCGGCGATCCGATGACCGCTGCTTTAGCGTCGCTCGCGCGCGCTGGAGCGCGCTGTTCGTCGAAGCGACCGACGCCTCCAGGATCGCGCTCGCCTCGGTCGCCGACAGCCCCAGTACGTCGCGCAGGAGCAGGACCGCGCGCTGTCGCGGTGGCAGCTCCTGGAGGGCCGCGACGAACGCGAGCTGTACCGCTTCACGCATCTCGTACCGCGCCTCTGGACCGGGCGCGTCGTCCGGGATGCCCTCGAGCGCGGAATCCGGATACGGTTCGAGCCACGCCACGTCGTTCGGCGGCGTCCCCAGCGGCGCGAAGGTGGTCGGCGGTCCCTCGGCCTCGGGCAAGATGCGTCCGTCCTTGGCGCGACGCGAGAGCGCGGTGAGACAGGCGTTCGTCGCGATCCGATACAGCCAGCCGCGAAAGGAAGTGCGTCCTTCGAAACCGTCGAGGCCGCGCCAGGCGCGGAGCAGCGACTCCTGGACGACGTCCTCGGCGTCATGGATCGAGCCGAGCATCCGATAGCAATGGACCTGGAGCTCGCGGCGGTGCCGCTCGGCGAGGCGCTCGAACGAGTCCGGCTGCGCCTCGCTTCGTGCCCCGATTTTCACGCCGATATTCTGGCCTACGTGGCCGCGGCTGTTCGTGAGCGGCGCATGGAGAGACAATTGACGAGCGGACTTCTAGGGGAGCGTGGCGCACATGGGTCAAGCGGTGTGGTCTGGGAGCATCACCTTCGGCCTCGTCAACATCCCGGTACGGCTCTATCCGGCCACGCAGCCGAAGGACGTTCGTTTCCACCTCTACGACCGGCGCACCGGGAAGCGTGTGCGCTACGAGCGGGTCACACGGGCCGAAGAGGCGGCGACATTCGCGCCGGAGCCCGCGTTTCCACTGCCAACAGATGAGACCCAAGCCGAGCCAGCCCCAGCGACCGGGTCCGCACCTGAGATCGTTCGTGAGTCGGTGCGAGGAGCGCAACCAGTCGACGCGTATGAGGTTGTGAGAGGAGTGGAGCTCCCCGAAGGTCACCTCGTCACCCTCACTGAAGAGGAATTCGTCTCGCTCGTGCCTGAGCGCAGCCGAACGATCGAACTCGAGGAATTCGTGAAGCTGGCTGAGATCGATCCTGTCTTCTACGAGAAGAGCTATCACGTTGCGCCTGTTCGGAGGATGGGAGCCGAGAAGCCGTACGTCCTGCTGCTCAAGGCTTTGCAGAGCGCCGGTATGGTCGGGATCGGCCGCTTCGTTCTGCGGACCAAGCCACACCTGGTCGCGATCCGCCCGCTGGAGAACACTCTCGCCCTCGAGACGCTCTTCTTCGGCGACGAGGTGCGAAACCCCGATGAATTCGCGGTGCGGCCGACGGATGTCGCGGTATCGGACCGCGAGGTGAAGATGGCCCGTCAGCTCATCGGCGCGTTGGCGACAGAGTGGTCGCCCACGACTCACGCCGACGCGTACCGCGAAGAGCTCCTGACCTTGCTCCGGAGCAAGTCGCCGGCGGCCTCAGCGCCGCTCGTCGAACCGTCCGCCGTCTCCGATATCAGCGATCTGATGGACGCTCTCCGCACCAGTGTCGAGGCCGCGAAGCAGCGGCAGCGATCGAAGCCATCTTCCAAACGAGCGGGGTAGCGCCTTACGCGCTCACCACCCGACCAGTTTCCAGACCTCCGGTTCGGTCGTGCCAGCCTCACCGATCTCCGAGAACAACCGGACCGCCCTCTTCAGGTGGCGCATCGACTCGTCTTTCCGGCCCTGCGCGCGGAAGATGTCGGCAAGGTTGTTGTGGAGCGCAGCGGCGCGATGGCGATCGCCGAGGGCTTCGCAGTCCGCCAGAGCCTGCTCGGTGAGCTCGCGCGCTCGATCGAGCTCGCCCGACTCCCTTAGTGCGAGCGCCAGGTTGTTCAAGGCAGCGGCGTGTGCGGCACGATCGCCGAGCTCGCGCGCGATCTCGACGCTGGTCTCGAGGTGTCTCCGTGCGTCGCTTGCGCCGAGCACTCCCAGGATGTTGTGGGCCTGCGCGATGGCGCGCCTGTCCTTCGATCGCTCGGCGAGCCCGAGCGCCTCGGTTGCCAGGCGCTTCGCGCGCGCTCCGTCGCCCGAGCGGTGGGCGGCGAGGCTCCAGTCCGCGAGGATCCGTGCCTTCGCTGCGCCCTCGCTCACCTTGTGCGCGGCGGCGTAGTGGCGCTCGGCCTTCGTCCAGTCGCCACGGCGATGGTGCACCTGCGCGAGCTTGTGCTCGATCCCGGCCCGCGCGTTCGCGGGCGCCTTTGCCGCCGCCGTCTCGTAGCTCTCGATCGCTTGGCGATAGTCACCGTGCAGCGTGTGTAGGTCGCCGACGGCCTCGCCGGTCGTCACGTCCGCGGTGAATTCGGTCGTCGGGAGCGTCCCGGCTTCGATCGCGTCGTTCAGTGCGCGCGTCTCCGCCACAGGCGCGACGCCGAGCTCTCGATCGAGCAGCCTCGTCGCCTCGCGGTATTGACGCAGCGCCGCAGTCCGATCGCCCGATCGGGCGTACAGGCGCATGAGATCGCGGTGAGCGGGCTCATGGAGCGCATCAAGTGCGAGTCGCCGCTTCGCATGAGCGATCGCAGTGGGCAGCTCCCCTGCGCGCTCCGCCTCGATGGTCAGTCGCGAGAGCGCGTCTGCGTAGTCGGCGCGGAGCGCATCGCTTTGCGTGGCCTGCCAATCGTCGAACTCGGCGCTGTCCCGGAGCGAGAAGCCCTGTAGAAGATCACCTCGATATAGGCTCACCGCGTCGGCCAGCCGACCCTCACGCAGCGCGCGGCGAAACTCCGAAACATCTACCCGGACGCCCGAACGCGCGAGCTCGATCGTCTCGCCTTCCGCGTCGAGCCAACGATCACCGAGCGCTGTGCGGAGCACTGACAGCGTGCGGCGTAGGGCGCCGCGACCCTTCTGCTCGTCGGTGTCGGGCCAGAGAAGCGCCGCCAGCGTCGCCCGGCGCTGCGGCTGCCCGGACACCGCCAGGTAGGCGAGCAGCGCGGTCGCTTTGCGGGTATCGGTCGCGATCCGTCTGCGACCGACCTCGATCGAAGGTGCGCCAAACAGGGACACCCGAAGCTCCGCCACGCGCACACCCTACGCGCGGGTCGTAATGTCCGGCGGACGCTCCTCGGGTCACCGGGGTCGCCGCGTTCCACTTCCTGTTGTCGCCACTCATCGCCGGCAGCCCGATCGCCGTAGCCGTGTCGACGCTCGGCGTCGTGGCACTCTTCCAGCCACTGCGGCGCCGTTCTCGGAGCCTGCATGACCACATCGACATAGACATGCTCGAACGCCAGCTCGTCGCGATCGCGCGCGACACGATGCGGCCGACGCATGCGAGCGTCTGGCTGAGGGAGCGCGCGCCCCTAGGTCGACCTTCGTAACGCTTGTCGGACGGTCCGCCGCGACACTTCGCCCGTGACCCGTACGACTGCGCGCGCCACGTCCTCCGCCACGCTCGTGCTCGTCCTGACCGCCGCCAGCTTCGCGCTCGCATCCGGTGCGCTTGTTTTCCTCGCGCTTTCGTGGGCTGCGCCGCTTCCGGACGCCTGGGGATTCCGCGGCGCCTCGATCATCCACGCGACCGGCTTCACCGCCGTGGGAGCCATCATCGCGCTCCGCCGCCGGTCGAACGCGATCGGTTGGCTCCTTCTGGGCGCCGGCGCCATCTCGGCTCTCGGCGCGTTCGGGCTGGAATACGGCGTCTACGCGATCGTGGGACGCGCGGCAGCTCTTCCCGGAGGCTTGTTCGGCGCGTGGCTCGGCTCGTGGACTTGGGTCGTCTTCATCACGGGCATCCAGCCGCTCGTGTTGCTCCTGTTCCCGGACGGTCGGCTGCTTTCGGCGCGATGGCAGTTGGTCGGCTGGACTGCGGTCCTGACTGTCCTGACAACGGCGGCCTTCATGGCGTTCAGACCCGGGCCCCTGCAGCTGGCCGCATACGCGAACAACCCGTTCACGCCCTTGCCACCTTCGCTGGTCGATCCTCTCGGCGTGATCGGTCTCATGTTGGCCTTTCCGCTGATGGGCGGCGCGTGCTGGTCGCTCGTGATGCGGTTCCGCCACGCGACCGGCATCGAGCGGGAGCAGATCAAGTGGCTTGCCTTCTCGGCGGTCCCACTCGCCGTCGCCGGACCCGCAAGCGCGGTCGTGTCCGATAAGGCCGTCCAGGTGCTCTTCGTTTTGCTACTGCTCCTGGTGCCGGTAGCCGTCGGCATCGCTGTCCTCCGGTACCGGCTCTATGACATCGACCTCCTGATCAACCGGACCCTCGTCTACGGCGCGCTGACCGCGACGCTGATCGCGGTCTACGTGGTGACGGTGATCCTCGTCGGTGCCGCGCTACACCCGCTCACATCCGGCTCGCAGTTCGCCGTCGCGGTTTCGACGCTCGCCACGCTCACACTCGTCCAGCCGCTGCGCCGCCGGATACAGGAGGCCGTGGATCGCCGCTTCTATCGCTCGCGGTACGACGCCGCACGAACGCTCGAGGCCTTCAGCATTCGGCTGCGCGATGAGGTCGACCTCGACACAGTTCGCGCCGACCTCGTCGAAGCGGTCCAGCACACGGTCCAGCCGGCGCACGCGAGCGTCTGGCTGCGGGAGACAGCACGATGACGCGGGCCGCGGCGCTCGCGTGGTCGCTCTGCGGGATCGCCCTGGCCATCGTGGTGGTCGGCGGCCTTCTGCATCTCGTCTCCTGGAATGTCTCTCGGCCAAGCGGTCTGACTCCCCGCGGGTTCACGCTGTTGCTTGCCGTCGCATACGCCGTTGTCGGCGCGGTCGTGGCCAGCCGTGCGCCGCGCAACGCGATCGGGTGGATCTTTGCGGTGGCCGGCGTCGCGGCCGCGGCTCAGTACGCCATCGAGCAGATCGTCTACGTCGTCTCAGAGCGCTCCGGTTCGCCGCTACTCGCGCCCGCCGCGGTGGTCATGCTTGTCCTCGGAGCGATCAACTCGCTCGCTACGGCGATCGCCTTGCTCTACCTCTTCCCGACGGGCCGGTTCCTCGATCGGCGAGATCGCGTCTTCGCCATCGTCGGCATCGCCGCTTCCGTCATCTCGGTCGGCGCGATGCTCCTCGTCGTCGAGGCCATTCCCGTCCCGTTCGCGGGCATCGCCAACCCGCTGGCCCGGCCGGATGCCGCGGCGTTCGCGGTGCCGCTCGCGATTTCCGCGATGACTGCCGCCATCGCCTCGATCGGCATGGGCGTGCGCGCGCTCCGGCGGCGGTTCAGCCGGGCGACGGGGATCGAGCGCCAGCAGCTCAGGTGGTTCGTCTTCGTCTGGACCCTTGCCGGCATAACGCTCGTGCTCGGGTACGCGACGATGGGTGCGTTCTTCGCACTGAGCCGCGAGCAATTTCTAGTTGAACCACCGCTCGCAGTGCGGGTGCCGGTGTGGCTCAACATCCTGACGTTCGTACTCATCGCGCCGGCCGTCGGTGTCGCGATCCTTCGCTATCGCCTGTACGACATCGATGTCCTGATCCGCCGGACCGTCGTCTACGCTGCGTTGTCCGCGGTTCTCATCGCCGCGTATCTCGTCGGCCTCGCATCATTCCAAGCGATCCTCGCGCCGATCACATCGGGCAGCGCCGTCGCGGTCGCGATCTCAACGCTCGCGGTCGTCGCGCTGTTCCAGCCCGTGCGGGCGCGCATCCAGGCCGCTGTCGATCGGCGCTTCTACCGCTCTCGGTACGACGCCGAGCGCACGCTCGAATCGTTCCGTGTCCGGCTCCGCGATGAGGTCGATCTCGACGCGTTGCGCGGCGGCCTGCTCGACGCGGCGCGCGACACCGTGCAGCCATCGCAGGCGAGTTTGTGGCTGCGCCGATGATCAGGATCGCCGCTTCGCGCGTCCGTCCCCGTCTGCGTGCGATCGCGGTCGCACTGGCAGTGGCCTCCGCGTTGCTGGTCGTTGTCGGGCTCCTGTTCTTTGCGCTCTACGTCACGGTCCCAGTACCCGACTCGCTCGGGTGGCCATTTACGGTCGCGTTCGCGGTCGGCGTCCTGACGTTCGCGGCCGCCGGCGCCGTGATCGCCGCAACCAGCCCTGGCAATCGGATCGGGTGGCTCATCCTGGTCATCGGTGTCGTCGGGGCCCTCAACTTCGTTCTCGAGCGCGCCGGTGCGTATTTGGATTTCGTGCGCGGCGAGCCTTTGGGGAGCTGGCTCCTAGCCGCCACTTCGCCGTTCGTCGTGGAGAACACGGCCGTGTTGCTGCTCGTGGTTCCGTTGCTTTTCCCGGATGGTCGACTGCCGTCCCCACGTTGGCGACCGATCCTCTGGCTCGCTGTGAGCGCGATCGTCCTGGCCACCCTCGGCAGCCTCGCGGTGACGCAGATCCTCCTGCTCGGGCTCCCGAACGCACACCGTATCGACTCAGTCGTGCTCCGCATTGCCTTTGACGTTGGCATCGGCATGATCCTGGCCGGGACCGCTGCCGCGGTCGCGTCCTTGATCGACCGGTACCGCCACGCCGGGCCGACAACGCGGCTTCAGATCCGCTGGTTCGTCTACGCAGCCGCGCTATTCGGAAGCCTCGTGATCGGCGTGGTGTTGGTGGCGGGTGTGACATCCGACCCAACACTCGTCGCGCTCCTCAGCGCGGCTCATTCGCTGTTTCCGGTGGCGATCATGGTCGCAGTGCTGCGCTATCGCCTGTATGACATCGACGTGCTTATTCGCCGAACCCTTATCTACGTGGCACTGTCCGCGGTCCTCCTCGGCACGTACATCCTCGGCGTCGTGGTCTTCCAGACCCTCCTCGCGCCGATCACCTCGGGCAACGGTATCGCCGTCGCGATCTCGACTCTCGCCGTCGTCGCGTTGTTCCAGCCGATGCGGACACGTATCCAGGCCACCGTCGATCGGCGCTTCTACCGTTCGCACTACGACGCCGAGCGCACGCTCGAATCGTTCAGTGTCCGGCTCCGTGATGAGGTCGATCTCGATGCCGTGCGCGTCGAGCTGCTTGATTCCGTCGCGCGCGCGATCCAGCCAGCAAGCGTCTCGCTTTGGCTGCGAGCTGATCGATGAGCCGCCGGCTCGCGATCGGTGTGTGGGTCCTCTCGATGGCGATGATCGCCGTCGGGCTCGTCCTGATCGGCCTGGTGCCGGCAGGACGAGCGCCTGCCGGCGCGACGATGGCCGACGCGCTGCCGATCCTTCCGCTGCCGCTCTCGTCCGCCGCCGTCGGCGCGCTCATCGGGTGGCAGCGCCCGGGGAACGCGGTCGGCCGGCTCCTGTCGCTCCTTGGACTTGTCCCAGCGTTCCAGGTCCTCATGGCGGGATATGCGGACTTCGGCTTGTTCAGCGGGCATCCGCTTCCCGAGGCGAACGTCGCCGCATGGATCTTCTCCTGGTCGGGTGGAACCGTCGGCCTGGTCGGGTACCTGCTTCTCTTGGAGTTCCCCGACGGCGCGCTCGACCTCCGACGCGCGCGCTTCGGGGTGGCCTGCGCTGTCACGGCGACGGCGTTGTTCTGCGGCGCGATCGCGATCGTTCCGGGAACGCTGTTCAACATGTCCGGCGTCCAGAACCCGTTCGGCCTGGACGGGCAGGAGGCGCTGGTCATCGCGCTCGTCTCGGCAGCGGGCTTCCTCTTCCTCGCGATCGCTCTGCTCGCGGCGAGCACGCTTCGTGAGCGCTACCGGCGGGCGCACGCTCGCGAGCGCCTGCAGCTGAAGTGGTTCTTCGCAGGAATGGCCTTCGTCGTCGTCGCCGCGATCGCCTCGCTGGCGCTGGCGCCGATCGATTTCGGCCTCGCGAAGATCGGACTGAGCCTCGGTATGTCGGCACTGCCGGTCGCGGTCGCGATCGCCATCCTGCGCGAGCATCTCTACGAGATCGACTTGTTCATCAATCGCGCGCTCGTGTACGGCTGGACGACAGCGGGCATCGCGGTCGCGTTCTTCGCGGCCATCGTCGTGCTGCAATCACTGCTCCGACCCTTCACGGGTGGGTCCGAGATCGCGGTCGCGATCTCGACGCTCGCCTCCGTCGCGCTCGCGCAGCCGCTGCGCGCGCGAATACAAGGTCTGGTGGATCGACGCTTCTACCGCTATCGCTACGACGCGGCGCGGACGCTCGACGACTTCAGCGTGCGTCTGCGCGACGAGATCGACCTCGAGGCAGTAGCCTCCGAGCTCGTCGCCGCGACGCATCGCACGGTGCAGCCCGCGCACGCGGCTGTGTGGCTGAGGGAGCGGCGTCCATGACGTATGCGGCCGCGGTAAAGACCCCGCCGGCGACGCGATCAGACTTCTCAACGATCTTTGGCGTTCCCGCTGACGTCGGAGCGGTCGTGCGCGACTTCCGCAGCTGCGAGCTTTCGACCTTCGCCCGCGACGGCACACCCGTGACCTGGCCGACGATGCCGTACTTCGAGCCTGACCGGCGGCGCTTCCTCATCACATCCTCGATCGGACTCGCCCAAAAGGCGTTCAACATACGACGCGACCCTCGTGTCGCGATGCTCTTCTCCACCTCGACTGGGAGCGGTCTGATCCGCCCGCCAGCCGTCCTGATCCAGGGCGACGGCGAGGTCGCCGAAGAGCTCGGGCAGCTCGACGAGCGATTCGAGTCAATGACCCGCTTGCTCTTCGAGCGGCAACCATTCGGCATCACATTGATGGGCGCGCTGCCCGCTCCGCTGCGGCATCTCGCGGATTGGTACTGCTGGCGTCTCCTTATTTACGTCCGACCACGCCGGATCCGCTGGTGGCCGGACGGCGATCTGCGCCGGGCATACGGCGAGGTCGTGCTGTGACAACCTGGCGCGCGATCGCGCAAGAGCTCCGCCGCTACGACTCGGCGGTGATCACCGCGCGTGGCCTCGACGGCTACCCCGTGAGCGTCCGCTGCGTGCCGGTCGCCGACGAACGCTCAGGCACGTTCGCGGTGTCGTTCCCGGACACGCTCGGTATCGAGTCCTCACCGGCATGGCTCCTCTGTCACTTTCACGACGAGAGGTTCTGGTCGCTGCGCAGCTTCGGTGCGCGCGGCCTCCTCGAGCACACTGATGGCGTTTGGCGTTTCCGTCCGACCAGCTTCGTAGCCGGCATGGGCGGGATCGCGGCGTCGATCCGGCTATTCATCGGCGGTCGCCGGCGGGCGCAGCATTACCTCGCGGCGCGGGGACTCAAGCCGCCCGCGGTCCCATGGGAGCGCATCACCGCGATCAAGCGTGACGTCGAGGCACTGCATGCCGACGGGTCGGCCGGGCGATGAAAGGGCGCGATGACCGTCGCGTTGAGACGGCCGTCGTCGTTGCCACCGTCACCATCCTAGGCATCGCGGCGTCCGCGACAGGCCTCGCGCTTCTCGCCGCGTCGTGGGAGGCGCCAGCGCCCGACTCGTGGGGATTCCGCGGCTTCACGGTCCTGTTCGCGACGGCGTATGGCGGCGTTGGCGCCATCCTCACGTCGCGCCGCCCGGAGAACCGCGTGGGCTGGATCCTTCTCGCGGCCGGCACGTTCTCCGCCGTCCAGCTGCTGGTCGAGGAGTACGCGATCTTCGGCGTCGTCGGCCGGAGCGCCCCGCTGCCTGGCGCGGTCTTCGCGGGATGGGTCGAGAGCTGGATCTGGCTCGTCGCTGCCGTGCTCATCGTCGTCATCACGCTGCTCCTCTTCCCGAACGGCGAGTTCGTCTCGCCGCGGTGGCGGATCGTCGCGTGGCTTGCCGCGGCGGACCTCGCGGTCGGCGTCGCGGGACTCGCTTTTGCTGCAGGGCCGCTGAACAACGCGCCGTTCGCGCTGAATCCGTTCCCGTTCCTCGGCGAGCCGGGTCACTACCTCTTCTACGCGAGCTTCGCCGGCGTCGTGCTCCTTGCGACGAGTGCGGCGGCCTCGCTCGTCGTGCGGTATCGCCGTTCGGCCGGCGCGGGGCGGCAGCAGCTCAAGTGGCTCGCGCTCGAGGCGGTCCTCATCTCGATCGCTATCGTGATCACGGGTCTCGCGCAAGCGTTCGCCCCGACCTTCAAGCCGGTGCAGGTCCTCTTCATCGTCGTGCTCGCGCTCATGCCGGTCGCCATCGGCGTCGCGATCCTGCGCTACCGCCTCTATGACATCGATGTCCTCATCAACCGCGCCATCGTCTACGCGGCGACGACCGCCGCGATCGCGCTGACGTTCTTCGGCGGCATCGTCGTCCTGCAGACCGGGCTCCGTCCGCTCACCGGCGGTTCCGAAGTCGCGGTCGCAGCGTCGACGCTCGTGTGCTTCGCACTGTTCCAGCCGATCCGTCGACGCATGCAATCGACGGTCGACCGCCGCTTCTACCGGGCGCGATACGACGCGGTGCGTGCCGTGGACCACTTCACGGCTGAGTTGACGGCGGAGGTCGATCTCGGGGCCGTCCGCGCGAGCCTGCTCGCCGCGGTAAGCGAAACGCTCCAGCCGGAATCCGCGTCGGTCTGGCTCCGTAACGATTCCCGGACGCCGCGCGGATAGAAAGGACATAGATGCTGACGCTCACTCGGACCTTCCGGAGGGTCATCGGTCGCGACGGGGACTCCGCGCCCGCGAAGGCGCGCGCCTCGGCCCGCACACCCGTGCTCGAGACGCCACCTATCGACATCGCGCCGAATGACCCGATCCTCGCGTATTTCCATGCCGGCTCGGGTGCCGTTGCGATCGACGACCTGCAGCTCGACTCGCCCGCCGTCCGGGCGCTCCGATCGGCTGGGGTCAAGCTCGTCGTGCCGCTCATCAGCCAAGGCGAGCTGATCGGGCTGCTCAACCTCGGCCGCCGTCTCTCGGACCAGGATTACTCGACCGATGACCGTCGCCTGTTGGAGAAGCTGGCCGCGCAGGCCTCGCCGGCGGTACGCGTCGCGCAGCTCGTCCGCGAGCAGGAGGCAGAGGTCCGAGCGCGCGAGCGGATCTCGCAGGAGCTCCGCATCGCGCAGCTCATCCAGCAGCAGTTCCTCCCGAAGACGCTCCCGAACCTGCCGGGCTGGCAGATCGCGGCGTTCTACCGCGCCGCAGCCGAGGTCGGCGGCGACTTCTACGACTTCATCGACCTGCCCGGCGGCAAGATCGGGCTCGTCGTCGGCGACGTCACCGGGCATGGCGTGCCCGCCGCGCTGGTGATGGCGACGACGCGGTCTGTCCTGCGGAGCGAAGCGCCGCGTCTCGGGTCGCCGAGCAAGCTCCTCGAGCGCGTGAATGACTTTCTCCACGCCGACATTCCGCAGAACATGTTCGTCACCTGCCTCTACGCGGTCCTGGAACCGGCGACCGGCAGGCTGACGTACGCGAACGCGGGCCACGATCTCCCGTTCGTGCGACGGGGCAATGACGTCGTCGAGCTTCGAGCGACGGGAATGCCGCTCGGAGCTTTGCCCGGCATGCACTACGACGAGAAGGAGGCGACGCTCGGTCCGGGCGACGTCATGGTCCTGCACAGCGACGGACTCGCCGAGGCGCACGACCCGCAGCGCCAGATGTATGGCTTCCCGCGAATGCGCAAGCTCATCGGCGAGCTCGGCACGGGGCATGAGCTCATCGATGGCCTGCTCGAGTCATTGCACGCATTCACCGGACCAGCGTGGGAGCAAGAGGACGACATCACGCTCGTCACGCTCTCGCGATCGAGCGTGCACGGCGAGACCGAGCACGTCCTTGTCGAGTTCGAGGAGTCGAGCGCGCCGGGCAACGAGCGCCGGATCATGGACCGCGTTGCGTCATCGGTTCGCGACATCGGCCTCGACCCAAAGCGGTTCGAGCGGCTCAAGACCGCCGTGAGCGAGGCGGCGATGAATGCGATCGAACACGGGAACCGCCTCGATGTCGAGCTGCCAGTCCACGTGCGCGTGAGCGTGACCGACGACGAGCTCCTGATCCGCATCGTCGACAACGGCGGTGGCCGGGACATCCCAGAGCCCGAGACGCCGGACCTCGAGGCCAAGCTGCAGGGCCTCCAGAAGCCTCGCGGCTGGGGCCTGTTTCTGATCAAGAACATGGTCGATGACATGCGCGTGCACACGACGAACATGCACCACTCCATCGAGCTCGTGATGAAGCTCGCTGCGAAGAAGGGAGCGGACGATGGCCATGACTGAGTCGACGGCACCGGTGCGGTATCGCGACGGGACGGCGGTCGTGGACCTACCGGCACAGATCGACGCGAGCGCGGAACGGACCTTGAACGAGGCGTATGCGACCGCGGCAGGGCACGGATCGAAGACCGTGCTGTTGAACTTCGGCCGTGTCGAGTTCCTCTCCAGCACGGGTATCGCCCTCGTCGTCGGGATCCTCGCCCGTGCCCGGAAGGACGGCCGCACGATCACCGCCTCGGGACTCAGCGACCACTACCGCGAGATCTTCGAGATCACGCGGCTGGCGGACTTCATGAAGATCTACGCCGACGAGAGCGCGGCATTGAAAGGTGGGGAAGCGACATGACCACAGCGACGACGACAACGACGGCCGACCGAATCGACGAGTGGACGATCGTCATCCGTGTGCGCGGCGATGTGACCGCGGCCTCGGAGCAGCCACTCATGGCCGCGTATGGCCAGGCGGGCGATAAGACCCGCGCGATCGTGCTGGACTTCACGGGCCTCGACTACATGAACAGTGGCGGCATCGGGCTGCTCGTGACGCTCCTGGTCCGCGCCAATCGGCAGAAGCAGAAGCTTCTCGCCTGTGGGCTCAACGAGCACTACAAGCAGATCTTCGAGCTGACCCGGCTCGACGAAGCGATCGGGATCCACGACACCGAGGCCGCGGCGGTCGCGGCGGCGAAGGCGTAGGCGGCGCGTGATGACGAGCAAAACGCCGGTCGAGACTCCCAAAGTCCGCGACGACGCGGCCAACTGGGCGGTCCCCGCGGGCCGGCTGCGCGTCGGCGAGGTGCCTCCCGGCGCGGTCAACCTCAACGTCACGGGACGCCGACTCGTCGGGCCGGTCCAAGGCTTCGGCCAGCTCTGGCAGAAGACATACCGCATGCGACTCGACGGAATCGCCATCACGCCGCCGGACGTCATCCGCGAGTGGAAGGCGAACTACGGGGCGTTCTGGCCGAAGGGCAATCATTTTTACGCCCCACAGGCTGGGATCCAGCCCGGTGTCGTGGTGCTCATCAACGGCGAATCGCTCGGCGGGGTGGAGGTGTCGACCGGCATCGAGGTCATCTACGCCGACGACGAGTCGTTCACGTTCATGAACGCCGAGGGCCACCCGGCTGCCGGCATCGTCACGTTCAGCGCGGCGCGCGACGAACACGGCGTGAGCGCACAGGTCCAGGTCCTCATCCGCGCGGACGATCCGTTCTACGACGTCATGCTGCCGATCTATGGGCACCGCTTCGAGGACCAGATGTGGACGAAGACGCTCGTCGCGCTCGCGGCGCACTTTGGAGCGCACGGCGATGTCACCGTCGAACGCATCTGTGTCGACCGACGGCGCAACTGGTCGCAGGCGAAGAACATCTGGCGCAACGCCGCGATCCGCTCCGGCTTCTACATGTTCGGAGCACCGATCCGCTGGGTGCGCCGCGCGCTCAAAGAGGGTAGGGAGGCCTGAGATGACACGCGATGACAGCAACTGGGCGAAACCGGTCAAGACCCTCGAACTCAGCGACCGCGACGGAGCGATCAACGCGAACGTGCGGGGTCGCCGGCTGAACGCCGCGAACGGCGGGTTCGGCAGGCTGTCCCAGAAGACCTTCTCGGTCCGGATCGGTAGGGAGGTCACGCCCCAGACCGTCATCACGACGTGGAAGGCGCGGTTCGGCGACTTCTGGCCGAAGGGGCAGCGGATGTTCTTGCCCGCGACCGGCATCGCTCCGGGCGAGGTCGGCGTCATCAACGCGTCGATACCCGGCGCGCCGACGATGGCCACCGGCGTGCTCGTGATCTACGCCGACGACGTGTCGTTCAGCTTCATGTCACCGGAGGGTCATCCGTTCGCGGGTCCGTTGACGTTCAGCGCGCAGAGCGACGAATCCGGCATCACGGTGGCGCAGGTCCAAGAGCTCACTCGGGCCAGCGATCCCTTTTGGGAGCTCGCGATGATGGTGCCGGTGCTGGGCGAGCGCATGCAAAATGACATCTGGCGCGCGACGCTCCGCAATCTCGCCAAGCACTTCGGCGTCGACGCGACCGTCGAGTCGAAGATCGTCGTCGTGGACAGCCGCCGCCAATGGCGGAACGCGAAGAACATCTGGCAGAACGCCGCGATCCGCTCGGGCTTGAGCGCTCCACTGAGACTCATCCGGCGCAGCTAGGACGCACCCTCGGCGATCGTCAACGTGACGGACTGCGGCTTCATCAGCGCGAGGTAGATCGGGCAGCGCTCGCGCCACGCGGCGAGCATCGCCGCGACGCGATCCTCAGGCGATGGCGACGAGACGCGGATCTCGAGCGCGAGGTCCGCCAGATCGGGGGCAACGCCGTCGATCGCCAACAGGCCGCGCGCGTCGGACGAGCATCGCGCAATGGCGGTCAGGTCAACGATGTCGACTTCGAACTGAGGCGCCAGCGTGTCGTTGAGGAAAGCGACCGCGCACCCGGCCAGCGCTCCGAGCAGGTACGCCGTCGGACTGGGTGCGAGGTTCTGACCGCCGAGGGTGAGCGGCAGATCGGCGTCCCAGTTGAAGGGCCCCGCCGAGAGGCGCGCCCGTCCATTCACCAGGGCGGCCGTTACCGCGGGCTTCGATCGCGCCGTCGACGGATCGGCCCTGAAGCGAGCCTCGGTCTCCGCGAGCACCGTTGCGTTCATCGCACACCTCCGCGCTGCCCGTCAGGACAGCGGGGCGGAACGTACGCGAGGAGACTCACTCGACGAAACCGTGCCACCACCCAAACCCTGCGCGAATTTTCGCCGCCGCTGGCGGCCGACACGCAGGCGGCGATCAGACCCGGTGTTTGAGGTACGCCGCGACGGCGGCGGCGCGTGCGACGCGGCCGCTCAACCCAAGCTTCGCGTAGGTATTCGAGAGGTGACGCTCTACCGTCCGGACGCTCAGGGTGAGCGCGACGGCGATCTCGTCGTTCGTCCGGCCCTCCGCGGCCAGCCGAAGGATGTCGCGCTCGCGAGGTGAGAGCTCCTCGGCGGGCCGATCAGTCGTTCGTTCGTCGCGTGCCCGACGCTCGGGCTCGAGGAACGCCGACACCTCGTCGATGAATACGCGCCAAGCCGGCTCGTCGGCCAGAAGGATGTGGTTGCGGCTCTCGAGCGAGACGAGGCGCGCCCCGGGGATCCGCGACGACACGCTCACCGCGTTGTCGAACGTCGTCGACCGATCGCCGACCGCCTGCAGGACGATGGTCGGTGCGGTAATCCGTGGCAGCTCGTCGGAGATGTCCACCTGCTGGCGGGCGATGCGGCTGGCCACCGCATTGGCGGGCGACGTCGACATCCGCTGAAGATCGTCGAACCAGCGCATCTGCTCCTCGGTCGCGTCAGGGATGAATCGCTTGGTGAAGACGCGCCGGAAGTCCGCGTCCTCCCTCGCCCAACCGATCCGGATCATGCTTCGATAGGTTTCCTCCTCGGCCGACTCATCAGGCGACAAGGTGACGGGCTCGCCACAGACCGTGCCATAAAGGATCAGCCGACTGACACGCTCCGGATGCGCGATCGCGTACGCCATGGCGACGGCCGAGCCGCCCGACATCCCGAGCAGCGCGAACCGCTCCAGCCCAGTCGCGGCCAGGATCGACTCGAGATCGCCGACGCGCGCCTCGAGCGAGAAATCATCGACGGTCCAATCGGACATCCCGAAGCCGCGCTCGTCGTAGCGGACGACCGTCGCGATCTCGCCGAGTTGATCGAGGAAGTGCCGCCAGACCGGGCTCTGCCAGTCGTGTTGGAGGTGGCTGAGCCAGCACGAGACGACGACCAGCGGCGGCCCGCTGCCGTGGATCGCGTATGCCAGACGCAGATTGTCCGGCCCCCGACAGAACATGATCTCCTGTTCGAAGGCGGCCGCGACAGGCCGAGCCGGCGAGAGATGGACCACCATCGCACGCGGAATCGTACGGCTGGCCGCAATGGGGACGGGTCACTTGACTGCGGCAGCGCGTGGTGCAGCACGCTTGACGCGTGCACGACCGGTTCTGTCGAAAAGGCTCCCTGTCATTCGATGTATGGATGAGGCTCCGACAAGCCCAAGCCAAGGCGATGCGGATTACGTCCAATATGAGGAGATAGAGATGCGTGTGCTGATCCTGGCAAAGGAAGGCAATCAGAGCGCGGCCGCGACACCCCCGACGGCGGAGGCGATGGCGGAGTACCAGAAGTTCAACGAAGAGCTGGTGAAGGCGGGGGTGGTCGTCGCGGCCGGCCGCCTCTCCCCGAGCTCGGAGGGCAAGCGCGTTCAGTTCGACGGCAGCAAGCGCAGGGTCATCGACGGGCCGTTCGCGGAGACCAAGGAGCTCGTGGCCGGGTACTGGCTGTGGCAGGTCCGATCGATGGACGAGGCCATCGAATGGCTCAAGCGGGCACCCTACGACGGCGGGACCTTCGAGATCCGTGAGGTCTCCCAGCACGAGGGCGCGTGAGGGAGCTCTCGCCGTAGCCACCGAAGCGAATCGCGCGATCGAAGCGATATGGCGCATTGAGTCAGCCCGGCTCATCGCCGGGCTGGCTCGCATCGTCGGCGACATCGGGACGGCTGAGGAGCTCGCACAGGACGCGCTCGTTGCCGCGCTCGAGCAGTGGCCCGCGTCAGGCGTGCCGGAGAAGCCGGGCGCCTGGCTGATGAGCACCGCGAAGCACCGCGCGACCGACCTGATCCGGCGCCGCAAGACGCTTGAGCGCAAGTACGAGGAGCTCGGGCGTGATGTCGAGCGGGATCAGGGAGGCACCGACTTGGACACGGCCATCGACGAGGACGTCGGCGACGATCTCCTCGGCCTCATCTTCATGGCATGCCATCCGGTGCTCTCGACAGACGCACGTGTCGCGCTCACCCTTCGCGTCCTCGGCGGTCTGACGACTGAGGAGATCGCGCGGGGATTCCTCGTGCCGGTCTCGAGCATCGCGCAGCGCATCGTTCGCGCGAAGCGGACCCTGACCGAGGCGCACGTCAGGTTCGAGGTTCCCAGTGGTCCCGAGCGCAGCGCGCGCCTCGCCTCGGTCCTCGAGGTGATCTACCTGATCTTCAATGAGGGGTATGCCGCTACCGCCGGCGAGGATTGGATCCGACCGTCGCTGTGCGAAGAGGCGCTGCGGTTGGGCCGCATCCTGGCCGAGCTCGCCCCGACCGAGTCGGAAGTCCACGGGCTCGTCGCGCTCATGGAGATCCACGCCTCACGACTGCGTGCTCGCGTCGGACCGTCCGGTGAGCCCGTCCTACTTCTCGATCAGGACCGTAGCCGCTGGGACCATCTGCTCATCAGCCGCGGCCTGGCGGCACTCGAGCGCGCAGAGCGACTCGGGGCCGCGATGGGTCCTTACGCGCTGCAGGGAGCGATCGCGGCATGCCACGCCCGAGCGGCGACCGCGGCCGAGACCGACTGGCCGCGCATCGTGGCGCTCTACGACGCGGTCGCGCAGCTCGCGCCGTCCCCGGTCGTCGAGCTGAACCGGGCAGTCGCAGTCGGTATGGCATTCGGTCCCGCCGCCGGACTCGAGCTTGTGGATGCGCTCGTCCCCGAGCCCTCGCTCAAGTCGTATCACCTACTGCCGGCCGTCCGCGGCGACCTCCTGAGGAAGCTCGGCCGGTCCGAGGAAGCGCGCGCCGAGTTCGAGCGCGCGGCGTCGCTGACGGAGAACGCGCGGGAGCGCGAACTGCTGAAGCGGCGAGCCGCGGAATGCGCCGCGGAGGGCATGACCGGCTAGACGAGAATCACTGGGACTCTGCGACCGGACGCACCTCGACGATCCCGCCTGCGGGCCAGCGCTTCGCGATGCTGATCGCCTCGTCCTCGCTCGCGACCTCGACGATCGCGTAGCTGCCGACGCTCTCTTTGGCCTCGATGAACGGGCCGTCCGTCACCATCGGCAGGTCCTTCTTGCGCACGCGGCCCAACCGGACGGTCTTGGTGCCACGACCGAGGCGTTGGCCTTCGACGATCTTGCCTGCGCGTGCGTGCTGGGCGAACCACTGACCGATCTCGGCGATCCCGGCATTCCGCTCGGCTTCCGGAAGCGCCATCCATTCATCCTCGGCGGCGTAGAAGGTGAGCATGTAACGCACTGCGAACCTCCCGCGAGCCTCGTTCCGAGGCCGCACGATACCGACGAAGGGCCATAAGAAGAATCGACAAAATGACGACCATCACCGCCGCGTGAGGTTTCCCCACGGCTGTCGGCGCCGCTAAAGGCGGAACGGGAGCACACCGAGTTGCTGAAAGAGGGTCGGCCGATGACCGCGTGGCTCAGCCGTGTTGCGGGATTCGGTCTCGCGGACCGCCGGGCTCTGGTGGGCGGTCTTCGATCTTCCCGACGGTGATCTCATCGAGCGGCGTGGGCGGCACGCGAATCCACTCGTGGTTCTGCTCGGCACCGCGGGCGCAGTACGCCGCTAGCTGGCTACGGAGAGCGAGGGTGTAACCATCAGCGTTCAACCGGTCCGCCTTGTGCTTGGCCATGCAGACGAACTCGACAAGCGCCGTCGAACCGATCCGCAGCGCAGCGTCCCGATCGCCCACTCCTACTGTTGTCGGCCATGCCGCTTGCGGTCGCATCCCCCGTACGGGTGAGGGAAGGGCTCGGCCTCGGTGGGGCGATTGTTTCGCTCGAGCTGCGTTGTACCAGTTGGCTGTCAGCATTCAGCTCCGGCCCCACAAACACCCGGCTCCGCTCGTGAGTCAAGCAAATGTCGGGAGCGGAGCGTGGCGCGAAGATCAGCGTCGTCGTGGCGGAGAACCACCCTTCGATCCGCGAGAACCTGCGCTACGTCCTAAACGCGGAGCGCGATATTGCCTGCGTCGGTGTCGCGAAGACCGGCAGGGAGGCGGTGACCGTGACAGTCCAGAAGCTGCCCGAAGTGCTCATCCTGGACGCTGACCTGCGCGACCTCGATGGCCTCGACATCGCGATTCGCATGCGACGTCTGGCGCCGGCCGTTCGAACGATCCTGTACAGCGCCGAGCCCACGATCCCGGAACTCGCAAGTCGGGCGCAATTAGCTGGCTTTGTGGTGAAAGGAGCTCCACTAGAAGAGCTCCTCGCCGCCGTCCGACGCGCGGCATTCGCTGCGAGGACGCAGCCGAATCCGAGTGACACGCATCCAAAGCCGCGGCCAACGCGTGCCGGACACTGATAAGACCGAGTAGATCGCCGGGTGGCAGGCACCGCTGTCCGTCGCTGGCTGAGGGAAGCGCTCGCTCTGTCCCCGGAGGCGTCACGGCGCCGTCCGACCTACGCTGGACGCCATCGAAAGCAAACGCAAAGGGGGCAGGTATGAACCTGAACAGCATCTTGATCGGCTCCGAGAATCCGCAGCGCCTCAAGGACTACTACACGAAGCTGTTTGGCGAACCCACGTGGGACGATGGCGGCTACTTCGGCTGGCAGCTCGGGAGCGGCGGCGTGACCGTCGGCCCGCACGACCAGGTGAAGGGCCAGAACCGCGAGCCCGGTCGGATCATCTGGAATATCGAGACACCCGACGTGCAGGGCGAGTTCAAGAAGCTCAAGGCGGCCGGCGCAACCGTGGTGAAAGAGCCGTATGACCCGGCCGAGGGGAACGCCGACGGGAGCGGAATGCTGATCTCAACGTTCTCCGATCCCGACAACAACTACTTCCAGCTGATGAGCCCAATGGACGCCGCGGCATACGAGGCGGCTGAGCGAATGGGAGCCGCGAAGAGATAGACGCGAAGAGACAGATCCCGAGCTCTGCGACCCGGCGACGCGAATGGGTACCTGGTCCCGGTCACGGTCGGTGACACGACGATCGCGTTGATGAAGATCGGCATCGATGCCAACGGACTGGGTCGCCTCGACGCGGTCCGCGGCTGGAGCAACGGTCCTTCGTTCCCGACAATGAGCGAGGCCGCTGCCATCGCGCGAGGAAGTGCCACCGGCGATGCCGTGATCAAGGCTGAGTTCGTCTGGACGACCATCCGCGGATCCGCGGGGGAGCTGCGACCGTTCTGGATGCTGACTCGCGCAAGTGGCGCTGCCTTCCTCCTGCTTGAGGATGGCGCGCTTGTATCAGCAACCGAGGCGGTCCTCTAGGCAGTGGTCCACGGCAGCATCCTTCGCTCACTCCTGCTGCTGGCGTCGCTGACGAGCTGCGCCTCAGCGGTGCCTGCACTGGTGACTCCTTCGGTGTCGCCGAGCGAAGCGCCTTCCGTGCTGCCGACGACGGCCGCCCGCACCGCGTCACCGAGCGCATCACGATCTCTGGCCGCGTACACGAACGCCACGCTGGGGTACGGCATCACGATGCCGGCGGGTTACCGCCCGTCGAGCTGCGAGTCGTGGGTCGACGCACGCACGGATCTCATCGGCGTCGACTTCTTCACGCCGCTCAGCGAGAGCGAGGAGCTCGACCTCAACGTCGGCGACATCCCGCCGGCAGCGCGCGCGGCCGACTTTCACCTCGCAGTGCAGCGGGAGAGCGGCGGCCGCTCCGTCGTGGAATGGGCGCGTGCGCAGCCGATGAATACTGGCGCCTCCGTTGTCGCGACGACGATCGGCGGGCGGGAGGCGGCGAAGATCACCTCGTCGGACAGGATGGGTGCCGTGTCCTTCGCGATTCGCGCGAACGATCGCATCTACCTCTTCGATACAGACATCCGGCGGGAGGGTGGCGACTCAGCGGGGTTCCTCGCGCCGATCGCAATGAGCTTCACGCCAGTCTCCCCAGGACCGCTACCGACGCCGTACCCGAAGCCACCGCGCGAGGCGGCGCAGGAGGTGGCCACCGCCCTGGCAAAGGCCTTTAGCGAGCACGACGCCGCCGGCGTATCTCTTCGCATGCGCGGGTGCACGTTGGGTATGTACGCAGTGGTCGAACCGCCGGAGCCGAACAACACGTGCTGCATCCTGAACCGAGCGATCTTCCCGTTCATCGAAGCTCTTCGGCCTGCACTTGCAGGTGGGACGGTGACCGTGGTCGTCGATCCGCTGATCCAATCTGTCGGTCAGGGCGGCGGTGAGCGCTTCTTCGCGGTCTCACGGTGGACCGACAACGGCAACACGCGGCAGATCGACCTGCTCTTCGACGAGCGAGGCGGCCGGTGGTCCTGGTCGGGAGCGATCCATCACTTCCAGCGCGCGGATGGTTCGGTCTGCTTCGGGCGCATGTGGGCTGGGAACTATCAGGGGCCGCCCTGCTAACAATTCGCGAGTCGCGAGGTGTGTCGCTGGGGCTCACTGGCGCCTAGTCGCGATGCCGTACTAGGCCGGCGCGCGCCGCACGCTGGTTGCTCCAGCCGACTGGACCCCTGCGTTGCGCGGCGTCTCAGGACGATGCTTCACGCGCTCGCGCGAGCGCCCGCTGCGTAGCAGTTGTCCGAACTGCATGTCAGATGCGGCGAGGGCGCGTTCGCGACCATCCGTCACACCGAACTCTTGTCTCCCTGATTCGCGTCGCTTGAGAGTGGCGTACCGAGTCTGCGTGACACGTGCGGTTCCACTGATCGCGCCGCGCCCCAACTCGGCTATTCGGACGGTCCTAAGTCACCGTCCAGCAGCGCCTCTGCGAAGAGCGCGTCCCCAGTCCGCACAAGCCGCACAACCGGTGGGAACCTCAGAGCGAGGACCGCGGACGGCAGCGTCTTTTGGATGAGGGCGACGAGTCCACCTGTCGCGCGCTGACCAGGACTCTTATCGATTAGCCACCAGAGCAGCACCGCCAGATGCAGCAGGTACAAAAGTCGGCCGAGCGGTGCCGCGAGTTCCGCACGAGGTGCGTCGGTTGCGTCGACCACGGCCTGACGGAACGCTCGCTCCACACGCACGCGCGAGAACGCAGTGTTCGGACTGAACAGCCCATGATCCGCATCTCCGATCAAGACCGGCACGAGCGCCGACAGGGTTCGTCGATGCGGCTTGAGCACCTCGAGACTACCTCGCAGAGCGAAAAGGAACCGATCGCGCCATTTGCCGCGCGGCATCGCAGTCGCAACTTCCGCGTACTGAGCGGAAAGGTCGTCGTATAGCGCCAGCACCACGGACTGCTTGCTGGGGAAATACCGGTAGAGAAGCGTTGAGCTCACGCCGGCCTCCGCCGCGACTTCCCTAAGTGTGGCGGCGGCATAACCCCGCTTGGCCATGAGTGCGATCGCAGTCTCGAACAGAGTCTGTCTGGTTTTGATCCCCTGAGGCGTGTGCCCCCGAGGCCGGCCCCTACTGCGGGGTCCTTCCGGCGCGTTGACTTTATCAGTGAACACGTTTACCAATATACAGCAGATGCCTCGGCATCGTGCCCGCGTTACGGGAGGTCGTATGAAGGTGGTGATTCCCGGCGGGTCGGGTCACGTCGGAACGCTGCTGGCCAACACGCTTCATCGCAGCGGCAACGACGTCGTTGTCCTCAGCAGAGCACCGCGCCTGGCACCGTGGCGGATAGTTTCGTGGGACGGCGTGACGGTCGGCGACTGGTCAGAGGAGATCGACGGTGCGGATGTCGTCATCAACCTCGCCGGCCGTAGCGTGAACTGCCGATACAACGCTACGAACCGACAGGACATTCTTGAATCGCGGACCCGATCCACGCGTGCGGTGGGCGCGGCGATCGCAGCGAGCGCCCGGCCGCCGCGTGTGTGGCTCCAGGCGAGCACCGCGACGATTTACTCGCACCGGTACGACGCGGCCAACGACGAGCTTAGCGGTGTCCTAGGCGGCGACGAACCGAACATACCGAAAACGTGGATGTTCAGCATCGAAGTCGCGCGAGCCTGGGAGGCCGCGTTCAACGAAGTTGAGCTGCCCTCGACGCGGAAGGTCGCTCTTCGTTCCGCGATCGTGATGAGCCCTGAAGACGGCGGCGCGTTCGCGACATTGATGACGCTGGCGCGCTTTGGGCTCGGCGGACAGGCGGGCCCAGGCGACCAATACATCTCGTGGACTCATCACTCCGACTTCACCAAGGCGGTGCTGTGGATCATCGATCACCAGCGACTGGCCGGAGTTGTCAACATCGCCGCTCCGAACCCGCTTCCGCAGAAAGACTTCAT
>VBFY01000036.1 GCA_005889405.1 Chloroflexota bacterium | reverse complement strand
CGCGACCGCCGAACGTAGCCCTCCGGATCGCGCGCGCGCAGCCCCGCGGGGTCCTCCACGCCGGCCGGCACATACCCGTCGAGCGGGTCGTGGGCGCTCGTCTGATCCGTGACGACGGCGACGTGCACGCCGCGGCGCACGAGCTCGGGCAGCACGTCGGCGGCGTTGGCGACGAGCGCGATGCTGCGTGGCGTCCGGTCGCGGAGCGACCGCTGCGCGAGCGCGAGCGCGTCGTCGAGGGTCGGCGCGATCTCGTCGAGGAAACCCTGGCGGCGGCGCCGCTCGGCGCGTGACTGGTCGACCTCGACGATGAGGCCCACACCTTCGTTCATCGTGATCGCGAGCGGCTGCGCGCCGCCCATGCCGCCGAGCCCGGCGCTGACGACGAGGCGACCCGCGAGCGTGCCGCCGAAGTGCCTGCGCGCGACCGCCGCGAACGTCTCATATGTCCCTTGCAGGATCCCCTGCGTCCCGATGTAGATCCACGATCCCGCGGTCATCTGCCCGTACATCGTCAGACCCGCGGCCTCGAGCTCGCGGAACTTCTCCCACGTCGCCCACTTCGGCACGAGCAGCGCGTTCGCGATGAGCACGCGCGGCGCCCACTCGTGTGTACGGAACACGCCAACTGGCTTGCCCGACTGCACCAGCAGCGTCTCGTCGTTCCCGAGGCGGCGAAGCGTCGCGAGGATGCGGTCGAACGCCTTCCACGAGCGCGCGGCGCGGCCGGTCCCGCCGTAGACGATGAGCTCGTCCGGCTTCTCCGCCACCTCCGGATCGAGGTTGTTCTGGATCATCCGGAACGCGGCCTCCTGTGGCCACCCGCGGCACGCGAGCGTGGTGCCTCGGGGAGCGCGGACGGCGCGGGCCGCGATCGTCATCGCCTCGATTGTCCACCCAGGCCGTGCCGATCGAGGAAACCCTGCACCGCCGCGTTCCAGGCCGGCGCGGCCTCGCGCGGCGCGGCGTGGTGCGCGCCCGGCAGGACCAGCAGCTCGGCGCCGGGGATCCACGACGCCCACTCGCGCGAGCCTTCGATGGTCGAACGCGGCTCGCGCTCGCCGACGATGAGGAGCGTCGGCACCTGGATCTTCGCGAGGTCGACTTTTCTCGGGCGCTGGTCCCAGTCGCGCAGCACCGCGATCGCGCGGGCGCGCTCGTCGCCAGTGCGCCCGAGGCCGGTGCCGGTGGCGGCGATCATCTTCCCCCACGCCGAGGCGGCGAACTCGGGATCCGTCGTGAGCGGCCCCTCCTTCTCATCGGGGCCGGACCGCGGTTGGCGCACGATCGGCGGCCGGCCCGCGCGCGCCGTCGCGATCTCCTCTTCCAGCCACGCGCGTCCTTCCGCGTCGACGTAAGGGACGGTGTGTCCGATCACGAGCGCGAGCGCTCGTCCCGGATGGTCGACGGCGAACTGTGCCGTGACCACGCCGCCGAGGCTCGAGCCGCCGACGATCGCCTTGTCGATGTCGAGCGCGTCGAGCAGTCCAGCGAGGTCGTTCGCGAGATCGGCGGCGGTCCAGTCGCCGGGCGGGCTGGAGGAGCGGCCGGTCCCGCGGCGGTCGTAGGTGAGGAAGCGGTACCGCAGCGAGAACACCGGCGCTTGGCAGAAGAGCCAGGGCGTGTGGTCGTGCGCCTGGAGCACCATCGGCGTGCCTTCGCCGAGCGACTCGTAGTAGAGCTCGACGTCTCTCGCCGCGACGCGTGGCATCGGCGCATCATCCTGGAAACGCGGGAGGGACGCGATGCCAGCCGAGCTGCAGATCGCCTTCGCCTTGATCTCGACGGCCACGGTGGTCGGGGGATTCGTCTTCGCCGCGTACCAGTTCGTGGCCTTCGTGCGGCAGCGGCGTCAGGAGACCGCGCTCACGCTCATGAAGACGACACAGCCACCGGAGCTCTTCTCGCGATCGGTCCGCAAGATCTTCGAGCTGCCCGACGCCGCGCCGGCGGAGGCGATCCATGCGCTCGGGCCCGAGCTCGAGCAGGCGCTCATCGAGACGTTCGTGAAGTTCGAGAACCTCGGCTACCTCGTGTACTCGCGCGCGATCCCCCTGCATATGGCCGACGATCTCATCGGTGGGATGGTCCGGCTCACTTGGCGCAAGTGCCGCGGGTACATCGGGCAGTTCCGTTCGGTCACCCCCACGGCGTTCGAGTGGTTCGAATGGCTCTACGACCGGATGGAGCAGTACCCTGCCGCGGCTGACTCGAGCGTCGGCGCGCACGTCTCTCGAAAAGCCTGGAAGCCGTAGGGTCTGAAGCAGACCTGGGCCGGCTAGCGCCGCCTGTCGACGATCATCCGACGATTAGCCTCGGCAACGCCGCGGCGAAGACGCTCCTCCGGAGTGAGGGCCAGCAGTCTCCGTAGCTGCGCCCTGTCGATGCCCTTTCCCTTCAGGCGGACCATCGTCAGCGTCCAGCCGCAACCATCGACGAGCCTCGCCAGCGTTCCGACCCGCGGATCTCGACGACCGGCTTCAATCGCAGCGATCGTCGGCTGAGGCACCCCGGTGCGCTGCGCAAGTTGTCGCTGCGATAAGCCGGCGGTACGGCGCACCGCGAAGAGTAGATCTGGGTACAGACCGCGTGGAGTGATCACGAATTCATTATCACGCAACAAGACTGTTCTTTTGGGGTTCTTGTGCGCGGATACTGCGCGGCTCCCTCATCAGGCGAGCGCGGAGGATCCTTGGATCGACACCTCGTTTGGCCGGAGCTTCTGAACGCGTGCGATCTCGGCGGTCTTGGGGTCCGAGCTAGTCGCTGACGCTCGGGATCCGCGGGTCGAGCGCGTCGCGCACGGCGTCGCCAAGCAGGTTCACGCTCAGCACGACGGTCACGATCGCGAGACCCGGGAATACCGAGAGCCACCACGCAACGCGCAAGTACTTGCGCGCCTCCGAGAGCATCAGGCCCCACTCCGCCGTCGGCGGCTGCGCGCCGAGACCGAGGAAAGACAGCGAGGCGATCGAGAGGATCGCGGTCGCGAGGCCGAAGGTCGCGATGGTGATCGCGGGTCCGAGCACCTGCGGGACCAGATGCACGAACATGATCCGCAGGTCCGCCGCGCCGATGCTGCGCGCAGCTTCGACGTAGAGCTCGTTCTTCGTGTTCAGCACGGAGCCGCGCACGACGCGCGCGAAGCGGGGGATACCACCGATGCCGACCGCGATCATGACCTTCTCGAGACCAGTGCCGAGCACGGTGACGATCACGAGCGCGAGGAGGATCCCGGGGAACGCGAGCTTCACGTCGATGAACCGCATGAGGATGCGATCCGGCCAGCCGCCGAAGTAACCCGCGACCAGTCCGATGAGTCCGCCGATCGACGCCGAGATGACGACCGCGAGGATGCCGACCGAGAGCGACACTCGCCCACCATCGATCAGTCGCAACAGCACGTCGCGGCCGAAGTGGTCCGTCCCGAGCGCATGACCTGCCGTCCCGGGTGGCAGCAGCGAGTCGCGCAGGCTCTGCTGATACGGATCGATGGCGATGGCCAGCGGCACGAGGTACGCGATCACGACGAGCAGTGCGAGCACGAATAGCGCGGCCATCGCGACCCGGTCGCGACGCAGTCGCCACCACGCGCGGCGATACGGACCGGCGGGCGTCGACAGCTTGGGCAGCCGGCGCTGATCGGCAATGACCGCCGACACGATCGGCGAGCGCGCGATATCAGGAGGCGGTACGGATCCGGGGGTTGAGGAAGCCATACGACACGTCCACGAGCAGATTCGCGAACACGTAGGTGATGGCGGTGAGAAGGATGATCCCCTGCACGAGCGGATAGTCCTTCGACAGGATCGCGTCGACGGCGAGCTGGCCGACGCCCTGCCGTGCGAAGACGGTCTCGACGATCACGCTTCCCGCGAGGAGGCGGCCGAGCTGGAGTCCGACCACGGTCACGACCGGGATCATCGCGTTGCGCAGCGCGTGACCGAGCACGACGGAGCGGTTCGGCAGGCCCTTCGCGCGCGCGGTGCGGATGTATTCACGCGACATCACTTCGAGCAGCGACGCACGCGTCAGACGCGCGATGAGCGCCGCGCCCTCGTAGCCAAGCACGACCGCTGGCAGGATGAGGCGATCGAACCCGCCGGAGCCGGTCGCGGGAACGAAGTTGAGCGACACGGAGAAGACGAGGATGAGGATCATCGCGGACCAGAAGCTCGGGAGCGAGACACCCGCCAGGGACACGATCATCACCGCACCGTCGACGGGCGTGTTGCGACGGAGCGCCGCGATGATGCCGGAGCTGATGCCGATCACGACGCTGATCAGCAGCGCCGCGAAGGCGAGCTCGATCGTGCTCGGCAGCCGCGCTGCGATCAGCTCGGTCACGGCTGCATGCCGGATGAAGGACTCGCCGAGATCGAGGCGCATCGCGCCGAATAGCCAGCGCACGTATTGCTGCCACAGCGGGTCGTCGAGGCCGAGCTGCGCGCGGATCTGCACGACCAGCCGCTGATGCTCCGCCGGATCGCCCACGCCGAACGCGGCCGCGCCCAGCATCGCGTCGATCGGATCGCCAGGGATGAGATGGAGGATCGCGAAGACGAGCAGCGACGCCAACAGCAGTACCGGGATCGTCTCGATCAGGCGCGTGAGGACGAACTTCGCCACGTCTCGCTTCTACGCCGCGTCGCGGCCGCGTCTTCTCCGCTCGATCTCCTCGGGCGGATGGACGTTCCGGAAGGTGAGGTACACGAGCCCGTCGTACAGGATCTTGAGCCCGCCCGCGATAAAGAACGGCAGTCCAAAGGCCGCCGCCGAGAGCGCCATGCCCGCGAACGTCGGCGAGATCGCGCTTGCGGTCGTCCGCGCGACGTTGGTGATGCCGGCCGTCGCGGTGCGCTCGTCGGGGTCGACCACGGCCATCGTGTACGACTGCCGCGTGGGCACGTCCATCTGTGACACGGTCTGGCGAAGAAGGAAGAACGCCACCGCGAGCCACGCGGTCGGCGCGAGGGGTACGAGGACGAGCAGCACGTTGGACGGCAGGTGTGTGAACACCATCGTGTTCAGCAGGCCGATCCGCTGCGCCAGCCAGCCCGCGGCCAGAAGCGATAGCCCCGAGATGATCCCGACCCAGAAGAAGACGACAGCGAGCTCGCCGATCGAAAGGCCCCAGCGCAGGTAGAACCAGTACGACACGACCGACTGCACGACGAGCCCGCCGGCGAACGCATCGATCGCGAACAGCCCCGACAGCCTCGCAACGGTGCCGGTGCTGCGGTGGATGCCGAGGAATCGCCGCTCGCCCGCCACATGCACGAGCTCCACCTTGGCGCTGAGCGTCAGGAAGATCAGGAGGTTCACCAGTCCGACGAGCGCGTAGAGGACGAACAGTGGGCGATATGCGTCGGCGCCCTGAAGGCCGAGCGACGCGAAGAACGCGACGCTCGCCGCGGCCAGTGACCCGAGCGCGCCCGCGAAGTAGGCGGCGGTGTTGTAGATGGAGAAGAGCCAGGTCCGCTTCTCATTCGGCGCGGTCTGCGGAAGCACCGCCTGTTCCACGGTCTGGAACACTCCGACCTCGGAGCTCGTAGCGCTGATCGTCCCGGTGAACGCGCCGAGCAGGAGCACCCAGAAGTTGTCCGTAAGCGCGAACACGATGCCGCCGAGGGCCATGAGCGCGGCCATGATCGCCACGGTCCGCCGGCGGCCGACGCGGTCGGCCACGAGCGACCAGAACACGGTCATCACCGCCGAGCCCGCGATCGCGGCGGTGAAGACGACCCCGATCTGTGTGGGATCCATGCCGAGCCGATCGAGATACAGCCCGAGGACAACGGCGAGATATCCGTACGCGAATGTGCGGAGGATGCGCGTGACGAGGAGCTTTTTGCCGTCGAGGCTGAGCCAGTCGAACACGCTGCCTCCTAGTCGCGCGCGGGTGGCGCGAAGCCCTTCTTCGCGAGATGCGCGCGCGTGCTGTCGCGCAGCTCGGTGATCTTCGCGACGGAGACCGGGGTGCGTCGGATCTCCGCGAGCGGCCGGACCGTCCCGGTGACCGCGCTTGGGTTCACCGGCGTCTCTCCGAACATGCGCGCGAGGAGTGTCTGAGTGTCGGCGGAAAGCAGGAAGTCGATGAATGCCTTTCCAGCGCCCTGACTCTTCGCGCCCTTCACCAGCGCGACGACATGAGCCTCGATGTGCGTGCCGAGTCCGCCGGGATCTTGGTCGAGCCACGCTTCGCCGACGGGATTGCCCTCCATGAGGAACACATGGAAGTTGGAGGAGTTCACGAGCGCCACCGCGTTGCGGTCGCGGATGAGCGCCTCGCGCGTCGCCTTGTTCGATTCGTAGGTTCGCAGTCCGTTGGCGAGAAGCCTATCGATGAGGCCCCAGGCGTAGTCGTCACCCTTCGCCGCACGGATCGAGCTGATCTGAGAGACCGTCGTCTCCTCGTTCGTCGTCGCCATCGAGATCTTGCCGCGGAATCGCCCCGTTGCGAGGTCCTCGAGCGAACGTGGCCACGACGCGGGGTCGGGGAGCACGCGACGGTTGACCATCGCCGTGCGGGGCCACGCTGTGAACGACAGCCAGGAATAGTCCGGCGCGCGCAGCCACTCGTCGTAGGCGAGCGCGACCTCGGCGCGGTACGGCTCGAAGATGTCCGTGCCACGCACCGCCTCGACGGCGACCTGGCTGTTCGTGATGAGAACGTCCGCCTGCGGATCGTCGCGCTCGTCGATAAGACGCCGCTCGACGTCGAGGTGATAGATCATCTCGACCTCGACCTTCGTATCGGTCAGACCTTCGAAGAGCCGATAGATCGGCGTCAAGTCCGGGCGGTTACGCCCGGAATAGATCCGAAGGGTCGCGCGCGCCATTTACGCGGGGCTGGCCGCGGTGGCCACCGGTCGGAGCCGCTGTGTCGCTTCCTCGTAGATGTTCCAGATCCGCCGGTACTCGCCCTGGCACGGCGGACCCGCGGCGAGCCAGTAATCGCCGGTCGTGAGGTCGACGATGCTCGACGCGATCGTGTGGTAGCGATCGCCGGTCCCGTGTCGATCGTCGTCGTGCTTGCAGAGCGAGTTCGGGTGGCCGAAGTGGTCGCGGAGCGCGGTGGCGATCGCGATGCGCGCGCCGTCGGAGCCCTTCGCGTGTCGGACAGCCTGCAGCCCGCGCTGCAGTCGATCGAGGCGCCACAGCGAGTTCACCGAGAACGGACGGTAGGTTGCCGCGATCTGCTCGGGAACGAACGCGATGAAGTGGTTGGTGTGAACGAGGATCCCGTCGGTCGCGTACATCCAGCCGTGACGCGCCGGCGTCGTCTCGAGATCGATGCTGAAGCCGTCGCGGTGGGTGATCACGAGGTTCGTGCACACCGACTGCTTCGCATCGAAGACCGCCTTCAGCGCGCCCTGCATCTCGGTCGACTCGAGGATCTTGCGTCGGATGAACGGCTGCGGGATCGCGACGCCCTTCCCGAAGCGCGCCCCGAGTCCGTTGGCGTTGAGCGCGATGCCCGCGGAGTTCGCGCCGTGACGACCGATCTGGCCCGCCTCGGTCTGCATGAAGATCGTCGGCTTTCCCGGCTGCGTGACCTTCAGCAGGATCACGGTCTCGCCGGTCTCGGCGAGCCAGTCCCAGTTCTGCCCGGCGTAGGTGTGGCCGTCGGCCGACGCCTCCGGGAGGATCGCGTACGACGAGCAGCCCTCGGCGTTCTCCTCGGACTCCGCGAACGGGTTGCTGTGCGATAGCTCGCCTCGGGCGTTCAGGGCGAGAACTTCCTCAAACCGGATGCCGGCGCCCTCGGCGATGCCCCGCAGCTCCTCGCTGATGCCTGGGAGGAAGTCCTCGACGATCGGCGTCCACCGCGGTGCCTGTCGGAGTATCTCGTCCCAGGTCAGGCCGGAGGCTCGTTTGAAGCTCTGCTGGTAGAAGGCGATCGAGGTTCGGATCTGCGTGCGGGCGGCCTCGCCGTGCTGGCGCCCCACCTCCCGACGATCGCCGCTGACCTCGATCACTGGCAGTTCCATCGCACCGACCCCCTTGAAATGTGCCCGCAGCATACACTACAGTCCAGCGATGGCAGCGGCAGTAAACGCTACGATGAGCGGCCGCAGGCGCGAGGGTGCGCCAGCCCGAAAGCGCGAAGAGAAGCTCGCGGCGTCACTCGACGAACGGATCGCCGCCAGCAGGCCCAGCCTAAGCCCGGCGGAAGACCGCGTCGCGACGTTCCTGGATCAGCACCGCGAAGAGGCGGTGTTCCTGTCCGCGGTCGACATCGCGCGGCAGCTCGAGACGAGCGACGCCACGGTGATCCGCGCCGTTCAGTCGCTTGGCTACAGCGGACTCCCCGCACTCAAGAGCGAGCTACAGGACGCCCTCCGCACGCGCGCGACGCCAACGCTGCGCCTGGGCCGGAGCATCGAGGATCTCGGCGACGACCCTGCGGTCGTTCTGGAGCACGTACTCGCGACCGAGATGCAGTTGCTGCAGGACGCGCGAGAGACGCTGCGCGGCGCCGATTTCGCGAAAGCGCTGAGGCTGCTCGGCGGCGCGCAGCGCGTCGTGATCCAGGGCCTCGGGCCGAACGCTCCGCTCGGTGAGTACTTCGCGGCGCGCCTGCGACGCATGCGGCGTCCAGCCGTCGCGGTCGGCGCGCGGGGCCAGGCGTTGGCGGACGCGCTGATCGACATGCGCCGGGGCGACGTCGTGATCGTCCTGGCGTACGACCGATCGAGCCCCGAGGCCGAGCTCACGCTCGAACGGGCGCGCGAGCTGAGGCTGCCCTCGATCCTCGTCACCGACACGCTGGGCCTCGCGCTCGCGGGGCAATTCACGGTCGCGCTCTCGGCGCGCCGCGCCGGCGGCGGCATGTTCCATCTGTCGGCGCTGACGATCGTCGTACTCGACGCGCTGTTGTTCGGTCTCGCGGGTCAGGATCGTGCGGCGGCGCTCGCGGCCGCCGAGGAGCTTCAAGAACTGCGCGCACGCATCGACAAGCGCGCGCTGGGGAGAGTGGAATGAGCACGCTCACGGAGACACGCACCGGTCTTTCGAGCTCGGAGATCCGCCGCCTTCGGGAGCAGTACGTCCCGAAGGGTCTGAACGTCGGCACGCCTGTCGTCGTCGCGCGCGCATCGGGCGCCGAGGTCTTCGATCCCGAGGGCAAGCGTTACCTCGACTTCGTGGCCGGCATCGGTGCGCTCAACCTCGGCCACCAGCACCCCGAGATCATCGCGGCCGTGCGCGAGCAGCTCGAGCGGTACGCGCACGTGTCGGCCCAGGTCGTGACCTACGAACCGTATGTCCGACTCGCGCAGGAGCTCGACCGGATCTTTCCGCGCGCGGTGGGCTCGACCGTCGCGACGAAGAGCGTCTTCGCCAACAGCGGCGCCGAAGCGGTGGAGAACGCGATCAAGATCGGCCGCGTCGCGACCGGGCGTGAGTGGATCATCGCGTTCCAGAACTCGTTCCACGGCCGCACCTACACGGCGATGACCGCCACCGGAAAGACGAAGAACTCCCGGATGGCCTTCATGCGCTCGACGACGCCGAACATCGCCCACCTCCCGTACCCCTATCCGTACCGGCCGATCGCGGACGTGGGTGAAGAGGAGCTCGCCGAGCTGCACGTGCGACTCTTCGAGCAGGCGCTCGAAACGAATCTCGCGCCCGAGCATGTCGCCGCGGTGATCATCGAGCCGGTGCAGGGCGAGGGCGGGTTCGTCGTTCCCCCGGCGCGCTTCCTGAAGCGCATCGCCGCGATCTGCCGCCGGCACGACATCCTGTTCATCGCCGACGAGATCCAGACGGGCCTGGCTCGCACCGGCCGGATGTTCGCCATCGAGCACGCAGGCGTGACGCCGGATCTGCTCGTCACCTCCAAGTCACTCGGCGCCGGCTTTCCGATCGGCGCGGTCACCGGTCGGGCCGAGCTGTTCGACGCGCTCGGGCCGGGCACGCTCGGGAGCACCTTCGGCGGCCACCCGATCGCGTGCGTCGCCGCGCTCAAGACGATCGAGATCATCGAACGTGACCGCATCGCGGAGCGCGCGACGGCGATCGGCGCGACGCTCCGCCGACGCTTTGACGCCATCGCGGCGCGGAACACGACCATCGGCGAGGTTCGCGGCATCGGCGCGATGCAGGCGATCGAGCTCGTGCGCGATCGCGCGACGAAGAAGCCGGCGCCCGAGCTGGTAGAGGCGGCGATTAAGCGCGCCTGCGACCGCGGGCTCCTGCTGCTGCGCGCCGGCCTTTACAGCAACGTGATCCGCACCCTCGTACCCCTGACGATCAGCGACGCGCAGCTCACCGAGGGCATTGACATCTTGGAGGGATCGCTCGATGGCTGATCGCACGCTGCTCTACCGACGTGAATTCCTGCGCCGCTCGGCGCTGGCGGCGGCCGGCGTCGCCGTCCTGTCCTGCACGCCGTCGGGCCTGACGACCGCGTCGCCGACGGTCAAGCCGTCGGCATCGCCGGTGCGCGGTGGCACGCTCACGTTCGGTCAGTGGGACAAGATCGATTCGATCGACCCAGCGCTCACCACCGGCGCGGCCGCGGGTGAGGTCGCGCAGAACATCCTCGATACGCTCGTCACGATGGACGCTGACCAGAAGTTCTACCCGGCGCTCGCGTCCAAGTGGACGATCGAGGACAGCGGCAAGAAGTTCACCTTCACCCTTCGCGACGGCGTGAAGACGCACGACGGCGGCACCATCACCGCCGATGCCGTGAAACGCTCGTTCGAGCGCATCCTCGACCCGAAGCTGAAGGCTGGTGCGGTCGTGTCGCTCGTAGGCCCGCTCGACATGATCACGACGCCGGACACGAAGACCGTGGTCTTCACCTTCAAGCAGTCGTATTACGCGTTCATGCTTCAGATCTGGCGATATTTCTTCGGCATCCTGTCGCCGAAGTACCTCGACACGCTCAAGCCGGGCGACTCGGCCGTCGCGCCGGTCGGCTCGGGGCCGTTCAAATTCGTGAACCGCTCCGCCGACGGCGTCGTCACTCTCGAGCAGTTTGCCGACTACAACTGGGGGAACGACCTCACGGTCAACAAGGCCGTGCCCTTCCTCCAGACGGTCAAGTTCCGCGCGATCACCGACGCGTCCACGCGCGTCGCGACGCTCGAGTCGGGCGAGAACCTGGTCATCGACGAAGTCACCGAGGCGGACTACGCGCGCCTCAAGACGGACAGCCGCTTCACGTTCGTCAACTCGCCGCGGGCGAGCCACACCCTCGGGTTCTTCATGAACGTCACGCGCGCGCCGACCGACGACAAGGCCGTGCGTGAGGCCGTGAACTGGGCCATCGACCGCAAGTCGATCGTCGAGAAGCTGTTCTTCGGCGTTCACAAGGTCTCGGTCGGTCCGCTCTCCGAGGGCGTCTGGGCGCGCCTGCAGGAGATCGAGACCAGCTTCAACTTCGATCCTGCGAAGGCGAAGACGCTCCTCGAGAACGCCGGCTGGAAGGTCGGGGCCTCCGCGCCGATCCGCGAAAAGAGCGGGCAGAAGCTCGAGATCCTGCTCGCGACGTTCCGCAGCCCGTGGAGCGAGATCGCGGAAGCGATGCAGTCGCAGCTGCGCGACGTCGGCATCGACCTGAAAGTCCAGAAGATGGAGCGCGGTCCGTATCTCGACTACGTCCGCGCGTACAAGCACAACATGGCCGCGACCGCGTCGACGAGTGTCGATCCTGATGGTGTGCTTCGCATCGTCTACCACTCGTCTGGCCGCGGGTCCGGGAGCAACTTCGCGAATGTCAACGATCCCGCGCTCGACGCGCTCCTCGTAAAGGGTCAGGGCCAGGAGCTCGGGACCGCCGACCGCAAGAAGACCTATGAGGACGCGCAGCGCAAGGTCATGGAGATCCTTCCGTATGTCGGAGTCATGAGCCAGGTGCGGGTCGAGGCGATGTCGACGAAGGTCCACGGCTTCAAACCCGGCCCGGACGGTCTCACCGGTGCACCACTGAACGACGTCTGGGTGGATAAATAATGGATCTCGTCACACTCGCGATCGCCGCGACCCCGGCGTTCATCGCGAGCGCGGTCGAGTTCGTGGAGGCGACCACCATCGTGCTCGCGGTCGGCATCACGCGCGGCTGGCGCGCTCCGCTGGTCGGCACCGCGCTCGCCGCGCTCACCCTCGCGGTGATCGTCGTCACCCTTGGCGTTGCGCTCGTTACCGTCGTCCCGGAGAAGCTCCTGCTCGGCGTGGTCGGAACGCTGCTCCTCCTCTTCGGCCTGCGCTGGCTGCGCAAAGCGGTGCTTCGCTTCGCGGGCATCGTTGCCCTACACGACGAGGAGGAGATCTACCGGCGAGAAGTCGCACAGCTGCGTTCGCAGGGCCTGAAGAAGACCGAGTGGGACTGGATCGGCACCATCGTCGCGTACAAGGCCGTGCTACTCGAGGGTACCGAGGTCGCGTTCATCGTCATCGCGTTCGGCGCGAAGGGGGTCGCGGCGATGAACGCGGCGATCGTCGGCGCGATCGTCGCCGGCATCATCGTGACCGCTATCGCCGCCGCGCTCCGCCACCCGCTCACGGCGGTCCCCGAGAACTGGATGAAGTTCGGCGTCGGCGCGATGCTCTCGTCGTTCGGGGTGTTCTGGTTCGGCGAGGGTATCGGCGCCGAGTGGCCAGGCGACGCCGCGTCGATCCCGATCATCCTCGGCGTGTTCCTCGCGGCGAGCTGGCTCGCCGCCCGTATGCTGCGTTGGCTCCTCCCCGAGGGCGCGCGGGTGGAGGCGCGCAATGTTTAGCGCCCTCCGCGGTATCTGGGACAACACCTACGGCCTCCTGGTCGACGACGGGCAGCTCGCGGTGGGCGCGATCGTCGCGCTCGCGATCACGTGGCTCGTCGCGTCGTCGGGGACGGACGCGGTCCGTGAGAACGCCGGCTGGCTCCTTCTCGCGCTCGTCGTCGTTCTCGTCGTAGCGAATCTCTATCGCGCCGGCCGCAACGCGCGGCGCCGCATCAGCTAGCCCACGGCCGAAGCAGCCGACCTCGTCATCCATGGCGGACGGGTCTGGACCGTCGATCCGGCGTTACCCGAGGCGCAGGCCATCGCCGTCCGCGGCGACCGGATCGTCCACGTCGGATCCGCCGCGGACGCCCTTGCGCTCCGCGCCTCACACACCGAGGTCATCGATATCGCCGGCCGGCTCCTCCTGCCCGGCTTCATCGACGCGCACACCCACTTTGGAAACGCCGCGGCGTGGGCCTTCCGCGCCGCGCTGTACGAGCTTCGCGATCCGCGCGAGGTCACCGATGCCGTCGCCGCGGTCGCCGAGCGTGTGCCCGAGGGCCTCTGGATCGGTGGCGGTGACCTTGGCGCCGCCGCGGCCTGGGAGGCCGACGCGCTTGGACGCGCGCGGCCAGCGCCGATGGCGATCGATCGTCGCGCGCTCGACGCCGCCGCACCGCGGCATCCGGTCCTCCTGCGGCGCGTCGACGGCGCCTATGTCGCCAATTCGCTCGCGCTGGCGCGCGCGCGCCTGACGCGGGAGGCGCCCGATCCGCGCGGCGGTCGGAACGAGCGCGACGCGGCCGGTGATCTGAACGGCGTCATGCACGGTCGCGCCGGCGAGCGGATGGTCGAGCTCGTGCCGCCGGACACGCTCGAGCTGAAGCTCGTCGGCGCGCGGGTCGCGCTCGACGAGCTGCGTCGCGTCGGCATCACGTCGATCCATGACGTCGCGCGTCTCGACGCCGCGACGCAGCGCCATATCTTCCACACCAACGTCGAGCGAAGCGGGACGGACCTCGAGCTCTTCCGCGAGCTCCAGCGTCGTGGCGAGCTCACCGTTCGTGTCTACGCTTTCTTGTCGCTGCCCACCTGGCGCGACGCCGTCGACGCTGGCATCCGACCGCGGAGCGACGACGGGCTCATCCGGTTCGGCGCGATGAAGGCGTTCATCGACGGCTTCCTCATGGATGCGCCGTACCTGAATATGCCCGGCTTCGGCGGCAGCTTCACCTTCCGCTTCGTCGACGAAGCGACGATGGCCGCGGACATCGCGGGTGCGGACGCGGCCGGGTTCGACCCGGTCGTGCACACCGTCGGTGACAAGGCGCACCGGCTGCTCCTGGACTGGTACGAGGCGGCGATCCGCCGGAACGGTCCTCGCGATCGGCGCTTCCGCGTGATCCACGCCTGGTACCCGAGCGCGCGCGAGATCGGGCGGATCGGGCGGCTCGGGCTCTACGTGGACATCACGCCGCAGCAGCTCGTGAACGACCTATCCTCTGTCGAGCGCAAGCTCGGCGCGGACCGTGCGATGACCGCGCACGCCTGGCGCTCCTTCGCCGACGCCGGCGCGCGGCTGGACATCGTGTCGGACTGGCCCGGCAGCTACAACGAACAGAAGGCGACGCCGCTTGCCCCGCTCGAGAACATCGCGCTCGCGATCACGCGGCAATCCGCGGACGGCCTCCCCGCTGGCGGCTGGCATCCGGAGCAGCGGCTCAGCGTCGAGGAAGCGATCGCCGCGTACACGATCACGCCGGCGTACGCGTCGCACGAGGAGCAGCGGAAGGGCAGCATCACCGTCGGCAAGCTCGCGGATCTCGTCGTGCTGTCACGGGACATCCTCCGCGCGTCGGCGTCGGACATACGCGCCACCGAGGTGGACCGAACGATCCTCGGCGGGCGCGTGATCTACGCGACCGGCTGAGCCGCCTTCCGCACGCGCTGGGGCGTGAGCGGCACGTCCCGAACGCGCGCTCCGCAGGCGGCGAAGACCGCGTTCGCGATCGCGGCCGGGGTCGGCACCGCGCCCGGCTCGCCAACGCCGGTCGACGGCGCGCCCGAGTCGCCCTCGACCAGCACCGCGATCGACTCCGGCGCGTCGCGGAAGGTCGCGATCGGGTAGGTGTCCCAGGACGTCGTGGCGACACGACCGTTCTTGTGACGGAGCTCCTCGAGCAGGGTCCACGACGCCGATTGCTGGATGCCGCCCTCGACCTGATTGCGCACGCCGTCGGGATTGATCACCAGGCCCGGATCGACGACACACCACACGCGCAGCACGCGCACCGCGCCGGAGGCAGCGACCTCGACCTCGGCGACCTGCGCGACGTAGGTGCCGTGATAGAGGGTGCACGCGAAGCCGTGCCCCCGCCGCGCGGGGAGCTTCTTCCCATACCCGCTCACGTCCGCGACCCGCTCCATCACGCGGCGCAGGCGCGGGTCACCCGAGTGACGCAGCCGGAACGCGAGCGGGTCCTGCTGCGAGGCGTGAGCCAGCTCATCGACGAACGACTCGATCGCGAAGACGTTCTCCGCTGCCGCGAGCGAGCGGAAGTTCGCGGTGCGCAGCGGCGTCGGCTCGACAAACAGGACGACACGCGCGCTCGGGATCGTGTACGGGGGCACGGCGTTGCGGCCCGAGGTCATCGCCGCGACGCGCGGATCCGGACCCGCGGCGGTGTGGACGTTGGTGTGCTCGTCGTAGCGCCACGCGACCATGTTCCCGCTCGCGTCGAGCCCGGCCGTGACCTCGAGGACCGCCTCTGGCCGGCTGGGGGAGTACGCGAACTCCTCCGCCCGCGACCACTGCACGAGCACCGGACGGCGCGCGTGCTTGGACAGGACCGCGGCCTCGACCGACACGTCGGGCGCGCTGCTGCGGCCGTACGTGCCGCTCGACATCTGCGGCATGACGCGCACGCTTTCCTTGGGGAGTCCCACGGAACCGGCGACGGCATCGCGCAGTCCGAACGGACGGTGCGTCCCGGCGTAGACCGTGGCGCCGTCGGGCCGCACGTCGACGACCGCGGCACTTGGACCGATCGAGGCGCTCGCGATCGACGGCAGCGTATACGTCGCGGAGCGTGTGAGCGCGGCGGATGCGAGTGCGGCATCGGTGCCGGCGTCCTCGCGCATCGCTACGACCTGTGTCTCCGAGGGCTCGGATTTCGGCATCTCCCAATCGATCTCGAGCGCATCCGCGGCGGCGCGCGCCTGCTCCTCGCGCTCGGCGACGACGCCGACGATGTCGCCGTCGTGCACGACCGCAATGACGCCGGGCATGGCGCGCGCGGCCTGATCGTCCACGCGTGTCGCGCGACCGCCGCGCGCCGGGGGGCGCGCGATCGCGCCGCGCGCCAAGCGGGCCGGCCGGACGTCAGCCGAGTAGCGCGCCCGTCCGGTGACGATGTCGCGCGCCTCGACCCGCGAAAGCGGCTTGCCGATGGACCCCCAGCGTTCCGGCGGCAGCAGCGGCTCGTTGTCCGGGACGGCGCCCGTCAGCGGCGCGTCGCGCACGAGGTCGGCGTAGCTCACCCGTTTGCCGTCGCCGTCGCCGATGGTGCCGCCCCGCGTGTCGAGTCGCGCCGCGGGCAGGCCGAGATGCGCGGACGCTCGCCTGATCAAGCTGCGCCGCGCGAACGCCGCCGCGAGGCGCAGCGCGGGCGCCTCCTGTGCGACGGAGTTGCTTCCGAAGGTCCCGAAGTCGAACGGCACCTGCGCGGTGTCGCCGAGGACGACGCGCACGCGCTCCACCGGGACGTCGAGCTCGTTCGCGACGAGCTGCGCGAAGGCGGTGCGGATGCCCTGACCGAACTCGATCTTGCCGGAGAACGCGGTCACCGACCCATCGGGCTCGATGCGGATGCGCTCCTCGAGCTTCATCGGTGCATCGCAGGGGGAGAACCCACTGCAACCGCCATTGTTCCGGCTGCCCGCTGCACCGCGCGGATCGCGCGGCCGTACACGCCGCAGCGGCAGAGATTGCCGGCGAGCGCGTCGCGGATCGCGGCCTCGTCCGGCGCGGCGTCGCGCGCCAGCAGCGCAGCGGCCGAGATGATCATTCCGCTCGTGCAGTACCCGCACTGCATCGCGTCCTCCGCGATGAACGCCTCCTGCACCGGATGCAGCGTCTCGCCGTTCGCGAGGCCCTCGATCGTGGTGATCTCGCGGTCAGCCGTCTGGCGAACGGGCATGAGGCATGACGCGACGGCTCGGCCGTCGACGATGACGTAACACGCGCCGCACTGGCCGCTGCCGCAGCCGAAACGGGTGCCGGTCAGCCCGAGGTCGTCGCGCAGGACGCTGAGGAGCGGGGCCGCCGGCGGTGGATCGACCTCGCGCCTCGCGCCGTTGACGGTAAGGACGAGCCGCATGGCCGTCCAGCGTACCTAGGCCGGGCGGGCGGTGCTCTTTTGCGCGAGGCGAACGCGCGTGATGCGACGGAGCGCGACGAGGGCGACCGCCGCGGCCGTGACCCACGCCAGCGCGGCGACGACCGGATTCGCCAGATCCGTTCCCGACAGGATGCCGTGCGCGAACGCAGCGACGAAGGCGACGTACGAGAGACGGTGGAAGGCCTGCCATTGGCCCAGCGTGAGCGACGAGCGCATCCAGGTCGAAATGAGGACGACCACGATGAGCTGCGCGGCGATCGTGCCGAGCCCGATCGCGAAGCGCCCGTACGAGACACCGAAGGGGACAAGGAGGTCGAGCAGCCCGATCTGCGCATAGCGGTCGAAGAGCAGCGCGATCACGTGCGCGAGACCGAGCGGGATCCACAGCACGGTGAGGAAACCGTGCACCACCCGGACGCCGCGGTTGTGCGACAGCCAGGCGAAGCTGCCCGTGCGCAGCGCGATACCGGTGAGGACCGAAAGCGTGAGCGCGACGAGCGAGCCGACGCCGGTCGAGCGCGCGATGATCCAGATGAGGTCGGTGTTGAAGGTCACGGCGCGGCTAGGACTGCTTGGTGCGCGTGAGCGCCGCGGTGCTCGTGGTCGTCACGGAACGCCGCGTCGTCGTCATGCGCGAGGTTGTGACGGTCGCCGCGGCACTCGGCGTGGGCGTGGCGGTGGCGGCCGCGGGTTGCAGCGGCGCGTTCGAGGCGTGCAGGTTCTCGCTCGCGAAGACCGTCATGCCTCCGAAGCTGCTGAGCGTGATCGCGCTCGCGAGCACGCGGAGGGCGAGCGTCGAGGTGATGAGCGGCCTGCGCCGCCGGGGTCGGTCTGTCATGTGGATAGGGGAACATCCGCGCGCCGCGGGAGCATGAAAGCCGGCTAAGAAGGGGTTAGGAGCCTGCCGCAAGCCGCAGGCGGAAGCGCGCGCCGCCGCCCGTGGCGTGCTCGACGCTGACCGATCCGCCGTGCGATTCGGCGACGTCTTTCACGATCGAAAGACCGAGGCCCGAGCCAGGGAGCGAGCGCGCGTTGCTCGCGCGCCAGAAGCGGTCGAAGACGCGCGGCGCGTCCTCGGGCGCGACGCCCGGCCCGTGATCGCGGACGCTCACCTCGCCGCCGTGCACGGTGACCTCGACGACGCCACCCGCGGGACTCCACTTACCGGCGTTGTCGAGGAGATTCGTGACGGCGCGTGCGATGCGCGACCGGACGCCGCGCACCGCCGCCTCTTCCAACGTGGCTTCGAAGCGCACGTGCGGGTAACGGCCGCGGACGTCGGTGATCGCGTCGGCGACGACCTCGTCGAGCCGGACGTCCTCGATCGGCAGCGTCGCCTGTTCGTCGCGCGCGAGATCGATGAGGTCGGCGACGAGCGTCGAGAGCCGCTCCATCTGACCGACGAGCTCCACGAGCACCTGCTGCCGCTCACTCGGATCGGTCGGCTGACCGCGCGCGAGCAGCTCGAGATTGGTGCGCAGGCTGGTGAGCGGAGTGCGCAGCTCGTGCGAAGCGTCGGCCACGAGCTGACGCTGCTGGCGCAGCGAGATCTCGAGCGCGCCGAGCATGCTGTCGAAGGATGCGGCGAGGTTCGCGATCTCGTCGCCCCCGGTCATGGCAACGCGGCGGGACAGATCCCGCGTGCGCGTCACGTCGTTCACCGTCTCGTTGAGGCGGCGCAGGGGCCCCAGGACGGCCCGGCCGATGAGCGCTCCCATGAGCGCCGCCAGGACCGCCGCGGTGATCGCGAGGCCGATGAGCGCGAAGCGCGTGCTCGCGAGCGCCGCATCGATCTCATTGAGGGGTCGGGCCACCTCGAGTGCGCGACCAGGGCCGAAGGGAAGCGCATAAACGCGCCAATGGCCCGTCGATGTGGTCACCTCGGACCAGCCATCCGCACTCTTGCCGTTCGCGACGGCGAGCACTTCGTTGGTGACCAGTTCCGGAGACTTACCGACTTGCAGGTCCGCGCCGACGATGGTGCCGGACGTGTCCACGATCTGGGCGAAGATGTCGGCGCGGCCGGAGAGGTATACCGCGCCACCGCCACCGCGGCCTCCGAAGCGGTCGTCCGGACGCGGCCCGCCCTGGGTCGCCGTTCTTGCGGTGGTCTGAAGCGTGTCATCGAACGCGGTCTGGATCTGCTGTTGCACCATCAGATACATCACCGCACCGGCAGCGATCGCGGCGACGGCCACGGCAGCCGCGGTGAGGATGGTCACGCGAAGGCGGAAGCTCACGGTTCCCGGAGCACGTAGCCGACGCTGCGCATGGTGTGGATGATCCGCGGCTCGCCGAGCTTTCGCCGCAGGTACCCGATGTACACGTCGAGCGAGTTCGAATCCGGACCGAAGTCGTAGCCCCAGACGCGGTCGAAGATGACGTCGCGGCTCAGCACGCGCTTCGGATTGGCGAGGAACAGCTCGAGCAGCTGGTACTCGGTGCGCGACAGCTGGATCGTCCGATCGCCGCGCCGGCAGGTCATCGCATCGCGGTCGAGCACGACATCGCCGAAGCGGAGCGTGCCGCGAGTCTGGCCGGTCTGCGGCGCGCGGCGCTCGAACGCGCGCAGCCGCGCCAGCAGCTCGTCGAGCGCGAACGGCTTCACGAGGTAGTCGTCGGCGCCGGCGTCCAGGCCCTCGACCCGCTCGGTCACGGCGGCGCGGGCGGTCAGCATGAGCACCGGCACGGCGTTGCCGGTCGAGCGCAGGCGGCGGCAGACTTCGAGGCCGTCGAGCCCGGGCAGACCAAGGTCCAGGACGATCGCGTCGTAGGGGCTTGCCGTCGCCACCTCGAGCGCCTTGACGCCGTTGGCGGCGGTCTCGGTCCGGTGGCCGGCGCCGCGAAGCGCCCGCTCCACGGCCCCCCGCACTCCGGGATCGTCCTCGACGAGGAGGACGTTCACGAGCCGAGTGTATGGGCGCGCGGCTAAGAATTGGGTAAGAAACCGGCGCCGGTGAGCGCTTCTTAAGGCCCTTTCATGAAGCGCGGCGCCGCGGATGTTGTTCTCATGTCAGCCACTCCGAGAAAGGAACCCGACATGAAGTACATCGACAAGATGCTCATCGCGAGCGGCGTCACGCTCCTGCTCACCGGCGGGGTCGCGGCCGCAGCGCTCACGCCGAGCAGCGCCGACGCCGTGATCACTCAGCTCCCGGGCGACGTCGCGATCTTCGCGTCCAACGGGCCCTTCGGCTCGCCGAACATCCTCGCGACCGCCGCGACGTACATCGGCATCACCGAGGCCGACCTGAGGACCGCCCTCCAGACCGGTCAGACGCTCGCGCAGATCGCCGTCGCGCACGGCAAGACCAGAGACGGTCTCATCGCCGCGCTGTCGGCCGAGGCGACGAAGCAGATCACGACCGCCGTCGACCAGCCGGGCACGAACTTCTCCGGCCCCGGTGGCCGTGGCGGTGGTCCGGGATTCCGCGAGTTCAATGACGAAGCCGCCGCCGCGGCGTACATCGGTACGACCGAGGCGGACCTGCGCACCAAGCTCCAGGCCGGTCAGACCCTCGCCCAGATCGCGACCGCCGCGGGCAAGACCCGTGACGGGCTGATCGCCGCGCTGGTGGCCGACGGCAACACCAAGATCGAAGCAGCCCTCGCGGCTGGGAAGATCACGGCGGCGCAGGCCACCGCGCAGAAGGCTTCACTCACCACGCGCGTCACCGCCCAGGTCGACGCGACCCGACCCGCGGGTGGTCCCGGCTTCCCGGGTCGGGGACCCCGCCCCTAAGACAGCCTTTCCGTCTCCCTCCCTCCTTGCGCTGCGCCCGCCCTCGTGGCGGGCGTGGTGCTGTCGAAAAGACGAGCGGCCCGGTTGCCCGGGCCGCTCGCTCGCTGCGATATCGCAGACGCTTACGTCAGGTTGTTGCCGATGTTGCTGAAGATGTTCTGGATCTGGCCGCGCAGGAAGATCATCGCGACGATGACGGCAATGGCGATGACGGCGATGATGAGTGCATATTCGACGAGGCCCTGACCCTCTTCGTCACGGAAAAAAGCGATCATGAGTGAACCTCCTTTCGTTGCGTACTGGAGCGAAGTTTAGGCCGACGTCCGCGCCCGGAAGTCCCCTACACGGGTGTTCTGCGCCCGGCGGAACGGCGATAGCAGCCCTTTTCATGATGGTTCAAGAGGCCGACGGCCTCCATGAACGACTGTGTGATCGTCGGTCCGACAAAACGGAAGCCGCGCTTCCGAAGATCACGGGACAGCTCCACTGGATCGCGGAAGGGCGTGACGTACGCGTCGAAGCTGCCGTGCTCCTCTGCCACGGTGATGAATGCTTTCGCATTCGTTATCGCCGAGGTGATCTTGGCGCGGTTGCGCACGATCCCTGCGTCGGCCGTGAGCCGCGCCACGTCGCGAGGCCCGAACCGCGCGACCTTCTTCGGATCGAAACGCGCGAACGCTTTGCGGTACGCCGCGCGTTTGCGGAGGATCGTCTCCCATGAGAGCCCGGCCTGCGCACCTTCGAGGACCAGGAACTCGAAGAGCGTGCGCTCGTCGTGCCGCGGCGTGCCCCACTCCTTGTCGTGGTAGGTGAGGAGCGGCTCGCGTGTGGCCCAGGCGCAGCGCTTCATGCGCCACCCCACGACCGCAGCAGCAGCGGCAGCTCCGCGAGCGAATCTACGATCGCGTCGGGCGCGACGTCGGAGGTCGGGAATCCCGAGTCGTTGCGGCGCCAGATCGCGCGCATCCCGACCGCCCGCGCGCCCGACACATCGTCGACCTGACGGTCGCCGATCATCACGCACATCGCCGGACTGACGCCGAGCCGCGACGCGATCTCGCGGAAGACCGACGGATGCGGCTTCGAACATTCGAGGTCCGAGGTGTAGACCAGCTCGTCGAGTAGATCCGCGAGGCCGTGCGCGGCGAGGTCGGCGTTGTGCCATTCCGCCGCCCACCAGGTGTTCGAGAGAAGGCCGAGCCGGTATCCGCGCTCACGCAGCGTCGCCAGGGTCTCGCGCGTATCCGCGAAAACGGTGCACCACCCCGCCACCGCGCGCGCGTATCCGTCGAGCGCGGCGAGCAGCGCGCCTTCGTCGGCGTTCGCGCCGAGCCGCCGGAAGCCGTCGCTCACGACGCTCGTGGGCGGGCCGCTCCAGTGGTCGCGGTCCACGCGCTCCCAGTGCGCCTTTTCGGCCGCGCGCATCGCGGCGACGAATTCCTCGCGCGACGTGCCGATGCCCCCTTGGGCGGCGCGGAGCGCGTCGTATGCGAGGCCCCACTTCACCGGCGCGCCGCCTTCCCAGTCGTCCCACTGGACCAGCGTGCCGCCGAGGTCGAACACGACGGCGCGCGGCGCGGTCACGCGAGATCGGAGATGCGCGACCGCACGGCCGCCAGGAGGATCTCGCGCTCGATGAGATCTGCGACGACGGCGATGTCGGGGGCGAGCGCGCGGTCTGTCTCGAGCATCGGCACGTGCTCGCGCACGACGCGCCGGGCCTCCTCCACTCCTGGCGCGGTCGTCGTCCCGAGAAGGTCGAGGCCCTGTGCGCCGCAGAGCGCCTCGATAGCGAGCGCGTCGCGCGTGTTGCGCACGACCGCCGCGAGCTTCAGCGCCGCATGCACTCCCATGCTCACGTGATCCTCCATACCCGCCGACGTCGGTAGCGACTCGACCGACGCGGGGAACGCGCGGAGCCGGTTCTCCGTGACCAGCGCGGCGCTCGTGTACTGCGCGACCATGAAGCCGGAGTTCGTGCCCGCCGCCGGACTGAGGAATGGCGGGAGCCCGCTCGTGTGCGCGTTCGTGAGCCGGTCAACACGCGCCTCGCTGATATCGGCGAGCTCCGCGACGGCGATCGTGGCGAGGTCCAGAGCGATCGCCACTGGCTGGCCGTGGAAATTGCCGCCGCTCACGACGCGCCGCTGCTCGGCGAAGACGAGCGGGTTGTCGGTCACGGAGTTGATCTCGATCTCGATCACGCGCCGCGCGTAATCCAGCGCGTCGCGCGTCGCGCCGTGGACCTGCGGCATGCAGCGGATCGAGTACGGATCCTGGACGCGCGTGTCGCCGACGCGATGCGACGCGACGTTCGCGCTTCCCTCCATGAGCGAACGCAGGTTCGCGGCCACGGTCTGCTGCCCGGGATGCGGACGCGCCGCGTGCAGCGCGACATCCCACGCGCTGTCGGTCGCCCGAAGCGCTTCGGCCGACATGGCGCCGACGATGTCAGCCGTCGAGGCCAGCACCGCGGCATCGTGGAGCGCGAGACAGCCGATGGCGGTCATGACCTGCGTCCCGTTGATCAGCGCAACGCCTTCTTTCGGCCCGAGCTCGACGGGCTTCAGGCCGACCTTCTTCAGCGCATCGGCGCCCGACATTCGGACGTCGTCGACGTAGGCTTCGCCTTCGCCGATCACGACGAGCGCCGCGTGCGCGAGTGGCGCGAGATCACCTGACGCGCCGACACTCCCATGCATCGGGATCACCGGATGCACCCCGCGGTCGAGCATCTCGAGAAGCATCTCGGCGAGCCCCGGGCGCACACCGGAGCGTCCAGAGGCGAGCGTGTTGGCGCGCAGCAGAAGCACCGCCCGGACGACGTCGACGGGGAGGGGATCGCCGACGCCCGCGGCGTGGCTCCGGATGAGGTTGCGCTGCAACGCCTTGAGCTCGGCAATGGGGATGCGGACCGTCGCGAGATCGCCGAAGCCGGTGTTCACGCCGTACACGGGCGCGTCGTGCGCCGCGAGCTCGGCGACGACCTTCGCGGACTCCGACATGCGTCGTTCCGCCTGCCGATCGAGCGCGACGGCCGTCCGACGCCGGGCGACCGCGAGAACGTCGGCGATGCTGAGATCCATTCCGGAGAGGCGCAGCGTCGGCACCGGGGCTACTCGGTCTCCTTCAGGTTCTCCCGGTACCACGCGGAGAGGTCGGCGTAGTGGTGCGCCGCGCCGCTCGTCCAGCGGTCATCTTCGGGGCGCACCTCGCGGACGACTCGTGCCGGTACGCCGAGCACCAGCGACCGCGCCGGCGCGGCGAAACGCTCCGGGAGGACGGCGCCCGCGCCGACGATGGTGCGTTCGCCGACGGTGTTGGCGCCGACGAGGACCGCGGCGGACCCGATGAGAACGTTCCGTTCGACGATCGACGAATGGACGATGGCCCCGTGACCGATCGTGCACTCCGCCCCGATGATCGTCGGCTCGCCCGTGTCGGTGTGGATGGTGCAGTTGTCCTGCACGTTGGAGCGCTCGCCGATCTCGATGCGGTCCATATCGCCGCGCAGGACCGACCCGAACCACACCGACGCGCCGGACCGCACCGTCACGTCGCCGATGAGAACGGCGGTGGGCGCGACGAACGCATCGGGCGCCACCGTCGGTCGCTTGCCGCGGTAGCCGTAGAGCGGCACGGCTCCGTAGAGTAGGTGGCGCGATGAAGACCCGCGACCTCCGCGTCGAAGGCTACCGGCCGCTCATCCCGCCGGCGATCCTGCTCGACGAGCTTCCGCTCTCCGAGGCGGGCTCGCGGACCGTGGCGACCGCGCGCGAGGAGCTCGTGCGCATCCTCGATCGCGAGGACGATCGGCTCATCGTTGTCGTCGGACCGTGTTCGGTGCACGACGTCGAGGCGGCGATGGACTACGCGCGCCGGCTCGCGACGGTCGCGAAGGAACTCGCGGCCGATCTGCGCATCGTGATGCGCGTCTACTTCGAGAAGCCGCGCACCACGGTGGGCTGGAAGGGTCTCATCAACGATCCCGGCCTCGACGGCAGCTTCCGCATCAACGATGGCCTCCGCCTCGCGCGCCGTCTGTTGCTCGATCTCGCTGAGCTCGGCGTGCCCGCGGGCTGCGAGTTCCTCGACCCCGTCTCGCCGCAGTACACCTCAGACCTCGTGAGCTGGGGCGCGATCGGCGCGCGCACGACGGAGAGCCAGGTGCACCGGGAGCTCGCTTCAGGTCTCTCCATGCCGGTCGGGTTCAAGAACGGCACCGGCGGCACGGTGCAGATCGCGATCGACGCCGTGCGCGCGACCGCGCATCCGCACAGCTTCATCGGCGTGACCGAGCAGGGCCTGGCGGCTTTCGTGAGCACGCGCGGCAATCCGTACGGCCACGTGATCCTGCGCGGCGGTGCGCGCGGCCCGAACTACGACCGCGCGAGCGTGCGCGGCGCGCTCGACGCGCTGCGGGAGGCGGGGCTCCCGGAGCGGCTCATCATCGACGCGAGCCACGGGAACAGCGAGCGGGATCACCTGCGCCAGCCCGCTGTCGCGACGGACATCGCCAGCCAGATCGCCGCCGGCGAGCGCGGTATCGCGGGCGTGATGATCGAAAGCTTCATCGTCGCCGGACGTCAGGAGCTCACCGATCCGTCGCGGCTCGTCTACGGACAGAGCATCACGGACGCATGCATCGGGTGGGACGAGACGGTGACGGTGCTCGGCCTGTTGGCATCGGCGGCGCGCGAGCGTCGCACGCAACGTGCGGGTCAGCGCCCGCGGGTCGTGTCAACCAAGCGATAGCCGAAACCCCGTGCGGTTTCGATCGCGACCTCGGCCACGGTTGCGTCTTCCAGCTTCTTGCGGAGGCGGCCAACGTGGACGTCGACCAACCGAGTGTCGCTTCCCGGCTCGTAGCCCCAGACCCCGGTGAGCAGGTCATCGCGTGTGAACACGCGGCCAGGCTCGCTCGCGAGCGTGCGCAGGAGCTTGAACTCGGTGGGGGTCAGCTGGACCTGCCGGTCACCGGCGATGGCCTGCACGCTGCCGCTGTCGATCACGAACCGGCCGAAGCGAAGCTGCTTGGCGCCACTGGTGTCGTGCGACATCTGCGCCCGGCGGAGCAGCGCTTCGATGCGCGCGAGCAGCTCGTCGTTGTCGAAGGGCTTGCCGATGTAGTCGTCCGCGCCGACACGCAGGCCGACGACACGGTCCGGCGGCTCCTTCTTGGCGGAGATGAACAGGATCGGGATGTCCGTGTTGCGACGGAGCTCGAGGCAGAGGCTGATACCATCGAGGCTCGGCATCATCACGTCGAGCGTGACGACGTCGGGCCGGACGCGCTCGAACGTTTCAAGGGCCTGGCGCGAGTCGGTGACCACGTGCGTCCCGTAGCCCTCCTCGGCGAGGATGCTCGAGAGCAGCATCGCGATATCGCGGTCGTCCTCGACGATCATGACCCGCGAGCCGGTGCGGGAGGGTGCCGTAGCGGCCGACGGCCGCTGCTCGATCATCGTGACGGTCCTGTATCGCATTTGCCGTGCCACATGTAACGATCTCGCCTACGGCTCGATCGTTCTGCCAGGCGTGTCGGCTCGCCCTTCGGGCTCGCGCCCACGCCGCAGTAACGACGCATCCGTTGACACGCCATTGACTGATACGGCCCTTAGAAGGAGGCGTTCACCGCCGCGAGCTTCTCAGCGATCCAGGGCGCCGTGGATCCGACGTCGTCGGGCCATCCCGAGAAGAAGAGGCGGTCCGTCTCGTCCTCGATCGCCTGGCGCGTCTGCGCTCCTTTGTCGGTCGTACGCAGCGCCCCGTCGGAGGCGACGAGGCCGCCCTGACGCAGGCGCCCGAGCTCCGCGGCGACATCGGCAGGTCGCTGCGTCGTGAGCTTCGCGGAAAGGTCCGCCTCGGTCGCGGCTTCACCTCGCCAGATGCGCGTGAGTGTGTCGAGCGTTGGGCCATCCAGGCCGGCCTGCCGCCACGCCGCCATGTGGCAATCGTCGCGCGCCTGCCAGAGACCGTAGATCGCGTTCTCGAGGGCGACCATCGGATGCGCAGCGCTGCCCGCCATGCGCCGAGCCCGCGGGATGTGCACATGCCAGCGTTGATCGAGGCTCGCCGCCGTCGCCTCGAAGGCGCGTCCGAGCAGGGACGCGAGGCGCGCGAGGTCGCTGGCTCGCAGCGGCGAAGGCAGCGCCGCCAGATAGGCGTCGGCCTCACGCCGCACGCGCTGCACCAGGTCGCGACCCGCAGGGGTCAGATCCCAGCGCCCGTCCTTCTCGTGGACGAGGCCGGCGTCGCGCGCCGCCGCCGAGGCGGCCTGGTACTGGTCCCACTGCGTGGCGTACGGGTTCCACATCTCGTTCGGTCGTCCACCGCCCTGCGGTGCGACACCACCGATGGCGAAGAACAGGCTGGGCCGATCGATCTTGAGCTCCTCCATGAGGCGGAGCGGGAGCGTGAACTTCGTGCGCCGCTTGTTCAGGAACTCGGGGAAAAGCGGAACGAGCTCGAGCGGATAAGGCGGCCTCACGCGGGGACGGCTTTCCGCGTCGCGAGCCGCACCGCGAGCTGCCGGAGGGAGACCGCGATCTTGTCGTTGGGCTCGGCCAGCACATATGGCACGCCGAGGTCCGCGGCCGCATCGGCCTTCTCGGCGTACGGCACGATGACGTCTGCCTTGCGTTTCAGGAATTTCGCGACACCCGCGTCGTCGATGCCCTTCGGCGTGTTGCGGACGAGCGTGACCAGGATCCGCTCGTCGGAGATGCCGATCCGCGTCAGCATCGCGAGGGTGTCTGACGTACTGCGCAGCGCCGCGAGATGCGGCGCTGTGACCACGCAGACGACGTCGCTGACGTCGAGCGACGCGAGCGTGACCTCGTCCAGCTTCGTCGCCAGGTCGAGCACGACCACATCGCGTCCACCGCGAGCGAGATCGATGGCCTGTTGTACGGCCGCGATGCTGACGAGCTCCGCCTCCTCGGGGGACGGCGGGGCGGCAAGGATCCGTACGCCGCTCTTGTGGTCAGCGAGGTACAGCGCGAAATCCTCCTCGGTGACACGGGTGATGTCAGCGCGCGCGTAGTCAACGATCGTCGTGCGCGGACGGAGATCGAAGAACATCGCAGCGTTCCCGAACTGCAGATTCAGATCAAGGAGCACGACCGACTTGCCTTCGGCGGCGAGGGCTGAGGCGACGTTGGCGGCGAGAGTCGTCGCTCCGACGCCGCCCTTGCCGTGCGCGAACGCGATGACGACGGCCAGCTTGCGCGGCGCCGCGATCACCTCTGTCACGCCCCGCGTCTGTCGCAGGATCGTCTCGATCTTCGCGGCAAGGACCGCCAGGTCGATCGGCTTACCGATGTAGTCGTCGGCGCCGTGGGAGTACCCGGCAAGGATGTCCTGCTCCTGTTTGGCGGCGGAGAGGACGATGATCGGCGTGCGGGCGGTGCGGCGATCCTCGCGAAGGCGTTTGACGAGCTCGAGGCCGTTCATGAGCGGCATGTTCACGTCGGTCACGACGAGGTCGGGCGGCCCCTTGGTTTCGACGAGCCGCAAGGCTTCGACACCGTTCGCGACCGCCTCGACGAGGTATCCGCGCTTCGCGAGATAGACCGTGCAGAGCTTGCGGATCGCGTCCTCGTCATCGACGCAGAGGATCTTCTCGCCCGCCATGCCTTCCTTTCGGTCTTCCAAGCGCCGCTAGACTCGCCGCAGTGCGCCGCTGCGAAACATTAAGGCTTTCGTGAGTACGGGAATCAACCTCGGAGACCCGTACAGACCATCGCGCTCACGGCTGCTGTCTCGCGCCCTTCTTGCGCTCGGCGTGATCATCGCGATCGTCGCTGGCGCCGGCACCTACCTCTACGGCGTCGCCGCACGCAGCGCGCCCCCGACCGACGTCGCCATGGTCGACGTGGTCGTCGCCACGCGCGACATCGAGCCGCGGTCCGCGCTCGGCGCGAGCGACCTGAAGATCGTCCAGCTGCCGCGCGACGCCGCACCCGCGAACGCGCTGCACGACGCGAACACCGCGACCGGCATGATCACGACCGTCGCGCTCTCCAAGAACGAGCCGGTGCTGCCGACGAAGCTCGCGCAGACCGGCAGCGAAGGGCACATCGCGGTACTGCCCCCGGGCGCGACGGTCGCGAACTCGATCGGCTTCCGCGCCATGTCGCTCAACATCCCCGACGCGAACGCGGCGGGCGGCGCGATCGCGGCCGGCGATCACGTGGACATCCTCTACACGCTGGCCGTGGCCGAGCCGAAGCAGGACTTCATCGGACGCATCGTGATCCAGGACGTGCCGGTGCTCGCGAAGACCATCACCGTGTACACGCTGCGCGTCGACGCCACGACCGCGGAGCGGATCGCGGCGCTTCAAGCATCGGGCGGGAACCTGGCGCTGCTCCTGCGCGCGCCGGGTGACGCGCGGCCGGCGGGGACCGCGGGCGCGAGCTTCACGAACGAGGCGCAGCGGATCCAGCGGCCCTAGGTCGGCCGCTCGTCACTCGACGAGCGACGGCACCCGCGTGCCTGTGATCGAAGCCGGCGTGAAGTTCATCGTGAGGGTGTTGTTTCCGGTCACCGTGAGCTCGTAGGCCACGATCTGCGACGCGATCGTGACGCTGTTCACCAGCGTGAGCGTGAGCGCCGCCGCGGGCAGGTAAAGCGTTCCGCTGAGAGTCGTGCCGGTCCGCACACTGATCGCCGCGCCGTTCGCGCAGCTGCGGTCCTGGAACAGCAGCATCCCTGCGTACGAGCCCGTTTTGCTCGCGGACAGAGTCATCGTCCCTGTCCCGGCGAGGGAGATGTTTCCGCACGCTCCACCAGCTGCCGGATAACTCGCGTTCGCGTTGTAGAGGAGAACGCCGCTGCTGCCCGCGAGCACGAGGGAGCCGGTGCCCGTCGTTCTGAGGCCCGCGCGGAATATGTAGTTCCCGGCGTTCAGACTCGCGACCCCGCTGTTTCCCACGGTGATGAGGCCGGTGTAGATCCCCGGACTCAGCGTCACAGGCGTCGTGATCGTCTGTCCCGCGAATACAGGCAGGCCGTTCGTCGAAGGACCTGCGACCGCGGCGAAAGGATCCGCGGTGGCGGCCACGCCCACGGATGGTGCGGGGCTCATACGTGCCGCGACGGTTCCGGAGACGTTTCCGGTGACGCGGTGGAAGGTGCCGGTCAGCAGTCCCCCGCTACCGATGTTGACGGCGGTGTTGCTGGTGGAGTTCGTGCTCGTGCCACCGCCGACGACGGTCAAGCGTGTGCTGCCATTCAGGGTCAACGTGCTGGAAGTGGACCCATGGGTAACGACGATGGCCTCGCCGCTGCCGGAACGAGCGAGTCCCGCCACGGCGCGAACTGATATGGCGGTGCGGCCGGAGCTGGCGCCGAAGAGGAATCGCGTGAGCACCTGCTCGGTGATCGTCACCTCGATGTAGCCGGGATCGCCGGAGTAGGTACCGCTCGCGGGCGGGGAGGCGCTCGCCACGGTGATGTAGCCCCCGTCGGTGTAGCCGTTGCGCGTCGCGTCGTCCGTGGCCGCCGTCCGGGCCTGCGCCGCGCTGCCGCCGGCATACAGCACCGCCGCGCCCGCCCACGCGCCGGCGTCCGCCGCTGTTTGCGCTGCCCGCCGCGACACGAAGAGCTGGCCGGTGTCGAGCGCGAGCCCGATGCCGAGGAGCAATCCGCCGAGCGCGACAGCGATGAGGATCAGCGCCTGCCCGCCGTCGTCGCGCGACCAGCGCCTCATTGCTCGATCACCAGCGTCGAGCTCGATCGCAGCGTGATGCCCAGTCCACCTCCGAGGAACACCTGGGCGAGGATCGGCGTGAACGGGAAGCTTGCGCTCACGACGATGCGGCTGCCACGATTCGCGTTGCCGTCGGGCCACGTCGATTGGACCGTGAGGTTGTTCGGGACTCCGGTGGCGTACGCCCGCACCTGCGCCGTGATCGCCGTGTCGGTGTCCGGTGCCGTGTACGAGGCGGCGCCCGGACCGGTCGGCGATCCGCTGAGCGCGCCGTGCACGACGCCGTAGCGCGAGCCCTCGCGCACCGCGGTCGCCAGCGTATTGCTGAGCCATATCGCGCGCCCGATGTCGAAGAGACCCACGATGAGTAACAAGAGGAGCGGTAGAACGAGCGCGGTCTCGACCAACGCTTGCGCCCGGTCGTTCCGGATCGCGGAGTCGACAGATCGACGCGGACCTATCACGGGTCGAGTGCTGAGACCGGCGTTGGCACCGAGGGCCCCCGCGCGCCAGGGGTCCCCGTCCCGTAGGGACGGGGTTTCGCGCGTACCGCAGAGCGGCTCCGGGGCAGCACGCTGTCCCGTCGTAGAGAGGGTTTCGGTGCCAGCGCCGCAAAGCAGGCGCGTCACGGGTAGTTCCGGAACGTCGCGGTCTTGTCGAGATTGAGCGTGTTCGGGACGAATGGCCAGGGCGCGAGCGTTCGGTACGTGTACTGCACGCGCACGTTCGCCAGCGACTCGCCACCGGCGCCGGTGGTATGGGTGACCGTGATCGTCGTCGCGGCGGAGTCGACGCCGGCGATGCGGCCGAGCTCGTCGGTGGCGTAAGCGATCGCCTGCGCGTCGGTCGTGGCGGCGCGCGTCACCCAAGCCTCCGCGCCGGCCCGCGCGGCGTTCTGCACCCCGAGCTGCGCGGCGAACGCGCGCGCCATGTCCGCGCCCCCGAGGATCGTGAACACAAGGAGCGACAGCGTGAGCGCGGTCTCCACCAGTGCCTGTCCGCTGTCGTGCTCGTGACGACCGTTTGGGTGCGTGCGATCTTTGGTCACGCGCCCATTGTGCCGGTGGATGTCCTGTATCTCGGCTCGCGGCGGTCGCAAATCCGCGACCCGGCGCGTCGGAGCAGAATCCAGAGGTGCAAGCGGACGAATTCAGCAGGCGGCGGGCGGACTTCCATCTCCTCGACGTCCGCGAGGATGACGAGTGGGCCGCCGGTCACATCGACGGCGCGCAGCACATTCCGCTCGGCGAGCTCTTGGCACGACTCAGTGAGTTACCGAAGGAGCGGACCATCGTGGCGGTGTGTCGCAGCGGCGGCCGCAGCGAAGCCGCTGTTCGCGGACTCCGGAAGATGGGCTTCCAAGCGGAGAACCTCGAGGGCGGCGTGAACGCGTGGGATCGCGCCAAGCTCCCCCTCGTCGATGGCAGCGGCGGGCGCGGCCGGGTCATCTGAGTACGCTACCGGGGATGGCCGAGCCTGCCCCCGACCACGCGCGACACCTCGACCGCGAATGGCTGGCCCAGCACCTCGCCGACGAGCGCAAGGAAGCGGAGTGGCTCGGTGAGATCCGCGAGGCGCTGTTCGGCATGCAGGACGGGCTGGTGAGCACGCTCGCGGTCGTCAGCACCGTGGGCGCGGCGAGTGGCAATCGCTTCGCGGTGCTCGTTGCGGGTATCGCGTCGGCGCTGGCGGGTGTCTTCTCGATGGCCGCGGGTGAGTACCTGTCCTCGAAGAGCCAGCGCGAGATCTTCGTCGCGCAGATCGAGAACGAGCGTGATGAGGTGCGGGACCGTCCGGCCGAGGCCGAGGCGGAGGTCGCGTACATGCTCGAGTCGGAGGGCCTCTCAGAGGCCGCGGCGCGGCGCGTCGCCGCGGAGCTCGCGCGCGAGCCGACCGTGCTCCTCAAGACGATGGTCGAGAAGGAGCTCGGCCTCGTTATCGAGGAGGGTCCCGGCGCCCTGCAGGGCGCCCTGGTCATGGGGGGTTCGTTCGGGCTGGCGTCGCTCGTGCCGATCCTGCCGTATCTCTTTCTCCCGATCGCCAGCGCGCCTGTCGCATCGCTGCTGCTCTGCGGCGCTGTCGTCTTCGGGATCGGCGTGGTGAAGAGCAGATGGACGAAGCGCAACCCGGTGCGCTCCGGCCTCGAGGTCGTCGCTCTCGCCGCGTTCGCCGGGATCGCGGGGTACCTCTTTGGTTCGGTGTTGCCGGGCTTGCTCGGCTTCGCGGGACTCGGCGCGGTCTAGCGCTCAGGCTGTGCTGCTGCAGCAGTTCTTCGACGCGGGTCTCGGTCATGCGAGCTACCTCGTCGCGGATCCCGATGCCGGCGTGGCCTTCCTGGTCGATCCCGATCGCGCCGTCGACACGTATCTCGCGGCCGCTTCGAAGATGGACGTCCTCATCACGCACTCGTTCGAGACACACGTCCACAACGACTACCTGTCGGGATCGCGCGCGCTCGCCGAGCTGCGACCGATCGCGGTCGTGTCGGGGCCCGACGCGAGGGTCGAGTACCCGCACACAGCGCTGCATGACGGAGAGAGTCTCGATGTCGGCGCGCTGCGCGTGCGCTGCGTCGCGACGCCGGGGCACACGCCCGAGCACGTGGCCTTCCTCGTCAGCGACCTGCGCCGCACCGAAGATCCGCAGTACCTCTTCAGCGGGGGCGCGCTGCTCGTCGGACACATCGCGCGCGTCGATCTCCTTGGCCCCGAGCTCGAGGAGCGGCTCGCGCGCGACGCGTACGCGACACTGCGCGACAAGGTGCTGAGCTTGGCCGACTACGTCGCTGTGTTCCCGACGCACGGCGGCGGAAGCGCCTGCACCGCGAGCGTCGCGGGGTCGCGGTGGACGACGCTCGGCTTCGAACGTCGCCACAACGATGTCGCACGTGCCGCCACCGGTGACTTCCGCGTGTTCCGAGAGACGATCGCGCAGGGCCTGCCGGTGGCGCCCGCCTATTACCCTCACGTGCGCGCGCTCAACCATCGTGGCGTGGCGCTCGCGGATCGCCGCCCGTTGCCGCTGCTGAGCGATCCGCTACCCAGAGGTGCTGCGCTTCTCGACCCTCGCCCGCCACATCTCTACGGCGCGACCCATCGCCGCGGTGCGCTCAACATCGTCGGGAACGACGGCTTCGCCGTGCGATGTGGCGCCGTCGTCGGGTACGGGACGTCGCTCGTGCTCCTCACGCGCGACGAAGAGCAGGCGGAGCGACTGCGGGCGCAGCTCGCACTCATTGGCTTCGACGACGTGCGCGGATACGCGGAGCCGATCGCGGCATCGGACGCCGCGACCGCGACGACGCAGCAGCTCGATGCGCGGACCGCAGGGCGGCTCGCGGACGAGGGCGCGCCGTTTCTGGACGTCCGCGAACGATCCGAGTATGTCGAAGGTCATGTGCCCGGCGCGCGACACATCCCCTATGAGCAGCTCGAGCAGCGTGTCGATGAGGTGCCGCACGAGCGAATGCTCGTCGTGTACTGCGCCAGTGGGGTCCGTTCGAGCCTCGCGACGAGCATCTTCGAACGTCACGGCATCGTCGCGGCGAACCTGCGTGGGGGATTGAACGCTTGGCGGAACGCAGGGCTGCCTATCGAGGAGTCGCATTAGCGGTACACTGACCTCGGGCACTCCCCTTCGATGAAACTCTCCCCAACGGCGCCCTCATGGGTGGCCAGCGTTCCTCCAGACGAGCGCCCAGATGGGAAATGTGTCATGCGCATTGCCTTTGTCGCTTCCTCCGTGCCGCGCCGCTGTGGCATCGCCACGTTCACCGCGGATCTCGAGGCCGCCGTGAAGTCGGCCGATCCGTCGGCGCGGATCTTCGCTGCCGCGATCAACGAACCGGGCGCCGCACGCGCGTACGGACCCGAGGTGCGGTGGCGCATCCAGCAGGAGGACGCGAGCACCTACCGCGACGCCGCTGTTGCGATCAGCGCGTCGAACGTCGACATCGTCAATGTGCAGCACGAGTTCGGCCTCTACGGCGTGTGGCACGACGGCACCTATGACGATCACCTGCGCGTGTTTCTCGAGAACTGCACGAAGCCCGTCGTCACGACACTGCACACGGTCGCGCCGAAGCCCGAGCCGTGGGCACTGGCAACCGTGCGTTTCGCCTCGGACCACAGCGAACAGATCGTCGTCATGGGCACCACAGCGGCGCGTCTGCTTCGCGACGTGTATGGAGTGACCAGGCCGCCCGTGGTCATCGAGCACGGCATGCCGGCGATCGAACCTCGCGGGCGGCATCGCCTGAAGCGTCAGCTCGGCGTCGAGGACCGGCCGATCGTGTCGACGTTCGGTCTCGTCGATCCGCGGAAGGGGCTCGAGTACGTGATCGAAGCGATGCCCGAGATCGTCTCCCTTCAACCGCGCGCGCTGTATCTCGTCGTCGGCCAAACACATCCCGAGCTGCAGAAGCGGGAAGGCGAGGCCTATCGCAACTCGCTCGTCGCGTCGTCGGCGCGCCTCGGTCTGCGCGACCACGTCAAGTTCGTGAATCAATACCTGACGCAGCGCGAGGTCGTCGATTACCTCCTCGCGACCGACGTCTACGTCACGCCATATCTCGACCCGAACCAGATCACCAGCGGCACGCTCGCCTACGCGCTCGGAGCCGGTAAGGCGATCGTGTCGACGCCCTACCTGCACGCGCAGGAGGTGCTGGAACACGGTCGCGGCATCCTCGTGCCATTCCGCGACGCCGCCGCCATCGCGTCGGCGGTGAACTCGGTCTTGGGCGACCCGCAGCGCAAACGCGAGCTCGAGATCCGCGCCTATGAGTACGGGAAGGAGATGGCGTGGCCCGCCATCGGCCGCCGCGTGCTGGCATTGATGCGCGACGTCCTCGACCATCCGGTCGCCGCGCACGCGGAAGAGCTGTTCGAGGAGCCGACACCGATCGCATGAATCTCGGCGAGCGACTCCGACAGAACCCGCTCATCACGGCACGCGATGTGAAGCCGTCGCTGCCCACGCTCGAGGTCGTATCGGTCTTCAACTCCGCGGCGGCGCGGGTGGGAAACGAGATCATCCTGCTGTTGCGCGTCGCCGAACGGCCGCGGAGCGACATCGCACCCGGCCCCGACGCCCTCACGCTCGATCTCGCCGCGCCTCATCCGATGCTCCGTCCTATGCCCGCCCACTATCGGAAGGAGCAGCTCGTCGGCATGGCCTTCCTGGATACGCGTAACGGGAGCGCGCCGCGTGTCGTCGTCGCGTACATACCCGCGAACCTACCGGGCCTCGACCTCCGGGACCCGCGGTCGATCCGCTATCGCAACGCGAGCGGCAGCCTGCGCATGGCGAACGAGGGGTATATCGACTTCCTCGCGCAGATCTCGCATCTGCGCGTCGCGCGCAGTAGCGACGGTGTGAACTTCACCATCGACGAGACGCCGGCGATCGCGCCGCACACGGACATGGAGGAGTACGGCGTCGAGGATCCGCGTGCGACGTTCATCGACGGCACATGGCACATCACGTATGTCTCTGTGTCTCGCTGGGGGATCACCACCAGCCTCGCGACGACCAGCGACTTCCGAAGCTTCGAGCGGAGGGGCGTGATCTTCCTTCCCGATCACAAGGACGTCGTGATCTTTCCCGAGAGGGTCGGAGGCCGTTATGTCGCGCTCACGCGACCGATGCCGCAGTCCTTCAGTCGGATCTTCGGCATCTGGATCGCCTTCAGTGAGGACCTGCTGTCATGGGGTGGCCACGAGAGGCTGTGCCTGCCGCGCCCGGACTACTGGGACGAGCTGCGCACCGGCGGCTCGGCCGTGCCGTTCCGGGTCGACGACGGTTGGCTCGAGTTGTACCACGGCGTGGACCGCGATTCGCGCTACGCGATGGGCGCGCTGCTCCTCGACGCCGACGATCCGCGCAAGATCCTCGCGCGCTCCGCGCAACCGATCCTCGAGCCGCTCGAGCCATTCGAGCGGACGGGCCTGTTCAACGAGACGATCTTCTCCTGCGGGCACGTCGTGCTCGGGGACGGCCGCATCCGCTTGTACTACGGCGCCGCTGACTCGGTCGTCGCGGCTGCGGACTTCGACGTGCGCGACATCGTGAACAGCCTCGAGCCCTGGCGCGGCGCCGGACAGCTCGTGCGGGTGTAGTCGTGCTGCGCCAGCTTGCTCGACTCACCATCCCGGTCGAGTCCGCGGGAGAGCGCGCCTGCGCGATCGCGGTCTACGCCGACGCGGCCGATCGCACGTTTCCCGCGGCGGAGCGCGGATTCGAAGGCGTGGCCTGCGTCGACGACGCGGCGCGCGCGCTCATTCTCCTCAGCGACGTCTGGTCGGCGACCGGCGTGCCTCGCGTGCGCGAGTGGGCCCTCGGGCTGCTCGACTTTCTCTTGTACATGCAGCTGGACGACGGTCGCTTCGTGAACTTCGTTTCGGATCGGTCCGGTCAGCGCAACGAAACCGGCGTCACGTCCTTGCCGGGTGGCGGGTTCTGGCACGCGCGAGGCGTACGGGCGCTGGCTCGCGCTGTGGTGACATTCAGAGAAGATCGCGCGCGCCTCGGCCTCGAGCGGGGACTCGCTCACATTCGTGCCGCGCGTGACGTGCCGGCCGATGTGCGCTCGATCCACGTCCTTATGGCGATCGAGCTCGCGCGCGCGGGTGAATTCCCTGAGCTTCGCGCGGAGCTCGAGACCTGGTGCGACGAGATCGCGGCGTGTCGACATGGCGGCGTGCTCTTCGACAACCCCGATCAGTCCGCGCCACACCTGTGGGGTCATCAACAGGAGGGCGTCCTGGCCGAGGCCGGAGCCTTCCTCGCCCGTGACGATCTCACCGCCGTCGCGCGGCAGAGCGCGCTCGCTTACCTCGCGCCGCTGATCGACGCCGGCTTCGACGAACCGACCGTACAGCCATATGGCGTTGCGTCAGCGGTGTATTCCATGGAGCGACTGCGCGCGCTGACGAACGAACCTCGGTTCGACGAGCTCTGGCGTATGGCGCGGGGCTGGTTCGACGGTCGCAACTCGGCGCGACGCGCGTTATATGACCGTCAGGAAGGGCGCGTCTACGACGGCATCGACGAGGGCGTAATGAACGTCCACTCCGGAGCGGAGTCGAACGTGGTCGGGGCGCAGGCCCTGCTCGATCAGGTCATCCGCACCGCGCCGCTGCTCGCGCCGCTGATCGAGACCTGCTTCGCGCCTGATGTGCGAGAGCGTCTCGGCACGATGGCCGCGGCGCGTTCCAGCTAGGCGATCTCGATTCGCACGGGCCGCACGGCGTTATTCGCGTATCCGAGGTCGTTCCGCACTTCCTCAAGCGGCTCTTGGGCCCCATCCGTCGTGGCCGCGCGCGCCATGAGGACCAGATCGCCGCTCGCACTGGGCGCGACGGCGGCGTGCCACTGCCGCCAGGCGTAACGCGACAGCGCGTCATCGAGCGTCGCGTCCCGCCAGCTCCGGCCGCCGTCCGCGGAAACGGCGACGCGAGCGAGATCGCCGCGGCCGCTCCACGCGTAGCCACGTGCGACAAACGGACGCGCCGGTAGTCGCTCGCCGTCGCGCGGCCACGCGATCAGGGCGCGTGGGGCGATCTCGCGCAGCGGGCGGTCGCCAACGACGTAGCGCCGTGCCTGGAAGAAACCTTCGAACCTCCGCTCGGCCAGACGCAGCCGAGCGAGCCATTTCACCGACGCCATACCGTACCAACCCGGCACCAGCAGGCGCAGCGGCGCTCCATGCTCGCGCGGAAGGTCCACGCCGTTCATCGCGTACGCGAGCAACACGTCGTCTCGCATCGCGTCGGCCAGTGGCAGCGATCGTTCGTACGCGATGCGCGCCTTCGCGTCCGCGGATGGGCCCGCGTCTGCGCCAACGCAGACCAACTCGACCGCGTTCGCAAGCGGTCCCGCCATCTCGAGGACCGTACGGAGTGACGCGCCGGTCCATTCCGCCGTGCCCACGGCGCCGGTGCGCCACTGCTCCCCTGCGGCCGGAGGGTCGAGGAAGGCCCGCCCGTTCCCGGCGCACTCGAGCGTCACGACGAGCGACCTCCGCGGCAGCGATCGGACGTCGTCCAGATCCAGCTGTAGTGGCGTGCGCACCGCTCCCTCGATCGCGAGACGTTCGGGGGCTGCGGGTATCGCGAAATGATCGCGGACGTAGTGCCGCGACGCGGGCGTGATGACGCCGATCTGTCGTTCGAGCGGCGTTTCCGCGTTGAGCGGATCGCGGCTCAGATAGACCAGCTCGTCCGCGTTCATGCGGCCAGTCTCGGTCATCGCTCGGGACTAGGATTTCCGATGATGCCGCGGCGGGTGGTGAACCTCGCGCTCCTCGTCGTCGTTCCGAGCCTCGTCGCGACGGGCCTGCTGGCGTGGATCGCCTCCCCACCGATCGCGGATGCGCTCGTCGTGCTGCACCGGATCGCCGGCGTCGCGCTGGTGCTGGCACTCGCGTGGAAGTACGGCATCGCGCGGCGCTCGGTCCGTCGCCGCACGCGCGCCGGCGTCGATCTGACACTGGCGGTCGGCGCGCTCGCGTCGCTCGCGCTTCTCGTGGTGCTGGGACTCGGTCTCGCATGGTCGATCGGCATCGTTTCCTTCGACCGGCCGCTGGCGTACTCGCTCCTCAATGTGCACGTGTTCGTCGGCGTCGCGCTCGTTCCGCTGATGGTCGCCCACGCCGCGGGGCGGTGGGAGTCGCGGCCGGCCCTGGCGGATCTCGGCCGTCGTCGCGTCGTCGTGCGCGCCCTGGCGGTCGGCGTCGGCGCGGTCGTCGCAACGGCCGCGCTCGATCGCGTCGGCCTCGCACGTCGCGCGACGGGATCGCGCGCCGCGGCGGCCCTCAGCGCAAACGACTTTCCGCTGACGATCTGGGCGTTCGACGCGGTGCCGACGATCGACCTTGCCACCTGGCGCCTGCGGGTCGATGGAAGCGTCGCGTCGCCGGGTTCAATTGACTATGGCGAGTTGCTCGCTCTTCCGTCGACCGAGCGCGATGCGGTGCTCGACTGTACGGGCGGCTGGTGGACCGAGCAGCGCTGGCGAGGTGTCACGCTCGCGCATCTGCTCGATCGGCATGCTGTGCGCGCGTCAGCCCAGCGAATCGACATCGTGTCGCTGACCGGGCACGCTTGGTCGTTCCCGATCACGGAAGCTGACCGCCTTCTGATCGCGACCCACGTCGGCGGCGAAACCATCGGCGCGGGACACGGGTATCCCGCGCGTCTTGTTGCACCCGACCATCGCGGATTCCAGTGGATCAAGTGGGTCAGCCGCGTGCGTGTCGCGTAGCCTATGACGATGCGCCGTCTGTTCATGGTCGCCGTCGCCGGTCTCGCCGTCGTCGCGGCGGCCGTAATCGCGTGCGGCGTCGTGGCTCCGGGTAGCGTGCCCTTCGCCCCTGGCGTCGCCGGCGGGATCGCGGTGAGGCCCGGAGCGCCACTGCCAATGTTGCAGGACATCGATCCCGAGGATCTCGATCCCGCCCGCGACATCCCCGGGGTCCCGCCCGTCGCTCTGGCGCCGCCCGGTGGCGCGATCGTCCAGTCGAATGGGATCCGCATACCAAAGCCCGCGATGCCGACGGGTCCACGGCGCATCGGCATCCAGGTCGGACACTGGATGACCGATCAGGTGCCGGCCGAGCTCGGAAAGCGCATCACGTTCCAGACCGGAGCGAGCTGGGACGGCGTCGATGAAGTGGACGTGAACATGGACGTCGCCGAGCGGGTCAAAGCGCAGCTCACCGCGCGCGGCTACATCGTCGATATCCTTCCAACCACGGTGCCGGTGGGGTACATCGCCGATGTGTTCGTCGCGCTACACGCGGACAGCGACGGTACTGGTGAGAAAAGCGGCTTCAAGATCGCGCACGGATCTCGTCGCGGCCCCTACGAAGACAAGCTTGTCAGCCTCTTACGCGACGAGTACGGCAAAGCGACTGGTCTTGACTGGGATGCCCTTGGGATAAGTCGCAACATGCTCGCGTACTTTGCTTTCAATTGGGGCCGTTATCAGCATGCCGCCGCGCCGCATACCCCGGCGGCGATCCTGGAGATGGGCTTCCTCTCAAACGACTACGACCGCGAGCTCATGGTCGACAAGGCGGACGGCGTCGCGACGGCGATCGTCAACGGGATCCAACGGTTCCTCGACGAGGTGCCGCGTTCGAAGATCTTCGGAGAGGACCTCGTCGTCCCGCAACAGCGCGGCTTCCCGAGTCCGTCGCCCCGCACCTGACGATCGCCGCGTTCGATCGGGCGCGCAGCAGTGGCCACGGCGTCCCATAGGCAGGAGCGCTGCCAGCGTGTACGATCCAGCCGCGCCCATCGGGCGACGAAAGTTCAAGGAGGCCGGACATGAGTGTTTGCACCGCACGCGACCGCAGCGCCGGCCTCCCTGCCGTGGTGTCCGCGGCCTAAGGCCGCCGCAGCACGCCGCGCGCGGTGCTCTATCGCTCATGCCCTCCTCCTCGGAGGACGCATGCCCTCACGCGACCTGTTTCCCAGCGACTGGCTCGTCACCGGCGCGTACCGGGATACGCGCCTGGGCGTCATCAAGACCGGCAAGGAGAGCGAGGTCCATCTCGTCGCCCGTACGGGGAGCGACCGGACGACGCTGCTCGCCGAAAAACGCTTCAAGGCGCGCGATCGCCGATCGTTCCAGAACAACTACACGTATCGCGGCGTGTGGGGTGAAGGAACGTTCCGCGAGAGTCGCGCGATGAAGAAGAACACGCGCTTCGGCCACGAGGTGGCGCACGGGCGATGGATCGGGCACGAGTGGGACAGTCTCGTGCTGTTCCATAACGCCGGCATCACCGTCCCGCCGCCGGTCGAGCGACTGGACGACGGCTACCTCATGGCGTTCGTCGGCGATGGCGAGCGCGCGGCACCGCGTCTCTCGGAGATCGACCTCTCGCCAGCGGTCGCGCGTCGAGTCTGGGACGAGCTGCTCGACGAGGTCTCACTTCTCGTCTCGGTCGACCGCGTGCACGGCGATCTCTCCGCGTTCAACGTGCTGTGGTGGCGCGAGCGTGCGGTGCTGATCGACTTCTCGCAGACGGTCGAGATCGTCACGCATCCCGCCGCTCACGATCTCCTGACGCGCGACATCGCCGCGCTCGCGCGCTACTTCGTGCGACGGGGCGTCGAGGTCGACATCGATCGGATCCTGGAGCGGATCGGCGCGGACGTCCATCGCTTCACGCGACAGCTGGGCGACGTCCACGTTGCCGGCAGAAGAGCGCCGGAGCGCTGGCGCGACTAAAGTGAGCGCCCATGCCAGCGAAGAGGACGACGGCCAAGAAGACCACCGCCAAGACCACGCGGAAGACGACCCGCAAGCGCAGGGGTCCGGCGGAGGCGCGCGGGCCGGAGCCGCAGCAGAGCGCGATCGCGTCCGACGACGCTGAGATCGGCGAGCTCGTCGCGCACATCCGTTCCTCACGCGGCGCGGTGATCGGCGCGTTCCGCGACCCGTACGGCGGCACACCGCTGGTGTTCGCATCCGTGCCCGTCGGCGCCGTCGAAGCGACGTCATTCCAGCGCGACCTCTCGCGCACCCATGCGGACCGGCTCGCGACGGCGATCGGAGACGCCGGCGCATTCCTCGATCCGGTCATCGCAATCCCATCGAAGGACGGATTCCTCTCACCGAACGGGCGGCACCGCATCGCGGCGGCGCGCCAGCTCGGTCAGCGCTCGATCACGGTGCTCGCGACCGCGGACCCCGCGCTCGCCTACCGGATCCTCGCGCTGAACACCGAGAAGGCCCACAACCTGCGCGATCGGAGTCTCGAGGTCATCCGCATGGCACGCTCCCTCGCGAAGGAGCAGCCGCGCTCGAAAGAGAAGGATCACGCGACGTCCTTCGAATCGCCGGCGTTCCTCACGCTTGGTTGCGCGTACGAGAAACGCGATCGCTTCTCCGGTTCGTCGTACAACTCGATGCTGCGTCGGGTCGAGCTATTCCTCGATCAGACGCTGCCCGCTGCGCTGCGGCAGCGGGAGCAGTGGGCGGTCCGCCTGCTCGATATCGACGACCGTGTGAGCGCGCACGTGAAGGCGCTGCAGGAGATGGGGATGAAGAGCCCGTATCTGCGCGCAGTCGTCGTCGCACGGTGCAATCCCGTTCGCTGGATCCCATCGAAGAAGGGTGCCGGGCCGCCCATGTCGGTGGCCGAGGCGCTCACGCGCATGACGAAGAACGTGCGTGCCTTCGAGCCGAAGAAGGTGCGACCGCAGGATCTGGCGTTCGCCGCGGCCGTCGGTGGCTCGGAAGAAGGTCCATAGCACGCCGCAGTAGCCCTAGTTCGCTCGCCCTCCTGATTCGCGAAAGCGCTCCACCGCCGTCAGCAGCTCATCGAGGCCGAACGGCTTCGCAAGATAGCCCTCGGCGCCCACCTCATCGGCCCAGCGCTGTGCGCTCTCGGCCGCCGTCATGACGACGATCGGCACGGTGATGCCCTTGCCACGAAGCGCGCGCGCGACGGCCCAGCCGTCCATCACCGGCATGCGCATGTCGAGCAGGATGAGGAGCGGCAGCTTCCGCGCGACGGCGTCGAGCGCTTCCTGGCCGCTCGACGCGCTCACGACGTCGTAGCCCTCGCCCGACAGGATCGAGCTCACCGTGTCGAGGATCGAGGTGTCGTCGTCCACCACGAGCACCATGCCGCGCTGTTCCTCTCCTCGCGCGACCGAACTCGCCGCGCCGGACGACGACGGCGGCATTCCGTCGCGCGGGGGACCTCCTGCCCACACGTCCCTCACCTAATTGAGCCTCCTTCCATCCGCGATCGGCAATTCGACGTGGAACGTCGAACCCTTGCCGACCTCGCTTTCCACCCAGATGCGACCACCATGCTCCTCGACGATCCCGCGGCAGATGAACAGTCCGAGACCCATGCCGTGAAAACGCCGATCGTCGACGTTCGATGCGCGCGAGAAGCGCTCGAAGATCCGCGGTAGATCGGCCGCCGGGATCCCGATGCCGGAGTCCGTGACGGCCACGCGCGCCTTTCCATCTTCCTGCCAGACCTTGATCGTTATGGGCGTCTGCTCGGGGCTGTACTTCTTCGCATTTTCGAGAAGGTTCTGCAGCAACTGTTCGATGCGACGGCGATCGTACACGCCGACGACCGGTGCGCTCGCCTCGACCTGACAGAGGGTCAGGTCGCTTGTGTCGTGACTGCAGATCTCCTGTGCGAGGGTTGCAATGTCCACCGGCTCTCGCTCGCCAACGAGCCGGCCTTGCTCGAGCCGCGTCGCATCGAGCAGGTCCCCGACCAGCCCAGCGAGGCGCTTGCTCTCTCGCACGACGCGCTTGATGCCGGCGAGGTCGGCCGGTGCGCTTGGGTCGCGTGTCGCACGCCGCTCGAGGAACTCGGCCTGCGCGACGACCGTGGTGAGCGGCGTCTTGAGATCGTGCGCGGCCGCCGAGAGGAAGTCCTCTTTGAGACGTGTGGCCTCCTCGCGCGCTCTGACGCGGGCGGCGTGGTCGATCAGCGCTCGGCTCTCCAGGATGACCGCGGCCTGATCGGCAATGAGGCTCGCCAGCTCGATGTCGCTGATCGCGAAGATCGGCGGACGCACCGCGGTGAGGGTCAGCACGCCGAGACGGCGCTCGCCGGCGGTGATCGGTGCCGCGAGCACGGCGCCGACATTGCGCGCGCGGTAATTCGTGGCGCCATCGGGATTGTCGCGGACCGGGTTCGTGCTGAAGATCGGGCGCTGCAGCTCGAACGCACGGCCCGCGAAGTGCTTGCCAGGTTCGACATCGACGGTCGTGCCGTCGTCCTCCCAGAAACGCAGGTTCGAGGTCTCGTCGTGCCACAGTCCGATCCGCGCTTCGGTACCGGTGCTGTTGGCCGCGCCGCGCTCCAGCTCGCGCACGATGTCTAGGGTCGCGGGTAGTCGTGGCAGGCTCGCCGCGCGCGCGAGGAAGGCGCGCAGCTCCGGCTCCTGCCAGGCCCTACGGAGGATGGCCGGCGGCGCGAAGCCGAGGTAGTACGCGACGCCGGAGCCGAGGCCGAGCAATTGCCCGAGCGCCTGCAGCACCGCCCGATCGTCGGGCCCCGCGAGCGGGGTCAGCCCGGTGATGAGGATGTCGGTGCCTAGCAGGATCGAGCCAAGCGAGATCGCCTCCATGCGGCGGCGCGTGACCCCGCGCGAGCGCCGCGCCGACCGGATGAAGGCGAGGGCGCAGTAGAGCGAGACCACGAAGAAGTACAGGACCACGTAGAGGATCACCGGTGTCGGCGGCGTCGGCGCAGTCGCGTACGTCGCGACGATCCCGGCCGCGAGGCCGAGCTCGGCCGCGCGCTTGATCGCGCTGCGCACGTTGGTGAAGTCGTCGACAAGCCTCAGCAGGAGATACGGCAGCGCCATGAGCACCGCGATCTCGACCGTCGTGAGCCACGGCGGGGCGGCGGTCCCGATAAGCGCCGCCACCCGCGACGCCAAGATGATGAAGGCCACCGCGCCGAAGAAGAGCGTCATGTCGCTGTGCGCACCTGTCGGCTGCCGAACCGTACGGAGCGCCACGCTGACGAAGATGAGAACGTAAATGAGCTGCGTGACAAGCGAGATGAGATCGAGTGCGTTCAAGTCCGGTGATTCTATGGACCTACCGAGCTAGTAAGAGACCGAGCGCGGCACCGCCGATGACCACTGCAGCGGGATGCAAACGGCCTTGATACGTGAGCGCCGCGGCCACGATACCGAGTGCGAGCTGCCACCATGACGGCGCGTCGCCGGCCGGCATGATGAGCAAGGCGCCGGTCGCGCAGAGTAGGCCCGCCGTCGCCAGCGCCGCGCCGCGCACCAGGCCGGCGAACGGGACTGAGAGAAGCCAGCGTCGCGCGACCGCGGTCGCCGGGAGGATGGCGAGCGGTGGAAGACTCGACGCGAGGAGTGCCATCGCCGCGCCGAGCGGTCCGGCCAGCTGATAGCCGAGGCTGACGATCCAGAGTCCGTTCGGACCGGTCGAGAGTCGGCCGATCGCGAGAGCTTCCACCAGCTGCGTGTCGGTCACCACGCCGGTCGCGACGAGATCCTGTCGCAGGAGCGGCAGCGAGCCGAGCCCACCGAGCGCGAGCGCGGAGTCCTTGAGCAACACCACGAACAGCGCCAGGGGATCCATCCGCTACTCGCTCGCGCCCTCGCGCGACGTCGGTCGTTCGCGACCGAGGAACACCGCGCCAAAGGTCGCCGCGCCCACGATGACGGCGACGCTCGAGATCGTCGTGAGCAGCAGGACGGCGAACGCCGTCATCACGAGCCCGATGTCGACAACCGCTCGCAATCCATGTCGGCGCGCGCCGCGGACGAGAACGATCGAGAGACCGAGCGTCATGCCGCCGGTCGCCGGCGCCATGCCGGCGAGCGCCGCGTGCGCGAGCGGCTGATCCGCGATCACGCCGTACGCGGCGGTCATCACGGCGGTGATGACCGCGGCCGGGACCATCATCCCCGACACGGCGACGAGGACACCGCGCCAGCCCGCGATGCGTTGGCCGAGGAGGCCCGCGAGCGCGACGAGATGTATGCCAGGGCTCAGCTGGCACAGCGCCCACGCCTCGGTGAACTCACGCTCGCTGATGCGAGCTTCGCGCTCGACGAGGAAGCGGCGAAGAAGGAAGAGCGTGCTGGTCCCGCCGCCCACCGATTGCGTGCCGACCGCGAGAAAGATCTTCGCGAGCTCACGCATCGCGACCTAGGCTACGGAAGTGGCCGGCGAGGTGCGCATCGGAACGTCCGGCTGGGTCTATCCGCACTGGCGCGAGACCTTCTATCCGAAGAGCCTGCCGCAGTCACGCTGGCTCGAGCACTACGCCTCGCGATTCGACACCGTCGAGCTCAACAGTCCCTTCTATCGGCAACCGGAGCGCGCGACCTTCGAACGCTGGCGACGAGCGGTGCCCGACGATTTCGTCTATGCGGTGAAGCTCAATCGTTTTCTGACGCACCTGAAGCGACTCAACGTGGACCGCGCGATGGTCGCGCGGTCGTACGACACCATGGCCGGGCTCGGGCCGAAGGCGGCGGTCGTTCTGGTGCAGCTGCCGGCGCGGTTTCGCTTCGACGCGGAACGCGTTGCGCGGTTCTTCACGGCCGTTGCGCCGCGTCGGCGGCGACACGCGCTCGAGCCGCGCGACTCGAGCTGGCTCACGGACGAGGCGATCGCCATGCTCCGCGCGCGGCGCGTCGGTTTGTGCATCATCGACACGCCAAAGTGGCCGACGCGCGGGGCCGTGACCGCCGACTTCGTATACCTGCGCTTTCACGGACAGACCCGGCTGTATGGCTCGAGCTATGACGACGGCGCGCTGGGTGCCTGGGCCGAACGGATCCGCGGCTGGCGCGACACGGGCCTCGATGTCTATGCCTACTTCAACAATGACGAACGCGCATATGCGCCCCGCAACGCATTACGACTGCGCGAGCTTGTCGGGTGAGCAGGCTGGCACGCTGCCTGCTTCCGACTGCGGCATGGACTGGTCGCTCGTCGATGTCGATCGCCTCGCCAGGCTCGCGTGCCCGAGCTGTCAGCGCGGCCTGGCCGGCGGGGTGATGCGTCAGGTCGAATGGACCGCGCGCCGCTGCATCGTCGTGGTGGCCTGCCCGACCTGCACCGCCGAGTCGATGGTCGTCTTGGAAACGAGCGGCACGCGGCGTACC